>CAYXHP010000114.1:0-13447 GCA_964465015.1 uncultured Gemmatimonadota bacterium
ACCTTCTGCCCGGCTCGGGGATCCACGAGATCTACCTCCACGCCATGGCGCGCTACGACTCGGCGTGGGCCACGCTGGACTCGCTGGACGCTCGCTCCATGGCGGGGCTGGCGGCCCGGATGGACACGCGGGGCCGGGGACGCGCGGTGGTCGTGTTCAACCCGCTGGGCTGGACGCGCGGCGGGCGGGTGGCGGTGCCCCCGGCGTCGGGCGGCGGCGGCCGGGCAGCCGCGGCCACCGCTGGTTCCGCCCGCATCGGGACCGGCGGCGGAGCCGGCGACACCATCTGGATCACGGTGGACAGCGTGCCGGCCCTCGGGGCGCGGGTCGTCCACGTCCCCGCCGACACCATGGCCCCCACCGGCCGCGCCGCTCCCGCGCCCTCGGCCGGACCGGGCTGGATCGCCAACGGCCGGCTGCGGGTGCAGGTGGACACGGCCGACGGTGAGATCACCTCGATCCGCGAGCTGCCGTCCGGCCGCGAGGTCCTGGCCCCGCGGGGACGCGGCAACGTGCTCGAGCTGTTCGACGACCGGCCCGAGCAGTGGGACGCCTGGAACCTGGTCGACTGGAGAAGGAACTGGGCCGTGACCAAGGTGACGGCCCTGTCCACGCGCGCGAACGCGGAGCGGGCCGAGATCCGGATGACCCGGACGTGGGGGACGTCGACCTTCACCCAGACCCTGGCGCTGGAGCGCGGGGCTCCCGCCCTCGAGGTGAACAGCGACATCGACTGGCACGAGACCCACAAGCTGCTCAAGGTGGGCTTCACGCTGGCCGTGGACGCCGACTCGGCCACCTACGAGATCCCTTACGGCACGATCGGGCGATCCGGCTCCCCGCGCACGAAGGCCGAGCGGGCCAAGTTCGAGGTGCCCGGCCAGCGCTGGGCGGATGTCTCGGGCGCAGGCTGGGGGGTGAGCCTCCTCACCCGGGACAAGTACGGCTGGGACTATCACGGCCACACGCTGCGGCTGAGCCTGCTGCGCTCGCCCACGTGGCCGGACTCGCTGGCCGACCGCGGTCGGCAGAGGACGAGCTTCGAGCTGCTGCCGCACGACGGAGACTGGCGCGACGCGGAGATCGAGCGGCGGGCGGCGGCCTACAACGTGCCGCTGGTGGCCGCGGCCGAGCCGTCGCACGGCGGACCGCTGGGACGGGCCTGGTCGTTCGCCTCGGCCGAGCCGGGAAACGTGCACATCGCCTGGCTCAAGCGCGCCGAGGACTCCGACGCCTACGTGCTGCGGCTGGTCGAGTGGCATGGCGAGCCGGCCGACGCGCGCGTGACGCTGGCGTGCCCGATCCGGTCGGCCTCCCGCACGAACCTGCTGGAAGACCCGGGCGCGCCGGTGGCGGTGTCGGGCCGGACGGCGACTCTGCGCCTTCGGCCCCACGAGATCGCGACCCTGGTGGTGGAGTGCGGAGAGTGAATCGAGCGCGGAAGCCGGGGAGAGCCGTGCGAGAGAGAGCGGAGGGGGCGCCGCCGGGCCGGAGGGGCGTCACGCGCCGCCGGCCGGCCGTGGCGCTGGCCGCGGGGGTCCTCCTGTGGGGCGCGGCCGCCGGCTGCGCGGGGCGCGAGCGCTCCGGCCGGCCCCAGGTGGGGGTCACCCTCCTCACCCAGGCGCACGTCTTCTACCAGGACCTCCAGAAGGGGCTCGAGGCGGAGGCCGACAGCGACTCGATCGACCTGCACGTGGTGGCGGGCGAGTGGGACCTGTCCCGGCAGACGAGCCAGGTGGAGAACTTCATCACCCGCGGCATGGACGCCATCGTCATCGCCCCGGTGAACTCCAGCGGCATCGTGAGCGCCGTGCAGGAGGCCAACCAGGCCGGGATCCCCGTGTTCACCGTGGACATCGCGGCCGACGGCGGCGACGTGGTCTCCCACATCGCCAGCGACAACCGGCAGGGGGGGCGGCTGCTGGCCCGCTACGTGGCCGGGCGCCTGGGCGGAAAGGGGGACGTCGCGATCCTGGACCAGCCCACCGTGACCAGCGTGCAGGACCGGGTGGCCGGATTCCGCGAGGGGCTGGCCGAGTACCCGGGGATCCGCATCGTCGCGGACCCCGCCGTGGACCGGGGGCTCCGGGACGTGGCCAAGGAGAAGACGGACGACCTCCTCTCCAGCGGCCGCCACATCGACGCCATCTTCGGCTCCAACGACGACTGCGCGCTGGGTGCGCTCGCCTCGGTGGAGGCCGCCGGCCGGAAGGACATCGTCATCGTGGGCTTCGACGCGACCCCCGAGGCCCGGAGCGCGATCTCCCGCGGAACGGCGCTCGAGGCCGACGCGGTGCAACACCCGGAGCGGATCGGCCGGCGGGCCATGGACGTCATCGCCCGCACGCTGCGGGGCGACAGCGTGCCGGCCCGGGTGGCGGTGCCGGTCGGGATCGTGACGCGCGACTCGCTGGCGGCCGATTCGGCCGGCGGCGCCACGGCTTCGGCGGGCTCGACCGCCGGGATGCGCCCGGCCGCGGCGTCAGGGACCGGCTCGTGACGGCTCCGGCGGCCGGACGCGCGGCGCTACTCGACATGGACGGGGTCCTGGTGGCGACCGAGGGCCTCAAGGAGGAGGCGCACCGGCGGACGCTGGCCGCCTTCGGATGTGAGGGAGCTCCCGACCGCACCTTCTACCGGTCGGTGATGGGACGCCCCCAGGCCGAGGTCGAGCGGGCGTATCTGGAAGAGGCCGGACTCGTCGACCGGGTGGCCCCCCCACGCTACCGCGAGCGTTTCCGGAAGGAGTACCAGGGGCTCCTGCACGAGCGCCTCGAGCTCGTCCCGGGCGCGCGCGCCCTGCTCGCCCGCCTGTCGGAGGACGGTTGGAGGCTGGGGCTGGTGAGCTCGAGCCTGCGCTGGATGGTGGAGCTCGTGCTGGCCCGGACAGGGATCGCCTCCTTCTTCGAGGCGGTGGTGACCGGCGACGACGTGGAGCGGGAGAAGCCCGCCCCGGATCCCTACCGGATGGCGCTCGAGGAGATCGCGGCCGCCAGCGAGGCGGTCGGACGTCCGAAGCCCCGCGCCGTGGTCGTCGAGGACACGCCCGCCGGCATCGCTTCGGGCCTCGCGGCGGGTCTTCCGGTGGTCGCGCTCCGGCACGGCTGGAACGAGAGCCTGGACCTGGCCGGAGCGTCGGCCATCCTGGCGGGCCTCGGGGACACGGACGGGGTGGTCCGCGCCCTGGCGGAAGCCCTCGAGGCGGCGACGCGGCCCGGCACCGCTGCCGATCCCCGGGCCGGCTCCGCCGCCGACTCCTAGGCCGGGACCGCCGCCTCCAGGAGGTCCTTCACCGCCCGGCCGTCCCGCATCACGAGCCGGATGCGGTCCGGGTCGGCCAGGTCCGCCGGGCGGGCCAGCGGGTCCACGTCCGTGACCACCACGTCCGCCCGCTTCCCCGCCTCCAGCGTGCCGGTCTCCTCCTCCAGCCGCAGGCAGCGCGCGGCATCGCCCGTGGTGGCCACGATCGCCTCCATGGGGGAGAGGCCGGCGTGCTCGACCATGAGACCGATCTCGCGCAGGTTGGTCCCGTGCGGCACCACCCCCGCGTCCGTGCCCATGGCGATGCGCACCCCCGCCTCGTGGGCGCGGGCGATGCTCTCCCTGTGCGCCTCCACCACCTCGCGGGACTTGCGGATCGCCCACTCCGGGACCGTGCCCTTCGTCTCGGCCGCCTCCAGGGCGCCCAGCGGCGCGACCAGGGTCGGCACGAGCCAGGTCCCGTGCTCGAGCATGAGCTCGATCGCCTCGTCGTCCAGGAAGATGCCGTGCTCGATGGAGCGCACGCCGGCCCGCACGGCGTTCTTGATGCCCTCGGAGCCCTGGGCGTGGGACATGACCGGGACCCCGCCCCGGAACGCGCCCTCCTGGACCATGACCTCCAGCTCCTCCTGCGTGAACTGCGTGAATCTCGGATGGTCGGTCGGGCTCATCACGCCGCCGGTCGAGCACACCTTGATCCACTGGGCCCCGGCCCGGAGCACCTCGCGCACCTTCTTCCTGACCCCCTCCACCCCGTCGCACACCGGGTTGGGCCGGCCCGGAGTCTCGGGCATGATGTCCAGGCGGCCGCCGGACGGGAGCCAGAAGTCCAGGTGGCCGCCCGTGATGGTGAGAGCCGTGACGCTGATCTGCATGCGAGGTCCCTCGACCAGCCCGCGCTCGATGGCCGTGCGCACCCCGAGGTCCGCGCCGCCCGCGTCGCGCACGGTGGTCACGCCGGCATCCAGCGACCGGCGCATGTAGGCGGCGGCCTGGTAGTAGGCCAGCGAGTAGGGGTCGGCCATGAGCTTCATCATGTCGCCGACCTCGAACATCATGTGGACGTGGGTGTCGATGAAGCCCGGCAGAATCCAGCCGCCGTCCGCGTCGACGCCCTGGGGACTCTCGCCGGAGGCCTGCGCCTCGACCGAGGCCCGCTCCCCGGCCGCGACGATCCGTCCGTCCTCCAGGAGGAGGGCTCCGTCCGGCACCGGCGCGGCGCCCGTCCCGTCGATCAGCGTCCCGTTGTGGATCAGCGTCAGGTCCATGCTCCGGCTCTCCATCCCGCGTGAGGGTCCGACCGAATCCAGGGGTTCACGGTAGGGCCGCGGGAGCCGCCGCGGTAGAGCGGCACCCCTCCTTTTGTGCCGCCGTCGGCGGCGATACGTTGGGTCATCGGCGCTTCAGCCAAGGAGGCTACGCATGTCCCGACGCAGCCGCGCACGTCTCTCGTCGCTCCTTCCCCGCACCCTGCCGCTCCTGGCGGCCCCGCTCCTGGCGCTCTCTCCGGTCCCCGGGCCTGGCCTGGGGCCGACCTCGCTGCGGGCGCAGGAGCTCAGCCGCTCGGAGCTCTCGGGGATGCGGTTCCGCTACATCGGCGTCGTCGGCAACCGCGTCGACGTGGCCGTGGGCGTGCCGGGCGACCCGCTCGTCTACTACGTGGGCGCGGCGGCCGGCGGGATCTTCAAGACGACGGACGGCGGGACGACCTGGAACCCCGTGTTCGACAGCACCGGCGTGCCGTCGGTGGGCGACATCGCGGTGGCCCGCTCGGCGCCCAACGTCGTGTGGGCCGGGACGGGCGAGCCCTTCATCCGCTCCAACATCTCCATGGGCGAGGGGGTGTGGAAGTCGACCGACTCCGGCGAGACCTGGACCCACGTCGGCCTCGACTCCACCGGACGCATCTCCCGCATCCGCATCGACCCCGAGGACCCGGACATCGTGTACGTGGCGGCGCTCGGCAACACCTACGTGCCGCAGCAGCAGCGCGGTATCTACCGCACCCGGGACGGCGGCAAGACCTGGAAGCACGTGCTGTTCGTGAACGACAGCGTGGGCGCCTCCGACCTCATCATGGATCCCCACAACCCGGACGTGCTGTTCGCCGGCATGTGGCAGATCGAGGTCCACACCTGGGGACGGATCAGCGGCGGCGCGGGAAGCGGCATCTGGATGACGCGGGACGGCGGCGACCACTGGACGGAGCTCGAGGGCCACGGGCTCCCGGCCGGTCCGATCGGCAAGATCGGGCTGTGCAACACCCCGGCGAGCTCGGACCGGATCTACGCGCTCATCGAGACCTCCGACGGCGTGCCGTGGCGCGGGAAGACCAGCGAGGGCGAGCTGTGGCGCTCGGATGACGGCGGCCACGACTGGCGGCTCGTGAACCACAACCAGAGCCTCGCAGGCCGCCAGGCCTACTACACGCGCTGCGCCGTGACGCCCGACAACCCCGACGAGGCCTACTTCATCTCGGCCGACTGGGTGCAGACCCTGGATGGCGGCGAGCACGTCAAGACGCTGGGCGGACAGCGCGTCCCCAACTGGGACCACCACAACATGTGGATCGACCCCACCAACGGGGACCGGATGGCGGCGGCCGGGGATGGCGGCGTCTCCATCTCGCGCGACCGCGGGAAGACGTGGGACCGGATCCAGCTCCCGGTGGGGCAGCTCTACCACGTCACCGTGGACAACCAGGTCCCCTACTGGGTCTACACCAACCGGCAGGACGGCCCCTCGATGATGGGGCCCTCCAACAGCCGGCTCGGCGGCGGCCCGGGCGGCTTCGGCGGCATCCCGCGCGGCATGTGGCACGAGCTGGGCGGGGGTGAGAGCGGCTTCGCCACCCCCGACACGATGGCGCCCGGCATGGCCTGGTCGACGACCTCGGGCTACGGGCCGGTGGACGGCATCGTCGTGCACTACAACGACAAGACCCGCCAGTTCCGCAACGTCGAGGTGTGGCCCATGAGCATCATCGGCCACCCCGCCGATGACGTGAAGTACCGGTGGCAGTGGACCTTCCCGCTGAAGATCAGCCCCCACGACCACAACACGGTCTACGTGGGGAGCCAGTACGTGATGCGGACGCAGAACGGCGGCCAGAGCTGGGAGCGGATCAGCCCGGACCTGACCACGAACGACACGTCGAAGATGCACATCTCCGGCGGCCTCACCCCGGACAACATCCAGGTCGAGACCTGCTGCGTCGTGTACGCGATCGACGAGTCGCCGGTCACGGCGGGGGTGATCTGGGCCGGCACCAACGACGGCCTCGTCCAGCTGACGCGGGACGGCGGCAAGACGTGGACGAATGTCACCCGGAACATCCCGGGCCTGCCGCCCGAGGGCGTGGTGCGGAACATCGACGCCTCGAAGTACGACTCGGCCAAGGCGTACGTGACGATCGACCGGCACCAGATGGGCGACTTCGCCCCCTACGTCTACAAGACCTCCGACTTCGGGCAGCACTGGACCAAGATCACGCAGGGCGTCGAGCCGAGCGCGCTCTCCTTCGCCCGGAACGTGCGGGAGGACCCGGTCCGGCCGGGGCTCCTGTACCTGGGCACCGAGAACACGCTCTACTTCTCCATGGACGACGGCGCGCACTGGCAGTCCCTGATGACCAACCTGCCGTCGGCGCCCATGTACTGGCTCACCGTCCAGCCCCATTTCCAGGACCTGGTGGTCGGGACGTACGGCCGCGGGATCTGGATCCTGGACGACGTGACGCCGCTCCAGCAGCTCACCCCCGGGGTCGCGGCCGAGGCCGCGCACCTGTTCGCGCCCCGCGAGGCGTGGCGGTTCCACGAGATCACGGCGCCCAACGCCATGTTCAACGACCCGACCGCGGGCCACAACCCGCCCTACGGGGCCTCGATCGACTACTGGCTCAAGAGCGCCCCGGCCGGCTCCGACAGCGTGACGCTGGTCGTCACCGACGACGGCGGGGACACGGTCCGCACCCTGTCGGGTCCGGCCAGGGCGGGCATCAACCGGGTGTGGTGGGACCTGGAAACCGAGAGGACGACCGAGATCAAGCGGCGGGTCCCGCCGAAGACGGCCAGCTGGATGGACCTCGGGAAGAAGGGCTGGTTCGAGATGCCCTGGGGCCGCCGCTTCTCCATCCTGTCGCCGCCGGGCACCTACACGGTCACGCTCTCGGTGGGCGGCAAGAGCTACAGCCAGCCGCTCACCGTGAACAAGGACCCGCATTCGGACGGAAGCCTCAAGGACATCGGGGCTCAGGTCACCATGCTGCGCTCCCTGTTCGACGACCTGAACCGGGTGGCCGCCATGACGAACCGCATCGAGTGGATGCGGCGCCAGCTGGCCGACCTGCGGCCCAGGCTCGAGGCCCAGGGAGCCTCCGAGCTCGTCCCCGCGGCCGACTCGCTCGAAGCCCGGCTCCGGGACGTCGAGGGGGAGCTCATCCAGCTCAAGCTCACCGGCACGGGACAGGACGACGTCCGCTGGCCCTCCCGGCTGGCCGGACGGGTGGCGTGGCTGGCGAACGAGGTCGCGTCCAACGACTTCCCGCCCACCGACCAGGCCAAGGAGGTGCAGGGGATCCTCGAGCAGCGCATCCAGGGCGTGAGCCAGGAGCTCCAGACGATGCTGGCCCAGAACCTCCCGGCGTTCAACCAGGAGCTGGAGCGGCGCGGGCTGGGCGGCGTCTCGGACGGGGCGCAGTAGGATGGACACAGCGGCAGGGGGCGGTCCCGCCCCGTCGGCCCACTCCGCGGACGACGCCGCCGGACAGGAGTGGCGGCCCGCGTCGATCCACATGGAACACCTCACCTCTCCCGAGGTCGGGGAGGCGTTGGGGCGCGGCTGGACCACCGTGGTCGCGGCCTTCGGCGCCGTGGAGCAGCACGGGCCGCACCTGCCCATGCTGGTGGACGCCGAGCACGGGACCCGGGTGGCCGAGGCCACCGCCCGCCGCATGGGCCGGGCGCTGGTGGCCCCCACGCAGCGGATCGGCTGCTCGGATCACCACCTGGCCTTCCCCGGCAGCCTGTCCCTCCGCAAGGAGACGCTGCAGGCCATCGCCCGGGACATGTGCGTGAGCCTGGCCCACCACGGCTTCCGCAAGGTGTGCCTGATCCCCACCCATGGCGGCAACTTCGCGCCGCTCACGGAAGTGGCGAAGGAGCTGGACGAGGCGGCCGGCCCGGAGTGCCAGGTGCGGCTGTTCGCCGATCTCAAGGGCCTGATCGGAATGTGGACCGGGATCGTGGAGGAGGAGCGCGGGCTCGGCTCCCGGGTGGGCGGCCACGCGGACATCGCGGAGACGGCGCTCATCCTGGCCTTCCGGCCCGGCCTCGTGCGGGAGGAGCGGGCGGAGGAGGGCTTCACCGGGACCGTGGACGACGCCCTGCTGGCGCGCGGCTTCCGGGAGGGGTTCGACACGATCAGCCCCAACGGCATCCTGGGCGACGCCCGGGGCGCCGACGCCGCCCTGGGCGAGCGCCTCCTGGAGGCGGAGGCCGCGATGCTGGCCGACTACTTCGGGGACTGAGCGGGCGGGGAGGCCAGCGGCTTTCCCTCCGCCAACCGCTCGGTCACATCCCGGGCCTCCTGCGGGCGCGCGACCAGGTAGCCCTGCGCGAGCCCGCACCCGGCCCGGCGCAGCTGCTCCAGCTGGAGGGCGTGGTCGACGCCCTCGGCGATCGACACCATGCCCAGGCTCCTCGACAGCTCCAGCACGGACTCGAGGATCGTCGAGCCCTCCTGCCCCCAGGCGGCCGCGCGCAGGAACGCTGCGTCGATCTTGAGCACGTCGAGCGGATACTGGCCCAGGTAGGCCAGGGACGAGTAGCCCGTCCCGAAGTCATCCACGCACAGTCGAAAGCCGCGCGAGCGGAGCGCGTCCACGATGCCGATGGCGGCCTCGGTGCGCTGGAGCAGCATACGCTCGGTGATCTCGAGGACGAGGCTGCGCGGCGAGATGTCGTGACGCTCCAGCGTGGACTCCAGGCGGCCCAGGAGCCCGGCGTGGACGAGCTCCTCGACCGAGAGATTGACGTGAAGGTGGAGGTCCGCCGCGCCGGGGGCGAGCTCGCGCCAGGTGGCCAGCTGGGCACAGGCGCGGTCGACCACCCAGGCGCCGATCTGCGGCAGGAGCCGCGCGTCTCGGGCGGCGCCCAGGAAGGCGACGGGGGTCAGGAGACCTCGATCGGGATGGCGCCAGCGCAGGAGCGCCTCGAGGGCCACCGTCTCGAAGTCGACCAGGCGGACGATGGGCTGGTAGTGTAGCTCGAACTCCCCGGCAGCCAGCGCGCGCCGCAGGTCTCCCTCCAGCTCCAGGGAGCTGACGGCGTGCTCCCGGATGCTCGGCCCGAAGAGCTTGATGCGATCGCTCACCTTCGAGCTGGCGCGGCTGGCGGCGGCCTGGGCGTCCGGCAGGAGCTCCTCGGCATCCGCGCCCGGCTCGCTGACGGAGATGCCGATCGACCCGGAGGGGAAGACGGCGCGTCCGCGAAGCATCACCGGTGGCTCGAGCTCGGCCAGGATGCGGAGCGCGAGGTCCCGCGCATCGCCGGCGCCCACGACCGGCTCCACCAGCACGCCGAAGCGGTCGTCGTCGATGCGGGCCACCGAGTCGTTGTCGCGCACCGCCCGCCGCAGGCGGGCTCCCACCTCGGTCAGGAGCTCGTCGCCGGCGCGCCGACCGAACGCCTCGGTCACGCGGTGCAGGCCGTCCAGGTCCAGGCAAAGGATGGCGAAGCGCTCTCCCGATCGCCGGGCACGTCCGGCGGCGCCCTGGATCCGGTCCTCGAGGAGCGCGCGGTTGGCGAGCCCGGTGACGTCGTCGTAGAACGCCTTGCGGGCCAGCTCGGCCTGCACGCGGCGCTGGTAGCGTATGTCCCGCGCCAGGAGCGCCGTGCCCACCCGGAAGCCGTTCTGGTCGCGGAGCTCGCACGAGGAGAGACTCACCGGCACCGACTCCGGGCCGCGGCCCCGCAAGAGCGCCTCCTCGGACGTCACCCGGGCTCGCTCGAGCGTCGTCCCCAGGGTGACCCCCGAGCTCCCCGACGCGGCCAGCTCCCGCACGGGCCGTCCCAGGAGCTCCGCGGGTCCGGCGCCGACCATCGCGCAGGCGGCCGGGTTGGCGAAGCGGATGAGCCCGTGCCCGTCGCACAGGAGCACGAGCTCGCCGGTCGTGCGCACCAGCTGCTCGGCGGCCAGCGCCGGGGAGAAGTCGGCCAGCCGGTGACGCCAGATGGCCCAGGCCGCGATGACCAGGAACCCGGCCACCGCCTCGAACCCGGCCGGGCGCAGGCCGATGCCGTACGCCGGGAGGAGGTCGATCAGGGCCAGACCCCCGACCAGGAAGGCGACGAGGAAGGCCCGGGCCCGCAGCCGGGCGGTCCCGGGCGGAGCGGCGCGCCACGCCTTCCACAGCTCCACCTGTGTCAGGACCAGGAAGGCCACGGACGGTACCGTGAACAGGGCGCTCCACGGCCCGAACACCGGGTACGGCCCCCAGCTCCACAGCCGGATGCCCGCCGGGAGCCGGCCGGTCGCCGCGAGCCCGGCGGCGCAGCCGGCGAAGTACACCCACCCCGCCAGCAGCAGGCGGCGACGCTTCTCCTCGATCCCGAGCACCCGCACCGCGAACTCGTACATGGCCGGCGCCAGGAAGGGGACGAGGAGCGAGCCGGTGCGCGCCCAGCCGAAGGCGGTGGCGCTGTCGGCGGCCAGATACATCCACGAGAAGGCGAACAGCCAGCTGGCCGCCAGCGCGCAGACCCCGAAGAAGGCGGCGCTCTCGGGGGACCGCCGCTCCCGGACCAGGGTGAGGGCGCCCACGCCCAGCAGGAGGGCGGAGACCATGAAGGTGGGCGCCGCCATCGGCCGGGCCACGTAGGCCCCCGGGTCCATCCAGGCCAGCGTCATGCCCCGTACCGATCGGCAAGGCGGGTGCCCCGGCTGCGACTTCGCTCCGTTCGACCTCTAACGCACGATGCCGCCGAGCCTTGGCAGCACGCTTCGCGGCCGTGAGCGGGACGCGCCCCCTGACTTCGTTGCACGACTCGGCAACGATGTGTGGGCGGGTCGGCGACTCCGGCCGCCGCACGCGCCGGCGACCGCGGCCTCCCGCTCGAGCCGACGGCCGCGCCGCGCCCCGGTTGCCGGTCGCCGCGTCCGGCCGCACAATGCGCCTCGACCCCGGGGGGGCCGGCGCGTGCTCCGAGCACCGCGCGGCTCCCACTCCCCGACCAGGAGACAGACCATGGTGAGCCGCTCCCACGCCCCCCTCCTCGCCGCCTGCGCGGCGCTGGCCGCCACGTTCGCGCCGTTCGCGCCCGCGTCGGCCCAGGAGCTCCCCGGCGCGCCGAGCTTCCGGGACGTCCTGAGCCTGAGCTCGGTGGGAGGCGTGGCCATCGCCCCCGACGGGTCGGCGGTCGCCTACGAGGTGCGCCGCGCCGACTGGGACGCGAACCGCTACGACACGGAGATCTGGCTGGTCCGCCCCGGAGCGGCGCCCTTCCAGCTCACCCGGACGGCGAAGGGGAGCTCCAGCCGGGCCGCCTGGTCCCCCGACGGGCGCTGGATCGCCTTCCTGGCCTCGCGCGAGGACGCGAAGACGCAGGTGTGGGTCATCCGGCCCGACGGCGGCGAGGCCCGGCCCCTGACGGACGTCGACGAGGGTGTGCGGGACTTCGAGTGGAGCCCCGACGGATCGCGGATGGCGCTTTCGATCCAGGAGCCGCGCAGCGCGGCCATGAAGCGGCGCGAAAAGGAGTACGGCGACTGGCGGGTGGAGAGCGAGACGGCGCCGCCGGCCCACCTGTGGGTCCTGGACGTGGCGGCGGCGCTGCGGACCCCGGACGGCGCCAGGCTCGCCCTCGACTCGGCTGGCGCGGAGCCGGCCGCCCCCGACTCGACCAACGCGCACGCCACCGACCGGGACTCGGCGGCCGGGACCGCGGGCTCTCCCTACCGGCAGCTCACCCAGGGCGCCGCGTACACGGTCGAGGGCTTCCGATGGTCCCCGGACGGGACCCGGATCGCGTTCGGGCACCAGCCGGACTCCAGGGTGCCCTCCTTCACCCACCGGGACCTGTCGGTCGTCGACGTGGCCAGCGACGCGATCCGCGCGCTGGTGACGCAGCCGGGGTCGGACGCCGACCCGGTCTGGTCTCCCGACGGACGCTGGATCGCGTTCTCGACGGGTGCCGGCGACACGGCCTACTACACGACCGACGAGATCGCCCGGGTCCGGGCTTCGGGCGGCGCGCCCGAGCTCCTCACGGGCGCGTACGACTCCAACGCCGACCCCGTGGCGTGGCTCCCGGGGGGACTCATCGTCCAGGGGTGGAGACAGGGCCAGACGGTGCTGTACCGCATGGACCCCGACTCGAAGAAGATGACCGAGATCACGGATGCGCCGCGGGCCTTCCGCTCGGTGGACTACACGCGCGACGGGAGGTCGGCCGCCTTCGTGGGCGCCACCCCGACCGAGATGTCGGAGGTCTACCTCACGGCGGCGAGCCCCTGGAAGCCGCGAAAGCTGACGGACATGACGGCCCAGGTGGCCGGCTGGCCGATCGGAGCCGAGCGCGACATCACCTGGAAGAGCAAGGACGGGACGCTCGTCCACGGCGTCCTCATCACGCCGCCGGACTTCGACTCCACGCGCCGCCATCCGCTCGTGGTGCGCATCCACGGCGGCCCGACCGGCATCGACCTCCCGATCCTCTCCAGCCAGGTCGAGTCCTACGTCTACCCGCTCACCCAGTGGCTGGCGAAGGGGGCGGTGGTGCTCCTGCCCAACTACCGCGGCTCCTTCGGCTTCGGGCAGGCCTTCGAGAAGCTCAACGTGGGCAACCTGGGCGTGGGGGACGCGTGGGACGTGATGTCGGGCGTGCAGGCGCTCGTCGACCGGGGCATCGCGGATCCCGACAGCATGGTGGCCATGGGCTGGAGCGAGGGCGGCTACATCTCGGCCTTCCTGACCACGACCACCCACCGATTCAAGGCCATCTCGGTGGGCGCGGGGATCTCCGACTGGATGACCTACTACGTGAACACGGACATCCATCCGTTCACCATCTCCTACCTGGGCGGGACCCCCTGGGACCTGCCCAAGGTGTACGCGAAGACTTCGCCCATCACCTACATCAAGCAGGCCTCGACCCCGACCCTCATCCAGCACGACGACGGCGACCCC
>CAYXHP010000115.1:0-13910 GCA_964465015.1 uncultured Gemmatimonadota bacterium
GCTGGTCATGGCCTTCGAGGAGGAGTTCGGCATCGAGATCCCCGACGAGGACGCGGAGGGGATGCAGACGGTCGGCGACGCCATAGAGTACCTGTCCAAGAAGCAGGAGGACTGAGCGCCGGGTGAGCGAAGTTCCAGCAGCGACCGTCGATCCATGAGCGACCGTCGGGTCGTCATCACCGGCACCGGTCTCATCACGGCCATCGGGAACGACGTGGCCTCCAACTGGGAGGCGCTCCTGGCCGGTCGAAGCGGGGCGGCTCCGATCACCCTGTTCGACGCGTCGCGGCACGACGTCCGGTTCGCCTGCGAGGTCAAGGACTTCGATCCCTCGGCCTACCTGGACCGGAAGGAGGTCAAGCGCACCGACCGCTTCCTCCAGTTCGCACTCGTGACGGCCCAGCAGGCGGTGGGAGAGGCCGGGATCGAGGCGGTGTTGCGCGAAGAGTCACCGGACCGCACCGGTGTCATTGTCGGCAGCGGGATCGGGGGGCTCACGACGCTCGAGGAGCAGCACATCCGCATGCTCGAGCGGGGGCCGGACCGCGTGTCGCCCTTCTTCATCCCCATGTTCATCGCGGACATGGCCGCCGGCCTCATCTCGATGCGCTACGGCGTGCGGGGTCCCAACTACTGCACGGTGTCGGCCTGCGCATCCTCCGCGCACGCCGTCGGGCTCGCCTACCGCTCCATCCGCATCGGGGAGGCCGACGTCATGATCGCGGGAGGCACCGAGGCCACGATCACGCCCTTGTGCGTGGCCGGCTTCGCGAGCATGAAGGCCCTCTCGACCCGGAACGAGGATCCCGCGCGGGCGTCGCGACCCTTCGACGCTGGACGCGACGGGTTCGTGCTCGGCGAGGGCTCGGGAATGCTCATCATGGAGAGCCTCGATCACGCCCGCGGCCGTGGCGCCACGATTCTGGCCGAGCTCAAGGGGTTCGGCCAGAGTGCCGATGCGTATCACATGACCGCGCCGGCCCCCGAGGGAGCCGGCGCCCAGGTGGCGATGCGGCACGCGCTGCTGGACGCGGATCTCGAGCCGAGCGACATCGACTACATCAACGCCCACGGAACCTCGACCCCGGCCAACGACGCGACCGAGACGACGGCCATCAAAGCGGTGTTCGGCGACCGCGCCCGGGACATCGTGGTGGGCTCCACCAAGTCCATGACCGGCCACACGCTGGGCGCGGCGGGGGCCGTCGAGACGGTCATCTCGAGCCTCGTGTGCCGGGAGGGGCGCATCCCGCCGACCATCAACTACGAGCAGGCCGACCCCGAATGCGATCTGGACTACGGCCAGCACGGGGTGACCGAGCGACCGGTGAGGGCGACGCTGTCGAACTCCTTTGGCTTCGGCGGACACAACGTGGCGCTGGCCATCGGGCGCTGGGACGGCGACTGACGTCCGGAGCGGATGGGCGCCGCGCGGTCGGCGGCGTCGGTCCGGGCGCTTCCATGATCGGCCGTCTCCCCTTTGAAGCATCGGGAATCCGATCTCCATGCGCATAGGTCTCGGCTACGACTCCCATCCGTTCGACCCTTCGCGGCCGCTGCGGCTCGGTGGCGTGGCGGTCCCGGGCCATGCCGGCCTGGGTGGACACTCGGACGGCGATGCGGTGCTGCACGCCGTCATCGACGCGCTCCTCGGGGCGGTGGGGATCGGGAGCATCGGGGACCTGTTCCCCGACACCGATCCGGAGCTGGCCGGGGCCGACTCCCGCGTCCTCCTCGCCGACGCGGTCCGACGGGTGGAGGGCGAGAACTACCAGGTCGTGAACGTGGATGTGACCGTCGTCGCCGAGGCGCCCCGCATCGCTCCGCACGCGAAGGCCATGTCCGAAACGATGGCGGAGACGCTGCACGTGGCGCCCGGGGCCGTCTCCGTGCGCGGCAAGAGCAACGAGGGGTTGGGCTGGATCGGGAGGGGCGAGGGGATCGCGGTCCTCGCCGTGGTCCTCGTGGATTCGATCAAGGACCTCGACACGCTGCACGCTTCGATCCGCTCGGGCGGCTGACGCCGGTTCCGTGTCCCACGCACTGGAGCGGATCCTCGCCGCACTGTCCTCCCTCCACGTGGCCACCGCCTACCTGATCGTGGCGGCGGGAGCGGCGCTCGAGAACCTCTTCCCGCCCATCCCGTCGGACACCTTCGTGATCGTCGGTGGGGTGCTGGCCGATCGCGGCGTCCTCGACGGTGACTTCGTGGTCGGCGTCGCCTGGGCGGCGAACGTGTTGCTGGCCGGGTTCGTGTACGCCGCCGCCCGCCGCTACGGCCGCGCCATGTTCCGGACTCGATGGGGACACTGGCTCCTGCGTCCCCACCAGCTGGACAGGCTGGCGGACTTCTATGGCCGCTACGGCACCTCGACCATCTTCCTGAGCCGATTCGTCCCCGTCTTCCGCGTCCTCGTTCCCGTGTTCGCAGGAATCAGCGGGCTGGGCGCGTGGCGCACCATGGTCCCGCTGGCGCTGGCCTCGGCCCTCTGGTACGGGATCCTGTTGTGGCTCGGCATCCTCGCGTCGCGGAACATTCCCCGGCTGGTGGGCTGGGTGGCCGGCATGAACCGGGGTCTCCTGGTCGCGGCTCTGGTGCTCGCGGGCATCGCGGCGTGGTGGTGGTGGCGGACGAGACACCACGAAGATCATCGGGATGAGCCGGGGCCGCCCCCGGACGGCCGGGAGGGGAGGTGACGACGGGGAACGGCCGGGAGCGCCGGGGACCGGGGAAGCGAATCTCCGATGCGGAGCGGCGGGCGTGGCTCCTCGGCCCGTTCGAGGACTTCCTGCGCTTCGAACGCGGTCTGTCGGATCGAACCGTGGCGGCCTACCTGCGCGACGCCGGCCAGATGGCTGGCTTTGCGAGGGACGCCGGAGTGGCGGGACCGGGCGCCATCGACTACGAGCTCCTGCGGGATTTCGTGGTCGATCTCGTGGAGCGTGGCCTGGCCGGCTCCACGGTGTCCCGAAAGCTGTCGGCGGTACGTGCCTACTTCGGATACCTGGTGGCCGAGGCACACCGGGACGACGATCCGACCGAGAGGCTCGAATCGCCCCGGCGAGGCCGTCCCCTGCCCGATGTGCTCTCTTATGCCGAGGTGGAGCGCATCCTGGCCGCCGTGCGGACCGAGGACGACCTGGCCTTCCGGGACCTGGCCCTTCTGGAGGTCCTGTACGGCGCCGGTCTTCGAGTCTCGGAGCTGGTGGGTCTCGAGCTCCGTGACCTCCTCCTGGAGGAGGAGCTCCTGCGAGTGCGGGGGAAGGGGTCGAAGGAGCGCTTGGTCCCCGTCGGCCGCCGTGCGATCGACTCGCTCCGCCGCTACCTTCGGGAGACGCGACCCCGACAGGATCGGGGCCAGAGCCGCGGCGTGGTGTTCCTCAACCACCACGGGCGGCCCCTGTCCCGCGTGGGCGCGTGGAAGATCGTCCGCCGGTACGTGGAGCGTGCCGACATTCGTCGGCCGGTGAGTCCGCACACGTTCCGGCATTCTTTCGCCACGCACCTCCTGGAGGGCGGGGCGGATCTCGCCGCGGTGCAGGAGATGCTGGGCCACGCCGACATCAGCACGACGCAGATATACACCCACGTGGACCGCGCGTATCTCAGGCAGGTGCACCGCAGCTTCCATCCTCGCGGATGATCCGCGTGCCCGAGGGCTTTCGGCCCGCCGGTCAGGCGCCGGCATGAGCCGGGCGTCCCGTATCCTGAGCCTGGTCCGAAATCGCCGGCCCCCCAACCGCTTCGCGGACCGGCCGGTCCAGGAGGAAGATCTCGCCTGCCTGCTCGAAGCCGCCCGCTGGGCTCCGTCGGCCGCGGAGGCGCAACCATGGCGCTTCGTGGTCGTGCGGGAGGGGCTCAGGCGGCACCGGATCGCGGCCGCCGCCTTCCATCACCCGCACGCCCGGAGCGCTCCGGTCCTGGTGTTGTGCTGCGCCCGCATCCACTCACACGTGAGTGGCAACGGTCGGGTGAGCTTCCCGGTGGACGTGGCCAGCGCCACTCAGACGATGGCTCTGGCAGCCTCGGACCTCGGACTGGCGACGAGCTGGCTCACCGGCTTCCGGGAGCCCGCCGTTCGCGAGGCGGCCAGTATCCCCTCCGACGTGCCGATCGTGGCGATCCTGGCCGTCGGCTATCCGGACGGGCTCGAGGCCCTCACCGCCCGGGTCGAGCCTGCCACGGTCATCGCCTGGGAGCGCTGGAGCGCCGAGGAGCGGTCGTGAGGAGGCCGTGGCCGCTGCTCGTCGTGGGGCTTCTGGCCGCCTCGGGCCCCGTCTCCGCGCAGCAGGTCTCGTTCGTGCCGCGCCCGGATCGGCCGGCCGAGCGCAGGCTGGACGGCTTCCTCCACGCGGGCGGCTACCGCGTGTGGACGCACGACACGGTGCTGGCCCCCGGCGCCGAGGTGGACGGCCCGGTCCTCGTCCTCGATGCGACCGTGCGCTCCGCGGCTACGATCCACGGCAGCATCTACGTGGTGGCGGGAGACCTCTTCCTGCGCCCGCACGCACGCGTGGAGGGGGACGCCGTCGTCCTCGGCGGAGGCTGGTACGCCTCCTCGCTGGCCAGGGTGGACGGCGAGGTCCTGTATCGACCCAATCTGCTCCTCCGCGTCCTCCGCCACGGTAACGGTTGGAGGATCGTGCCGGTGGAGAGCGTGCCCCGGCCCGTCACCCTGGAGGGGTTCTACGGTTTCACGCTCCCCACCTACGACCGGGTCGAGGCGTGGACCTTCGGCTGGGGCGCCACGGCCCGGGCCACGGGCCTGGGCTGGCAACCGAGCCTCACGGCCGAGCTACGGGTCCACACGGAGGGGATCCAATCGCTCGGAGGCACCCTGCAGCAGAGCTGGTTCCCGACCGGGAGGATGCGCGTGGATCTCGTGGCGGAGCGTCGCACGCGCACTCAGGAGGACTGGATCCGGGGCGACCTCAGCAATTCGCTTGCCTACCTGGTCGGCTCCGGCGACTACCGTGACTACTACCGGGCCGATCGCCTGGGAGCGGTCCTGCGGACCTCCGGGGGGTCGGACTGGCGAAGCGAATGGTCCGTGTTCGGGGAGCGGGACCGCAGCCTCCCGGCGCTCGAGCTGCCGGTGTTCTTCCAGGCGGATTCGGCCGTCCGCGCCAACCCGGTCATCGACCCGGGCACCCTGTGGAGCGTGCGCGGCCGCGTAGGGTGGGGCCACCGGGCGGCCACCTGGAGGCTGGAAACGTGGCTGGGCGCGGAGGCGGCGGACTCGTCCCTGGCCGGGGACTTCTCCTTCCTCCTGGGCGAAGCGAGGGTGGCCGGGCGCACGGAGAATCTGCCGGCGGACCTGGAGCTCGATTTCTTCGCCCTGGCACGGGCGGACCTGGCCGGACGCCTTCCGGGACAACGCTGGTCGGCGCTGGGCGGGGCCGGCACGCTCCCCACGCTCTCGGTTCTCCCGCTCCGGGGACCACGCATGGTCTTCGCCCAGGTCACCCTGGCGCTGCCCCTGGACGTGGTCTCGTTCCCGGTCGTGGGCGGACCCGAGCTCTTCCTGCGAGACGCCATCGGCTCGACCTGGAGCGCCGGCGTCCGGCCCCATTTCACGGACAACGTGGTGGGCGGCGTCCGCCTCTTCCTCCTCGAGGCCGGACTGGCCATCGATCCGGCCGAGTCCGACCTGAACCCGACGCTGGTCCTGAGCGTTCGGCTACCCGGGATCCAGAACCGCTGACCGGACGCCGCATGACGCCGCCGAATCCGTCGGCGCGCGGCTTTGACACCTCGTTTCCGCCGGGGTACGTTCCGGTGCGTGACTGGACCAGCTCACGCACCCGTCCGGCTCGGCCGATGACCGTTCTCTGCGTCCTCCCCGCGAGGCTCGGCAGCCGCCGGATCCCCCGCAAACCGCTTCAGCCCCTGGCCGGTCGCCCCCTGGTGGAATGGTGCTGGCGGGCCGCGCGTCGCGTGACCGCCTTCGACGAGGTGTGGGTCGCGACCGAGGCCGAGGAGGTGGCCGAGCGGGTGCGCTCGTTCGGGGGTCGCGCCGTCCTCACGCGAGCCGATCACGCCTCGGGGACGGACAGGGTGGCCGAGGTGGCCGCCCTCCCGGAGGCACGCGACTTCGACATCCTGGTAAACTACCAGGCCGACGAGCCCTTCCTGGACGCCGGGGCGGCGGCGGGCGCGGTGACGGAGGTGGCCTCCGGCCGGAGTCCGGTGTCCACGCTGGCCGCTCCCATCCGTGACCGTACCGAGTGGGAGGCGAGCTCGGTGGTGAAGGTGGTGACGGCGGCCGACGGCCGGGCGCTGTACTTCTCTCGCGCGCCGGTGCCACATCCGCGGGACGGACCGCCCGAGCTGGAGGCCGCCGCGGGAGCCTACCTGCGGCACGTCGGCATGTACGTGTTCGCGCGGGCGGCGCTGGAACGCTGGAGCCGGCTTCCACCCTCTCGCCTGGAGCGGATCGAGAAGCTCGAGCAGCTGCGGGCGCTGGAGGCCGGGATCCCGATCACGGTGGTGGTGGGGAAGGCGATGGAGGCGGGGGTGGACGTTCCCGAGGACGTGGCGAGGGTCGAGCGACGACTCGCCCAGGTGGATCCAACCGAACGAGCCGAGGCCGATGACTGACGACAGTGCCGCTCCGACCCGATTCATCTTCGTCACGGGAGGCGTGGTCTCCTCCCTGGGGAAGGGCATCGCCGCCGCCTCCATTGGCCGCCTGCTGGTCGAGCGCGGCCTCAAGGTCACGATCCAGAAGTTCGACCCATACCTGAACGTAGATCCGGGCACGCTGTCGCCCTTCCAGCACGGCGAGGTGTTCGTGACCGACGACGGGGCCGAGACGGACCTGGACCTGGGTCACTACGAGCGCTTCATCGACGAGTCGCTCTCACAAGCCAACAACGTGACCACCGGTCGCATCTACCAGGACATCCTGACCAAGGAGCGCCGCGGCGACTTCCTGGGGGCCACCGTCCAGGTCATCCCGCACGTGACGGACGAGATCAAGGCCCACATCCGTCGGCTGGCACCCAACCGGCAGGTCGTGATCACGGAGATCGGGGGCACCGTGGGCGACATCGAGTCGCTTCCCTTCCTGGAGGCGCTCCGCCAGTTCCGCCAGGACGTGGGGCGGGAGAACACCCTCTTCGTTCACCTCACCCTCGTGCCCTACATCGGCGCGGCGGGGGAGCTCAAGACCAAGCCCACGCAGCACTCCGTCAGGGAGCTGATGGAGACCGGGATCCAGCCTGACATCCTCATCTGCCGCACGGATCGACCGCTGGCCGAGGACGTTCGCCGAAAGATCGCCCACTTCTGCAACGTGGACGTCCACAACGTCATCGAGTCACGGGACGTGGAGACCATCTACGAGGTGCCACTCCGGTACCGGGAGCAGCGGCTGGACGACCACCTCCTCTCGCTCCTGCGTCTCGAGGCGCCCGAGCCCGACCTCTCGGCCTGGAGCGCCATGGTGGACCGCATCAAGCACCCGGGCCACGGCGTAACCAGGATCGCCGTCGTGGGGAAGTACACGCGGCTGGTGGACGCCTACCTGTCGGTCCAACAGGCCCTCATCCACGGCGGGATCGCGTGCGACGCTCGGGTGGAGATCGACTGGATCTCCTCCGAGGAGGTGGCTCCCGGCAACGTGGAGTGGCTCGAGGCCTACGACGGGGTGCTGATCCCGGGCGGCTTCGGCGTGCGCGGCGTCGAGGGGATGGTGGAGGCGGTGCGCTTCGTCCGGGAGGAGCGGATCCCGTTCTTCGGCATCTGCCTCGGGCTGCAGTGCGCGATCATCGACTTCGCTCGCAACGTGTGCGGCCATGCCGACGCCCATTCGGCCGAGTTCGACCGGAACACGGCCGATCCGGTGATCTCGCTCATGGACTCGCAGCGCCAGGTCACCGACATGGGTGGCACGATGCGCCTCGGGGCCTATCCCTGCCGCCTGCAACCGGGCACACGGGCACGCGCCATCTACGGGCAGGATGACGTCTCCGAGCGCCACCGGCACCGATACGAGGTCAACAACCAGTACAGGGAGACGCTGGCGTCCCACGGCATGGCGTTCAGCGGCCTGTCGCCCGATGAGCAGCTCGTCGAGATCGTCGAGCTGGCCGATCACCCCCACTTCCTGGCCACGCAGTTCCATCCCGAGCTCCGCTCCAGACCCAATCGCCCCCACCCGTTGTTCGCCGCCTTCGTGGAGGCGGCCTCCCGGCGCCGCCGCGAGCGGGAAGGGGAGGCGGCCGCAATGTCGGCGGAGGAGCGCGGAGAGCGGGCCGCAGTGGGCCGGTAAGCTTGCCTACGGGGCCCGGCGACCTGTTCCGCGCGGGCGGCCCCTTCTTCTTCATCGCGGGGCCGTGCGTCCTCGAGGACCGGGCTCTCGACCTTCGCGTCGCCCGCCACGTGGCCGAAGTCTCCGAGCGCCTCGGCATACCGGCGGTATTCAAGGCCTCCTTCGACAAGGCCAACCGGTCCAGCGCCGACTCGCCGCGGGGCCCGGGACTCGAGGAGGGCATCGCGCTTCTCTCCGCCGTCCGGGACGCCACCGGACTCCCGGTGCTCACCGACGTGCACGAGACCGCACAAGTCGAAGCTGTGGCCTCCACCGTGGATGTATTGCAGATCCCCGCCTTCCTGTGCCGACAGACGGACCTCATCGTGTCCGCCGCGGCGACGGGCCGACCGCTCAATCTCAAGAAAGGGCAGTGGATGGCGCCCGAGGACATGGCACTGGCGGCCGCCAAGGCGCGCCAGGGAGGGGCGACGCGGCTGGCGGTGACCGAGCGCGGCACCGCCTTCGGGTACGGACGCTGGGTCGTCGACATGCGGAGCTTCGCGATCATGGGGGAGACGTGCGGGTGCCCGGCGCTGTTCGATGCGACCCACGCGGTGCAGCTGCCGGCCGCCGAAGGTTCGCAAAGCGGCGGCGAACGGAAGTTCGTAGAGGTGCTCGGCCCGGCGGCGGTGGCGGCGGGCGCGAACGGTCTCTACCTGGAGGTGCACCCCGATCCCGACCGGGCGCCCTCCGACGCCGCGAGCATGCTACCACTCGACCGCCTCGAGCCGCTCCTCACCCGGTCGCTGGCCGTGCGGCGGGCGCTGGAGACGTCGTGATCGACCCCGCCGGGGGAGACGACGCCGGCCACCTCGCGACTCGCCTCGCGCGGGGCTTGCGCCTGGTGGTGCTCGACGCGGACGGCGTCCTGACCGATGGCGGGATCTACGTGGCCGATGGAGTGGGCGGCGAGCCGTTCCAGCTGCGGCGCTTCCACGTCCGGGACGGCCTGGGACTCCACCTCCTCCGGACGGCGGGTATCGAGCCGGTCATCGTATCGGGGCGCTCCTCGCCGGCGGTGCGCGAGAGGGCTGCGGAGCTGGGTATCGGAGAGGTGCACCAGGTGGACGCGACGGAGAAGGTGGAGGTGGTGGAAGGCCTCCTTCAGGCCAGAGGCCTCCAATGGCGCGAGATCGGCTGCCTGGCGGATGACCTCCCCGACCTGGCCCTGATGGAGCGGGTGGGCCTCCCGGCCGCGGTGGCCGACGCCGCGGACGAGGTCCGGCGGGCTGCGCGCTGGTGCTCGACGCGCCCGGGAGGACAGGGCGCCGTCCGCGAATTCGCGGAGGCGCTTCTGAGGGCCCGGGGCGAGTGGGAGGACCGGGTGGAGGAATACGTGTCGCGGGGCCGGCGACCGGAGGGGCGCCGCCCCGGAGACGGACCGGGATGACCGACCGGGAGATCCTCGAGCGGGGTCGAGAGGTGCTGGCGACCGAGGCCCGCGGGATCGGCGCCGTGGCCAGCCGCCTCGGGGACACCTTCGTGGCTGCCGTGCGACGGCTGGAGGCCTGCGAGGGCCGTGTGGTCGTGACCGGGGTGGGGAAGTCGGGCGTCGTGGCGCGCAAGGTCGCATCGACTCTGGCATCGACCGGGACACCGGCCATCTTCCTCCATCCGGTCGAAGGCGCCCATGGCGACCTCGGGGTGGTGGTGCGGGGTGACCTCCTGCTGGCCGTGTCGCGAAGCGGCGAGTCCGAGGAGATCGTGCGTCTTCTGCCTCCGGTCAAGCGCCTGGGGGTGAGCGTCATCGCCCTGACCGGCGCCCCTGGCTCCGAGCTGGGCCGGCACGCCGACATCGTCCTGGACGCTGGCGTCCCGGAGGAGGCCTGTCCCCTGGACCTGGCACCCACCGCCAGCTCGACGGCCGCCCTGGCGTTGGGCGACGCCCTGGCCATGGCGCTTCTCGCCGTGCGGGGGTTCGGCCCGGAGGACTTCGCGCGACTGCACCCGGCCGGTGCCCTGGGTCGTCGGCTCCTGTGGCGGGTACGGGATGTGATGATCGCCGACCCCGACGAGATCCCTGCGCTCGGACCCGGCGACACCCTGGCCGTCGCCATGCGTGAGATCGCCCATCGGCGAGGCACGGTGCCGATCGTGGATGGCGCGCACCGCGTGATGGGAGTGCTCACCGCCGGCGACCTCACGCGGTACGCGGAGGAGCATCCCGACTTCCTGCGCGCGTCGGCACGGGAGGCAATGACGTCGGAACCGCGCCTCATCGGGCCCGACGCGCTCGCGGCCGAGGCGGTCCGGCTCATGGAGGAGCACGGCATCATGGCGCTTCCGGTGGTCGACGGGGAGCGCGTCCTCGAGGGGATCGTGCACCTCCACGACCTCCTGCGGGCGGGCGTGGCGTGAGCGGGGCAGCGGGACGACGAGGCGTGGCTACACGCGCGTGGCTGCTCGCCGGCGCCTGGCTGCTCGCGGCCGGCTGCAAGGGAGGCCGAAAGGTGGACGTCGCGGGCCCCTCGCTCCTCGACCTCAACGCCGACCAGGTCATGATGGGCGTCGAGCACACGATGACCCGTGACGGCGTGCGCCGGGCGCACCTGGTGGCGGACACCGCCTACTTCCTCCAGAACGGCTCGGTCGCGCACTTTCGCCACTACCGGATCGACTTCTTCGGCAAGACCGGCGACCGGAAGTCGACGTTGACGGCCGTGGACGGCCTGTACGACATGAAGTCCGGCGATATGACCGCGAAGGACGACGTCGTCGTGGTGGACTCTTCGGGACGCCAGCGGCTCCTGACCTCGGACCTGCGCTACGACGCAGGTTCGGATCGCCTGCAAAGTGACACCAGCTTCGTCCTCTATCGCGGTCTGGACACGCTGCGCGGCCGCGGCTTCGTGACGGACCCGGGGCTCGACACGGTGCGCGTGCTCCGGCCGGCGGCCGTGTCGCCTCCGGATACCGCCGCCGGCCGGGGGGCCGGCGGTGGCCCGTGAGGCGACCTCCCGGGCTCCCGACGCTCGTGGCGGCGTCCTGCGTGTGGCTCGCCGTCCCGAGCCCGGCACGGGCTCAGGGCGCCGACACGACGGCCCGGGCGCTCCCGGACACGGGGGCGGCGGGCCGCGCGAGGACGGACACGGCCGGAGGCGGTACCCGGAGCTGTACGCTCGTCCTGTTTCCGGGCAGCGACAGCACGCGGATGGTGAGCCACCGGGTGGGACCCGACCAGTACGTGACCCACGTCGGGGGCGGACTGCGGTGGACGTGCGGGTCGGCCCGCATGGTCGCCGACAGCGGGATCAAGTACGACCGTGAGGACGAGCTCCGGATGATCGGATCCGTGGACTACCGGGACAGCGTCCGCACCCTGACGTCCGACTCGCTCACCTACTGGCAGGACGAGGACCGCATCGTGGCGTATGGCCGCGTGCGGCTGGTACGGCTGGCCTCGAAATCGGTGCTGTCCGGGCCGCGGATCGAGTTCTTTCGATCGGGCGGCGGACGCCAGCGAACCGTGGCCACCGGGCGGCCGCACCTCACGGTGCGCGACACGACCGGGAAGGGGCCGGCGGCCGAGTTCGACGCGGACCGCATGGTCTTTCTGGGCGAGGAGGAGGCCCGCATGAGCGGCCACGTACGCATCGAGCGCGGGAAGACGCGAGCGCGGGCTGACAGTGCGGTCTACCTGGCCCGGGCCCACGAGGGCCGCCTTCTGGGCTCACCCGAGGTGACGAGCGAGGACTTCCGACTGGGTGGCAACGTGATCTCGGCGGTCATCGACTCGGGACACGTGCGGAGCATCCGCTCCCGGGGCGGGGCCGAGGCCTCGGGCCAGTCCTTCCGTCTGTTCGCGGATGGGATCGACGCCAGGGTGGCGGACGAGAAGATCGACCGGCTGTGGGCGCACGGCCAGCGACCGGCGCTGGCGCTCTCTCCTCCCTACCGGCTGGATGGCGACTCGCTGGTGTTCGCATTCCGCGGCGGCGACATCGACAGCCTGATCTCGATCGGGAGCTCGAGCGCCGTGGAGGTGGGGGACACCATCGCCGACACCCTCGGGGCGGCTTCGCGAGGCTCTCCGCCGCCGCCCGAGGCCGGGGAGCAGAACTGGGTGCGCGGCGACACCCTGCAGCTCGCCTTCGCGCGCCCGGACACCGGCACGACGGCCGATTCGACGGGCGCACCGGCCGATACGACCACCCGCCGGTCAGCTGCCGCGCCCGAGCCGGGCGCCGGGGCGACGGCCGGAGCCGGCGCGGATACCGCGGCGGCGGTCGATACCACGGCCATCGGCGACACGGGGTCCGCCAGCGCGGGTCGCCGGCGGCAGCTGCGCCAGATCCGCGCGACTGGCTCGGCCCGCGCGTATTACCTGGTTCCGCGCGACTCTGCGGATGGCGGCGGGAAGGCCAAGAACTACCTCGTCGGCCGCGAAATCGTGGTATTCTTCGCGAACGGAGACGCACAGCGGGTCGAGGGCCGACAGTCGATCGGCGTCTTCCTGGATCCGACACCGCCGGGATCGAGCCCGACCGTGCCCGCGGACACCACGACCGGCGCCGAAGGGGGAGGGACGTGAGCGAGGCGGGACGCGCCGATGCCGTGGAGAGGGGAGCGCCCTACCGTCCGGGGGACGCGACGCAGCGCCAGCCCACCCGCCCGCGACCGGAGGGCGCCAGCGTGCTGCGGGCGGAGGGGCTCGTGAAGTCCTTCAAGAAGCGGCGGGTGGTGGACGACGTCGACGTGAGCCTGTGGCAGGGCGAGATCGTGGGGCTCCTGGGGCCGAACGGGGCCGGGAAGACCACCACGTTCTACATGATCGTCGGACTCCTGCAGGCGGACGAGGGCCGCGTGCTCCTGGATGACGCCGACCTGACCGAGGTGCCGATGTACCGGAGGGCGCGGGCCGGGATCGGCTATCTCTCGCAGGAACCGTCGGTCTTCCGCAAGCTCACGGTCGAAGAAAACGTGATGGCCATCCTCGAGACGCTGGACCTGGACGCATCCGAGCGTCGCCGCCGGCTGGAATCGCTGCTCGACGAGCTGTCGATCAAGCACCTCCGCCACATGAAGGCCTTCGCGCTCTCGGGCGGCGAACGGCGCCGGCTCGAGATCACGCGGGCGCTCGTCACGTCCCCCAAGTTCATGCTGCTCGACGAGCCGTTCGCGGGCGTGGATCCGATCGCCGTGGACGACATCCAGCGCATCGTGGCCGAGCTACGCGAAAAGGGGCTCGGCGTCCTGGTGACCGATCACAACGTCCGCGAGACGCTCTCCATCACCGATCGGGCTTACATCATGTTCAACGGCCGCATCCACATCGAGGGACCCGCGGAGGTGCTGGTGAACGACCCGGAGGCACGTAAGATGTATCTCGGACAGGACTTCCGGCTCTAGGTAGGAAGCCGACCGGCGCTCCGGTCAGGCACTCACAGATTGCGCGCAAGATGCGTGCGCGCCCACCAACTCGTATACTTCCTTCGCATGCTGGCGCGAAAGCGTCGGTCCAACGGAGAGACGGTCCGCGCCCGGAAGCGGCGGGCGCGGTCGCGGCACGATTCCACGCATACGGCTCCCCATGGCGAACGTGAGAGGCGGACTTTCCCAGGAAGTCCGCATGAAGCAGGAGATGAAGGTCAA
>CAYXHP010000116.1:0-2694 GCA_964465015.1 uncultured Gemmatimonadota bacterium
GCGGACCTGACGACGGCTTGGTCGCCGGGAGACGACCAGCACGAGTTTCTGATCGGTTCGGAAATCCAGCGGCATACCGTCCGCATGTACGAGCATGTCAATCCCGTGCTTGTGTGGCGTGGAGCCAGCGGCGGGTTTGTCGATGTCAACCGGTACGGCTACGACGAGTTGGGTGAGGCGACCGACGACGCCGTCCACCCGCTTAACTGGGCCACCTACGCCCGGGGGAACTTCAATCTCGGCGATGTGCGGGTGACCGCAGGTTTGCGGCTCGACTACTATGATTACGATATCCAGCGGCTGCGCGATCCAGTCTATCCGCTCGATCCCGATCGCTTCCTCGAACTCGAGGACCCAACTGATGAACAACGCGCATTAGCCGGCGAACTCGATCCGGCTGACCTCGAAGACAGAGACGCCGAGATCGCGTTGTCGCCCCGCTTAGCAGGTTGCTGAAAAACCCTTGCTGAGTGTGCCGTGTGTTGTGATTGTGGTGTCATCCAACCGAGGAGGGCGCGATGCGGGGTCAGCAGGAGAATCAGGGATACATGTTCAGTTACCTGTCACCGGAGGATCGGGTGCCTGAGGATCACCCGTTGCGACGGATCAAGGCCTTGGCGGATGAGGCCCTGGGGTCGTTGTCGGGGACGTTTGATCGGATGTATGCCCGTGTGGGCCGTCCGTCGATTCCGCCGGAGCGGCTGTTGAAGGCGCAGTTGTTGATCGCGTTGTACACGATCCGGTCGGAGCGGCTGTTCTGTGAAATGTTGGATTACAACATTTTATATCGTTGGTTTTTGGGCATGAGCCTGGATGAGCCATCTTTCAACGCGACGTCATTCACGAAGAACCGGGACCGGCTTTTGGCGCATGAGGTGGCGGGGCGTTTTTTGCAGGCGGTGGTGCGGCAGGCGGAGGAAGCGGGCCTTTTGTCGGATGAGCACTTCACCGTGGATGGGACGTTGATCGAGGCGTGGGCCTCGCTGAAGAGTTTCCGTCCGGTGGATGATCGGGACCGTGGTGTGGACGGGGACGATCCAGGGAACGCCGACGTGGATTTCCGTGGGCAGAAGCGGTCGAATCAGACGCATCGGAGCACGACCGATCCCGAGGCCCGTTTGGCGCGCAAGGGAAAGGGCAAAGAAGCCAAGTTGTGCTATGGTGTGTCGCTGTTGATGGAGAACCGTCACGGGCTGATTGTGGATCTCGAGGTGCATGAACCCACGGGGCGGGGTGAGCGTGATACGGCGCTACGGCTTCTGGACCGGCGCTGTGGTCACCCGGCCTCGGTCGGAGCCGACAAGGGGTACCACACCAAGGAGTTTGTTGATCAACTGTGGCACCGCGCGATCAGACCGCACATTGCGTGCATTGCGGGACGGTCGACGCCGGGGTTGGACGGTCGCACGACGCGCAGTGCGGGGTATCGGATCAGCCAGCGCATCCGCAAACGCATCGAGGAGAACTTTGGTTGGATGAAGACCGTGGGTGGTCTGCGCAAAACGCGATATCGCGGTGCGGCGAGGGTGGCGTTGCATGTCCAGCTCTCCGCCATCGCCAACATCCTGTTGCGTGTGGGGAAACTCTGCCCGGCGGCGGCCGAACCGTAGGGTCGGAACTGCCAGAGGCGCAAGCGGATCGAAAACCGCCGCATCAACGGACACGAATCGCCCCGCACGCCGCCGGACAAACCCCGTGATTCAATGGAAATATCGAGACAAGAAGACAAACCGACGTTCACGGGAGATTTTTCAGCAACCTGCTAGTGGGACGTTGAATCGACCGCGCCGATCGGTGCGGTAGACGCCATTGAAGCAGTGTCGGTTTAGGTAGAGAAACCTCGCCGCTCGATCAATCGCGGTAAGCTGATCGGGGTCGATGTCACGGATGCGATAGTAGGTGGTCTCATTCGCAGGTAGTCCGCGGACGAGTCGTGCCAAGCGGCGTGGGTGTTGCCGCAAGAGCGCGAACATTTGGATCAGATCGCTGTTGAGATCCCCGAGTACAGCGGCCCTAGGTCTAATCGCGAAGAACAGGGAAGCTGAGCCCGCAAAAGGTTCATAGTATTTCCCGAACTGAGATGGAACAAGGTTTGTCAGAGTAGGCAGCAATTGCCTCTTGCTGCCTGCCCACCTGAGAGGTGATTTACACCAAACGCCGTGGTGATTACCAGCTGCCGACCCGCTCTTCAACGGCTTTCTCTCTGGGTACGCTACGAATCATCCAAGCCTGTGTCGCGGAAACGATAACCGCTCCGCACCTTTCAGGCAAGTACTATTGAAGGAGTGCTCGAATATCTTCAGCCCTGTGATCCGGCGAGGGTGGCAGCCTCCCAAAACCGTGCGCACAGCTTCGCCGCCTGCCATACGGAGTGCTCATGCCCCCCCCACAAAAACCATTGACGCCCCTTTGGGAGAGCCCCTTCTTGCCCGCCCGACCGGATGATCGGCTCCGGCGGGAGCGGGGGCGCAAATCCATAACTACTCCGAGGTAACCATATGCCTGTGATAGACTTATGCGCTGCGCGCGAGATTCTGGACAGTCGCGGCAATCCCACTATTGAAGTCGAAGTCGGTCTTGAGGATGGGTCGGTCGGACGGGCGGCGGTCCCGTCAGGGGCATCCACCGGCGCACACGAGGCATTGGAGCTGCGTGACGGCGACAAAGAGCGCTACGGCGGCAAGGGTGTGCTCA
>CAYXHP010000117.1:0-18092 GCA_964465015.1 uncultured Gemmatimonadota bacterium
GCCAGGGCCGTCATGAGGGCCTGGAAGTGGGAGATGTCCCCCTCGGCCCCCTCGTCACGCCGCTTGACGAAGGCGAGCCACAGGGAGTGCAGCAGCTTCCGGAATTGCAGCCCGCGCAGGAGCAGGGTTAGATATAGGCCCGTTCCCACCAGCAGGATGATCAGGGGCAGACCCCACACCCAGTCCGAGATGCTCTGCAGGTAGGGAATCATGCCGCGGGAATGGGATGCATGGTCGTTGTTCTCGCCTGGCAGAGTCGAGGGGACGGCCGCTACCGCCGACAGCGGGACAGGGTAGGACCCGCGCGGCGCGGCCGTCAACACGGTCGGGGCCGCGCACGCCGAGGAGGAAGACGTGGACGAGGAGCAGCGCGAGGCCGCGGGACGGCTGGGCTACGCCCGCGCCCCGGAGCTCGTCGAGGAGCTGGAGGCCGTGGCCCTGCGCGGGAACCCCATCGCGGCCATCGCCGCCCGGGGATCGGGTTCCGAGCTACTGTACGCCCTGGCGGCGGCCGGGCGATGCGATCCCGAGTCGCCGGCGGTGCAGGCGCTGGTCCTGTGCCCGACCGGGGAGGCCGCCCTGCGCTGCGCGGAGGCGCTCCATGCCCTGGGCTCCGCAGCCGGGCTCGAAGCCCTCGCGTGGAGGCCGTGGCGCGAGACCGGCGAACCGGAAGACCGCGGCGAGCGGCCGTTCGCGCAGCTCCTGACGGGCCGTCCGGTGGAGCTCCTCCCGGAGGTGCGCACCGGACGCCTCAAGCTGGGCGAGATCCGGCTCCTGGCCCTGGACGGGGTGAGCGCCCTCGAGTCCACGGGCCAGTGGGAATCGGTCGAGGCGATCCTCGACACGCTGCCGGAGGGCGCACAGAAGATCGCCGTCGACGAGCATCTCTCCGATCGCCTGCGGAGCCTGGTGACCCACCAGCTCGGTCGCGGGAAGAAGTGGCCGGCCGAGTTCTTCGCGCCGGGAGACGACGCTCTCCCGGAGCCGTCGGGCTCCCTGCTGGTGGGGACGGCCTCCTCGGAGGAGGAGCGGATCGAGCGGCTGGCGGGCGGTCTCCGCCTCGCCGCGGAGGAGCGGGGAGCCGAGTCGGCCGTCGTCCATTGCCCCGACGAGGAGACGGCGTACCGCACCGCCTCCGGGCTCGCGGCGCGCGGGTTCGCGCTCGCCGGGGAGCCCGGCGAGCCGGGGGTCGTGGTGGCCTGGGGTGAGGAGGACGCGCCGGCCGGCACGACCTGCGCCCTCCTGGGGCTGCCGGCCGGTCTCGCCGAGCTACGCGGACGGCTGGGGAGGGCGGCGTCGCGCATCGCCATCGTGCGCAACCGGGAGCTCCCGCAGATCGGCATCCTGGCCCGGCGCGCCGGCTGGACGATGAGGACGGTGCCCGAACCGCCACCCCCCGACGCCCGCGATGCGATCGGCAGGCTTCGCGATCGGGTCCGGCGCCGCATCGAGGCGAGCGAGGACGCCGCCGAGCTCCTCGTGCTGGAGCCACTCCTCGAGGAATACGGGGCGGCGCGCGTAGCCGCGGCGCTGGGGGCGCTCCTGCGCGAGCGGGAACCGCCCCCGACCGGGACCGGCACCCGCTCCGATGGGGACGGTGCTCGGACTTCGTCGGCGGCCCCCGAGGGACGCGCCCGGCACGACCGGAGCGAAGGGACGGCACGGCGCGCGACCGGGCGGGGTGCGCGGGTCGGGCGCGCGGCCGAGCCCGGCGTGCGCGGCTCGTGGCTTCGTCTCTACATCAACGCGGGATCACGCGACGGCGTCGGACCCAACGACATCGTCGGCGCGATCACGGGGGAGACGGGCGCCGTGGGCGCGCAGATCGGCCAGATCGAGATCCGAAACAGCTACACGCTGGTGGACGTGGACTCGCAGGTCGCCGAGGCGGTGATCGCCCGTCTCACCGGCGCCAGCATCAAGGGACGCGAGGTCACGGTGAGGCCCGACCGGGAATCCTGATGTGCGAAGGGGCGGCGCCGCGCGGCACCGCCCCTCCGGAGCACGGGCCGCCTGGGCGGCCCGCCTGCGTCACCGCGAGTGAGGTTAGTTGACGGAGTCCTTGAGGCCCTTGCCGGCGCGGAAGCTGACCGCCTTGCTGGCTGCAATGCGGATCTTTTCGCCCGTCTGCGGATTGCGACCCATGCGCGCCTTGCGCTGGCGGGTCTCGAACGTCCCGAAGCCAGTGATCTGCACCTTCTTACCGCGCTTCAGCGTCTTGGAGATGACGCCGTTGTCCGTGTCGAACAGCGCATCGAGAGCGCGCTGTGCGTCGGCCTTCGTCATGTCGGTGGCCTTGGCGAGGGCCTCGGTGAGCTCGGTCTTGTTCACGGTGACTCCTTTTGGTGTGGGTGAGGAAAGCGCAGACGAGACGCGGCCTCTCAATGGTTTTCAGTGTATGAGCGGCCTCCGGAGCCGTCAAGGGAGTCGAACGGGCCGAAGTCGAGGCAACGTCGGGCACTTCCCGCCTCGGCCCGCGATCGGGACGCCCGGGGCAGGCCCGTGACGCCCCGTCCGAAACGGGCGGCCGGGTCCCCGGCGTCCCGCCGCACCCCAGCCGGAAACGGGCGTGCGATCGTCAGCCGTCGCCTGTTCGCGCGGCGCGTCCTCCTCCTCGGCGCGCTCATCGTCTTCCTGCTCGTGGTGGGTACGATCGGCTTCCTGTCCTTGCCGGGCTGGAGCTTCTCGGACGCCCTCTACATGACCGTCATCACCATCACGGCGGTGGGCTACCAGGAGGTCCACCCGCTCACCGACTCCGGCCGCGCGCTGGCCACGTTTCTGCTGGGCGGCGGCATCACCAGCATGGGACTGTGGTTCGCGCTGCTGACGTCGGCGATCGTGGAGATGGACCTGGCCGAGGCCTTCCGTTCCAGGAGGAACATGAAGAAGATCCGTGACCTGTCCGGCCACATCGTCGTGTGCGGCGCCGGGCGCTCGGGCCGACAGGTGTTGAGAGAGCTGATGGCGGCGCGGGTACCTTACGTGGCGGTGGATCGCGATCCTGCCCGCATCGAGCTGGTCCGAGCCCTCGACCCGGAAGGACTCGTCGTCGAGGCCGACGCCACGCGAGACGAGACCCTGGAGCAAGCCGGCGTTCGCCGTGCGCGGGGTTTGGTGACAGCGCTCAGCGCCGACACCGACAACCTGTTCGTTTGCCTGAGCGCCCGCTCCCTCTCCCCGTCCCTCACGATCGTGGCGCGAGCCCTGGACGAGGAGGCGATGAGCAAGCTGTACCGGGCCGGGGCGGACCATTGCGTGAGCCCCAACAGGACCGGCGGGGTGCGCATGGCCTCGATGCTGTTGAGACCGCAGGTCGTGAGCTTCCTGGACGTGGTGATGGGCGAGGAGGGGCTGGCGCTGCGGCTCGAGGAGGTCCGGGTGCCCACCGGCTCGCGGTTGGCCGGACAGACCCTGGCCGAGGCGCAGATCCCTCAGAAGACAGGCCTCATCGTCATCGCCCTCTATCACCGGACCGAAGACGGAGACCGTACGCTGGTCTACAATCCGGGCTCGGAGGAACGCATTCGCGAGCAGGACACCCTGATCGCCCTGGGCGAGCCCGAGCGCATCGACCGGCTGCGCGCCATGGTGAGGGCGTGAGCGAAGAGCGACCCGAAGACGAGCGGCGGGAACCGGTTCCGCCCGAGCCCGCGGAGCCTTCACTCCCGGAGCCGACGCCGCCGGCGCCGGAGGAATCCGAGCCCGGCGACGCGACGCCGGTCGTTTCGCGACGACGCGGACGGCGGGAGAAGCGTCGCGGCCGGCTCGGGCTCCGCATCGCGGGATCCGTGGTGGCGCTCGTCGTCCTCGGCTTCGCGGTCTACTACCTCACGCTACCGAACGGGACCGAGTACCGGCACCGCTGGCCCGAGCGCACCGCCTACATGCAGCTCCGGATCGACCAGGCGCGCCAGGCCGGTCATGAGCTCGACATCCGCTACCGCCCGGTACCGCTCTCGAAGATCCCGCGCAGCGTCCGACGCGCCGTCCTCGTGGGGGAGGACGCCGGCTTCCACGGCCACGGCGCCTTCGACTGGGGAGAGATTCGCGCCGCGGTCGAGCAGGCGTGGCGGGAGAAGCGGGCGCCACGAGGTGCGAGCACGATCACCCAGCAGCTGGCCCGGAACCTCTACCTCTCGCCGCACCGTTCGTGGTGGCGGAAGGGCCGCGAGGCCCTGATCGCGGTTCGGATCGAGCACGCGCTTTCCAAGAACCGGATCCTGGAGCTGTACCTGAACGTGATCGAGCTCGGTCCCGGCGTGTTCGGGGTGGGTGCGGCCGCCGTCTACTACTTCGGTGAGCCCGTCGACGACCTGGGGCCGGAGGAGGCCGTGCGGATCGCCGCCACGATCCCCTCGCCGCTCAACGACAACCCGGACACGAACACGCGAGCGTATCGCTGGCGGATCGGGCTGATCGGAAGCCGGGCCTTCCGGCCCGACACCTCGGGAGAGACCGTCGCCGACTCTCTCGCACCGGGCGAAATCCAGAGCGGCGCCCGTCCGCCGCCCCTACCCTCCCTCGACACGGTCGCTCGACCCCCGAACGCTGACTCGGTGTCCCCCGACACGGCTCGCGTGCACCCGGATGCCGACGGGCGGACCGCTCACGCTTCCAGCGGGCGTGCCTCGAGCGGCTGGTGGAGGAAGATCCGGAGGCCCACGCCGCGCCCGGGCTGGCGCGGTTCCGCGGAACCGCCAGCTGTCGCGAATGCGGAAACGGTCGACGGTGTTGCGGCCGGTTCCGCGGAACCGCGAGCACGAACCGCCGCCGCGGGGTAGGCCGCCCCACCCGCCCCGTGAGCGTCCGGCTCCACTCCCCTCGCTCGCTCCCGAACCACCATCCCGCCGCCCATCGTCATTCTCCCGGACGCTGTCGTAACTCCACGGGAGCAATGTACGACTCGGGCTCATCGACTCCTCAAGCGGCGTCCTCGTCATCCACACCGGGTCGAACGGGAAGACGGGGGGACGGGGGGGCGGAGCGCATGGCGGGGTAAGCCGTGAAGCGGGAGGCTCGAGACGTGAAGCCCAGCGGCTCGAAGCCCGTGGAGCCGCCGTGCCACCGGCATGCGGCCGAGATGGGCGTCCCGCGGCCCTGCGGAGCCGAGACGCTCCGGCTCAGTCTCCTCCGGCCGGGCGCTCCTCGTCTCCGGTGCCGGTCTGTGCCGGCTCCCCGCTCCCGGAGGCCTCGCCGGTGTCCGAAGACGCCCCGCCCTCGGCCGACCCCTCGCCCTGCGGGGTCGGACCGCCTCCAGTCGACTCTCCGCCCCGGGCCGGCTCCGCACCCTCGGCGTTCACCCCGGAATCGGCCGGCTCCTCGCCCTCCACTCCCATCCGGCGCTTGAGCTCGTCGAGCAACTGGTCGGCGTGGCGCTCGCGGTAGGCGGCCGCGACCGGGGGTGGGAGATCCGCCGTCCGCCCGGAGTCGCCGCCCAGCTCCTCGTCGAGCTCGCGCTCGGCGCTGGTCAGGCGCTCGGCATCCTCGACCTTTTCGGCCAGGCGGTCGAAGGTGCGGGTGGTGTCGGCTGCGCCCTCCCGGACGTTGTCGGAGGCGCGGGCGGTGCGGCTCCGGATCGCGAGCGCGTCTCGCTGTCCGATCGCCTCCTTGAAGCGCTCCCCGAGCTCGGCGGCCTCGGCGCGCGTCTCGTTCAGCGTCGCCACGATGTCCGATCGCTTCGCCTGCAGGGTCTTCGCCGCCTCGGAGGCGGCCGGAATGCGCTCCAGCTTACGGTCGAGGTCCCGCACCCGGTCCTCCAGCCCCTTCACCCGGGCCCGCGCATCGATCAGCTCCTCGCGCATGCCCGCCAGGAGGCGATCGATGTCGTCCTCGGTGGGGCCGGGTCCCTTCTTCTCGAGCGCGTCGAGCGCCCGCTCCAGGCGCTTCTTCAGTCCATCCAGCATGTGGCCAGTGTAACCGCTCCCGGCCGGGAGCGTCCACCGCGTCACCGCCCAGCCGCGAGAAGGGCCGGCCGCCGATCCCCCACGGCGGACGGGCCACGGCGCATCGCGGATCACCGGCCGGACCGCCCGGCGCGTCCACCCACGCGGACCGAGGTTCCCCGCGGATGGAGGACCCGGCGGCCACGCCCGGAAGCTTGACATAGGGGTAGGGGGTATGCTAGTATGGACGCGGAGTCATAGGGTAGGGGGGTATATGGAGGAACGGCGAACATGACGACGAACACCACGAAGACCGGCGGCGAAGTCGACACGAGGACCGCGGAAGCGGCCCCGTGCGCCTGCGGCTGCGGCGCCCGTGACGCGGCCGAAGCCGACGGCGCGGAAGGCGGCCGAAAGGCGGTGGGCGTGGATCCGGCCATCAAGGAGGCCAGCCTGCTCCGCCTGCGCCGCATCGAGGGCCAGGTTCGCGGTCTCCAGCGCATGGTCCAGGAAGAGCGCTACTGCGCCGACATCCTGACCCAGATCTCCTCGGTCCACGAGGCCCTTCGGGGGGTGGGGCGCGAGCTGATGCGGAATCACCTCGCCTACTGCGCCACCCACGCGATCCAGGCCGGCGGCGAGGAAGCGCAGGCCATGTACGACGAGCTCGTCGACCTCATGTACAGGTACGCACGGTGAGCGAGATGGACACGAAGGCGATCGACGGGCGGGACGGAGCGACGGAGGCCGCGGCCGGCCCGGCGGAGGCGACGGCCTCCACCGCGGCCCCGGAGACGGCCGGCGACGGTGCCGGCCCGAAGGCCGCCACGCGCAAGCAGACGTTCCGGGTGGGGGGCATGCACTGTGCCGGCTGCAGCTCGGCGGTCGAGAAGAAGCTGAACGGTCTGCCGGGCGTCCGGGCGGCGGTGAGCCTCGCGTCGGAGACGGCCACGGTCGCCTTCCCCGAGACCCTCACCTTCGAGGATCTCCGCAAGGTGGTCGTGGACGCCGGCTACGAGCTGGAGGCGCCGCCCGTGACGGGCGAGGACCGGGCCGAGCGCGAGCGGCGTCGGTTGGAGCAGGACCGACAGAAGCTGGCCACGGCCCGGCGCCGGATGTGGGTAGCCTGGGGCCTCACGGTGCCGGTCATGGCCTGGATGATCCCGGAGATGTTCTTCGGGTTGGCGTGGCCCACCCGGCTCGTGTTCGACCTGGGCATGGTGCTCCTGGCCCTGCCGGTCCTCCTGGGGCCCGGGCGGGACACCCTGCGGGGAGCGTGGAGGTCGGCCCGCGGCCTCGTGCCCAACATGGACGTGCTCATCGCCATGGGAAGCGGCGTGGCCGTGCTCACAGGCCTCGGGGCGATCGTCCACGACCTCGGAGCGAGCTTCCCGATCATGGACTACGCGGGCATCGGCGCCATGATCATGGCCATCCACCTCACCGGCCGCTTCGTGGAGACGAAGGCGCGCGGCCGGGCCTCCTCGGCCATCCAGAAGCTCCTCTCGCTGGAGGCCCGGGCCGCACGGGTGGAGCGGGACGGCGCGGAGGTCGAGGTCCCGGTCTCCGAGCTTCACGTGGGCGATCTCATGGTGGTGCGGCCGGGCGAGAAGATCCCGACGGATGGGGTGGTTCGGGGTGGCGCCAGCGCGGTGGACGAGTCGCTGGCCACCGGCGAGTCCATGCCGGTCGAGAAGACCGTGGGAGACCCGGTGATCGGGGCCACCGTGAACCGCCAGGGCCTGCTGCGCATCGAGGCGACCGGCGTCGGGGAGGACACCTTCCTGGCCCAGGTCGTCCGCATGGTCGAGGAGGCGCAGGGCTCCAAGGTCCCGATCCAGGAGTTCGCCGATCGCGTCACGGCGATCTTCGTCCCGACGATCCTCGCGGTGGCGGCGGCGTCCTTCGTGGCGTGGCTGGTGTTTCCAGGATTCTTCCGCTCCATCGCCACGTGGGCGTCCGGCTTCCTGCCCTGGGTCCAGCCCGGGCTCGGCACCCTGTCGCTGGCCCTGTTCGCGGCGGTGGCGGTGCTGGTCATCGCCTGTCCGTGCGCCCTGGGTCTGGCCACGCCGACCGCGCTCATGGTGGGGACCGGCGTGGGGGCCGAGAACGGTATCCTGATCCGAGACGGGGCCGCCGTGCAGGTGCTCGAGAGCGCGGACAGCGTGGCGTTCGACAAGACCGGGACCCTGACGCGCGGCGAGCCCGTGGTGACGGAGATCCGCGCGGCGCGCGGCGACGGAGGGAGCGAGGACCGGACGGAAGGGGATGCGGCCGAGAGAGGTCGCGAGAGGGAGATCCTCCGGCTGGCCGCGGCGCTCGAGCACGCATCCGAGCATCCCCTCGGAGAGGCGATCGTGCGCGAGGCGCGCGCCCGCGACCTGGCCCTCCCCGCCACGCAGGCCTTCGAAGCCGTGACGGGCCGCGGCGTGCGGGGACGGGTGGAGAACCGCGACGTGCTGGTCGGTAGCGCGCGCATGATGGGCGAGGCGGGCGTACCGCTCGGCTCGCTGGCCGGGGAGGCAGACGAGCTGGAGAGCCGCGCCCACACGGTCGTGTTCGTGGCCGCCGTCGAGGCGCACCTCGGGGACGGGGCGGACGGCGCCGGTGGCGCGGCGGGGCCACGGGCCCTGGGCCTCCTGGCCATCGCCGACCCGATCAAGGAGAGCTCGGCCGCCGCGGTGGCCGAGCTCCGGGAGCTGGGGCTAGAGCCGGTGATGCTCACGGGCGACAACGACCGCACCGCGGCCGCCGTGGCCGAGGCGGTCGGCATCACGCGCTTCCACGCCGGGCTGCTGCCGGACCAGAAGGTCGGGATCCTGCGGGAGCTGCAGGACGAGGGACACACGGTCGTCATGGTGGGGGACGGGATCAACGACGCACCGTCGCTCAAGCAGGCGAACGTGGGCCTGGCGCTCGGAACCGGGACCGATATCGCGATCGAGGCGGCCGACATCACCCTGGTGCGGGGCGACCTGACCGCGGTGGTGCGCGCGGTCCGGCTGGCGCGGGCCACGTTCGGGAAGATCCGTCAGAACCTGTTCTGGGCGTACTTCTACAACACGATCGCGATCCCCGTGGCGTTCCTCGGGCTCCTGCACCCGCTCATCGCCGAGGGCGCCATGGCCATGAGCTCGATCAACGTCGTGGCCAACGCCAACCGGCTGCGGAAGGCGGACATCTCGCCGCGCTACTGACCCGTAGAGTCCGCCTTCTGCAGGAGCTCCTCGTGCGCCTGGTAGTCGGGGCGGGAGTTCAGGTCCGTCTCCTTGAAGGCGGCCCGGTAACGCTTCATGAAGCCGGCCGCCTTGGCGTCTTCCCCCAGGGCGCGGGCGGCGCGCGAGGAGAGAAGGAGGCCGAGGAGGTCCCGAGGGGCGCCCTTCACGATCGTGTCCGCCTCGGCCGCCGCCGCGGCCGGGTTGCCTGCGGCCAGCTGGAGGAGGCCGACGTGAAAGCGGACATCGGCGTCCACGTCGGACGGCGCCACCCGCCTGTACGCCTCCACGCCCATGTTGGCGAAGAAGGAGGCGCGCGGCGCGCCCTGCTCCTGCATCTCCATCGCCCGGTTGAACAGGCGGTCGGCGGCCTCGCGGGGCGGCATGTTGGCGATCTCCTGCGCCGTCGGCATGCTGCCGCCGTCGGCGCCGCCGCCGGCCATGGGGCCACCCGCGGCGTCCTGGGAGGGCTGGATCACACCTCCCGTGATGCTGCCGTCCTGACCGCGTGGGGCGTTGTTGTGCTGCACCAGGAGGACGATGCCGACCGCGAACACGGCCAGGGCCAGGCCCGACAGGATCCAGGGGATGTAGGCCGCCAGCCCCTTGCTGGGACGTTCCTGGACCGGGGCGCCACACTCCCCGCAGAACAGGTCACCGGCTCGCACGCCGGCCCCGCAGTTGGGGCAGTAGCGGTCGCCGCCGCTCGGCATCTGGGTCCCGCACCGAGCGCAGAAGTTGCCTTCACCCTCGGCGCCGCACTTGGGGCACTTCACGGCCGCCTCCCGGGCCGACCGCCGGGCGGTCGGCGAGCGCGCTTGCCGACGAGACGACGGGCGGCCATATCATGCACCCGTGCCTGAGGGAGGCCGGCATTCGAGGACAGGGAGAACGGAATGAAATCGCGGTTCATCGGCATAGCCATCGGTGTATGGTACATCATCGCCCCGTTCGCGTGGCAATATTCGCCAGATCGGCACTTCAACTGGTGGCTCGACATCGTGATCGGCGCCGCGGTGCTGATCCTCTCCAGCTCGTTCCTCATGGGCTGGAGCCGGATCGCCGCGTACCTGCTGATCGCCGTCGGCGCCTTCAGCATGTTCTCGCCCTTCATTTTCGGGTACCTCATGTGGTCGGATCCGTACTGGAACGACCTCGTGTTCGGCATCCTGACCGTGGGAACCGGCGTGGCGCTGGGAGGGGCGAGCATCGTGTACGGCGGTCGGTCCGGCCGCACGGCCTGACGCGCCCGGCGCGCCGCGCGCGGCCCCTCAGGCCCCATACTTCGCCAGGCGGCCCGCCCGGGCCAGCGCGAGCGGCAGAAGCTCACGGGAGCGAATCCTCCCGTACACGCCGCTCGCGCACTCCGTCTCGCCGAACTGCTGGGCTCGCTCGGCCCGCCCCGGACCTCCCCAGATGAGGAAGGGTACCGGTTCGCCGCCATGACGTTCGAGACGAGCCGGAGTCGAGTGGTCGCCCGTGACCACGACGACGCCCGGATCCATCTCCAGGAGCCTCGGCATCGCGGCATCCACCTCCTCGATGACCGCCACCTTGCGGTCGAAATCCCCGTCCTCGCCGGCCTTGTCGGTCCCCTTGACGTGGAGGAAGAAGAAGTCGTGCGAGCCCCGATGGTCCGCGTAGGCCTGGACGAGGGCGTCCATCCCCTCCTCGAGGGTGACGGCGCGCATCCCGACCAGGCGGGCCACGCCCCTGTACATCGGGTACACCGCCGCCGCGAAGGCGCTCATCCCCGTGACCTCGGGGAAGCGAGGCCAGTGCGGAAGCGTGCTGAAGCCGCGGAGGAGGACCGCGTTGGCAGGGTGCTCGTCGGCGAGCGCCGCCTGCGCCTCCTCGACCCACTGCGCAACGACCTCGGCCGCCCGCTTCGAGGCGGCGTCTCGGGGCTCGGGCGTCCGCGCCGGCTCGCCGGTGCGGCCCGGGTCGGTGTCCTCGATGTCGGCCTCGAGCCGTTCGGCGAAGCGCAGCACCAGGAGGAAACGGTGCTCCTTGACCGGGCGCACGAAGGCCGTGGCGCCCCCCACCTCGAGGCCGTCCAGCTTCTCGCACAGCGGGCGGGCGGCCTCGGTGGAAATGCGGCCGGCCCGCCGGTCGGTCACGATCCCGTCGGCGCCCATGGTGGCGAAGTTGCCGCGCGCCGCGATGTCGCCCGGTTGGAGATCGAACTCGATTCCGAGCGCCTCGAGCACGCCACGCCCGATCCGGTACTGGAGCGGGTCGTAGCCGAACAGGCCCAGGTGACCCGGGCCGCTTCCCGGCGCGATGCCCGGCGCCACCGGGTCGTGCAGCCCTCCACCACCTTCACGCAGCATGCGGTCCAGGTGGGGCGTGCGGGCGGCCTCGAGCTCCGTCTTCCCGCCCGGCTCCATGGGCAGGCCGCCCAGACCGTCCATGACCAGCAGAAGGATCTTCGTCTCCGAGGGCTGCGCCAGCTCCGCCAGGTCCCGCAGTTCCATGAGTCTCCTCGACCGCCTTCTCCGTCCCGCGCCCGACCGCCGCTGCGCGCTCGGCCGTCCAACCGCGTCCGGTCGCCACTCCGCGTCCGGAGGGCGTGCAAACTAGTCGCGACGCCGGGATGGGCCAACTCGGGGAAGCGTCCGTGAGTACCGGGAGCTCGGGAGCCGGGACTCCGGCGCTGCGGCTCGGGGGCGCCGGAAAGCGCTTCGCCCGGAACTGGGGTCTCCGCGACGTGGACCTGGAGGTCGGTCCGGGCGAGCTCGTGGCGCTCACGGGCCCCAACGGTGCCGGCAAGACGACGCTCCTCAAGATCGTGAGCGCGCTGCACCGGGCCACCACCGGCACGGTCGAGGTGCTGGGCTGCCGGCTCCCCGCGGAGGAGAACCTCGTCCGGGAGCGTAGCACCCTCCTGCCGCCGCACGGCTACGTGTACGAGCAGCTTACCGGCCTCGAAAATCTCCGCTTCGCCCGCCTGATGGCCGGCGTGAAGCCGACGAGCGAGACCCGAGAGCAGATCGATCGGGCCCTGGACCGCGTGGGCCTCCTGGCGGCTGCCGACGAGCGGGTGGGTGGCTACTCCTCGGGGATGCGGAAGCGGCTCGCCATCGCGCGCCTCCTCCTCCGCCCCGTGGAGCTGGTGCTCATGGACGAGCCTTACGCCAGCCTGGACGTCGCCGGGATCGAGCTGGTCGACGAGATCGTGGGCGAGCTCCGTGCCGGCGGCAGCACCATCCTCCTGGCCTCGCACCGATGGGAGCGCGCCATCCGGGAGGCCGACCGGCTGGTGGTCATGGAGCGCGGCCGGATCACCTGGATGGGCTCGCCGGGCGAGTGGGCCGGCCGGCCCGCCGGCGCGGGTGGAGCCTGACCGTGGAGATGTGGCTCCGCACTTGGGCGATCCTGTGGAAGGACATCCTCATCGAGGTGCGGACCAAGGGCACCTTCAACGCGATGGCCTTCTTCGCCGCGCTCATCCTGTTCATCTTCAGCTTCGCCATCGGACCGGACTTCGAGCTGCTGCGCCGCATCGCGGCCGGGCTCCTGTGGGTGGGGATCACCTTCACGGGACTGCTGGCGCTGGCCCGGACGTACCACAGCGAAGAGCTGGCGGGTGGGCTGGAGGCGCTCCTCCTGTATCCGGGTGAGCCCCGCGCCATCTTCCTGGGGAAGCTGATCGGGAACCTGATGGTGCTGCTCGTGGTCGAGGCCATCCTGTATCCGGTCGCCGCGGTCCTCTTTCACATGCAGCTGGCGGGGCACGTGCTGCCGGTGGCTGGGATCGCGGTGCTCGGCACCTTCGGCTTCTCGGTGATCGGGACGTTCTACTCGGCCCTCACGCTGCACCTCAGGGCGCGCGAGGTCATGCTCCCGCTCCTCGTCCTCCCGCTCCTCGTGCCGGTGATCCTGGGCGCCGTGAGCGCGACGGCGGCCCTGATCGACCCGTCGGCGCGTGGCGGCGTGGGAGGCTGGGTGCGGTTGCTCATCGCCTTCGATGTCCTGTACTTTGTAGTCTGTACATGGACCTTCCCCGTACTCCTAGAACGGTGAGCGAACCCTCCGTTTCCCCCCGACTCAGAGGCTGGCACCGCATCCTGGGACTCGTGGCCCTGGTCACGACCGTTTCCGGGAGCGTGGTGGCCCTCTTCCTGGTGCCTCCCGACGCCCTCCAGGGTCAGGTGGAGCGGCTCCTGTACGTGCACGTGCCGGCGGCGTGGCTGGCCTTCCTGGCGTTCTTCGTCGTGTTCGTGATGAGCGTGCTCTACCTCATCCAGCGCGACCCCCGCTGGGACATGGTCGCGGCGAGCTCGGCCGAGATCGGCGTCCTGTTCACGGCGCTCACCCTGGCGCTCGGCTCCCTGTGGGGGAAGCCGACCTGGGGCGTGTGGTGGACCTGGGACCCCCGGATCACGACCACGGCCATCCTGCTCGTGATCTACGTGGGCTACCTGGCCGTGCGCTCCTTCGCCGAGGACCCCGAGCGCAGGGCGCGCTGGTCGGCCGTGGTCGGCATCGTGGGCTTCGCCGACGTCCCGATCGTGTACCTGTCGGTGACCTGGTGGCGCAGCCTGCACCAGCCGCCATCGAGCCCGATGAGCATGGCCCCCGCGTTCGTGTGGACCCTGATGCTGAACGTTCTCGCCTTCACGCTGGTATACTGGTATCTGCTGCTGCGACGATACCGGGTGGCGGTGGCGGAGCGGGAGCTGGAAGACCGGGCGGCGGAGGGCTGATGTCGTACGTGTGGGCGGGCTACGCGCTGACCTGGATCGCCATGGCGTGGTTCGTGTGGCGGCTGGAGCGCAGGGCCCGCGATGCGGCCCGGCGGCTTCAGCGGACCGGACCCGGCGTGGACGCCCCGGCGGCCTCGCCTCGATAAGAGCACGACGCGGAGACGGAACGTGTCCGAGCATAGAGAGAAGAGAAAGCCCCGCCGCGGCAAGCTGTGGGCCGGTCTCGGCCTGGTGGCGGTCGCGGGCGCGCTGGTGTGGCTCATCGGCGGCGGTCTCAAGGACAACCTGGTCTACTTCCTGACGCCCAGCGAGCTCCAGGCTCGCGGGGCGTCAGCGTATGGCCAGGCGATCCGGCTGGGCGGTCAGGTGGAGCCCGGGAGCGTGCACTGGAATGCCGACGCGCACGACCTGCGCTTCGTCGTCACCGACGGGAAGACGAAGATCCAGGTGCACAGCACCGGCTCGCCGCCCTCGATGTTCCAGGAGGGGATCGGGGTCGTCGTCGAAGGGAAGTTCGCCTCGGACGGCGTGTTCCAGAGCGACAACCTCATGGTGAAGCACTCCAACGAGTACCATCCGCCCACCAAGGGCGAGTCGCCTCGCGAGACGTTCAAGACGCTGTTGCCCGCCAGCGGGGGCGACGGCGGCGGCCAGGACTAGACCGACATGCTGAGCCTCCTGGGGTCGGCCGCCGTGATCGCAGCCCTCCTCGGCGCCCTGCTGGCCGCCGTGACCGGCTACTGGGGCGGATTCAAACAGCGCCCGGCCGCGACCGACGCCTCCCGGTACGCCGTGTATTTCGTGTTCTTCTGCATGTCGGCCGCCGTGGCCGTCATGGAGATCGCCCTCCTCACGCACGACTTCAGCGTCTCGTACGTGGCCGAGGTGGGAAGCCGCTCGACCCCCACGTACTTCACCGCCATATCGCTGTGGAGCAGCCTGGACGGGTCGATCCTGTTCTGGGGCTGGATCCTGGCCGCCTACGCGATCCTGGTGGCGTGGGTCACCCGGGACCGGCACCCGCGCTTCACGCCGTTCGTGAACGGCACGCTGATGGTCGTGGGGATGTTCTTCTTCGGGCTACTGGCGGGGCCGGCCAACCCGTTCCACCACCTCGTGCCGGCGCCCGCCGATGGACCGGGCCCGAACCCCCTGCTGCAGAACCACCCGCTCATGGGGCTCCACCCGCCGCTCCTCTACCTGGGCTACGTGGGGATGGCGGTGCCCTTCTCGTTCGGGATCGCGGCGCTCCTGTCGGGGAACGTCACCGAGCGCTGGCTCCAGGCCACGCGGCGGTGGACGCTGGCCCCGTGGGCCTTCCTGTCGCTGGGCATCGTGGCGGGGGCGTGGTGGTCCTACGATGTGCTGGGATGGGGCGGCTACTGGGCGTGGGACCCGGTGGAGAACGCCTCCTTCCTCCCGTGGCTCACGGCCACCGCCTTCCTGCACTCGGCCATGGTGCAGGAGCGTCGGGGGATGCTGAAGACCTGGAATCTGTCCCTCATCGTGGGCACCTTCATGCTCACGCTGTTCGGGACCTTCCTGACCCGCTCCGGGGTCCTGGACTCCGTGCACGCCTTCACCGAGGGCGCGGTCGGCCCGTCGCTGCTCGGCTTCGTCGCCTTCATCGTCATCGTCACCCTGGCACTGGTGGCGTGGCGGAGCGACCGGCTGCACGCCCCGGGCACGCTGGAAGGGGCCGCCTCGCGCGAGACCGCGTTCATCCTCAACAACCTCATCCTGGTGGCGCTCACCTTCACCGTCCTCCTCGGGACCATCTTCCCACTCCTGATGGAGGCGACCAAGGGGGCGCGCATCAGCGTCGGCCCGCCCTATTTCGACATGGTGGCGGCCCCGATCGGGCTCCTGCTCCTGTTCCTGATGGGGGTCGGACCGCAGCTCCCGTGGGGCGCCCTTACCATGGCGCGGGTCGTGGATCTCCTCTGGAAGCCGGCCGCAGTCGGCGTGGTGGTGGCCGGTCTCCTGGTGGCGGTGGGCGTGCGGGCGGTCTACCCGGTGATCACCGTCGGCTTGGGCGCGTTCACGATGACCACGATCCTGGACGAGTTCCGGCGCGGCATGGCCGCCCGCCGGCGAATTTCGGGCGCTCGCGGGCCCGTCGCCCTCTGGGAGCTCCTCACCCGGAACGGGCGCCGCTACGGCGGCTACGTGGTGCACACCGGGATCGTGCTCGTCATCGTGGCGCTCTCCATCTCGCAGCACTGGCGGAGCGAGCGCGAGGTCACCCTGCATCGGGGCGAGCGGGCCCAGCTGGGCAAGTACACGATCGGGTTCGAGCGCGTGTTCGCGAAGGAGGAGCCGCAGCGGGTCGTGGTGTCGAGCGAGTTTCCCATCTACGTGGGAGACAAGCAGGTCGCCGTCATGCACCCGGCGCTCAAGTTCTACAACGAGTCACAGCAGCCGGTCACCACGCCGGCCGTTCGTTCCACGCCGGAGGGTGACCTCTACCTGACGCTCATGGCGTTCGATCGGCAGAACGGCGCCAGCGCCACCGTGCGCGCCATCCTCAATCCGGGCGTCCCGTGGCTGTGGGTGGGCGGCATCCTGGTCGGACTCGGGGCCATCGTCTCCATCCGGTCGCGGCGCACACACCGGCTCACGGTACGCCACGACGGGCGGCGGGTGGCCACGGGCGAGCCGGCGACCGAGGACGAGGAGGTCGTGACCGCGTGAGGAGCTGGAAGGTATGGCTGATGTCGGCGCTCAGCGTCGGCTTCCTGGCCCTGCTCGGCTTCGGCCTCACCCGCGACACGCAGGTCCTGCCATCGGCCATCATCGGGGAGGAGGCTCCCACCTTCGACCTGCAGACGCTGGACGGCGACAGCCTGAAGCTGTCATCCCTGCGCGGGAAGGTCGTGGTGCTCAACTTCTGGGCGTCGTGGTGCATCCCGTGCCGGGAGGAGCATCCCGTGCTCGAGATGGCCGCCTCGCACTACCGGGGCACGGACATGCGGCTCCTGGGAGTCGTCTACCAGGACAACCGCCAGAACGCCAAGGGCTTCCTGTCCGAGAACGGCGGATCCTGGCCCAGCGTGCTGGACCCGGGAAGCCGCGTGGCCATCGACTACGGCGTGTATGGCGTTCCCGAGACCTTCTTCCTGGACCGGACCGGTCACATCGCCCTGAAGCACGTGGGGCCGGTGCCGTGGGAGATCTTCTCCTCGACCGTCGATTCCCTGCTCGCGACGCCGGCGCCGGGAGACGCGGCCACCACGAGCGACGCGCCCGCCACGAGCGACGCGCTCGACTCGTCGGAGAACGGCCGGTGACCGGGCGCCGGCCCTCGGCGCGGCCCGCCCGCCCCCTCCCCGTCGCCGTGCTCCTCGCGGGCGCGGCGCTCGCCGTGTGGGGCCCGGCGCATCCCGTGGTCGCGCAGGACTCGACCATGGTCGGGGTCGCCTCGACCGCCGCGGCCGACACCACAGGCGGGCTGAGCGGCGCCGCGCTGGACGACCAGACCGCGAAGGTCGCCGCCCAGCTCCGCTGCCCGGTGTGCCGCGGCCAGTCGGTCCTGGAGTCGACGGCCACCCTCTCCAAGGAGATCCAGGCCGAGATCCGGCAGCGGCTGGCGCAGGGCCAGAGCCCCGACTCGGTCAAGGCGTACTTCGTGAGTCGCTACGGCGAGTGGATCCTGCTCAAGCCACCGGCGCACGGCTTCGGGCTCCTCGTCTACCTGTTCCCCATCGCGATTCTGCTCGGCGGCCTGGGCGTCTCCGTCTGGTTCGTCCGCAGCCGCAGGGCCCGCGAGCCCGCAGATGTCGTTCACGACACCGGCCCCGCGAACGAAGGAGCGTGGTCGGAGGGAGAGGGCGACGTCCCCGGTGCGGACCTCTCCGAGGACGAGCGAAGCTGGCTGGAGGGAGCGCTCCGGGACCGGTAGGACGACCCATCCCGGGGGGCCCGCACGACGGGAACATCGCCGCATCGCGCCTGTATCAAGCCCCCGTCGAAGAAGGCCGGGCGGCGCCGTTCCGGCATGGATCAACCCCTCTCGAGCCGGAGGCTCATGTTCTTCGAGTCGCGTGCTCTCGATTCGTTCGACCAGTACCTGCAGGACGTCGAGCGCTACCCGCTGATCGAGGACCCCGCGGACGAGCGCGAGATCGCTCGTCGGGCGCGTAAGGGCGACCGGGCGGCCGCCGAGCGGCTGGTCACGGCCAACCTGCGCTTCGTGATCTCCTACGTGAAGAAGTACCAGGGCCGGGGCCTCAACCTGGCCGAGCTGGTGTGCATCGGTAACGAGGGGCTCCTCAAGGCGGTCA
>CAYXHP010000118.1:0-5038 GCA_964465015.1 uncultured Gemmatimonadota bacterium
TCGACGGTGTCGAGCGAATCGGCCCCGAGATCGTCGACGAAGTGGGCGTCGTCGGTGACCTTCTCGATCTCGACACCGAGCTCGCTGGCGATGATCTCCTTCACGCGCGCGGCCGTATCGGACATGTGCGCTTCCTTCCTCTGTGGTGATGGGTGTTGTTGGACGACGCGACGCGACGCGTCACATGACCATGCCGCCGTCCACTACCAGGACCTGCCCCGTGATGTACGAAGCCGCCGGCCCGACCAGGAACCGCACGGCTCCGGCCACGTCGGACGGCTGCCCCAAACGCCCCAGCGGAATGCGCTCGAAGAGGGTCTGCCGTGCCTCCTCGGGCAGCGCCGCAGTCATCTCGGTCTCCACGAAGCCGGGCGCGACGGCGTTCACCAGGACGTCACGGCTGGCCAGCTCCTGCGCCACGGACTTGGTGAGCCCCACGAGTCCCGCCTTGGACGCCGCATAGTTGGCCTGCCCGCGGTTTCCCGTCAAGCCCACGACACTGGTGATGTTCACGATCCTCCCCGACCTCCGCTTCATCATGCCGCGGGCCACCGCCCGCATCATGTGGAACGCACCGCGCAAATTCGTGTCCAGCACGGCGTTCCAGTCCTCGTCCTTGAGACGCACGAGGATGTTGTCGCGGGTGATCCCCGCGTTATTGACCAGGATGTCGATCGGGCCGAGCTCTTCCTCGACGCGGCCCACGAGCCCCGCGCACGCCTCCCCGTCGGTCACGTCGCACGCGTACCCGCGCCCACCGGCCCCGCCGAGCGCCTCGGCCGCCGCGGAGGCCCGCTCCTCGGCCCGAGCGGTCACGGCCACCCGGGCACCGGCCGCGGCCAGCTCCTCGGCCACCGCGAAGCCGATGCCGCGTGAGCCCCCGGTGACGACGGCGACTCTTCCGTCCAGCTCAGCCATACGTCTCCTCCTGCAGGACGCCGATGCCCTCGATGTCCCCGATGCTCGAGCCCTCCAGGGACCGGTCGATCCGCCGCAACAGGCCGGTGAGCACCGAGCCCGGTCCGATCTCCAGCCACCGCTGCGGCCCGTAGGAGCGCATGGCTCCGATACCCTCGACCCAGCGTACGGGCGAGGTGAGCTGCTCGACGAGCAGCCGGCGCGCCTCCTCCCCGTCGGTGACCGGGCCGGCCGAGGCGTTGGCGACGACCGGGAAGACGGGATTCCCGAACGGCACCGACCGGAGAGCCTCCTCGAGCCCCTCGCGAGCGACCTCCATGAGCGGGGAGTGGAAGGCCCCGCTCACCTCGAGCGGGATCACGCGGCGCGCGCCCGCCTCCCGCGCCAGGGCCGAGGCCGCGGCCACGCCGGCCTCGTCGCCGCTGATGACGACCTGGCCTGGCGCGTTGAAGTTCGCGGCCACGACCACGCCCTTCTCTACCTGGCCGCAGACCCCGCGCACCTCGTCCTCGTCCAGGCCGAGGACGGCGGCCATGGTGCCGTTTCGGGCCTTCGCCATGAGCTCTCCCCTGCGGCGCACGAGGCGGAGCGCGTCCGCGAAGCCGAGCGTGCCGGCGCACAGGTAGGCGGTGAACTCGCCCAGCGAGTGACCGGCGGCCACCACCACGGAACCGCGGACGGCCTCGGGCAGGAGGCGCCACACCACGTAGCTGTGGACGAGGATGGCCGGCTGGGCATTCTCGGTCCGGGTGAGCTCCTCGGCCGGTCCTTCCCGGCAGAGCCTGCGCAGCGGCACGCCGAGCACCTCGTCGGCCTCGGCGTATAGCTCGGCCGCCTGGGCGAACGTCTCGGCGAGGTCCGCTCCCATGCCCACGTGTTGAGAGCCCTGTCCCGGTAGCAGCAGGGCCGTCTGCGTCATGTCGTGCCTCCTCCCGTCCTCCTCGACAGCTCCTCAAGGTCCCGGCCCAGGTCCGAGACCATGCCCGCCCGGACCGAATCGACCGCCACCCGCAGCGCGTTCCGGATGGCCCGGGGCGGCGACGACCCGTGGCAAAGCACCACGACCCCATCCACCCCCAGGAGCGGCGCGCCGCCGTACTCGGTGTAGTCCAGCATGCGCTCGACCTCTCCGGATTCCAGGCCCCCTTCTCTGCGGTGCAAGAGCCCTACGATGAACCCGGCCATGGACTCGTAGAACTTGAGCAGCACGTTGCCGACGAAGCCGTCGCACACCAGGACGTCGCACATCCCCTCGATGATACGGTGTCCCTCCACGTTGCCGATGAACGACAGCCCCGGGTCGCCGCGCAGGAGCTCGTAGGTGGCCGCCACCAGGTCGTCGCCTTTCTCCGCCTCCTCTCCCACGTTGAGGAGGCCCACCCGAGGGGTCTCGAGACCCCGTAGATCCCTTGCGTAGATGCTCCCCAGGTGTGCGAACTGGTGGAGATGCGCCGGACGGCAATCGATGTTGGCGCCGACGTCCAGGACGAGGACCGGTCGCAGCGCGGTCGGGAAGAGTGCGCCGACGGCCGGGCGGTCCACCCCGGGGAGGCGTCCGAGCACGAACAGGGAGGCGGCGAGGACCGCGCCGGTCGAGCCCGCGGAGACGAAGGCGTCGGCCTTTCCTTCCCGCTGGAGCCGGAGTCCCACCGTGATCGAGTTCTCGGGCTTGCGGCGAACCGCGGCCACCGGTGGCTCGTCCATACCGATGGACTGGCGGGCCGGCACGATCCGCAACCGCTCGGGGGGGTACCCGGAGGAGCGCACGGGCTCCTGCAGGCGAACTGGATCTCCGACCAGCAGGACCGTCAGCGATTCCGGAGCATCGGACAGGGCTGCCAGGGCGGCTCGGATCGGAGCGTCGGGCGCCGAGTCGCCGCCCATCGCGTCGAGCGCCACCCGCACCCGACCCGGAGACTCAGGGTCCACGCTCTCCCGGCTTGAAGCCGGCTCAGAACTCCTGGATCTCGACGACCTGCTCCCCGTCGTAGTATCCGCACGTGGGACAGACGTGATGGGGACGCCGGAAATCCCCGCACCGCGGGCACGCCTGGTGGGCGGCCGGCTGGTCGTGATGGTGGGTGCGGCGCTTGCGCTTACGCTGCTTCGAGGTGCGCTTCTTCGGAACGGCCATGGCTCGGGTCCTCTCTCGTATTCGGGGTCGGGGCGTCCAGCGCGCCCGGCGCGGCCCGGGGGGCCGATCAGCCGGTCGCCGTCTCGCCCCCCTTCCATTTCCTGAGCACGTCCCAGCGGGGGTCGGGCTCCGTCAGGACACAGTCGCAGCTCTCCACGTTGAGGTCCGTGCCGCACTTCGGGCACAACCCCGCGCAGTCCTCCCGGCACAGCGGGTACGACGGCAGCGCCAGCACCAGCTGCTCCCGCAGGACCGGCGTCAGGTCCAGCGCCGAGGCTTCCGCCTCGAGCGGATAGACCTGCGCGTCCACTTCCTGCTCCCGGACGCTCCGGTCGAACAGGAGGTCCAGGTCCACCCGCACCTCGCGCGGCAGCGACTGAAGGCACCGGCGACAGCTGACCTGGACCGGAGCCGCGACCGTACCCGTGACGTGGACACCTCCCGGCCCCGTCTTCCCCGCGTGCAGCGAGGCCACCACCGGACCGGTCAGCTCCACCTCGAGCTCCGACCCCGGCGGCCGGTCCGCGGGGATCTCCGCGGTCCAGGACTGCGGCGCCCTCTCGAGATCCCGCAGGTCGAGCTGCAGCGTCGTCGGGGCGTTCATGGATACGCTGGGTGGGGCGCGGCGTCAATCGATGTCCACGAGCTCGGATTCCGTGAAGAAGAAGCCCAGCTCTCGCCGAGCGTTCTCCGGGGAGTCCGAGGCGTGGATGGCGTTTCGCTCCATGCTCTCCGCATAGAGCGCCCGCACCGTTCCCTCGGCCGCCTTCGAGGGATCGGTGGCCCCGATGACTTCCCTGAGCCGCGGAACGGCGTCCTCCGCCTCCAGCGCCAGGGGCATGCAGGGCCCCGAAGTCATGAATGATACGAGGGACCCGAAGAAAGGTTTCCCGTGGTGGACCGAGTAGAACGCCTCGGCCTGCCGGCGCGACAGGTGCAACACGCGGGCGCCGACGATGCGGAAGCCCTTCTCCTCGAGGTGGGCCAGGATCCTTCCCCCCTCCCCGCTCCCGAGCGCATCGGGCTTGAGGATGGCGAGCGTCCTCGTCGTCGCCATCAGGAGTCTCCCATCCACTCGGCCACGATCTCTCCGATCTCCGAGGGGCGCCGGGCCACCGCGATTCCCAACTCCTCGAAGGTCTTCATCTTCTCGGCCGCCGTGCCCTCCGAACCGCTGATGATGGCTCCGGCGTGACCCATCCGGCGGCCGGGCGGCGCGGTCTGGCCGGCGATGAAGCCGACCAGCGGCTTGGAGAGGTACTCGCTGGCCCAGTGCGCGGCCACCTGCTCGTCCGTGCCGCCGATCTCGCCGATGAGCACCACGGCCTCGGTGTTGTCGTCCTCTTCGAAAGCCTTCAAGCAGTCGACGAAGTCGGTGCCGATCACGGGGTCGCCGCCGATCCCTATGCAGGTCGACTGGCCGACCTCGCGGGAGGTGAGCTGGTGGATCACCTCGTAGGTGAGCGTGCCCGACCGGCTCACGATCCCCACGTGTCCCTCGCGAACGATCTGGCCGGGCAGGATTCCGATCTTGGCCTGACCCGGCACGATGAGACCGGGGCAGTTGGGGCCGATGAGCCGCACGCCGCGCTCCTCGACGTACGGCATCACCCGCATCATGTCCCGGACCGGGATCCCCTCGGTAATGCACACGACCAGGCCCACGCCGCTGTCGGCCGCCTCGAAGACGGCGTCGGCGGCGAAGCGTGCCGGCACGAAGATCACGCTCGCCTCCGCTCCGGTCTCCTCTACGGCCTCCTCGACCGTGTCGAACACCGGGACCGAGTCACGGAAGCGCTGGCCGCCCTTCCCGGGTGTCACGCCGGCCACGACCTTCGTCCCGTACTCCATCATCTGCCCGGCGTGGAACGAGCCGTCCCGGCCCGTGATCCCCTGGACGACCAGTCGGGTGTCCTTGTCGATGAAGATCGCCATGGTCGCCTACGCCTTTGCCAGTTGAACGGCCTTCTCCACGACCTCGTCCAT
>CAYXHP010000119.1:0-47594 GCA_964465015.1 uncultured Gemmatimonadota bacterium
CCGGCGGCCGTCGTGATGAGCGCCACCTTGATTCCGCCGGCGACCAGGGTCGCCTCGACCTCGCCGGCGATCTCGATCGCCTGGAAGGCCTGGATCATCCCGACCACCGTCCCGAGGAACCCGAGCAGCGGGGCCACGTTCGAGATCGTGGCCAGCCACACCAGGCCGCGCTCGAGCCCGGCCAGCTCGATCACGCCGGCGTTCTCGACGGCGCGCATGGCGCGCTCGGCGCCTTCCTCGTGCCGCTTGAGCCCGGCCTTGAGGATCTGGGCCGCTGGAGCCTTCGACTCCTCGCAGCTCCGGAGCGCCGCGTCGAGCTTGCGCTGCGCGATGAGCTCGTCGACCTCGTTCAGGAGCGAGCGCGTGCGGGCCGACTTGGTCCACAGGTCGAAGAACTTCCAAACGATGATGACGGCCCCGACGACGGCGCACGCGCCGAGCGGCCACATCATGAACCCTCCGGCGGTCCAAAGCTCGCCCAGGTTCAGCGACTGACCGGCACCGAGGGTTGGCGTGGCTGCCTGCTGGATCAGCAGGAGCGCCGAAACGGTGAGACTGCCCAAGGTCACCTCCAACGTGCTCGTTTCCTTGTGGGCCCGCGACCACGCAGGAAGCCGCGCGTGCCGGACCGCGCCCGATCGACAGTAGGCCCGAGAAGGTATTCCGGGCCGCGACGCGCTGTCAAGGCGCCGGTTCGGGCCCCCGGGCCGGGGACTCTCCCGGCTCCGGGCGGACTCGCCAGATCGCCTCCTTGACGCAGCGCGCGTACCCCCCGGATCGTTTCGCCTCGAGCGGCGGCACTGCCGCCAGGCACGCCGCATCGCGACCGGGGTGCGTGCAGCGAGGCTCGAACGGACAGCCGGCGGCGGGTGCTTCGCCGGCCTCGCCCCGCACGGGGACGCGGACGACCGCGCCCGGATGTGGACGCGGCACGGCGTCGAGCAGAGCCCGCGTGTACGGGTGGAGCGGCCGCTCGAACAGATCCTCGCGTGGTCCCGTCTCCACGATGCGTCCCAGGTACATGACCGCCACCCGTCGGGCGACGTGGCGCACCACCGCCAGGTCGTGCGCGATGAACAGGTAGGTGAGTCCGAGCTCCTCCTGCAGATCGGTCAGCAGGTTGAGGATCTGCGCCTGGACCGATACGTCCAGCGCGCTCACCGGCTCGTCGGCCACCACGAGATCGGGCTCGACGCTGAGCGCCCGGGCGATGCCGATGCGCTGACGCTGGCCGCCGGAGAACTCGTGCGGATAGCGCCGGGCGTCGCGCGGGTCGAGCCCCACCCTCTCGAGCAGCTCGCCCACGCGCTCCTCCACCCGCTCGGGGGGCACGACGCGATGCACACGCAGCGGCTCGCGCAGGACATCTCCCACGCGGATGCGGGGGTTGAGGGACCCGACCGGGTCCTGGAAGACGATCTGAGCCCGGCGCCGGAACGCGCGGAGCTCCGCGCTGGAGAGCGCGTGCACGTCGCGCCCATCGAAGCGCACCGTGCCCGCGTCCGGTCGGTCGAGCCCGAGCACCAGGCGGGCCGTGGTGGACTTGCCGCACCCGGACTCTCCGACCAGCGCCAGCGTTTCCCCGCGCCGCAGCTCGAAGGAGACGTCGCGCACGGCCCGCACCGGGCCTCCCCTCCGACGGAAGGATCCTCCCGCGGCCGCGTAGGTCCGGGCCAGCCCTTCGGCCACGAGGAGCGGCACGCCCGCATCCGGCCGATCGCCTGGGCCGTCGCTCAGGGCACACCTCCCGCGTCGCCGCGGCGCTCGGGCTCCTCCACCAGCCAGCAGCGAGCCCGACTCCCGGAGGGAGCCTGGAGCAGCTCCGGCTCCGCGCCGCGGCAGCGGCTCCAGGCGTGGCGGCAGCGGGGGTGAAATCGGCACCCTTCCGGCCAGCCGGCCGGATCGGGCACCGAGCCCGGGATGGCGGCGAGGCGGCGTACCGGCCGGTCCGGGTCGGGTACGGCCGCCAGGAGCCCCTCCGTGTACGGATGCGACGGAGACTCGAACAGGGTCAGCACCCCCGCCTCCTCCACGATCCGGCCCGCGTACATCACGGCCACGCGGTCGGCCGCGCGAGCCACCACGCCCAGGTCGTGGGTGATGAGCAGGATCGCCATGTCCATCTCGCGCTGGAGGTCCACCAGGAGCTCCAGGATCTGCGCCTGGACGGTGACATCGAGGGCGGTCGTCGGCTCGTCCGCGACCAGGATGGACGGCCGGCAGGCCAGAGCCATGGCGACCATGACGCGCTGGCGCATGCCGCCGGAGAGCTGATGCGGGTAGGCGCGGATCCGTTCGGCGGGCTCCGGGATCCCCACCCGCTCCAGCATCTCCACCGCCTCTTCCCGGGCGCGGCGCGCGTGCAGCCCGCGGTGTCGGCGGATGCCCTCCTCCACCTGACGCCCGATGGTGAGGACGGGATTGAGGCTCGTCATCGGCTCCTGGAAGACCATGGCAACCTCGCCTCCCCGCACCTCGCGGAGCCGACCCTCGGGGGCCCCGACCAGCTCCTCGCCGCGCAGCCTCACCGAGGAGCCCGGCTGGATCCGACCCGCCGGGCCGGGCACGAGGCCGAGGAGGGAGAGCGCGGTCATCGACTTTCCGCACCCCGACTCGCCCACCAGTCCCAACGTCTCACCCGCCTCGAGACGAAACGAGACGCCATCCACGGCGCGAGCCGGACCGGCGGGCGTCTCGAACCACGTGCGGAGGTCGCGGACCTCCAGGAGCGGCGTTCCGACCGCCGACCGCTCGGCGAGCGGCGGCGGCGAAGCGCCCGCTCCGCCGCCTCCCGACGGTCCAGCCCTCGCCGCGGCTCTCACAGCGCCCGGGCGTGGCGGGGGTCGAGCGCGTCGCGCAGCCCGTCGCCCACCAGGTTGAAGCTCATGACCGTGAGAACGATCGCCAGACCCGGGAAGGCCGCGATCCACCAGGCGTGGAGCATCACGTCCCGACCCGAAGCCACCATGTTTCCCCAGCTCGCCGTGGGCGGCTGCACGCCGAGGCCCAGGAAGCTCAGGGCGGCCTCGGCGAGGATCGTGTTGCCGACCCCGAGCGTGGCCGCCACGATGACCGGGGTCAGGGCGTTCGGAAGGACGTGCCGCGTCAGAATCCTCCAGCGGTTCAGGCCCAGGGCCCGCGCGGCCTGCACGTAGTCCTCCTCTCGGATCGACAGCACCTGGCCCCGCACGATACGGGCGGTCCCCATCCAGCCCGTGAGCCCGAGGACCAGGGTCACGAGCCCGAGACTCGGCTCGAAGAGCGCCACGAGGGTGATGAGGAGCACGAGGCGCGGGAAGCTGAGCAGGAGGTCGACGCCCCGCATCGAGGCGCTGTCCACCGCTCCGCCCACCAGGCCGGCGCCCGAGCCCACGAGCGTTCCGACCGTGATCGCGATGGCCACCGCCACGAAGCCGATCGTGAGGCTGATGCGCGCCCCGTACAGGACGCGGCTCAGGACATCGCGTCCGAACCGGTCGGTTCCCAGGGGATGTAGCGCGGAGGGGGGAAGGAAGCGGGTCGCCACCACCGCGTGCTGCGCGTTGGGATCGAAGGGTGCCAGGTAGGGCGTGAGCAGCGCCACCAGCACGAGGGTGACCAGGAGCACCATCCCGACGGACGCCTGCCGGTGGCGCGCGAACGCCGTCCAGTCCACGGCGCCGGACGCGCCGGCGGTCTCCCCGCGGGCCGCCTCGCGCCAAGCTCCCGCGCTCCATCTCCGAGCCAGCGCCGGACAGGCGACGAGCCCCCCCGCCAGGGTGGCCAGGGCGAGCCAATGGTCCGCCGGACCGCCCCGGAGCGTGCTCGAGATGCGGTCCCAGCGCAGGAGCGTCACCGCCCACAGGAAGGCCCACGCCCCGAGCACCGTCGCCCCTCCCCCGCGGCCCGCGGCGGCGGCGCGGGCGCCGGGGAGGACGAGGTCGAGGAGCGCGCCGCCGCGGCCGCTCACCGGCCCTCGTAGCGGACGCGGGGATCCACCGCCGCGTACAGAAGGTCCGCGACCAGGTTTCCGAGCACGACCAGGGCGCCGAACAGGAAGGTGGCGGCCATCACGACCGGATAGTCTCGCGCCAGGATGGCGTTGTAGAGGAGCCGTCCCATGCCCGGCCAGGAGAAGACCCACTCGATCACCACCGTGCCCCCGAACAGGAGCGGCAGGTACAGGCCGAGGAGGCTCACCACCGGGAGGAGGGCGTTGCGGAGCGCGTGGCCGAGGATGACCCGCCGCTCCGAGAGTCCCTTGGCCCGGGCCGTCCGGATGTAGTCCTGGCCGATCACCTCGAGCATCGCCCCGCGCATGTAGCGGGCGATGCCGGCCGCCGAGGCGAGCCCGAGCGCGATCACGGGGAGCACGAGGTGCCGGAGCCGATCGACCACCCGAGCCCAGGGACCGAGGTAGTCGTGGTTGATGGAGACCATGCCCGAGATCGGCAGGTGGAGCCAGGAGGACAGGGGCGGAGCCGACACGACCAGGATCAGCATGAGCCCGAGCCAGAAGCCCGGCACCGAGTAGATGGCCAGAGCCGACACGGTGAGGAGCTGGTCGGTGGCCGAGTACTGCCGCACCGCCTGCACGATGCCCACCGCGCATCCCACGACGAAGATCAGGACCAGGGAGACGCCGCTCAGGAACAGGGTGTTGGGGAGGGCGTCCCCGATCACCGCCGAGACGGCTCGGTGCTGGCTGAAGCTGTAGCCGAAATGCCCTGTGAAGAAGGACCTGAGCCAGTCCAGGTACTGGACCGGGAGTGGCTGGTCCAGCCCCAGATTCCGGCGCATCTGCTCGATGACGTCGGGCGGGATGTTGGGGTTGAAGTACGCGGTGGTCGGGTCGCCGGGCGCGAGGTGGAGGAGGAGGAAGGTCAGCGTGACGATGCCGAGGAGAAGCGGCACCGCTTCCAGGAGACGCCGGCCCGTATACCGGAGCACCCCGGCCGCTCCCCCTTCAGCGGGACCGGGGGAGGAGCCACCAGGAGGCTGCGGTCCGCAGCTCCCCGCGCACGTCCATCTCGGCGCCGCGCAGCGAGCGCCTCAGGCCCGCGGCCCGGTCCTCGTTGAACAGGAACGTGTACGGCTGCGCCCGCTCCACCATCTCCGCGTAGCGCCGCAGCAGCCGCCGCTTGCGGGCCCGGTCCAGCGCGGCCGGGATCGAATCCATCACCGAGTCGAGCGCCGCGTCGCACCAGCCGCTGAACTGGAGCGGATCATCCAGGTGCCCGCAGGACCAGTAGTCGCGGTCGTCGATCACGAGGTCCTCGCTCCAGGAGAGGAGGAAGGCATCGTACGGCCGCCGGGGGCTCTGGATCGCCTGGGCCAGGGCCGCGAAGTCCCGGGCCCTGGGCTCGAGCGCGACCCCCACCTTCGCGAGGTCCGACTGCAGCATGACGGAGATGTCCCGGCGCACCTGGCTGGGGGCCGTGAGAAGCTCGAAACGGAACGGCTTCCCGCCCCTGTCCAGCACCCCATCGCCGTCGGTGTCCTTCCACCCGGCGGCGGCCAGCAGGGCCCGCGCCGAGTCCGGAGCGTAGGGGAGCGGGCGCCACGCCGTGTCGTAAGCCCAGTGCCAGGGGCCGAGCGGACCCGTCGCGACGCTTCCCAGGCCGTGCCGGACGGCGCGGAGGATCTCGCCGCGGTTCATCGCCATGGTCAGAGCCCGGCGCACCCGTGGATCGGAGAACGGCGAGTGCCGCGTGTTCCAGGCTACGAAGGCGTAGGAGGTGGACGGGAAGGAGAGGACCCGCAGAGCGCTGTCGCCGCGCACGTCCTCGACCTGGTCCGGCGGCAGGTCGAGGTAGAGCTGCACGTCGCCCGAGCGGAGCTCGGCCAGCGAAGTGGCCTCGTCGGGGATGACGCGGTAGACGAGGCGATCCACCTTCGGCCGCCCGCCCAGCTCGGCCGGGAAGTCGGGGTTGGCCTCGAACACCCACCGGTCGCCCTCGGCGTGGCTCAAGAACCGGAACGGCCCGTCCCCGACCGGGCTCGTGGTGCCGAACGGCGCGGTGGCCAGCGCCGAGTCCGGGACATCGCCCAGCACGTGCTCCGGGACGATCGGGACCTGCGACCACGCGTACATGAACTGGCTGTAGGGCCGGAGCCAGAAGCGCACCGTATGCGCATCGACCACGCGCACCGAGTCCCAACGGTCGAAGTAGGCCCGGTTCGGGAAGGGGACGTCCGGGTCCTTGGCCTTGCGGAAGGTGAAGGCCACGTCGGCAGCCGTGACCGGCTGGCCGTCCTGCCACTTCACGTCGTCCCGGAGATGGAAGACGATCCGGGTGCTGTCGTCGCTGGCATCCCACGAACGGGCCAGCCACGGGAGGGGCTCGAAGTTCGGCCCGAGCTGTACGAGCGGCATGAACAGCACGTAGCGCTCGAACTGGGCGGCCATGTAGTCGGGCGGCGGCACGAGCGGGTTCACGCCAGGGAGGTCCGCCCTCCCGGCGATCACCACGGTCCCACCGTAGCGCGCCGAGTCCGGCACGGAGGCCGCCGACCCAGCCCCGCCGGCCGACTCGCCCCCGCCGCAGGCCCAGGCGGTCGCCACCAGGAGGACGAAGACAGCGAGCGCGGCGTCGGGGCCTCCGGGTCCGTGGGCCCGGAAACGGCCCGGCCGGCGCTTCACCGCGCTCCTCCGCTCGGGACGGATGTCGCTCCGGTCGCCCCGCCGCTCCCCGCGCCGTCCGGGTCCGAACCCTCACGTCCTGCCGCGCCCGGGGCCGCCGGGGCCGACGCCCACCTCCAGCCCGGCAGCGTGTACAGCTCCCCCCTCGCGTCCATGTGCACCCCCTCCAGGTCGCGCCCGACACCCGCGAGCTCGTCGTTCCAGAACAGGAAGGTGAAGGGCTGGTCGTGCTGGAGGAGCTCCTCGAACCTGGCCCACGTGCGGCGCGCCGTGTCCGGGTCCGTGGTCCGGGTACCGACCTCCATCAGGCTGTCGGCGACCGGGTTGGAGTAGGAGCTCCGGTTGGCGCTCCCCCGGGTCCGCGCGGCGCGGGTCGAGAAGAGCGGTCTCGGGTCCACCTTGAAGTTGTCGAGCACCCAGTTGGTCAGAACGGCCTGGAACTGACGTGCCCGGTGACGCGAGAGCACCGTCTGCCACTCCAGGAGCTGGGGCTCGGCCTCCACCCCGACCTTCCTCAGCTGGGCCTGGATCATCTGCGCCAGGTCACCGAACGTAGCGTTGGCCTGACTGGCCAGGAGCTCGAAGCGGAACGGGTGTCCGTCCCGATCCAGGATACCGTCGCCGTCGGTGTCCTTCCACCCGGCCCGCGCCAGGAGCGCGCGCGCGGAGTCGGGAGCGTACGGCAGGGGCTGGAGATGGGGGGCGTAGGGGTGCCACGGAGGAATCGGGCCCGCCGCCATCTGGCCGTGGCCGTACAGCGCTGCCTGGAGCAGAGCGCGCCGGTCGATGGCCATGGTCAGAGCTCTCCGCACCCCGGCGTCCGCGAACATGGGGTCCCGGGAATTCCAGCCGATGTACGTGAACTGCCGCCACGGGAAGGCGGCCAGGCGCACCCGGCCCGAGGCCTCCACGCGTGGGGCCTCCTGGGGCTCGAGCGGTCCGTCCACCTGAATGTCGTCCCGGAGCAGCTCCTGGAGGCGCGTGGTGGCCTCGGGCAGGATCCGGTAGGCGACATGCCGGATGGCCGGCGTTCCTCCCAGGTCGGCCGGGAAGGAGTCGACCGCCTCCAGGCGAAGCTCCTGCCCCGCCTCCCAGCGCACCAGGCGGTAGGGGCCGCTTCCGACCGGGTGACGGCTGAAGGGCGCATCGGCCAGGTGGGCGGGATCCACCCCCTCGAGGACGTGCCTGGGCACGGGTGGCCACACGAAATCCTGGAGCGGGTCGGCGTGCGGAGCCGAGAAGCGGAAGCGGATCCGGTAGGGGCCCAGCACCTCGGCGCTGTCGACGTCGGTCAGGTAGGCGGCGGCCAGCGGGGAGGCGGTGGCCGGGTCCTTGGCCAGGTCGAAGGTGAACTTCACGTCCTCGGCGGTGACGGGCCGGCCGTCGTGCCACCGGACATCCTCCCTCAGCTCGAAGACGACGGCGCTGTCGGAGAGCTGCCAGGAGCGCGCCAGCCAGGGCCGGACGTGATACGCCGAATCGTAGGCGACCAGCGGGGAGAAGAGGAGCGGGACCATGAGGTCGTTGGCGTTCTGGTCGGTGCTGACGACCGGATCGAGCGTCTGGAGATCTTCGGCGTAGCCCAGCACCAGGGTCCGCCCCGCCGCGGCGGCGCCCCGCGATGCGGGTCCGCCCCCGCCGCAGGCCGCGACCCCCATCCACCCTCCGGCGAGCGCCGCGAGGAGCGCGGCGGCCCGCCCGCCCCTCAACGTCCTCGCCCTTCCCTTCCCCCGCAGAGCTCTTCTCAGCACGGCTTCGAAGGTACTTCGGTCACCGCCTCCAGGTCCACGCCGGATCGCGGTAGCGCTCCTCGAGCCGCGCCACCCTGCGGGCCTCCCCCGGCGAGCGCGGGGCCTCCACGACCTCCGCGTCCAGCTCCTCGGCGAAGCCGCTCCGGAGCGCCGCCACCAGCGCCTCGAGCGGCGGCGGCGTACCGAGGAGGTCGGCCAGGGCCGCCGCCCGCAGCGGCTCGGCCCCATCGGCCGGACCGGCTTCCCGGTCCTCCTCGGCCAGGCGCAGGCGTTCGGTCACCACCTGGTCGTCGTGCAGCAGGAGGGAGCCGTGCTGGAGTAGTGCCCCCGCTTCGCGCCACTGGGCGCTGCCGACCAGCTTGCGGCCCGCCGCCGTGATCTCGCCCGGGAGCGGGTCGCGGAAGCAGGCTCGCGTTGAGGGCCCCGGGGCGCGCTCCCCGGATCTGCGCCCCGCTTCCCCCACGGCCACACCGAGCGATTCGAGCCCGCGCAGCAGGGCGCGATTGATCCTGTGGTAGCTCGCCCTGAGGCCGCCCCAGGCGCCGGCCGGCGCCGTGACCGAGTAGGTGAGCTCGCGGTGGTGGAAGACGGCCCGGCCTCCCGTAGGCCGACGCACCACATCGATGCCCAGCCGGCTGGCGGCATCGACGTCGTAGCGTCCCCGGGCGCGCTGGTTCCGCCCGAAGGAGAGGCAGGAGGGATCCCAGCGGTAGAGGCGCAGCGTCACCACGCCCCGGCGCGCCGACTCCATCAGGGCCTCGTCCACGGCCATGTTATGGGCACCCGCGGCGGGGGGATCGAGACGGAAGAGGAGTGGGCCGCGGAAGGCCGGGGCCCGGACCGGGCCCGTCACGGCCCGCCGCGATGGGGTCGAGGCGGGGGGCGCGGATCTCCGCGCTATCGTCCCTCCTCGGGCGCGCCCGCGGGCACGCCGGGGGCGTCGGCCCGCTCCTCGCCTTCCGGGAAGCCCCAGCGCACGTCCAGCTCGCGGCCGGCGCGCCCCTCGTCCAGCCGGCGAACCGGCGTCGTGTGCGGCGCCGACCGGACCAGGTCGGGATCCTCAGCCGCCTCTCCCGCGATCGCGAGCATCGCCTCGACGTACCGGTCCAGCTCCTCCTTCGTCTCCGTCTCCGTGGGCTCGGTCATGAGCGCCTCGGGGACCGTGAGCGGGAAGTAGATGGTGGGAGCGTGGAAGCCGTAGTCGAGTAGCCGCTTGGCCACGTCCGAGGTGCGCACGCCGTGGCGCTTCTTGAGCTCCTCGCCCGTGAACACGGACTCGTGCATCCCGCGGCCGTAGGGGAGCGGGAAGGCACCGGCGAGCAGCGCGCTCAGGTAGGCGTTGTTGAGCACGGCCGCCTCGGCCGTCTCCCGCACGCCGCTCGCCCCGAGCATGCGAATGTAGGTGTAGGCCCGCACGAGGACGCCGAAGTTCCCGTAGAAGCCATGGATCTTGCCGATGGAGTCCGGGCGGCCCCACTCGAGCACGTACTCGCCGCCGTGCTCCTCCACGTGCGGCACGGGCAGGAAGCGGGCGAGCGGCTCCTTCACCGCCACGGGACCGGCCCCCGGGCCCCCGCCGCCGTGCGGCGTGCTGAACGTCTTGTGGAGGTTGAAGTGGACGATGTCGTAGCCCATCTCGCCGGGCCGGGCGATTCCCATCAGGGCGTTCAGGTTCGCACCGTCCATGTACATCAGACCGCCGGACTCGTGGACCAGGCGGCTGATCTCCTCGATTCGGGACTCGAACACGCCCAGCGTGTTCGGATTGGTGAGCATCATCCCGACCAGGTCGTCCCCGAGTGCCTTCCGGACCGCCTCCAGGTCCACGCGGCCACGATCGTCCGAGGGGACCTCCACGCAGTCGAAGCCGGCCAGCGCCACCGTGGCGGGGTTCGTGCCATGGGCCGAGTCGGGGATGAGGACACGCTTCCTGTCGGTGTCCCCCCGGGCCCGGTGGTAGGCGCGCATGAGCAGAACCCCCGTCATCTCGCCCTGGGCGCCCGCGGCCGGCTGCAGGCTCACCTCGTCCATCCCGGCCACCTCGCGCAGCATGCCGGCCAGCTCGTGCATGAGCGCCAGGGCGCCCTGGGCCGCCTCGTGCGGGGTGAAGGGGTGGAGCTCGGCGAAGCCCGGCAGGCGCGCCGTCTGCTCGTTCACCTTGGGATTGTACTTCATGGTGCACGAGCCCAGCGGGTACAGAGCCCGGTCCACGTGGTGGTTCTTGAGCGAGAGCTCCGTGTAGTGCCGCACCACCACGTGCTCGGGCGCCTCGGGGAGCCGGAGGGGCTCGCGGCGGCGGTGCGCCTCGGGCAGCAGCTCGCCCGACGATTCGGGCACATCGGCCTCCGGCACCGTGGTGCCGGTGCGGCCCGGACGCGACCGCTCGAAGATGGTCGGCGTCCACTCGTCCTTGAACGGGAAGGGGGGGCGCTTCATCAGAACTCGTAGCTTTCGCCCGGCGAGAGGATGACGACCCGGGCCAGGTCACCCACCTCGTCCCGGAAGGCCTCCGGATCCTGCTCGATGGCCTCGAAGGTGTCGAAGTGGATCGGGATCACCACGTCCGGCCGGATCATGTCCACGGCCCGCACGGCGTCTGCCGGACCCATGGTGAAGTTGTCGCCGATCGGGAGCAGCGCCACGTCAACGCGGTCGCGGAGGAGCTCGAACTCGCGCGTCAACGACGTGTCCCCGGCGTGGTAGAGCGTCTTTTCGTCCAGCACCAGGAGAATCCCGGCCGGGAACGTCGTGTAGGCGCCTCCCTTCTCGCCGGCCACCTGACCGCCGTGGAAGGCGGGCGTGAGCTGGGCGCGGCCGAAGGGGAACTGGAAGCCGCCGCCGATGTGGAGCGGATGGGCATTCTCGACGCCCTCCTCGTTCTGGGCGTAGGCCACCAGCTCGAAGGTGGCGATGAGGGTGGCGCCGCTCCGCCGCAGGATCTCGTACGCGTCCCCGGTGTGGTCGAAGTGGCCGTGCGTGAGGAGCACGTAGTCCAGGTCGTCGTAGAACTCCTCCGGCCCGACGTCGGCCAGGGGGTTGTCGGTCAGCCACGGGTCGATCAGCAGGCGCGTGCCGTCGTCCGTCCGGATCTCGACGCACGCATGCCCATGGAAGGTCAACTTGCCCATGTCCTTCTCCTCTCCGCTGCCGCCGCTCCGCTTCGTCGCACCCCCGCACGCGGCCGATGCCGTTCCGCCATCCGCCGGCGAGGCGCCCTCGAGCGGCTCGGGAACGTCAGCCGGCCAGCACCTCGATCAGTCGATCGATCTCCGCGCGGCTCCGCTTCTCGGTGAACGCCAGGACCAGGCCATCGGGAGCCCCCAGGTCGGGGAAGCGCGACAGGCTGACTCCGGCCAGGATGCCGCGCTCGATCCCGCGCCCGAGGATCGTCCGCGAGTCCTCGGACGTCTTCACGGCGAACTCCCTCAGGAACGGCGAGCCGGGATGGAGCGGCTCGACGCCATCCACTTCCGCCAGGCGCTCGAACGCATAGCGGGCGTTGCGGGCCGAGGCCGTCGCGATGCGCTCCAGCCCGTCCCGTCCGACGGTGGCCAGATAGACGGTGGCCGCCAGGGCGTTGAGGCCCTGGTTCGTGCAGATGTTGCTGGTCGCCTTCTCCCGCCGGATCTGTTGCTCGCGGGTCTGGAGGGTGAGAACGTAGCCGCGGCGTCCCTCCTCGTCCTCGGTGGCCCCCGCGATGCGGCCCGGCATCTGGCGGACGTGCTTCCTGCGCGCCGCGAAAAGCCCGACCACCGGGCCGCCGAAGCTCGCACCGTTCCCGAACGGCTGGCCTTCGCAGGCCACGATGTCCGCCCCGGCGGCGCCGGGCGTCCGGACCAGCGCCAGCGAGACGGCGTCGGCCACGGAGGTGACGAGCAGGGCGCCGCCCTCGTGGACCGCCTCCGACATCGCCTCCAGGTCCTCGAGAAGCCCGAAGAAGTTCGGGTTCTGAACGATGACGCAGGCGGTATCATCGTCGATGGCGCCGGCCAGGCGGTCCACGTCGAGGAGTCCGTCTGCGTCGGCCGGCACGACCTCGACGCCGCTCGCGCTCCCTTCGGCGTAGGTCTCGACCACCTTCCGGTAGTGGGGATGAAGCGTCCCAGCCAGGAGGATCCTGCCACGTCGGGTCACCGAGAGTGCCATGAGCGCCGCCTCGGCCGTGGCCGTGGCGCCGTCGTACATGGAAGCGTTGGCGACCTCCATCCCGGTGAGCTCGCACACCATGGTCTGAAACTCGTAGATGACCTGGAGCGTGCCCTGGGAGACCTCGGGCTGATAGGGCGTGTACGCCGTGTAGAACTCGCTCCGGCGGAGGATGTGATCCACGGCCGCCGGGACGTGGTGGTCGTAGCTCCCCCCGCCGGCGAAGCTCACCAGCGCCGGGTTCCGGGCCGCCAGCTCGCGCAGGCGGCGCACCGCCTCCCACTCCGAGAGCGGCTCGGGCAGGTCCAGCGGCCGGTCCCGCACGAGTCCGGGGGGCACATCGCCGAACAGCTCCGCAATGTCCGAAGCGCCGATCCGGCGCAGCATCTCGCGCCGATCGGCCTCGCTGTGAGGTACGAAGGTCATGGGGGCGGGGAGCTCAGCCTTCCTCGAGGTGCTTTCGGTAGGCCTCCGCCGAGAGGAGGTCCTCCGTCCCCGACTCGCCGGCGGCCTTGAGGCGGATCATCCAGCCGGCCCCGTAGGGGTCGGTGTTCACCAGCGCCGGGTCGCGGTCCAGGGCCTCGTTGACCTCGACCACCTCCCCGGCCAGGGGGCAGAACAGCTCCGAGACCGCCTTGACCGCCTCGATGGTGCCGAACACCTGCATGTGCTCGAAGGTGTCGCCCACGGCGGGGAGCTCGACGAAGACCACATCGCCCAGCTCGCCCTGGGCATAATCGGTGATGCCGACGAAGTACTCTCCGTCCGTGTCGGCCTCGCGCACGTACTCGTGCTCCTGCGTGTAGCGGAGTCCCTCGGGAACCTCGGACATTGCCCTTCCTTTCCGGCTAGGTCGCACCGGCCGGCCGCCGATGAGGCGCCTACGATACCGGGCCCCCTGAGGGGGCGTCAACCATCGCGCCCGCAACGACCGTTCCCCCCGCCGACGCCCTCCGGTGCGGGCGGGCGGCCGCCTACATCCAGCCCTTGCGCTTGAAGTACACGAGCAGGCCCGCGGCGATCACTCCCATGAGGGCGAGCACGGCGGGATAGCCCCAGGTGGTCGACAGCTCCGGCATGTGCTGGAAGTTCATCCCGTACACGCCGGCGATGAAGGTCAGAGGGATGAAGATGCTGGCCATGATCGTGAGCACCTTCATGATCTCGTTCATCCGGTTGCTGACGCTGGACAGGTAGGTGTCCAGCAGCCCGGAGACGATGTCGCGCAGCGTCTCGGCCGTGTCGAGGACCTGGATGGTGTGGTCGTAGACGTCCCTCACGTAGATGCGCACCGGCGTTGTGATCAGCGACGTCCCCTCCCGGCCGAGCCCCGAGACCACCTCGCGGAGCGGCCACGTGGCCTTGCGCAGGAGGAGCATCTCTCGCTTGACCCTGTGGATGTGCTGCATGGTCGAGGCCACGGGCTCTGTCACGACCTCCTCTTCGAGCTCTTCGATCCAGTCCCCGAGTCCCTCCAGCACCACGAAGTAGTGGTCGACCACCGCGTCGATCAGCGCGTACGCCAGGTAGTCGACTCCCATGGTTCGGATCCGTCCCTTGCCGGTCCGGATCCGCTCGCGCACGGCCCCGAAGGTGTCGCCGGGCCGCTCCTGGAAGGAGATGACGAAGCGGGGCCCCAGGATGAGGCTGAGCTGCTCGTCGTCGACCCGGCGCGACTCCTCGTCGAAGGTCAGCATCTTGATGACCACGAAGAGGTACTCCTGGAAGTCCTCGAGCTTGGGACGCTGCTGCGTGTTGACCAGGTCCTCGAGGACGAGGGGATGGAGGCCGAACTGCGAGCCGAGCTCTCCGACGAGCTCCATGTCCTGCAGCCCCACCACGTCCAGCCAGGTCACCGTCGGCGAATCCCTGAACGGCAGGCACTCGGCGACCGTGCTCACCTCGCGCTCCTCGAGCCGCTCCGCGTCGTAATCCATGACGGTGAGCGACACGCGGTCGAGCGTCTGCACCTCCACGGGCACCAGCGATCCCGGCGGCAGCCCGACCTTGTGACGTCTCCGCACGATGAACCGGGGGGCCATGCGCGTCTCCTCCTGTCGGGGCAGATCGGCTGGGGGGCCTCACGGCCGGGGCGGGTAGCCCGGGCGGCGGCCACCCGGCTCAACCTACGGTCGGCGGACGGCGGGCGCAGGGCGCTTCGTCCTCGATGCCAACGAGAATGTCGTTGTGGCGAAGCACCCTGCGGAGTCCTCATATTGGGGTTCTTCGGAATCTCTCCCTCTCTCGGCCCGGGGCGGGAAGCATCCTGCCCATGGAGCGCGGATGATATGACGAACCGCGACCGGCTGGTGCTGGCTGCGGGAGACCTGTTCTACCGGAACGGCTACGCGGCCACTTCGGTGGAGGACATCCTGGAGACCACCGGCGTCGCCCGTAGCAACTTCTACTACCACTTCGACGGGAAGCTGGACCTGGCCCGCGAGGTCCTGAGGCGCTGGGTGGACGAGTTCGAGACGGACATCCGCCGGCCGGCCGAGCCGGGCCAGGACGCGCTGGAGCGAATCAGCGGCATCTTCCGCCGGGTACGCGCGGGCTGGTGGGACGAGGACGCGGAAGCCAACGGCGACACGTTGGACGAGTCGGACCACCTGCCGTGCCCGATGGGCGCCCTCGCCCTCGAGCTAGCGCCCCACGACCCGGAGGTCCGAACGGTCGCCGCCGAGTTCCACGCCGCCCTGAACGACTCTCTCCGGATCGTCATCGCGGACGGGACGCGGCGCGGGGAGCTGAATCCCGACGTCGACCCCGAGCCGGCCGCCATGGTCGCTCTCGCCGCCCTCCACGGCGCCCTCCTGCTCTGCCAGACGCAGGGCGCCACCCAGCCCATGCGGCGTGCCGAGACGGCCCTCCTCGACCTCCTGGCCCCCCGCCGGCCGCAGCCCTGACGCCACGCCGGCGGGCCCTCCGGGAGCGGGACCGCCGCGGCCAGTGCTCGGCTTGTGGGAGGTTCCCGCCCCGCCTACGTTCGGAGCGTCCGCGGGCGGCGTCGAAATGACGGCGGAGCCCGCAGGACCGGAGTCGTGCCCGATCCGTCCCTTTCGAAAGGAGGTGATCCAGTGTCTGCAGGGAGTAGATTCGAGCCTGGCTCGGCAAGGGCAAGCGATCGCCGCGAGGTCGCTCGCTAGGAAGGATCACCTTCCGCGCGGGCGCACCATGACGCTCGCTCGCTTCGGCTAGTCGTCGCGGCCGCGCAGGCATCGCGTCGAGTCAGGCCGGAGAGTACCCCTACGGCCGCAGCGCCCCGACCGGGTCGCTGCGGCCGTCGTGCATCGGGCCGGGCGATCCGGAGGAGCCGGCGCGACGGGCCATCACGGCGGGCCAAGTGGGGCCGGCCGGGGGGGCACGTCCGGGCACCGGCGCGCCTCGGACGCGCCCCCTCCGCTCCGCTGATGGGAAGATCGCGGCCGGCCTCACTCCGGCCTCATCGCTCTTCCGGCGATGGACCGTCCCCGCCGGCAAGGGCCGGGTCCGCGCTGAAGTGCTCAGCCGACCCGGCGGCGCTTTCCTCGCATGTAGTCCATGAGGATGTACTGCCCCAGGCTCATGGCGCTGGCGAAGTAGGCCTTCCCGCGCGCGATCCGGGCCATCTCCTGCACGAACGCCACCAGCGACGGGTCGCGCGCCAGCATGAAGGTGTTGATCGGGATGGCCGAGCGCCGGCACGCGCTCACCTCCGAGAAGGTCTCGCGCAGGATGCGCCGGTCGAGTCCCATGGAGTTCGTATAGACACGCCCGTCGGGGAGCGTCATCGCGCTCGGCTTCCCGTCGGTGATCATGATGATCTGCTTCATCTGCTGCCGCTGTCCCTTGAGGATGCGGCGAGCCATCCGGAGACCCTCGGCGGTGTTGGTGTGGTACGGTCCCACCTGGGCCGTGGCCAGCCGCCCCAGCGGGATCTCCTCGGCCGAGTCGTGGAAAAGGACGCAGCGGAGCGCGTCCCCGGGAAAGCGCGTCCGGATGAGGTGCGAGAGAGCCAGCGCCACCTTCTTGGCCGGCGTGAAACGATCCTCGCCGTACAGGATCATGGAGTGGCTGCAGTCGAGCATGAGCACCGTGGCGCAGCTCGAGCGCTGCGGCGCCCGGTGCACGCGGAGGTCGTCGTAGCTCAGCGGCAGGGGGAACTCCGTCCCCTCCCGGGCGATCACGTTCCGCAGGGTGGCGGGGACATCCAGGTTCATGGTGTCCCCGAACTCCCACGGCTTCGAGCTCGCCTCCGCCTCCACCCCCGTGGCCAGCATCCGGGTCTCGTGCACGCCCGCCGCACCTTCCCCCCGGCCGCCGAGCAGGTCCCGCAGGGACCGATAGCTCAGGAAGTCGAGCCCTTTCTCCGTGAGCTCGAAGCTCACCGAGCGCGCCGCCTCCCGCTCGGGCTCGCGCTCCCGGCCCAGCTCGGCAGTGACGAGCGGGCCCGGTCCGACTCCGGCGGCGCCCTGCTCACCCACCCGCAGGTAGCCCTCCTCGGCGAGACGTCGGACGACGTCGTCCAGGAGCTCCGCGACCTTCCGCAGCACGTCGGGATCTGCATCCTCACCGTCGGCGAGCGCTCGCACCATCTCGGGCGTGAGCTCCCCCTGGTCCAGGAGCGCCTGCAGGATGGCGCGCTTGAGACGCTCCAGGTCGCCGGGCTCCCCGCCACCGGCGGCCGGCTCTCCGAACAGGGACCAGGGATCCCCGCCGGCGAAGCCGCTGTCGAGCAGGAAGTCGGAGAGGCGGTCCAGGAGCTCCTGGAGGTTGAGGGCGTCGGCGAGCTCACCGCTGTAGCGCTCGTACGTCGTGGTGCGCATCCGATCGGCTCCCGCTATGCTGGACCCCGGCGGCGAGGGACCGACGGTCCCCCTACATCGAGTTACCCGATCCCCGACACCGGTTCCATCCCATGTGCCGACCCACTCAGTCCGGACTCCCCTTCGCCAAGTACAGCGGCGCCGGGAACGACTTCGTCGTCGTCGAGGCCTCGGAGGCCGCCGGCCGCGATCTCGAGGCGCTCGCGCGGCGGATCTGCTCCCGGGCCCAGGGAGCCTGCGCCGACGGGCTCATCGTGGCCGAGCCCGCCGAGCCCGGCCGGGTCGTGATCCGCTTCTTCAACCCGGATGGCTCCGAGTTCGGCACGTGCGGAAACGGCAGTCGCTGCGCCGCCCTGTGGGCGGCTGACCACGGTCACGCGCCTGGTGGCCGCGTGACGCTCGTGACGGGCGACGGGCCGATCGAGTCCCGGGTAGCCGGGGGCACGGTGGCCCTGGACTACCGCATCGAGGCACGCATCGCGCGGAACCTCGAGGTCGGAGTCGGCGGCTCCACCCGCTCGGCCTGGCTCGTCCAGATCGGCACGCCCCACCTCGTCGTACCGGTGGAGCGCCTCCCGGAGGGGCCCATCGACGAGCTGGCCCGCCCGCTCCGCCGCCACCCGAGCCTCGGTGCGCCCGGCGCCAACGTCGACTTCCTGGAGCTCCGGGGCGACGGCCGTGGCGCCGTGCGGACCTTCGAGCGCGGCGTCGAGGGGGAGACGATGGCGTGCGGTTCGGGAGCCATGGCCTGCGCAGTGGTCGCGGAGGCCAACGGGGACTCCGGGCCGCGCCTCGTGCTTCGAACTCGCAGCGGCGCCGACCTCGAGGTCACGCTCGCGCCGGACGAGGGGGGCCCCACGCGCTCCATACGGCTGGCCGGTCCGGCGAGCGCCCTCTTCGACGGCCACCTGCGAGAAGCATCGGGCACGGAGGTCGGGGGCCGGGCGTGAGCCCGGAGGTCGAGGCCCGCCTCGCCAGCCGGGGCTCCCTCGTATCCTGGCTCCTGGACTGGTTCGACGGCCGTGAGCGCGATGTCCCGTGGCGGGACGAGACCGACCCCTACCGGATCTGGGTGGCCGAGGTGATGGCGCAGCAAACGCGGATCGACACGGTCCGCGCCTACTACGGCCGCTTCCTGGAGCTCTTTCCCGACCTCGACAGCCTGGCGGCGTCCGACCTGGACGAGGTCCTCAAAGCGTGGGAGGGACTCGGCTACTACGGCAGGGCCCGCCGACTCCGGGAGGCGGCCCGCCAGGTCTCGGATCGCTACGGCGGCCGCCTCCCCGCGGAGCCCGAACGGCTCCGTGAGCTCCCCGGGGTCGGCCCGTACACCGCGGGCGCCATCGCAAGCCTCGCCTTCGGCCGGCCGGAGCCGGCCGTCGACGGTAACGTCCGCCGCGTGCTCGCCCGGCTGTTCGATCTCGAGACCCCGACCCCGGCCGTGCTCGAGCGCACGGCCCGCGCGCTCCTGGAAGCCGCCCCCGGACGCCCGGGCGACCTCAACCAGGCGCTCATGGACCTCGGGAGCCAGGTCTGCACCCCGACGTCGCCCGACTGCGCGGCGTGCCCGATCTCCGGGGGCTGCCTCGCGCTCGCCCGAGGCACGGTGTCCGAGCGCCCTCCCGTCCGCCGGCGGGCTCCCATCCCCCACCACGACGTCGCGACCGCCCTCGTGTGGCGCTCCGGCCGCCTCCTCATCACGCAGCGGGCGCCAGAGGGTCTGCTGGGGGGCCTGTGGGAGTTCCCGGGTGGGAAGGTCGAGCCGGGCGAGACGGTCCCGGACGCGGCGCGCCGCGAGCTTCGCGAGGAGCTGGGAGTGGAGGTCGAGATCGGTGAGCGGTTCGGGACGGAGGAGCACGCATACAGCCACTTCCGGATTACGCTACACGCGTATCACGCCCGGATCGTGGCGGGAGAGCCCTCGCCTCGCTCCGCCCGGCGCATGGCCTGGGCCCGCCCGTCGGAGCTTTCCGGCTATGCCTTCCCGGCCGCGAACCGGCGGCTCATCGGGCGCCTCCGCGACGGCGGGTATACGCCCCCGAGCTCGTCCGGCTGATCCGGCGCTTCGCGCACAGCGCCTCCAGCACCAGCTCGCAGGCGGCTACCCGGTCGGCGGCGGGCGCCCCGCTCCACCCCTCGGCCGTCCCCGCCAGCGGTAGCAGACCCGGCACGCTCTCGAAACCCTGGAGGAGAACGTCCTCCCGGGCCGACTCCGAGATGCTGAGCACGCCACCCGTTTCGAAGTACTCGATGATCGGAAGGGCGTCTTCCTCCTCGAAGCGCTCGTCGAACGCCTCGGCGCACGAGCGGGCGATGAGGTCCTCGGCCACCGCGCCGGCGCCCTGGAGCTCACCCTCGTACTCGAGCTCGAGCTTCCCGGTGATCGCGGGAAGCGAGGCGAAGACGTCGGCCAGACGTACCGAGGCCCGTTCGCCTCCGCCGGAGAGGGCGCGCCGCTCGGCATTGGAGATCGCGTCCTCCAGCACGGTGATAGGCATACGCTGGCTCACGCCCGAGCGCTGGTCGATGCGCCGGCCGTCCTCCCGGGCCGTGAATGCGATGCGCTCGATGACCTCGCGGACCAGTTCCGGGACCTCGACCGGCAGTCCTCGATCGGCCCACGCCTCCTGCCGCGTGATCGCCTCGGCCTCCTCCAGGCTGCGCGGATAGTGGGTCAGGATCTCCGAGCCGATGCGGTCCTTGAGGGGCGTGATGATCTTCCCCCGCGCCGTGTAATCCTCGGGGTTGGCGCTGAACACGAGCTGGACGTCCAGCGGGAGCCGAACCGGGAACCCCTTGATCTGGACGTCCCCCTCCTCCATGACGTTGAACAGGGCCACCTGGATCTTGCCGGACAGGTCCGGAAGCTCGTTCACGGCGAAGATGCCGCGGTTGGCGCGCGGCAGCAGGCCGAAATGCATGGAGAGCTCGTCCGAGAGGAGGTGGCCGCCCCGGGCCGCCTTGATCGGATCGAGATCGCCGATGAGGTCGGCCACTGTGACGTCCGGGGTGGCCAGCTTTTCGACGTAGCGCTGGTCGCGGCCGATCCACTGGATCGGGGTGTCGTCCCCCATCTCCTCGACCAGCTCCCGTCCGTGCCTGCTGATCGGCCGGAACGGGTCGTCGTTCACCTCCGAGCCCGCCAGGACGGGTATCGCCTCATCCATGAGCGTGGTGAGCGAGCGAAGAATGCGGCTCTTGGCCTGTCCGCGGAGTCCGAGGAGGATGAAGTCGTGCCTGGCCAGGAGCGCGTTCACGATTTGCGGGAGGACGGTGTCTGCGTAGCCCACGATCCCCGGGAAGAGCTCGGCGCCCTCGCGAAGGCGGGTGCGCAGGTTGGCGCGGAGCTCGTCCTTCACCGACCGGCTGCGCCAGCCGGAGGCCCGCAGCTCGCCCAGTGTTGCCGGGCGCTTCACGCCCCGTGCCTCGCGCGCTCGGCGAGCTCCACGTGCCCGGGGCCGTCCATCGATCGCCCCTGGATGTCGGGGAGGCGCTCGCCCATCTCCTCCAGGTGCTTCAGGTGCGCGCGGATCGAAGACTCCGCGGCCCATTCCAGGTCCGCCGGAAGGGCGTCGTAGACACGCTCCCGGATCTCCGCCACCGAGGCCATCCCCTCGAGCACGGCCTCCTTGATCTGCCGCTCCCGCTCCAGGCGGTGCCGGTGGTACTCCCTCAGCAGCGGGACCGGATCTTCGACCGGGTCGCCGTGCCCGGGGAGGATGCGCCGGGGGTGGAGCTCGGTCAGTCGCTCGAGGCTGGCGAGGTAGCTGCCCATGTGTCCGTCGGGGTCGCCGATCATGGCCGTCCCGCTTCCGAGGACCAGGTCGCCGGTGAACAGGTCACCCGACTGCACCAGGAGGTAGGCCAGGTGGTCGCTCGAATGCCCCGGCGTGGCCAGGACCCGGAGGAGGCTGCCCCCGTCGTCGAGCGCCAGCTTCTCCCCGTCCGCCAGCGTCCGCCCCTCCTCTCCGATCGCGCTCAACGTACCCGCCGAGGCGGCCAGGGTGGCTCCGAGGCGGCGCGACGTACGCGCGGCGCCGCCGGCGTGGTCGGCGTGCCCGTGCGTGAGGCACACGAGCTCCACGCGGCTCCCGCGCACCAGCGCGTCCACCCTCTCGTCCAGCTCGTGGCTCTCCGGACCGGGGTCCAGGAGGATGGCGTGGTCGCGCCCGATCAGGTAGCTGCGCGTCCCATCCAGCGTCATGAGCCCGGGATTGTCCGCCACCGCGCAGCGGATCTCGTCACCCAGCTCCAGTACCGGCCAGCTCACAGCGCCTCCTCGTAGCCGGGGTCGCCGGGGAGGACGGGCACGATCGACTCCCCGTCCACCACGAGGCGCGGACGGGTGGCCCGGACGTCGCGCGCGGCCGCCCACTCGAACAGCGAGTCGAGGTCCGAGAACTCCCTGAGCTCTTCCATGGTCCGGCGCGTCGGGAAGAGCATGGGCAGGTCGCCCGCGGCGAACCGGCGCAGCGCCGTGGCCGGATCGATCCAGGCCGTACCCTCCAGTTCGCCGCCCACCAGGCTGGCCTCGCCGCCCCGGTGCTCGGCCACGAAGAAGCGAGCGTCGTAGCGGCGATCCAGTTTCTCCGGCGTGACCCAGCGCGACAGATAGCGCGCGCGGAGGCCCCTGAACGCCAGGTCCCAGCGTCCGACCAGCTCCGCGAAGCCGACCCGGCCCTCGAGCAGCTCCGCGCGCGCGCGCCGCAGCTCGTCGGCCGCCGGGAGCCGGTCCGCCGGAAGGAGGCCCGTCTCCTCGAACAGCTCCCGCAGCGCCGCCGCCAGGGCGGGGAGCTCCTCCCGGGTCACCCCCGGTCCGAGCCGCTCGGCGAGAGGGACGGCCGCATCCTCCGGGTCCACCACGCCGCCCGGAAACACGTACGCGCCCGCCGCGAAGCGGGAGTGCGGTGGGCGGCGGAGGAGGAGCGCCTCGAACGGAGAGCGACCGGGGCCGCCGGCGCGGAGGAGCACTAGGGTAGCCGCCGGCCGGGCCGGCACCGGGGCCTCGCCCGGGGCCAGGTGCCCGCGGGCGAACTCCTCCCGCTCGATGCGCTCGCTCTCGGCTCGGGTCCTCTTCATCGACCTCGGCGGACGGTGACCATCCAGGGCTTGCGTTCCGACGGCAGGATGACGGTACGCCGCCGGGCTCGCCTGGATCCGTCGGAGCGCGCCACGGGATCCGCTAGATCCGTCGGGGCGCGCCGCCGTGGCCCATATAGGCGCTGGCCGCGAGCGCCACGAAGATCGCGAGCGCGATGCCGAGAAGGAGGAGGAGGACCAGGGGGGCCAGCCACACCAGGAGGGCCCGCGTGGTGGTCGTCCGATGCGCTTCGCGAAGCCCGACGACCTGGAGGATCGGAATCCACACCCAGTACGCCGCCAGCGGCCCCACGACGGGGACGATCGTGAGGAGGGCCGGACCCCAGCTGTAGCACACCACGCGGGCGGTCTCCCCGATACCACGACGCGTGGGCACCAGGACGAGGACGAACACGTGCAGGATCACGGTCCACACGCCGAGGGCGAACAGGCCCACGAAGGGGCTCAGGAAGAACCAGAACACCCCGCTCGCCGCGCCCCATCGCCCCACCGGCCACTCCCCGCCCCCCCAGCGGGTGCCGGCCCAGGCCCGCAGGAGGTGCCGGGCGAGGCTCCCGAACACCAGCTGCTGCCACAGGAGGCCGAACAGCCCCGCCAGCACAAACATGAGCAGGTAGTAGAGGATGGGTCGTCCGAGCGCCCCCTCCCAACCCACCGAGCGGAAGAAGCGGGCGGGCTCGAACAGGCTCGTCCGCCACGCGGAGGCCAGCGACGCCGCGAAATCACGTGAGGGATCCTCCCAGTCCAACCGTGCGCCCGGCTCCTGTCGGGCGTCCTCGGTCCGCTCGCCGGCGCTGGGCCCGCGCGTTCCGAGCTCGCTGCCGCACAGGGGACAGGTCACGGCTCCCTCGTCGACCGTGAAGCCGCAATGGGGACAAACGGGCATGGGGAATCTCCTTCCCGCACGGACAGCGAGGAGGGCTGGGAAGCGGCCTCAGTCCCTGGCTAGCCAATCCTCCAGCAGGCGGGCGAACCGGGACAGGTCGATCGGCTTGAGCACGCAGTCGTCGCAGCGCGCCGCCACACTCGCCTCCCTCGCGCCCTCCATGGCGCTCAGCGTCACGATGGTCGTGGCCGCCAGCTCGGCGTCGGTGTCCGAGCGGATCCTGCGGGCGGCCTCGAGCCCGTCGACTCCGGGCATCATCACGTCCATGAGCACGAGGTCCGGGCGCTCGCGGCGCGTGGTGCGGACGGCGTCTTCACCGTCCACGGCCTCGAGCACCCGGTACCCGTGGGCCTCGAGCAGCGTCCGCAGGGCGACCCGGCAGTCGTCGTTGTCGTCGGCGACGAGAATCGTGTGCGCGCTCGCCCGGCCGGGCGCGTTCCGTGGGTGTGCCGAGGCGTTCATGATATCGTGCTGGTGTCCGTCGCGGTGGACTCGACGCGGTCCGTGTACGGTCAAGGGAGCAACATCCGCGCCATTTGGGGCTCGCCTGACCGCGGCCTCCCGCTCATCCGCACTCCGGCCCGGCCTCGGCGGAGGACCGAAGCAGGATACGCGCATCGACCGCCACGCATTGCTCGGCCTCCGGGAAAGCCAGGAACGGATTGACATCCAGCTCCCGAATCTCGGGATGGTCTCCCACCAGCTGGCTCACCCGCTCTAGGACCTCCGACACGCGATCGAACGCGACGCCCGGCTCGCCGCGGACGCCCTCCAGGAGGCGGGCGCCCCGGATCGAGCGCACCATCTCCCGCGCGTCCACATCGGTGACCGGCTGCACCCTGAAGGTGACATCTCCCAGGGCCTCCACGTAGACGCCGCCTAGCCCGAACATGATGAGAGGGCCGAAGTTCGGCTCCAGAGTCATCCCCACGATCGTCTCGCGGCCGCCCAGCACCATGGGCTGCACGACCGCCCCGGTCATGGTCGCCTCCTCCCAGCTCGCGGATCGCACCTCCATGTCCCGATAGGCGACCCGGACCGCGCGCGCTTCGTCCAGGTCCAGGGCCACCGCCCCGGCCTCGGTCTTGTGCGACAGGCCCGGGGCGACCGCCTTCAGGACCACCGGGTACCCGAGCTCGCTGGCGGCGGCCGCGGCTTCGTCGGCGCTCGACACCACCCGGTACGGCGCCACCGGGATCCCGTAGGCCTCCAGCACCTGGAGAGCCTGCGGCACCGGGAGCAGGGTGCGGCCCTCGCGGACCGCCTCCGACAGGACGCGGTCCGCTCGCCCGCGGTCCACGTCTTCGAAGCGGCGCACCTCTCCCGCCGGCCGGGCCAACCACCGGCGATACTTCTCCATCGCCGCCAGCGCCCGCGCCGCGGACTCGGGGAAAATGTAGGCGGGGATGCGCGCCTGGTGGAGCTCCGCCATGCCCCTCGGCAGGCCCTCCCGACCCATGAGTACGGCCATCACGGGCTTGGGGGCCCCCTCGGCCACGGCCCGGATGGACCGGGCGACATCCCCAGCGTCCACCCCCAGCGGTGGCACGAAGGCCGCGATGACCGCGTCGATCTCCGCGTCCGCCAGCACGATCTCCAGAACCGCCGCGTACTCCTCCGCCCGGGCGCTGGCGATCATGTCGACCGGGTTGACGACACTCGCCTCCTCGGGGAGCAGCGACCGGAGCTTCATCCTCGCCTCGCGCGACAGGGGCGTGACCTCGAGCCCCCGCGATTCGCAGGCGTCGGCGATGATGATGCCCGGCCCGCCGGCGTTGGTGACGATGGCGACGCGCGGCCCGGCGGGGAGCGGGGCGTTCCCGAACGCCATGGCGGCATCGAACAGCTCTTCGACCGTGTCGACGCGCAGCACGCCGCACTGGGTGAACAGCGCGTCGGTGGCCACGTCCAGCGCGGCCATGGCGCCCGTGTGGCTCGAGGCGGCGCGAGCACCGGCGCGGCTCCGTCCCGCCTTCACCGCGATGACCGGCTTCTTCCGGGTCACCGCTCGCGCGATCCGGGTGAACCGCCGCGGGTTGCCGAAGTTCTCCAGGTAGAGGAGGATGACGCCGACCGCGGGGTCGTCGCGCCAGTAATCGAGAAGGTCGTTCCCGGACACATCGGCCTTGTTCCCCATCGAGACGAACTGGCTCACGCCGATCCCGTATTCGGCGGCGTAGTCCAGGATCGTCACCCCCATGGCGCCCGACTGGCTCATGAAAGCGATGGGGCCGGGTGGCGGCATGGACGGGGCGAACGTCGCGTTCATGGACATCTGCCCCGACGTGTTGATGACGCCCATGCAGTTGGGCCCCACCATGCGCATGCCGTGGCCCCGGACGACCTCGAGGACCGCCCGCTCGCGTTCGATCCCCGATCCGCCCACCTCCTTGAACCCGGCACTGATCACCACCACGCCGCGGACTCCCGCCTCCGCGCACTCCTCGACCACGGAAAGCACGTGCTCCTTGGGGACGACCACGACCGCCAGATCCGGAATCTCCGGAACGTCACGGACCGAGGCGAAGGAATGGATGGAATGGATCGAAGTCGCGCCCGGATTCACCGGATACACCGTGCCCGCGAAGCCATGCGCCAGGAGGTTGTCGACGATCTGGTAGCCGATCGTCCCGGGACGCCGGCTGGCGCCCACGACCGCGATGGAGCGCGGCCGCAGGATGGCGTCGAGAGACCGGCGTTCGGAGGCCGCCGGGGCCGGGGCCTCCGCCGTCAATCGAGGAGCCTGAGCGGCATCACCAGGCAGAGGTAGTCAGGCGTACCCGAGGCGGGCCGGAAGGTCGCGGCCCGCTCCGGGGCACGGAACTCGATCCGGACGTCGTCGTCGGGCATGTAGCGCAGGACCTCGAGCAGGTAGTTCGCATTGAACCCGATCTCGAGCGACTCCCCCTTGTAGTCCACCGCCACTTCGTCCTCCGCCTCGCCGAGGTCGGGAGTCTGCACGCGAAACCGAAGGCTCCCTTCCGAGAAGGAGAGCCGCACCCGGTGCGTCTGGTCGCTGGCCACCACGGCCATGCGCCGGATCGCCTGCTCGAGAGACTCGGTATTCCCCACCGCCTCCTTGTCGTTGTCGCTCGGTATGACCTGCTCGTAGTTCGGGTATGGGCCCTCGATCAGCCGCGTGTAGACCACCCGCGCCGTCGAGCGGAAGGCCAGGTGGTTCTCCGACCGGGCCACCTCGAGCTCCTCCCCGCCGTCAAACAATCGCTCCACCTGCTGCAGCGCCTTCGGGGGCACGATGAGGTCCGCTTCGGGGGCATCGACCTCCTCGAGGGGTGAGGTCATGCGCGCTAGCCGATGTCCGTTCGTGGCCACCATCGAGCTGTGGTCGGACCGGAGCTGCCACAGGACACCGTTCAGGATCGGGCGGCTCTCCTCCGTGGATGCGGCGAAGGATGTGTGCCCGATGAGGCCCTGGAGAGTGCCGGCCTTGACCTTCCAGCTCTCCCCGAAGTCGACCTCCGGGAAGGAGGGGAACTCACCCTCCGGCAAGCCGAACAGCTTGAATCGGCTCTTGCCGCACGACAGCTCGATCTGGTCCCCGTCGGCTACCAGGTGGACCGGAGCGTCGGCCAGCTCCCGGGCGATGTCGGCGATCTTCCGCGCCGGCACCGTCACCGCGCCGGCCTCGTCCACCTCCGCATCCACGCTGACCGAGACGGAGATGTCCAGATCCGTCCCGCTCATCTCGAGCCTGGAGCCCTGCGCGCGGAGCAGGATGTTGGAGAGGACGGGCAGGGTCGTCTTGTTGGGGATCGTGGCCGCCACGGCCCCGAGCCCCTCCTGGAGCTTCTCACGCGTGATCGAAAGCTTCATCGAACTCCCCGTTCGTCCCCTGGCGGCGAGTTTCCCCGGCGATCCTTACGTCTATGGTATGATATAGTAATGTTCGTAGGAGTAGTAGGGAGCGTGGACATGTGGACATCTCCAACCTCTGACGGCACAAGTCTATGTAGCTCCGGTAGTTTCGAATTTCGGCCACCTGTGGACGCGCGGGGGAAAACCCGCGGTTCTTCGACCCCGGTCCACACCCGCCCCGCGAGGCGAGCGAACTCTCCACGCCGATCCACACGCTCTCAACGAGCCTTTGCCCGGCCCGGCCGTCAGCGCCGTAGCGCCTCCTGGAGCTCGCGGACCCGCGCCCGGAATTGAGGGTCCGAGGCCATGTCGGCCTCCACCTTGTTCACCGAGTGGATCACCGTGGAGTGGTCGCGCCCCCCGAAGAGGCTCCCGATCTCCGTGTAGGGGAGATCGAGGATCGTCTTGATGAGATACATGGCGATCTGACGCGGCACGGTCAGGTTTCGGGTCCGGCGACGCGACGTGAGGCCGTCCACCGTGACGTCCCAGGCCTCTGCGGTGCGGCGCCGGATCTCCTCGGGTGTGGCGCGCTGTGGCTCGGCCTCGGGCTCGTCGGAGCCCCCGAGCGCCTCGCGGGCGAGCTCGAGGGTGATTTCCCGGCGTGTGAGGGAGCTGTAGGCGAGGAGCTTGATGACCGCCCCCTCCAGCTGGCGGACCGACGTCTTCCGGTGCCGGGCGATGTACTCGATCACGCCGTCGTCGAGGACGAGCCGGTCCTCGGCCGCCTTCTTCTGAAGGATCGCCACGCGGGTCTCGAAGTCCGGCGGCTTGATGTCGGTGACCAGCCCCCATTCGAACCGCGAGACGAGCCGCTCCTGAAGCCCGGGTATCTCCTGCGGGGGACGATCGCTGGTGATGACGATCTGCTTGTGGGCGTCGTACAGCGAGTTGAACGTGTGGAAGAACTCCTCCTGCGTCCCCTCCTTGTTGCCCAGGAAGTGGACGTCGTCCACCAGGAGAACGTCGATCTGCCGGTAGCGCTGGCGAAACTGCGGCGTCCGGCCGCTCTGGATCGCCGAGATCATCTCGTTCGTGAATTGCTCGGACGGTATGTAGGCCACGCGCCGACCGGGACTTCGGTCCAGGATCGCGTGCCCGATCGCGTGCATGAGGTGGGTCTTGCCGAGCCCGGTGTCGCCGTAGATGAACAGGGGGTTGTAAGCCTTGGCCGGAGCGTCGGCCACGCGCTGACAGGCGGCGGCCGCCAGCTGGTTGTTGCTTCCGATGACGAAGCGCGAGAAGGTGTAGCGGTCGTTGAGTCCGGACGCGCCTCCCGTAACGGGCGCGGGGCCGGCGGACGGCGACTCGGGAGGCTCCCGGGTCGTCGTCGGCTCTTGCGAGGGCGATCGGATCTCCGGGATCTCGATCTGCTCCACGTGGCCCTGGTGCTCGAACCGGAGCTCGAGGGAGCGGCCGAGCTGGCGCTGGGCCAGGTCCACGAGGAGCGGGGCGTACTTATCTTCGATCCACTCGACGGCGAACTTGGTCGGGGCGCCGACCACCAGCGTGTCGTCGGAGAGGGTCACCGCCTCGGTGGCCGAGAGCCAGGTTCGGAAAGTCTGCTCGGGGAGGATGTCCCGCGCGGCGTCGGTGATGCGAGCCCAGACTTCGTTGGCGGTCAGTTCCATGCAGCCCGCTTCCATGGGTCGGTCTGAGCACCGGGGCCGGGGACAGGGGCACCCATTGTAAGAGCCGCCGACCGCGAGTGTCAACGACGGCGCGGCCGCGTGGGCCGAACGGCGCGAACGGCCCGCGGGAGGCCCGCTTTGCGGCACGATCTTTGACACTCGCGGCGACCCCGTCTATACTGTTGGGCTCTCTGCAAAGCCGAGTCGGGAGCCCACTCCGCTCGAGCCGGGCGAGCCGAGCCGCGACCCTGCCAACGTAGATGGATGCCATGGGACGGACGTGCAGCAAGACCACCAATCGCAAGCGCCGCCGCGATCACGGCTTCCGCGCCCGCATGAAGACGAAGGGCGGGCGGAAGACGCTGGCTCGCCGTCGCCGGAGGGGCCGCAAGCGGCTCAGCGTGAGCCGCGAGCGCGTGCGCAAGCATCGGGGCCGCTGAGGGAGGCTTCCGGGTTCTTCCGAGCGCGAGCGACGATCGTGATCCTGCGTGAGCGGCACCGAGCGCTTCCCGCGCGCGGCACGCCTGCGCTCCAGTCGGGAGATCCGGGCGACGTTCCGGGAGGGGCGGCGGCACGCCGTTCGCAGCCTGGAGCTCCATGCCCGGCCGTCACCCTCCGGTCGGCCGCGGGTCGCCGTGGTCGTCCCCCTGCATCGGCGCACGATCGTCGAGCGCAATCAGCTGCGGCGACGGTTGCGGGAGCTCCTGCGCCGCGAATGGCTCCCCACAGCGGTTCGTGAGGGCATGGCGGTCGATCTTGTGGTACGCGCACGCCCCGCGGCGTACGAGCTCGACTTCGACACGCTGCGCGCCGAGCTGCTGGAGGCGCTGGGAGGCCTGAAGTGGCCACGCGGCTCCTGATCCTGCTGGTCCGTATCTATCGGGCGGCCATCTCGCCGCTCCTGCCCGCGTCGTGTCGCTACACGCCGACCTGCTCTGCCTATGCTCTCCAGGCGTTGGAGCGCTTCGGAGCCCTGAGAGGAGGCTGGCTGGCGGTGCGCCGGCTGCTGCGCTGCCATCCGTTCGGGAGCTCGGGCTACGACCCGGTTCCGCCGGTCCGGGATCCCGGTCCGGACGCCACCGGCCACCGGCACGCCTGACGCGATGGAGAAGCGCGTCACCCTGGCGATCGTCCTCATGATCGCGGTCGTCGTGATCACGAACCTCCTCTTCCCCCCGACGCCCCCCAAACGGCCACCCGGGGTGGCGGCCGGCTCGACGACCGTGGCGGCCGAGAGCGCCGCGGCCGGAACCACGGGGGTCCGTCCGGCCGCTCCCGGCTCGGTGGCCGCTGCGGGGAGCGTCGCGGCCGAGAGCACCGCCGGGGCCGGAGGCGGGTCCGAAACCGCCTCCCGCATCGCCGGCGAGGGGGCCGGCGCGACGGCGGCCGCCATGCGAGGTGCGCCGCCCGAGAGCGCGGCGGCCGGCGACACGATCCGGGTTCGCACCCCGCTCTACACGCTGGTGTTCGACACCCGCGGCGCGCGCCTGGTGAGCGCGTCGTTGCGGAAGTACGCGTCATTCGCGAAGGGCGACCCGGCGGGCCGGCGGGTGGAGCTCGTCCGACCGGGCGACCATCTGTTCGGCTGGCGGCTGGCCGTGGGGCCGGACACGCTCGACCTGTCGAAGCGGGTCTTCGAGGCCAGCGCGCCGTCCCTGGACGTGGACAGCGCCGGGGGCCCGGACAGTCTGGTCTTCCGGTACGCGGTGCCCGACACCCGGCTGGCCTACAGGGTGACCTACCGCTTCGGCCCCGAGCGCTACCTGGTGGACGTGGCGGGCGCGTTCGAAGGCATCGGCTCGCGCGGGTACTCGGTCCTCACCTCCCTGGGGGACGGAATCCGGACCAACGAGGCGCACGCCGAGGAGGATTACAAGCACCTCGCCTACGTCGTGAGCGGGCGGGACGGCATCAAGAGCCAGGGGCTCGGGGACGTGAAGGGGGACTCCGTCCGCACGGCGGAGGGCGGGCCGTTCCGCTGGGTGGCGGTCAAGGACAAGTACTTCCTCGAGGCGCTGATCGCTCCCAAGGGAAAGGAGGGCTTCGGGGGCCTGCTCGTGCGCGGCGTCCAGGATCCCCACGCCGCCGCCATGGAGGTCGCGCTCCCGGTCCCGGCAGGTCAGCCCGGTTTCGAGCTGCAGGCATACCTGGGGCCCCAGGAGTTCGACCGGCTCGTCGCCGTGGGCCAGGAGCTCCAGAACGTGAACCCATACGGCTGGGAGTGGCTCCGCTTCATCATCCGGCCGCTGGCCGGGCTCATCACGAAGATCCTGACCTGGCTCCACACCGTCCTCGGCCTCCAGTACGGGTGGGTGCTCATCCTGTTCGGCATCCTGATGCGGGTGGTGTTGTTCCCGCTGTACCAGAAGTCGATGCGCGCCCAGATGGCGCAGATGAAGGTGCAGCCGCTCGTCAAGGAGCTGCAGGCCAAGTACAAGGACGAGCCGGAGAAGCTCCAGAAGGAGATGATGCGGGTCTACCGGGAGCACAACATCAACCCGCTGGCCGGGTGCCTCCCGATGATGCTGCCGTTCCCGGTCCTGATCACGCTGTTCTTCGTATTCGAGAACACGATCGAGTTCCGGGGGGTGCCTTTCCTGTGGTTGCCCGACCTCTCGCTCCAGGATCCGTTCTACATCATTCCGATCCTGATGGGAGTCTCGATGTTCCTGCTCCAGTGGATCGGGCAGCGCGGGATGGAGCGCAACGCGCAGATGAAGCTCATGGGGTACGCGATGCCGGTCGTGATGACCTTCCTGTTCGCCCGCTTCCCGGCGGGACTCAACCTCTACTACACGACCAGCAACCTGGCCTCGCTGCCGCAGCAGTGGTTCCTGGCGCGCGAGCGGATGGAGAGCTCGAGCTAGGAGCGCTTCCCCGCCGCCCTGCGCGGCGCGCGTGTCCCGGCCCGCGGGTCGGGAGCGGGCGCCGGCTCCTCGGGCGGCGCCGCGGGCCGTCGGGATCGCAGCCCCGCGCGGTCCGCGCGTCAGTGGACCAGCGTGAACACCACCCCGAGCAGCGTCTCGTCCTGCCGCCAGAACTGCTCGGCGCGCGACGGGCCCGACCCCGCGTCCAGGCCGAGCCGGAAGCGTCCGCCGCCGAAGCGGACCCCGGCCTGCGCCGCGAGGACCGGATCCCAGCCGAGCTCCGCCCAGGAGAACGCCTCGGCACCCGCGTAAGGGGCGAATGGGCCCCAGTGGACGTGATCGGGATCCCACTCGGCCCCCACCCGCACCGACGCCGCCACGAAGTTCCGCTTGGAGCGGATGATGGAGCCCGGCCCCCCGTAGACCAGGACGCCCGGGAGGGGCGAGCCCTCCACCAGGATCTCGACTCCCTCGCGGGACGTCGAGTGCGGGAGCACCCCCGTGCGCACCATGTACTCGTCGCCCAGGTGAGAGCTCACGTGGTACAGCTCGCCGCGCGCCGCGAGCCCGTGCCAGGCGGCGCGGAGCTGGAGTCCGACGCGGAAGTGGGCCTCGCGGAACTCGTTGTTGCGGCTCTGGAGGTCGAAGCGCGCGAAGGCGCCGCCGGCGAGCCCGATGGCGAGCCGCAGGGGTCGGTCGGTGGCGGCCGGACGCGCCGGAGCCGAATCGGTGCCGGTGATGCCGGGATCCTGTCGGTCGGAGTCGCGCGAGCCGCGGCGAAGCCACACCGCGAATGCGTCGGAGAAGTTCGCCAGCCCCACGGTACGCCGCTCGCTCCCACGGTGGATTCGGACGGGAGCCAGGCGGGTCCCGGGCTCGATCGCGGAAGCGAGGGGGGGACGGAACGGGTAGCCGTCGGGACCGTCGAGGAAGCTGGTCGTCTGCGCGGCGGCGGGGCGCACCGCCCCGAGGGCGAGGAGGGACAGGAGCAGAGCCGCCGGGATCGCGCGGGCGATCGCGCCGGCGGCTCGCGTTGGGAGCGTCAGGCCGCCCGCTGACAGCGCGGGCAGATGTACGTCTTGCGGCCGATGAGGGTCATGGACTCGAGTTCGTTGCGGCAGCGCGGACAGGGTGCTCCGTCCGCACGGTGGTTGATGAGCCAGCCCGGGTCCGCGTGGGCCGCCTCCCAATGGAGGGTGGCCCGCCGGAGGACGCGCTTGAGGTACTTGTGCACTCGGGAAAGCTGGTGCTCGCTCAGGTCCCCGACCCGGGCATCGGGCCGGTAGCCCGCCTGGAAACAGATCTCGTCGGCGTACTCGTTGCCGATGCCGGCGATGATCTCCTGGTTCATGAGCATGCCCTTCAACGAGCTGCGCGGGTGGTCCTCCGCGAGCTGGATGAAGCGCTCCGGCGTGAGCTCGTCGCTGAGCGGGTCGATGCCGAGGTTCTCGAGGGTCTCGAGTCCCGCGAAGTCGTGTCCCTCGACCAGGTGAACCTCGCCCTTGTCCCCCGGCGATGCGTAGCGCAGCTCTCGCCCGGCGGCGAACTGGAGGCGGATCTTCGAATCGGCGGGTGGCGGGGCCGTCTGCGACTCAAGGTAGATCTCGCCTTCGTCCCCCATGTGGAAGACGAGGCTGTAGCCGGAGCGGAAGCGGAGCACGATGTAGCGACCGTGTCGCTCCACCGCATCGATGGCGAATCCCTCGAGGAATTTCTCCGCGGCTTCGGGGTCGACGTCCACCGCCTCGGGATCGTCGATCAAGACGTGAGAGATGGTCTTGCCCGTGGCGTAGCCGGCGAAGCCATCGATCATGCGCTCTACATCGGGGAGCTCTATCATGCGGGGAAATCCTCCCTGGCCATGGGTTCGGACCAGGTTACCCCGGAGAATGCGGAAAGTGCCCGCGTACCCCGGAGTTGGCTCCGTCCGGACGGAGTCAGCGGACCACCCGGAATTCGCCGGGAAGCTCCCCGTGCGCCGTGATCTCCTCGACGCTCTCCACGCGCGCCGCGGGCGGTCCGTGCTCCAGCCACGCGCGGAGCCGGTCCAGGGCCCCGGGCTCTCCCGAGGCGTGCACCTCGACCGAGCCATCGGGCCGGTTGCGAACCGTACCGGCCAGGCCCAGCTGGCGGGCCGTGTGCACGGTGTTCCACCGGAATCCCACCCCCTGGACGCGGCCGTGGACCAGATACGCCCTGTGGGCTGGCCGGTCGCATTGAGCCATCTCATTCTCCGACTGGCGGTTAGAGGTGTCGCGCGAGGTATCTGACAGCGTTCGGTCGCCGCATTCGGGCATGCGAGGCGCCGCATGTCGGCCGCGCGCAAGCCGCGTACCGAGGGACGGGCACGGGCCGCCCGGGCCTCAGGGGCGATTCAGAGCTCGTAGCGCTCCTTCATGGCGTGGTAGCGCCGGCAGGCCTTCTGATCGAGCTCGGGGCGGAGATGGGCGTCCAGGAGAGGCAGGAGTCGCTCTCGGAGGAAGCTGCCGCGGGCCATCCACTGGTAGTAGCTCCGGCCGTCGTGCCGGTAGGGGCCGTAGAGTTTCCCACCCGGAAAGCGGCTGTCGATCCAGTGAAACAGCGCCGCGTGGTCGGTGTGCATGCGCAGCGTCACCTGCGGCTGGCGGCCGTCGCCGCCGAAATGGCCGGAGCTCACCAGTACGCCGAGGAGGAAGCCACGCTCGAATGCCTCATCCCCCGCCTTCGGAACCCGCACGCCCCGTCCTCCGTGGTTGTTTCACCATAGGGTTGCACGTGAAACGTCACCATCGTCGTCCGACCGCGCAACCCCCGAGGGGCCGCGTCCGCCGCGGTCTCCGGCGTCCGCGGAGGCGGTCGCCTCGAGGGCCCGAGCCGTCCTCGCGGGGCCCTCCGCGGCGGGCGGAGACCCCGGGGGCCCGGATCGAAGCCAGGGCGGTCCGCGCGCCGGGCCGGGCCCGCGGGCCCCGCTGGCCCGGATGTTCCACGTGCAACATCCTCGGCCGGGGGGCCACCGATCGCCGCGCGGGCGGGGACCACCGGCCGGTGTTTCCAGCGCCCGGACTGTCCTTGGCGTGTCCCGGGGGGCGCCCTATATTCGTCGCCACGGCCCGGTGCGCGGGCCCCGCGCCCGCGCGAGCGACCTCGCCGAGCTCGAGCTATCCCTCCAGCGACCGGTCCATGGCCCGCGTCATAGCCATCGCGAACCAGAAGGGCGGCGTCGGAAAGACGACCACCGCCATCAACCTCGGCGCCTCTCTCGCCGTGGCCGAGAAGCACACGCTGGTCGTCGACTGCGATCCGCAGGGCAACGCCACGAGTGGCTTCGGGGTGCGCAAGGAGGTCGGTGAGCCCTCCACGTACGACTGCATCGTGGACGGCGTGCCGCTGACGGACGCCATGCGGCGTGAGGTCCACTTCCCCTTTCTGGACGTGGTCCCGGCCAGCCGCGACCTGGCCGGAGCCGAGATCGAGCTCATCGATCGGCCCGAGCGCGAGAAGCGACTGCGCCGTGCTCTCGAGCCCGTACGGGACGACTACGAGTACATTCTCATCGACTCGCCCCCGTCGCTGGGCCTCCTCACTCTCAACGCTCTCGCGGCGGCCGATACGGTCCTCATCCCCATCCAGTGCGAGTTCTACGCTCTCGAGGGTTTGAGCCAGCTGCTCAACACGGTCCGGCTCGTGCAGCGGAACCTCAACACGGAGCTGGGCATCGAGGGCGTGCTCCTCACGATGTACGACTCGCGGCTCAACCTCTCCAAGCAGGTGGCGGAAGAGGCCAGGGAGTACTTCGGCGGCAAGGTGTTCCAGACGATCATCCCGCGGAACATCCGTCTCGCCGAAGCGCCGAGCTTCGGGAAGCCGATCGCGCTCTACGACGTCCTGTCCACCGGCGCGCGAGGGTACCTGAGCCTGGCGCGCGAGATCATTCGAAAGGACGAGAGGAAGCGGAAAGTTGGCTAGGGGAGAGAGCCGCCTGGGCAAGGGCCTCGGCGCCCTACTCGGCGAGTACCTGGAGGAGGATGAGGGGCGGGGGACCGAGCGGGAGGTGCCGCTCACGCGGATCCGTCCGAACCCGTTCCAGCCGCGCTCGGAGTTCGCTGCCGAGGCCCTCTCGGAGCTCGTCGAGTCGATTCGCGCCAACGGGCTCCTCCAGCCCCTCGTCGTCCGACCCGCCGGCGAGGAGTGGGAGATCGTCGCGGGCGAGCGCCGGTGGCGGGCGCTCCAGGAGCTCGGCCGCGAGCGGGTCCCCGTCATCATCCGCGAGCTCACCGACGAGCAGATGCTCGTCCTCGCCCTTGTCGAGAACCTCCAGCGAGAGAGCCTCTCCCCGCTCGAGGAGGCCCGCGGCTACCGGCAGCTACAGGAGGCTTTCGGCCTCACGCAGAAGGAGGTGGCCGAGCGGGTGGGTCAGGCGCGGTCGAGCATCGCTAACGCATTGCGCCTCCTCAACTTGCCGGATGTCATCCAGGCGTTCCTGGCCGCCGGCCGGCTCACGGCGGGACACGGACGTGCGCTGCTGGGACTCGAGGACGAGGAAGCGCAGGTCGGGCTCGCCCGCAAGGTGGTGTCCCAGGACCTGTCGGTGCGGGCGACCGAGCGCCGAGTGCGGAAGCTCCGGGAGGGCGACCGCCGCTCGGGTGGACGGACGCGCAAGGCTCCGCGTCGTGATCCGGTCGCCGACCGGGCCGCGCAGATCCTGGAGCGCGCCCTCGGGACCCAGGTGCGGGTCGACCTGCGGGGCCCCGAGGAAGGCGAGATCCAGGTGGTCTTTCACGATGCCGCTGAGTTCGAGCGACTGGTACGGCTGCTGGCCGGCGAGGACGCCGGTGCGCTCTTCGATGCCGGATGAGATGGCCGTGAGGTACGTTCGGTGAACGCGTCGCGCCACGAGGACTGGACGGTCGTCCTGCTCCGGCAGGGCGGGCTGAGCTCCCACTCCTGGAAGCTCGGGAGCCGCCGGGTGCGGCTGGTGGTCGGGCTCGGCGTGGCACTCGTGCTCGTGGTGGGAGGCCTCGTCGGCTACCTGGTGGGAGCCCGCGCGAGCGGGAGCCAGGAAGCGTTGCTGCGGGCCAAGGTCGGCCAGATCGACCAGGATCAGGGGAAGATCGCCCTGCTGGCCGCGCGACTCGACAGCGTGGCTTCGGCCTACGACAACCTGCGTCGGGTCATGGGTGGAGCGGAGGGCTCCTCCAGCGCCGACATACGGCTTCCACCGGCCACTCCGGACGAAGAGCCCGCGCCGACGGTGGCCCAGGCTGCGCCCGACGAGTTGGACTGGCCGCTGGCGCAGAAGGGATTCGTGACCCGGGTCCACCAGGAAGGCGGGGCCGGTGGGGCGGAGGGGCATCCAGGGATCGACATCGCGGTGCCGACCGGCTCCTACGTCCGCGCGGCGGCCCGCGGCGTCGTGGCGCAGACGGGGGACGACCCGGTGTACGGCCACTTCGTGCGGATCCGGCACGGTGGTGGCATCATGACCCTGTACGCCCACAACCTGTGGCTGTTCGTGGCACGCGGGGATTCGGTGGACAGGGACGAGGTCATCGCGCTGTCGGGCAGCTCGGGACGCTCCACGGCGCCCCATCTACATTTCGAGGTGACGCGCGATGGCCGGTCCGTGGACCCGGCGCGGCTGCTGCCGCCCGGCGAGTGACCGACGCGCGAACAGGAGGGGCAGCTATGGCGAAGAGCGGATCGGATCGGATCGACATGCGGGACGCGACCGACGTGGTCTCGATCATCGGCCCGGGGATGACGGTGACCGGTGACTGCGCGACGGACGGCACCCTGCGCGTGGAAGGAACGGTCGAGGGCGGCGTGCAGGCCGCCAAGGCGGTCGTGGTCGGCAGGGGCGGCGTCGTGCGCGGGAACATCGACACGCAGGATGCGGTGATCGCCGGACGGGTCGCTGGCAGCATCACGGCCGCCAGTCGCGTCGAGCTCCAGGCGGGCTGCCGGGTGGAAGGGGACATCCATAGCCGCCGGGTGAAGCTCGAAGAGGGAGGGGTGGTGGACGGCCGCCTGCAGATGGGCGACAGGGCGAGCCGGCTGGCCACTTCTCCACAGTCCACCGCGGGCGCGGTCCGCGCGAGCGGGGAGGCCGGGTGAGTTTTCCACAAACCGTGGGGAAAATCATCATCCGCCGATCTGGCAGACCTCGATGAGCGACTCACCGCACCTGACCGGGCGCCCGATCGCCCCCGATCCGATCACGGGTGACGAGACGGCGGCCGAGCTGATCGAGCGCACGTTCCTGGCCTACAACGCCGCCCGCCTCCGTGAAGCCTGCCGCCTGCTGACCGAGAAGATGCTCCGGCCCGACGTGACCGTCGGCATGAGCCTCACGGGCGCGCTGACGCCCGCCGGCCTCGGGATGGCGGCGCTCATTCCCCTCGTCCAGGCGGGCTTCGTGGACTGGGTCGTGTCGACAGGTGCGAACCTCTATCACGACACGCACTTCGGCCTCGGTCTCACCATGCGCCGGGGGCGTCACGACGTCAGCGATGTGATCCTGCGAGACGAAGGGGTCGTTCGCATCTACGACATCTTCTTCTCGTACGATGTGCTCCTGTCGACCGATGCCTTCTTCCGTGAGGTGATCCGGCAGGAGGAGTTCCAGCACACGATGTCGAGCGCCGAATTCCACTGGCGCCTGGGTCGGTACGTGGCCGAGCGGGAGATGGCGCTCGGGATCGAGGGGAAGTCCTTCCTGGCGGCCTGCCACCGGGCCGGCGTGCCGGTCTACACGTCTTCACCGGGCGACAGCTCGATCGGGATGAACCTCGCCGCCACGCGCCTCGAGGGCGGGCAGTGCGTGATCGATCCGTCGCTGGACGTCAACGAGACGGCTGCGCTGGTGCTGGGCGCCAAGCGCGACGGCGGAAAGAGTGCCATCGTCATCATGGGGGGCGGGAGCCCGAAGAACTTCGTTCTCCAGACCGAGCCGCAGATCCAGGAAGTGCTCGGGATCGAGGAGCGCGGCCACGACTACTTCCTCCAGGTGACCGATGCCCGGCCGGACACGGGAGGACTCTCCGGCGCCACTCCCGGCGAGGCCGTGAGCTGGGGGAAGGTGGATCCGGATCGCCTTCCCGACGCGGTGGTCTGCTACACGGACATCACCGTGGCCCTGCCCCTACTGACCAGCTACGCCCTGAGCCGGCACGAGCCGCGGGCGCTGCGCCGGCTGTACGACCGGCGCGAGGAGCTCATGCTGCGACTGAGCGAAGAGTATCGCGCCGGGTCGCGGGCCGAAGCCCCCCACGGGAACCTGCCGGCCGAAGACTGAGAGAGCGAGACACGGCTTGCCCGAGCTCTATCTCCACGCATTCATCTTCGCCGGCGGCCTCGGCGCCCTGACGCTGGGAGCCGACTGGCTGGTCCGCGGCGGATCCCGGCTCGCGGGCGAGCTGGGGCTCCCGCCTCTCGTCATCGGACTCACGGTCGTGGCCTTCGGAACCTCGGCGCCCGAACTGGTGGTCTCGGGGGGCGCCGCCCTGCGCGGGGAGCCGGGACTCGCCCTCGGCAACGTGATGGGCTCCACGGTGGCCAACGTGGGATTGATCGTGGGTCTGGGTGCCCTCATCCGTCCCATCGACGTGCACCGGCGCCTCCTCGTACGGGAGAGCCCCCTGCTGGTGCTGGTCCTCGCGATCGTCGTCGTCCTGTCCTGGAACGACGCGCTGGGCCGCCTGGACGGGCTCGCCCTCGTCACCGGCTTCGCGATCTACCTGTTCTTCCTCCTGCGCTGGGGCATGGGGGGTGGATCGGAGAGCAAGCGAGCCGCGGACCCCGCGGCGGCGGAGCCGTCGTCCCGGCGTTCGACGCTCCGCGACGTGGCGCTGACCCTGGTCGGCCTGGGCGCCCTCCTGCTCGGGGCCCATTTCGTGCTCGAGAGCGCGGTTCGCATCGCCGAAGCCTACGACGTCCCCCAGGCGGTCATCGGGGCGACGATGGTCGCGGTGGGAACCTCGCTGCCCGAGCTCGCCTCCACCGTGGCGGCCGCCTTCCGCGGCCTCGGCGACATCGCCATCGGCAACATCATCGGCTCCAACATCTTCAACCTGGGGTTCGTGCTCGGCTCGGCGGCGCTCCTGCGGCCGCTCCAGCTTCCACCGCTGGCCGTGGCCCGCATGGTCGGACCGGCCATGGTCTTCTCCGTGCTCCTCATCCCCCTGGCCTACACGGGCATGCGAGTCGAGCGCTGGGAAGGGCTGCTCCTCCTGGGCGGCTACCTCGGCTTCCTGTACTGGATCATCTTCTGAGGAGCGCCGCCGTCCATCGAGCGGGACCCCGAGGGACTTGTAAAGCGGCCGTGTAAAGCATAGAATAGCCGCATGGCAACCTCGGTCAAGATGAGCAGCAAGCACCAGATTGTCGTCCCCAGGGAGGCCCGGGAGGCGGTCGGTCTCGAGCCGGGCGACCGGCTGGTCGTGACCGTGCGCGGCGACGGTGTGATCGAGATGGAGCCGGAGCCTCGAGACCTGGTCGGGGAGCTGTCCGGAATCCTCTCCTCGGGCGCGGGGCAGGGCGACCTGTGGCCGGAGCTCGAGGACGCGTGAGGCCGCGGTGAGCCCGCGGTGAGCCTCCGGGCGCGGTTCACCGACCGGCTCGAACGGGCGCGACGCGTCCACGTCGACGCCCGGGTCCTGGCCTACCATCTCCTCGCCCGCCCCCCCTTCTCGGACCTCTCCCGGCTGCTCCTGGAGGGCCTCCGGGCCGGCCGGATCGAGGGGCAGACCTCGGCGCTCACCGTCTACCAGCTGCTCACCGAGCCCTACCGAACCGGAGCCGAGGAGGCGGCGAGCCGCGTGGCACGCTACGTGTCGGCCTTCCCCGGGCTGGAGATCCTGCCGGTCACGACCGAGGTGGCCCGCCAGGCGGCGCAGGTGCAGGCGCGGCTGGGTGGGCGCGCCGAGCGCTCGGTGCAGGTGGCCACCGCGCTGGCCGGAGATGCGGACTTGTTCGTAACCCAGGGGAGCGGCCTGAAGCGCATCGCGGGGATGGAGGTGCTCGACCTGGAGGACTTCGTCGAGCGAGGCGCGGGCCGCTGAGCGCCCCCGGCGCTCCCGCGATTCGTTCCGGGAGAGCGAGGACCCGACCCGACGCCCGAGACCCGGAGAGCACAATGATGCGCCGACCGGCCCTGATCGCGACCTGCCTCCTCGGCCTGCTGCTGCCGGCGTCGCGGTCCAGGGCCGCGGAGCTACCGCCAGCCGCGCCTGCCTCGCTCGACACCGTCCCCTCGCCCGCCTCCTATCTGGGCTACGCGGTCGGCGCCGACCGAAAGCTGGCCGACTGGGGCGAAGTGACGGGCTATCTCTCCGCTCTGGCGCGTGCCTCCGACCGTGTGCGCATGGACACTCTGGGGCCCACCACGCTCGGGCGTCCCTACGTTCTCCTCACCATCAGCTCGCCTCGGAACCTGGCCCGGCTGGACGAGCTCCGGACCGTACAGGCGAAGCTGGCCGACCCGCGCCGCATCTCGGGTCCCGACGAGCGCCAACGGCTCCTGGACGAGGGTCGCGTGGTGGTCCTGATCACCGCGGCCATCCACTCCACGGAGGTGGGCGCCTCGCAGGTGCCGATGCGGATCGCCTATCGGCTCGCGTCGTCGGACGATCCCGAGGTCCGCCGCATCCTGGACCAGTGCATCGTGCTCCTCGTGCCCTCGCTCAATCCGGACGGCGTGGACCTCGTGACCCACTGGTACCGATCGACGCTGGGAAAGCCGTGGGAGGGGGCCACGCCCCCGTTCCTCTACCACCACTACGTGGGCCACGACGACAATCGCGACTGGTACGCGTTCACGCAGCAGGAGACGCGACTGGCCGTCGGGAAGGTCCACAACGTCTGGCACCCGCAGATCGTCCACGACATCCACCAGCAGGGGAAGTTCGGCAGCCGATTCTTCCTCCCTCCCTGGATGGACCCGGTGGAGCCCAACGTGGACCCGGCGCTCATCGCCGGGATCAACGACCTGGGGACGTCGATGGCCTGGGCGCTCGAGCGCCAGGGGAAGAAGGGCGTGGTCGTGGACGCGACCTATGACGCATGGTCGCCCGGCCGCGCGTACCAGCACTACCACGGTGGGGTGCGCATCCTGTCGGAGACGGCCAGCGCCGACCTCGCCTCCCCCATCGAGGTGACGCCGGACCAGCTGCGAGCGGGCGTGAACTTCGACCCCCGCAAGCGGTCGTGGAACTTTCCGGATCCATGGCCCGGCGGCGCCTGGCACCTGTCCGACATCGTGGGCTACATGGAGGCCGGCGCGTTCGCACTCCTGGACCACGCCGCCGCGCACCGCCGCGCCTGGCTCGAGAGCTTCCTCGGGATCGGCCAGCGCGCGGTGGCGAAGTGGGACCGCTGGCCGGAGGCGTGGGTCATCCCGGCCGACCAGCCGCGCCGCGATGGCCTGGCCGAGCTCCTCCGCATCCTTCTCACCGCCGATGTCGAGGTCGGACGCGCGACCTCCTCCTTCAGCGGCGCGGGCCGGTCCTTCCCCTCCGGGAGCTGGGTGGTCGACATGCACCAGCCCTACGCCTCCTTCGCCGAGGCGATGCTGGAGCGGCAGGTCTACCCGGACCTCAGGCCGTGCGACAGCTGTCCCCTGCGCAGGCCCTACGATGTGACCGCGTGGACGCTGCCGCTCCTCCTCGGCGTCCGGGCGTACCGGGCCGAGAAGCCGATCGGGGTGGCGATCGAGCCGGTGACGGCGGCGCCCGAGGTGCCCAGGGAGGCGCCGGGTCTGAGCGGCAGCGCGGCGGTGAAGGTGGGGCTCTACCAGCCCTGGGTCCCCTCGATGGACGAGGGTTGGACGCGGTGGATCTTCGACCAGTACCGGATCCCGTACGACACTCTCCACAACGCGGACATCAAGCAGGGGGACCTGGCGCGGCGATTCACCACGATCCTCGTGCCATCGATCCCGCCGGGCGTCCTCGAGACCGGGTTCGAGCCGGGCTCGGAGCCCGAGCGTTACGTGGGAGGACTCGGCGAGGAGGGGGCCGCGGCACTGGGCGCCTTCGTGGAGGAAGGGGGGACGCTGGTCGCGCTCGAGCGCTCGACCCCGTGGCTCATCGACCGGCTTCATCTCCCGGTCCGGGATCTGCTCGGGGAGCTGACGCCGACCGACTACTATGCGCCCGGCTCGATCGTGCGGCTGGATCTGGATCGTAGCGCCGGCACCGACATCGGTCGTTCCCTCCCCGACACGGCCACCATCGCGTGGCTGGGGCGAGGAGGAGCGGCCTTCGAGGCCCGGCCCGAAGCCTCACCGAACGCGGTGCGGGTGGTGGCCCGGTACGGCACCGATCCCACGCTGCTGTCGGGCTGGCTCCAGGGCGCCCGTTACGTGGCCGGCAAGGCCGCCCTGGTGGAGCTTCCGCTGGGCCGGGGCCGCATCGTGCTGTTCGGCTTCCGCCCCCAGTACCGCGGCGAGTCGGTGGCTACGTACCCGCTCCTGTTCGACGCCCTGCGGGCCGGCCGGTAGGAGGGGCGGGGGCCTTCGCGCCTCCGGAGGCCGGTCTCGGACCGCGACATCCCCTTCTCCCTGCGAGGGTTGTGGCAGTCTGCCACCCGCACGATCGTCGGGATTCCGGCGATGCGCGGCGCGGGCGTCCTTCTATATGGCTCTAATTGCATGACTTAGACCCTTCGGCGAGCTTCACCGGCTCCCGGGTCCCGGGCTTGCCATGGTTTCATCCCCCCGGAACACGCGTCCGGGCGTCCCGTCCTTTCGTCACATCCGGTAGAATCACTCCGAAGCATCGTCGGGAGGTGCGCCGTGGAGACCGCGCGGAGGACATCGGCAGGATTCACGCTCATCGAGATGATGATCGTGATCGTGGTGATCGGGATCCTGGCGGCCATCGCGGTCGTGGGATACGGCTCGAGCACGGAGAAGGCCGACATCGCGGCCATGAAATCGGATCTCCGCAACGTGGTCACGGCCGAGCAGGGCTACTACGCCGACCAGATCCAGGCCGGGAACGCGGGCGCCTTCACGAAGAATGTCTCCGATCTGGACTTCTCGCCCAGCCCCGGCGTCACCATCAAGCTCAAGAAGAACAACTACGGCTGGTCCGCTCAGGCGCGGCACGCCAACGTCAAGAAGGTCAGGTGCGCCATCTACCAGGGCTCCATCAGCCCCTACTCGCCGGCGAGCCGCGAGGGCGAGGTCGCCTGCGGCTGAGCTCCCTTTCCCTTCCGTCCGGCGGCCGTCCTCGACGGGCCCCCGCCGGCCAGGTGGGCTCGGTCCGGCGGCCCGGTGGCAGGACGGAGCGCGCCGGAGCCCGTGCCTCGCGCGCCCCTCCCCACGCCCCGACCCGCTAGACCGTCTCCTCGGGGAAGTTCTCGATCACCTCCTGGACCTTGTTCAGCCAGAAGGCCGCCATGGCGCCGTCCACCACCCGGTGGTCGTAGCTCAGGCCGAAGTACGCCATGTGCCGGATGGCGATCGCGTCGTTCCCCAGGTCGTCCTCGATCACGACCGGCCGCTTCTCGATCACTCCCGTCCCGAGGATGGCCACCTGCGGCTGGTTGATGATCGGGGTGCCGAACAGGTTCCCGAACACGCCCACGTTCGTGATCGTGAACGTGCCGCCCTGGATGTCGTCGAAGTCGAGCGTCTTGGACCGGGCTTTCTCGGCCAGCTCGTTGGCGCCCTGGGCCAGGCCCATGAGGCTCAGCCGGTCGGCGTCCTTGAGCACCGGCACGATGAGCTCCTTGCCGTCGTTCACGGCCACGGCGATGCCGAGGTTGATGTTCCGGTGATACACGATTCGCGTGCCGTCCACCGAGGCGTTCAGGATCGGATACTCGCGTAGCGCCTCCACCACGGCCTTCATGATGAAGGGACCGTAGGTCAGCTTCACCCCCTGCTCCTCGAACTTCCCCTTCAACTTCCGGCGCAGCTTCACCACCCGCTCGAAGTCGATCTCGCTCACCGAGGTGACGTGGGCCGAGATCCGCTTGGACATGAGCATGTGTTCCATCGTCCGCAGGCGGACCCGGTTCATCTCCTCGACGCGGTCGCCCTCGCGGATCGGGACATCCGGGATGCGGATGTCGAGCGACGCGCCATGGATCGGGACGCGCATGGTGCCCGGTGCCGGCGCCTCGGCGGCCGCCGAGGGCCGCTCCTTCGCCGCCGGGGCTCCCGCCGCGGCCGGGCGCTCCGCCGGGGCTTCGCCGCGCGACGCGATGAAGGAGAGGATGTCGTCGCGGGTCACCCGGCCCGAGATCCCCGTCCCCTCCACCTGCCCGATGTCCACCTCGTGTTCGGCCGCGATCTTCCGGACGAGCGGGGTGGAGCGGGTGCGGAGCCGCTCCTCGCGTGTGGCCACGCCGCCGGCCCCGTCACCTCCGACGGCCGGAGGCGCGGTCTCCCGGCCGGGGCGGCCTCCGCCCCCGGGACCGGCCCCGGCGCCCCCTGCGGCGCCACCACCGCCCCCCGCGGCGACCGCTGCGGGCTCCTCGGCGCCCTCTCGAGCGGAGGCCTCCGCCGGCGCCTCCTCGTCTCCGGCGGGCGCTCCGCTCCCTGCGCCCGCGGCCGCCCCGGCCTCGGTCTCGATACGGGCCACGACCGTGTTCACCTCCACGGTCTCGCCCTCCTGGACCAGGATCTCGGCCAGGACGCCGGCGGTGGGCGCGGGGATGTCGGCGTCGACCTTGTCCGTGGAGATCTCGAACAGGTCCTCGTCCCTCTCGACCTCGTCGCCCTCGCTCTTGAGCCACTTGGTGAGCGTGCCCTCGGCGATGGACTCTCCCATCTGGGGCATGATCACGTCGACTTTCGACATCTCGTCCGTCCTTTGATCCGTGGAGAGCGGTCTCTCGCGTTGCACTCGTCGTGCCGGTCGACGCGCGGGCCGCGGCCCCTCCCGGAGCCGCCCTGGCGCCACCAGGCGGTCAGTACGCCAACAGCCACCTCGCCGCGGTGACCACGTCCTCCACCTGCGGCAGGTAGTAGTCCTCGAGCGGCGGCGAATAGGGCACGGGCGTGTCGATCGCCGTGACCCGTCGAACCGGAGCGTCCAGCCACTCGAACGCTTCCTCGCACACCACCGCCGTAATCTCCCCCGCCAGCCCGCCGAAGCGCGGCGCCTCGTGGAGCACCAGGACCCGCCCCGTCTTCCGGGCGGACCCGGCGATCGCCTCGATGTCCATCGGGCGCAGTGTCCTGAGATCCACGATCTCGACCGAGGCCCGGTCCTCCTCCGCCAGCCGGACGGCCGCCTCGGACGCCGTGTGCACCATCGCGCCCCAGGTGATGATCGACAGGTCCTCGCCCTCCCGGTGCACGCGCGCCTTCCCCAGCGGCACGACGATCTCCCGGTCGGTGGGCAGCTCCTCCTTGATCCGCCGGTAGAGGAACTTGTGCTCGAAGTAGAGCACGGGGTCCGGGTCGCGGATGGCCGAGCGAAGGAGCCCCTTGGCATCGTACGCGGTGGCCGGCGCCACCATCTTCAGCCCCGGCACGTTGGCGAAGTACGCCTCCGGGCTCTGGGAGTGGAAGGGGCCCGCCCGAGCCCCGGCTCCGATGGGACCGCGAATCACGATCGGCGCCCCGAAGCCGGTCCGGTAGCGGACCTTGGCGGCGAAGTTCACGACCATGTCGAAGGCCGGGGCCACGAAATCCATGAACTGCATCTCGGCCACGGGCTTGAAGCCCATCTGGCCGGCCCCGATGGAGGCGCCCACGATGGCGGCCTCGCTGATCGGCGTGTCGATCACGCGGTCAGGGCCGAACTCGTCCAGGAAGCCCTCGGTGATCTTGAACGCCCCACCGTACACGCCCACGTCCTCGCCCAGGATGAAGACCGTCTCGTCCGTCTTCATCTCCTCCCACAGCGCCTCGCGGATGGCTTCGAGATACGTGGTCTCCTTCGTGGCGTCTCCCGTCCCGGCCGCCGCCCGGGGGGCCGCCTTCGTCGCTTCCGCCATTCAGCTCTCCTTGACCGCCATGCGTGCCGGCGGCACGTCCGTCGGCGTGTCCTCGTAGCCGACCACGTCGCGGCGGGTCCAGGGGACCGCGCGGCCCGCCGGCTCCTCGGCGTAGGCGCGCGTGAGCGCTTCCTCGGGGTCGGGACGCGGGCCCGCCACCGCGTCGTCGGCGGCCTCCGCGACCTCCTCCTCGACATCCCGCCGCACCTCCGCCAGCCCCTCTTCCGTGCCGAGCCCGTTCTCGACCAGGTACGCACCGAAGCGCAGGATCGGATCGCGCTCCCGCCACATCTCCAGCTCGGCCGGGTCCACGTAGGGCTGCGGATCGTGCTGCGCGTGGCCGAGCATGCGGTAGGTCTCGGCGACCAGGAGGGAGGCGCCCTCGCCGCGGCGGGCGCGCTCGACCGCCTCGCGGGCGGCGTCGTAGACCTCCAGGACGTCGTTCCCGTCCATGCCGCGCACCGGGAGGCCGTAGGCTCCCGCGACGTCCGTCCACGCGGCCACGGCGGCCTCGCCCTCGCTCGGCGTCGAGAACGCCCAGTGGTTGTGCTCCAGGATCACGACCATCGGAAGCCGCTGGACGGCCGCGAAGTTCAGCCCCTCGTGCGAGGTGCCGGTACGGGTGGCGCCTTCCCCCTGGTAGGTCATGCACACCCGCGGCTCGCCGCGCATGCGGAAGGCGAGGGCGACGCCGTTCAGCACGCAGAGCTGTGTGCCTAGCGGACTCACGGGCCCCAGGATCCCGAGCTCCGGGATCGTGAAGTGGTTCGTGTTGTCCTTGCCGCCGGTGGGAGCGTCGCGCCGCGCCGTGTACTGCAGGAACATGTCCCGCGGCGAGAGGCCCAGGACCAGCAGGGCGCCCAGGTCCCGGATGGACGGCGCCAGCCAGTCCTCGGGCTCCAGGGCGAAGGCGCTCCCCACCGCCGTGGCCTCCTGGCCCAGGCTGCGGTAGAGGCCGCCGACGATGTGGCCCTGCTTG
>CAYXHP010000120.1:0-27545 GCA_964465015.1 uncultured Gemmatimonadota bacterium
GTCCGTGCCGCGCAGGCCCTCGAGGAGCTTCGCGGCGTTGCCGTAGGAGATCGGGACGACGGGGATGTGCGGGATGACCGGGTCGGGATCCACGCGCTTCGCGCCCTGAGTACTCGGGTATCCGGGCGTGGTCGGGTCCCCGTCCTCGTTCTCGACGCTCCCGCGCTGGACGCCGAACGAGGGACGCATCGGCCCCTCTGGGTAGACATCGCCGCGGACGTAGCCGTCGTCGGCCGGATCGCTGTAGATGAGGAGCGCGGCGGCGCCGTTCTTCTGCGCTTCGCGGGCCTTGATGCCCCGGAACGAGCGGCCGTAGCGTGCCACGGCGATCTTGCCCTTCACCGAGACGCCGAGCGAATCGAGCTTCGCGTAGTCCTCGATGAGCCCGTAGTTCACGTAGACGACGGGCGCGGTCACATCGCCGGCGGCGCTGCTTCCGTTCACGGTCGGGTATTGCGCGCCGTCGCTGAATGAATCCCCCGGAACCGCCGGCTCCCGCAGCGACAGCTCCTCGGGCTCGGGGCGCACCCGCCATACGTGGACACCGGTCGCGTGCGGGAGGAAGACGCTGTAGGCGCGAACCTGCGTCGGCAGTCCCCACGACTTCATCTGGTCGATCACGTAGTCGCGCGTGCGGGCCTGGGCCGGGGTGCCTGCCACGTGCAGGGTGCTGCCCAGGGCGAGGGAGTGCTGGCGCGCGTCGGCCGTGTCGGGCCGCGTGATGACGTCCGCTTCGAGCGCGCGTTCGGCGGAGGATCCCTTCGGTGTGTAGCCCGGGAGCTGCTGGGCGGCCAGGGGGGGAGCCGAGAGCCACAGGGCCGAGCCCAGACTCGCCACGAGGACAGTTCGTCGTCTCATCACCACGCTCCGTGAGGGGGGACGTCCGGCGGCCGAAGATAGAGCCTCGATGCGGCGCCGGCGAGCGGTCTACGCGGTCCCGGCCTGCCGTCTACACCTGCGCCGGCACCGCCAGGATCTTGGCCGCTGCATCGAGACCGAGCGCGACGACCGTGCCCTGCGGGCCCCGGACGCGAACCGCCCCGGCGGCCGGCTCCCCCTCGAGCATCGTCACGACGGCCCCGGGCGTGAGACCGTGCCGGTCCGCGAACGTCAGGAAGCCGGGGCTCTGGTCGAGGATGCGCATGACCTGCTGCGGCTCGCCGACGGGGCACTCGGCGAGGCCCCTGGCCGACGGCTCGCGGACGTGGCCCAGGTGCGTGGGAATGGGATCGCCGTGTGGGTCGACCTCCGGGTGGCCCAGGATCGAGTCGATCTGTTCGAGGACCCGGTCCGAGATCGCGTGCTCCAGGGTGTCGGCCTCCTCGTGCACGACCGACCAGTCGAGCTCCAGCACCTCGACCAGAAACAGCTCGACGAGCCGGTGACGCCGGAGCACGTGCAGGGCCAGCTGCTCCCCGCGCTCGGTGAGCCTGGCGCCCTTCCGGGGCTCGTAGTCGACCAGCCCCGAGTCGGCGAGGGCCTTGATCATGGACGTGGCGGTCCCCGGCACGACCCCCATGGCCGTGGCGAGCTGTCCCGTGGCCATCGCGCCGCCTTCGCCCTCGACCTGCGCCAGGTAGAGCTGCTTCAGGTACTCCTCGACGGTACTGGTCGGCATCACCTCTCCAGGGTTCGCATCGCCGCCTCGAACGATACGAGGCGCACCAGGGCTTGACAACGCTTTCGAACGACAGGATCATGGCACGCGATCGTACTTGTGTATAGATTTTGACGACTCAAATTACGCTGGCCTGTATCGAGTTGGCGCCGCTAGGCGCCGCGAGCGCCAAGGGCCTGACCCTGTTCGCGGGATGGTCGCTGCGGTCATGAGCAATAAGCACGTCTCGCTCGAGGGGATGCACCACACGGTCGACGTGCCCGGCCAGTCCGCCGGCTTCTGGCGGAACTGGCGTGCCTACGTCGGTCCGGCGATGCTGGTCAGCGTCGGTTACATGGATCCCGGCAACTGGGGCACGGACCTCGCCGGCGGGGCAGAGTTCAAGTACGCGCTCCTGTGGGTGGTGCTGCTCGCGAGCCTCATGGCCATCGTGCTGCAGGTGCTCTCGGCGCGCCTCGGCGTCGCGACCGGGAAGGATCTGGCCCGGGCCTGCCGCGACTGGTACCCGGCGTGGACGCGCTGGCCAAACTGGCTCCTGTGCGAGCTGGCGATCGCGGCGACCGACCTGGCCGAGGTCCTGGGGAGCGCGGTGGCCCTGAACCTCCTCTTCCACATCCCCCTCTTCTGGGCCGTATGCGTCACGGCGGCCGACGTGCTCCTGCTCCTCGCGCTGCAGCGATTCGGGGTCAGGACGGTCGAGGCGGTGGTGGTCGTGCTCATCGCGACCATCGGCGTCTGCTATTTCCTGGAGATCTTCATCCTGCCGCAGACGACGCCCAGCTTCGCGGAAATGGGCAAGGCGATTCTGACTCCCGGTCTTCGGCAGAGCGGCATGGCCTTCATCGCGATCGGGATCATCGGCGCCACGGTGATGCCCCACAACCTGTACCTCCATTCGGCCCTCGTGCAGAGCCGCAAGATCCCCGAGGAGCCCGAGGGCGTGAAGACGGCCATCCGCTACAACACGATCGACTCGACCGTGGCCCTCTCCCTGGCCTTCCTGGTGAACGCGGGCATCCTGGTGCTGGCGGCACAGGTGTTCTACGGTCGGGAATCCGTGACCGTCGCCGGCGGATCGGTGGTGCACTTCGGACCCGACGCCGACTGGATCCAGGTGGCCTTCCTCACCCTGGCGCCCCTCCTGGGGACGGCAGCCGCCAGCATCCTGTTCGCGGTGGCCCTGCTGGCGAGCGGACAGAGCAGCACGATCACGGGCACGCTCGCGGGCCAGGTGGTCATGGAGGGCTTCATGCAGTGGCGCATCGCGCCGTGGGTCCGGCGGCTGATCACGCGCCTCCTGGCCATCATCCCGGCCGTTCTGGTGATCGGCATGAGAGGATCGGGAAGCGTGAACGATCTCCTGATCCTGAGCCAGGTGGTGCTCTCCCTGCAGCTCCCCTTCGCCATGTTCCCGCTCCTCCACTTCACGAGCTCGAAGAAGGTCATGGGGCGGTGGCGGAGTGGCTGGTTCCTCCTGGCCACGGGGTGGGCGAGCGCGATCCTGATCACGTTGATGGACGTGTACGGCCTTCCCGACTCCTTCCGGGCCGTGTGGCACATCGTGGTGGGAGGATGAGCCGACGTCGCGGGGAACACGCTCGCCCCGTCGGGGTGGGATTCCTCGTCGTCCGCGCTCGGCGGCCCGACGGGTGCGTCCGGGACCTGCCTGACCGGTCCATCGCTTTCATCGGCAGGACGGTGTGACGATCATCCTGGACTGCGAGCGCCTCACGGAGGACCTTCGGGCCCGGCCCGCGGCCGGCTGGTCGAACTCCGTCCAGAATGGACTCGCGACGTGAGGCGGCCGCCGTCATGATCCGCCGCTCCCGGGCCCTGCGACTCGCCCTCGCCGTCCTGGCCCTCGTCCAGGTCGGGCTACCCCCCGTCGCGGCGTACGCCGATGCACAGGTCCACCGAGTCGAGGTGGCGGCGACCGGCACGCGACTGGCCCGAACGCCGCAGGGCCCGACCCGAACGGCGGGCTCCCACGAGTGTCCGCTGTGCACGTTCCTCAGCCACGTGGCGGTGTCGCCCGACGTGTCAGTCGGCGCGCCGCTCGCGGCCGAGCTCCAAGCGCAGGCCGTGCCGAGCCAGGGGCCGCCCCGCACCTTCCTCGCCTGGCGGCTTCCCCACTCCAGGGCTCCACCTCTCACCTGAACGACCGCGCCATCACGGCGCGGTGTGCACTCGATGATGCCTTCCGCGGACCCTCTCGGGGCCACCGCGGGACATCCGCGCACATCTCGTTCAGGAGAGATCCATGCACGCACATCGACCGCGGGGTCGGTGGGCCGTCTCGGGCCTGCCGCTCCTGCTCGCTCTGCTCGCCACGCTCCTGGGAGGGAGCGCCGTGGCCGGGACCGTCCCGGCTGCGGACGGGACCGCACCTTCCGTGGCCGACGCCGGCTCCGGTGGACACGGGTCGGCCACGACCCCCACGGGAGACCTCATCGGCACCGTCTCCGACCGATCCAGCGGCGAGCCCCTCGTAGGAGCCGAAGTCACGGTCGCCTCGAGGGGACACGTGATCGCCGACCTGGTCTCCGACGACTTCGGACGCTTCATCGCCCACGACCTCCAGACTGGAAGCTACGTGGTCCGGGCTCGTCTGCTGGGCTACAGCGCCGATTCCGTGGTCGCGACGGTCCCGGCGGAGGGGGGCGGCGTCACGGTCGCCATCCGCCTGGCCGCCGCTCCGGTGGGACTGTCGGGTCTGGCGGTGACCGTGCAGGCGCCGCTGGCCGTGGACACGCGAACCGGCGAGCAGGTCTACCAGCAGCACGCCTACCACGGTGCGCCGTCCAACACGACGTCGCAGATCCTCCAGCAGTCCATCGTGGGAGCTGCCCGGGCACCGACCGGGGAGGTCCACATCCGGGGGCAGCACGCCGAGTACACCTACTACGTGGACGGCGTCCCCGTTCCGCCGGGGATCTCGGGCAGCCTGAACGAGCTGTTCGACCCGGCCATCGTGAACCGGATCACCTTCCAGACGGGCGGCTGGGACGCCGAGTACGGGAACAAGAACGCGGCCATCGTCGACGTCCAGACGAAGGTGCCGGCCGGCGGCTTCCACGCGGACCTGGGCGGCTACGGCGGCTCGTACGGGGACAACGGCCAGACGCTCAGCATGAGCAGCCACAGCGGCCGCTGGGGCTGGTTCGTGTCGGGAACGCGGCAGGGCTCGAACATGCGGCAGAACCCGGTGGCGTTCGACACCGCGACCGCCGTGCCGCTGAACTACCACAACCACGGCACCGACTACTTCACATTCGGGAAAGTGGAGTTCGTTCCGTCCGAGCGGGACCGGCTCAACGTCGACGCCAACTGGTCGCGCACGCGTTTTCAGGTGCCGTTCGACTCGGCGCAGGGGCTGCTGGATGACGCGCAGCGCGACCTCAATAGCTTCGTCACGGCGGGCTGGCACCACCGCTTCGGATCCGCGGACACCCTCTCCGCCTCCGAGGAGGGGTCGGACCTGTTCGTGGGGTTGTACGCGCGCCACGGCAGCCTGGTCTACACGCCGGGCGCGCTCGATCAGCCCAGCTTCGTCTTCTTTCCCGACACGACGCCGATCGCGGTGAGCGAGAGCCGCTCGTTCGACACCTACGGCGTGCGGGCCGACTACCACGTGCGGGTGAGCCACGCGGCGGACTTCAAGGTTGGGACGCAGGTGTCGACGACTTCCGGCCGGGAGGACTTCTCCACGGTCGACGCGACCGGAAGCCCGGGGCCCGCCTCCAGGTCCGGGCTGGACGGGCACGACTTCGGGGTGTACGCGCAGACGGCCCTGTCACCGGCCGAATGGGTAGAGCTCCGCACCGGAGTGCGCTACGACGAGCACGACGCCCCGTTCGCCGGGACCCGGCGCCAGTTGAGCCCGCGGGTCAAGCTCAGCTTCTTCGCCGGCTCGGGGACGACCTTCTCGCTCTACTACGGTCGCCTGTTCATGCCGACCAACATCGAGGACCTGCGGGCCATCACCACGGTGTCGCTCCAGGGGGACACGACGTCTAGCTCCCCCACACTCCCCGAGCGGGACAACTTCTTCGAGGTGGATCTCATCCACCGGTTTCCGATCGGCGTCGTCGCCAAGCTCTCCGGATACCTGAAGAACGCGAGTCCGGGAGTGGACGACAACACGGTGCAGGGAACGGCGATCGTGACACCCGTGAACCTGGCCGAGGTCCGGGTGCGCGGGATCGAGGCGGCGCTGGAGGTCCGCCCGCCCGGACCCGTGTCGGGCTACGTGAACTTCGCCCTCAGCCACGCTTACGGCCGCGGTCCCGTGACGGGCGGCTTCTTCCCGAAGGATCCGGCCGACGTCCCCGGGGGCTGGTTCGACCTGGACCACGACCAGCGCGTCTCGGCCGTGGTCTCGGCCACCTACTCGGCGCACCGCTTCTTCCTGAGCGGCACCGGGATCTACGGCTCCGGCCTGGCCAACGGCGCCGACATCGCGGAGCCGATCGGTCGCGGGCTGCTGGACTTCAACTCCGGGATCCACGTGGACCCGAGCTTCATCCTGGACGCCGCGACCGGCTACTCGTTCGCCATGGGTCCGGCCGTGGTGAGTCCGCAGCTCTACGTGAACAACGTGCTCGGCACCCACTACCTCCTGAAGGGTGCCTTCTTCAGCGGCGCGTCCGTCGGACGCCCGCGCAGCGTGGAGGTTCGCCTCAATGTCGCGTACTGAGATGTTGCGTCGGGGCCCGTCCTCGGCGGACCGGCGCGCAGGGCCCGGGCGGGCGGCGATGGCCCGCCGGGGCGTGTTCCTCGGAATGGCGGTGGTAGGTGCGGGAGTGCTCATGGCCGGGTGCGGATCGAGCGGCCCTCCGACCGATACGGGCAACGGCTCGGTCAACGTCGTGAAGGTCTCCCTCGCGCCCGGACACAGCCTGGTGGCGAGTCCGGACGGCGAGGTCCTCGAGCTGGACATTCCGGGAGCCGGCAGCGGCGGCGCCGAGTACCGGCTCGCCGTGCAGAGCGCGAGCCAGACGTCCGGCGGCTCCGTGTCGATGAAGCTGGCCGCGTCCGTGCCGGGCGCGACGGCCTCCACATCACCTTCCGCGTCGATGAGTCCGAGCCCCGGCTGGGCCGGCCAGCCGCCGCGCTGGGTGCGGAGGGACGAGTGGGAGACGGGGTTCCGCCAGCGAGTTCGCGCGCTGCTCGAGCGCACCGGCGCGCGGCCAGCCGGGAGAGGCACGGCGGGCCTTCGCGCATCGGCCGCCTTGCTCCCGGCCGCCGCGCCCGCCGCGGGTGACACGCTGCACCTGAAGTTCTCGATCAGGGACCGGAACAGCGGCACCCTCACGTGCGATCCCGACAGCTCGGTCACCCCCGGCGGCATCACGGCCGTCATACGGCAGGTGGGCCAGCGGGCCATCTTCGCCGAAGACATCGGTGACTCGGGCGACTTCACCTCGACCCAGTACCAGACGCTCAGCGATGACGCCGACCAGTACATCATTCCGGTGGACAGCGCCTACTTCGGCGCCCCGGCCGACATCGACCACAACGGCCACGTCATCGTCCTGTTCACCCGGCAGGTGAACCTGCTCACGCCGCCGGGCTCCTCGACCTATGAGGGCGGCTTCTTCATACCCATCGACCTGGCGGACTCGACCGGCGCCAACGGGTGCGGGACGAGCAACGAGGGCGAGCTCGTCTATCTGCTGGCCCCCGACCCGAGCGGAGTCGCCGGCGACACCGTCTCGCAGTCCTTCGCCTTCACCAACGCGATCGACGTCACGGGACACGAGCTCTCGCACATGATCCGCGCCGAAGACCGGATCATCGAGGGAGGGGGGACGTTCTCGGATCTCGAGGACACGTGGCTCGACGAGGGGCAGGCGCACCTGGCCGAGGAGCTCATCGGCTTCGCGTACGCGGGCCGGTCCCTGCGCCAGGACCTGGGATTCGACGACATCCGGGCCTCCCAGCGAGACCTGGACGCGTTCAACGACTTCCAGATCGACAACTTCTCGCGCCTGGGCTACTACCTCATGGACCCCAATGGCACGGTGGCGCTGGCCACCACGGATGTGGGCGCGATCGCCTCTCTCCGCTTCCGCGGCTTCGCCTGGATGTTCCTGCGCTGGCTCGGAGACCAGTACGGGCCGTCCGGGAGCGGGATCATCCCGGGGAGCGACGAGCAGCGACTCTTCCAGCGCATCGCGACCGGTGGAGCCAGCCACGAGAAGGGAGTCCAGAACATCGTGGACGCGATCGCGGAGGTGGACGGCACTTCAGTCAGCTGGGACAGCCTCGTGGCCGACTTCTCCATCATGCCGGCCGTGGACGACACGACGACGGAGCTGGCGTCCAACCTGGAGGAGGAGCCGAGCTGGAACTTGCCCGACCTCTACAAGGGGCTGAACAGCCAGTTGTCGAAGTACGATCCGTACACCAAGCCGTATCCGTTGGCCGTGACCAGCTCAGGCTTCGCCTCCGGGACGTACAGCTTCGATGTGCACGCTTCGACCGCCCGCTACTTCACCTTCGCGGCGAGCGGCTCGGCGCCGGATCTCACCCTCCGCCTCACAGACGCCTCGGGAGCGGCACTCTCGTCCGGGTCGGCGGCGCAGGTGACGATCGTGCGGATACGGTGAGGCGGAAGCGCCGGCCGGGTGACGGAGCCCACCCGGCGGGCGCCGAGCCGCGGCCGGGCTCCCGCCGGCACTGCGACCGCGCTACGGCACCCAGGTCGTGACGTCGGACGCCGGCCGGCGCGGCTTCGTCTCGGGCACCGCGGCCGGGTGGCCGAGGTGGATCACCGCGACGATCCTCTCGGCCTCGGGAACGCCGACGGCCGCCCGGGCCCGCGGATCGTCCATCACCGCGCCGGTCTTGAGGTGCGTCCCGAGCCCCATCTCCGCGGCGGCCAGCATGAGGTTCTCGACGCCCATCATCGCCGCGGCGTAGTCCTCCTCGCGGATTTCCGGGTTCTCGTCCAGCGTCGTGCTGACCGCGATCATCGCGGGGAGCGCGGCGTGCGTGGCCGCGACCTTCTCGGCCACCGCGCGGGCGGCCTCGGGATCCTCGACCCGCTTCGCCTTTCGCGCACCGAGCGCCTCACCGTAGGCGCGCCTCGCCTCCGGGCCGAGCACGTAGAAGCGCCACGGCTGGGTCATGCGGTGATTGGGTGCGAGCGCGACGGCGTCGAGCAGGCGCTCGATCTCCGCGCGGGTCACGGGCCGGTCGGTGAATTCCTTGATGGAGCGGCGGCTGCGGATCGCTTCCAGGACGTCCATGGGCCTCGCCTGTGCGGGGTTCGAGATTCGGGAGCCCCGAAAACTGCAACGATCCCGACCTCGCGACGAGGGTGGCTGGCCGGCCACCATGTGTCTCGCCACCTTGTCGTGTCGCCGCGGGACCGGGACGCCTCCGGGCACGGGACGCGGAGGGCACGGACGGCGCGAGATTCGGCGATACGGGACTCCTCGTTCGAGCGACGCTCCGAAAGGAGGTAGACCGTGGTGGATGGCGACCTGCGGGGTGCGGTGCCCGGCGAGCCCACCGATGCCGACCCGGGTCGGTCCGCCGATCCAACGGTTGGCGGCCCGGGAGGGAGGCGGCGAAAGGCCGGCGGCTGGACCCTGCTCCTCATGCTCGTTCCCGTCGCCGCCTACATTTACCCTCCGCTGTACCAGCGGGTCGAGCCGCGCCTGGCCGGGATCCCCTTCGCGATGTGGTACCAGTTCGCCTGGGTGCTCGCGGGCGTGGCCGTCACGGGGTTCGCCTACTGGTGGCACGAGGTGCGAGTCCGCGACGGGGGCGAAGGGACGTGAGCGCCGCCGGCACGGCGCAGGTCGGGTCCGGGGCCGTCACCGGCCCGCACTGGGTCGAGCTCGGAATCTTCTCGTTCTTCTTCCTGACCATTGCCATCCTCGGGTTCGTGGCGGCCCGGTGGCGCAGGGCGGACCTCGACACCCTGGAGGAGTGGGGGGTCGGCGGGAGGACGTTCGGCACGATCCTCACCTGGTTCCTGGTGGGGGGAGACATCTATACGGCTTACACGTTCATCGCGGTGCCGGCCCTCGTGTTCGGCAAGGGAGCCCTGGGCCTGTTCGCGCTTCCGTACACGGTCGTCGTGTATCCACTGATGTTCCTGGTGCTGCCCAGGCTATGGCAGGTCGCGCACAACCACAGGTACGTGACCGCCGCCGACTTCGTGACGCACCGATTCGAGAGCCGGACGCTGGGTCTCCTGGTCGCCGTCACGGGCATCGTGGCGACCATGCCCTACATCGCGCTCCAGATGTACGGCATCGAGGTCGTGATCGGATACATGGGCGTCTCGCCCGAGCTGGCCCTGACCGCGGCGTTCGTCATCCTCGCGGCTTTCACCTACGTCTCGGGCCTGCGCGCGCCGGCCCTCATCTCCCTGGTCAAGGACGTCATCATCTTCATCACCGTCCTCGGCGCCGTGATCTACATCCCGGCCCGGCTCGGCGGCTATCGCAGCATCCTGCACGCGGTGCCGATGGACAAGCTGATCCTGCCCGCCGACCAGAGCGCGGCCTACTCCACGCTGTTCCTGGGCTCGGCCCTGGCCCTGTTCCTCTACCCGCATGCCATGACGAGCATCTTCAGCTCGAAGAGCCAGCACGCCGTGAAGCGCAACATGGCCCTTCTTCCGGCCTATACCTTCGTGCTCGGATTGATGGCGCTCCTGGGCTACATGGCCATCGCCGCCGGAATCCAGCAGGGTGGACCCTACGGCGCCAACGGCGTCGTCCCGCAGCTGTTCGAGCGGATGTTCCCGCACTGGTTCACCGGCTTCGCCTTCGCGGCGATCGGGATCGGGGCGCTGGTGCCGGCGTCGGTCATGTCCATCGCCGCCGCGAACCTGTTCGGCCGGAACATCTACACGGAGTACATCCGGCCGCACGCCGACCACGCGCACGAGACCTTCGTGACCAAAGTCGCTTCCCTGGTGGTGAAGGGAGGGGCGCTGGCGTTCATCCTGGTCGTGCCGGCGCAGTTCGTGATCAACTTCCAGCTCGCCGGCGGCGTGTGGATCCTGCAGACGCTCCCGGCCGTGTTCATGGCCGCCTTCTTCACGTGGCTGGACCGGAGGGCGATCCTCCTGGGCTGGATCGTGGGCATCGCCTGGGGCACGTGGATGCTGTGGCAGGAGGGCTTCAACTCGGCCCTGCACGCGCTGCCCTGGCTCGGCATCCACACCAAGATCTACATCGCGGTGAGCGCCTTCGCGGCCAACCTGCTGGTGGTGGTCGTGGGGAGCGTCCTGGCCCGGGCGAGCGGAGGCGTACGGGGCCGGGGTCCGCTGCGCGAGGAGGACTACGAGGTGCCCACGGCCGCGTGAGATGGGGGGTGGATCAGGAGAACAGGTAGAACTGGAGGACGCGGAGCGTATCGTACAGCGAGTGCGCGGCCACGAGGAGCCAGAACCGGCCGGACAGCTCGGGACGGCCGGCGCCGAGCTCGGCCCAGGTCGTGCCCCGCCGGTGGAGGAGGAGCGTGAGTCCGGGGAGCACGATGAGTGGCGTGAGGAACTCCACGAGGTAGAGGCGAGGATCGTCGTAGGGCAGGTGCCGTGGGTCCATGCCCAATCCCACCACGAGCACCACCGCCTTCACGGCCGTCGCCACGACGAAGAGGAGCGTCAGGCCGCCGAGGTCGAGCCACGCGCCCCGGGCGGCCCCTCGCGGCTCAGTCCGGCTCGACATGAGCGCTCGTCGTGTCCGGCCCGAAGACCAGGTGCTCGGCACAGCGGGTGAGGGTGGACGCGAAGCGGCGGGTGCGGGGATCCTCGACCGACGCGTCCGCCAGGGCCCCGAACAGCAGTTTCTGGCGGCAGAGGGCGGTCACCAGGTCGACCGCCTCTCGGACGACGGCCTCCTCCTCGACCGAGGGGGCCAGCCAGGTGAGCACGGTCCGCTCGAAGGACTCGTCCCGGACGGCACGGGCCGTACGCCTGTATCCGTCGGCTCTCCGCCAGATGCGCAGGAACGCGGATCGGAGCACCGGCCGGTGCTCGACGTGGAGCGTGACCAGCAGTCGGATCAGGCCCCTCAGACGCTCACGTCGCGTCAGCTCCTTCCAGTGCTCGACCTCGCCGAGAACCCTCGCGTGCACGCCCCGCTCGAATCGTCGACAGAGCTCCTCGAACACCGTCTCCTTCTTGTCGAACCTCCCGTAGAACTGTCCGGCCGATTGGCCGGAGCTCTCCAGGATCTCGCTCATGGGAATGTCATCGAAGGACCGGGACTCGAGGAGCTCCAGCGTGACGTCCAGGACGTGCTCCATGGAACGCCGGCTCCGGGCCTGTCGGGGAGGGTGGACCCCCGGGGGAAGACGGGTCATGTATGAAATAGAACAAGCATTCTGTTTTCGGGCAAGCCCCCGGGCCATCGCACCTGTCCGGAGGTCTTCGTCTCGGGTCGGAGGGGCGGCCAGGCGGCCAGACTCTCCAGTGCGACGGGAATCGCTACGGAACGGCGGAAGCGAGTTTGGAGAGGTCCCGCATCCGGCTCCTGGCGGCATGCAGGCGCTCGATCTGCGCCCCGGTCTCCCGCTCGCCCCGGCGCCGCTGCTCCAGGGCCCGGCCCAGCGCCCCCTGGAGCGAAGCGCGCGCGGTCCGCGCGTGTTCGACGAGCTGAGCGGAGAAGGCTCGCGCGGTGTCGTGGTAGCGGTACTGCAGGTCTCCCCGTAGCCGGCCCGCGTTCCGCATGACGTCCTCGCGGCCGAGACGCTCGGCCCGCCGCGCCAGCCAGCGTCGAAAGAGCGGCCGCGGGAGCCAGAAGCGCGGCGCGTCGAGCATGCGATGCTGGGAGATGCCCTCGACCCGATAGTAGAAGTCCCGGGACTCGGCCAGCTCCCGGGCCGGGACGAGCGGGGGAAGCTCGATCGCGAACCGCTCGGCCACCCACTTCCGCACTCCGGCCAGCTCCTCGTCCAGGCGTCCGGCCAGGCGGCCCAAGTCGGCGCGGAAGGTTTCCGAGATGCGCCGCCCTTCCTCCTCCTGCCACGCGTCGAACTCCCGGGAGACCAGGTCGGACGCCACCTCCCGAACCTCTCTCGCCAGCGCCCGGTTGCCCCGTCCCGCCTCTTGCGCCCGGTGCTCGATCCGGGCGGCCAGCTCGGGCACCAGGGACTCGCCGTGCGCTTCGAGTGAACGTCCGGCCACCGCCACCGCCCGTTCCGCCGCCGAGCGCGACAGCGCCGGCATTTCGTCCAGGAAATGGTCCAGCTCCAGCATCCGATCGCGCAGGGTCGCCATCCGCTGCTCGAGCTCCTCGGCCGGCGTCCGGAGGGCGGCTTCCTCGAGGTCCACGAGTCCGAGGCCCTCGGCGGCGAGCCGGCTCAGCCTGCGAGTCGCCACATCGCGAGCGATCTCCTCGCCGCGCTCCGCGCCGAGATGGCGCAACATGCGGCCCAGGTCCTCGAGACGGTCCCCATCCGACGAGCCGTCCTGTCCCTCCTCGGCCCCGTCCAGGGCGCGCCGCGCCGAGAGCGGGAACAGGGTGAGGTCCCCCGCTCTCAGGTCCAGGGCCTCCGCCAGCCGCAGCCGGCAATAGTCGAGGGCCTCGCGCCAGCTCTCCTCCGGGTGGAGGTCGATCTTGTTGAACACGAAGAACAGGTGAGGGGTGAGCCGGGCGGCGCTCTTCACCAGCTCGAGCTCCAGCTCACCGATCGGGGGATCGGCGGAGAGGACGACGAGACCCGCGTCCACCCGGGGCAGGAAGCCGAAGGCGCGCCCGGTGGCCCCGCGCTCGGCGGATCCGATGCCGGGCGTGTCCACGAGCACCAGCCCGTCCCCCAGGTGACGGGCGGGAACGGTGACTTCGACGCGGTCGACTCCCTTCTCGTTCCCGGGGTTGCCCCGCTCGGTCACGTAGCTGTCCAGGGCCTCGAGGTCGACGTCCGCTTCCCGACCGTCCGCGAACCGGACCGTCGCCCGGGCCGGGCGACCCGTCCTGAGGAAGGTCGGGACGGTCGTCAGGGGCACGACGCCCGTGGGAAGGATCGCCCGCCCCAGGAGAGCGTTGAGCACCGAGGACTTGCCGCGCTTGAACTGCCCGAGAACGACCACCCGGATCTCGCCCGCCTCGAGCGGCTCGGCCGCCCGCCGCGCCTCTCCGGCCAGCCCCTCGAAGCCCAGCGCGTCGGCCTCCCGGGACAGGGCCTCGAGGGCCGAGCACAGCAGCGCGGCTTCCGGTGCGAGTTCGGGTCTTCCTTCGCTCAACTGGCCGCGTCCGAGCCGCCGGGAGCCGTCTGCTGGACCGGTCCGGGAAGACCGTCCGGCTCGCCCGGGGTGAGGACCGCCGCCGCGTCCCGGGCGAGCGCGGCCAGCTCCGCCGTCAGGGAGCCCACGAGCTCGCCGATCCCGGGCTCGACCGATCCGTAGGCCCGGAGGCTGGTCGCGTCGAGCTTGGCGAGCTCGATCTCGGCGAACTGGAGGGAGGTCTGGATGCTCCAGCGCGCCGAACCCCGGCGGGGAGGTGGCTCGAGTCCCAGGCGCTCGAGGGTGCTCAGCATCCCCTGGCGGAGCCGTGCCGTCCGGGCCAGCAGGAGCCGCGCCTCGTGCGGCTGGAGGTCGGGCCGCGCGCGCTCGAAGGGCGAGCGCTCGCGGCTCGCCAGGCGCTCGATGGTACGGAGGAGCTCATCGACGTAGGCGAACGTGCCGGCCAGGCGCCGTGCCTGGGCGTCGTTCAGACCGGCCATGACCGGTCGGCGCGCGCGAGCAGGGTCTGGATCTGGCTTCGGACCATCGCGGACACACACGCTGGACTCCTCGCCTGCCCGCCGGACACAAGAAGACTCCTGCCCGGTGGGAGCTGGAACAGGAGTCATCAGCCGGCACGGGGACCGGCGCATTCGGCGAACTCCATCGCCGTTCCGGCTGGTGAGTCTACGTCCGCCGGCGGAGGGTGGTCAAGCGCCGGATCCGGTCGCCGTCCGGGCCCTCTCCGGTCTCGGTCTTCGCCGTCCAATCCCCCACCCGTGCCTCCATGAGATCGATTCGGCGGAGGCTTCGCGCACCGCTCGGCACGTGGTCCGGACCGAGCCCGCAGGGCCGAGGCGACGTGGCGCGGGGCTCAAGGCCCGGGGGAGGGGGTCCGGAACCGCCAGAAGGCGAATCCCTGCCGATGCGCCGCGAAGTCCTGGATGGGGGTCGCGACGGCGATGCCTCCGCGCCGGAGGAAGAGGAGCCCCAGGTACTCGCCGGCCGTGTCCGGGGCTCTCACCGTGTCTCCGGCCACGACGCGCGGCGCCCACGCATCGATCGGAAGCGGCCGCGATTCCGCCACGCCCGGTCCCTCACCGTCATCGCCCAACGTGAGGAGCGCCGCGTGCCAGCGCAGATCGGAGTCCCCGCTGGCCTCCCGGAGCGCGCCGAGATCGGCGGTGAACCAGGTGGCCGCGAGCCGCCCGTCCCCGCCCGCGACCAGGTAGGGATAGAAGGCCAGACGGCCCGCCGCGGGCTCGGCGACGCGCCACCTGGTCCAACTCTCGCCGCGGTCGGCCGAGCGGCCCAGCCACACGCCCGCGCTGTCCGTCCACATCTGGTACAGCCGGCCCGCGCCATCCCAGGCGAGCGGCTCCACCCAGCGGGGAATGAACCCGGCGGCGAGCGGTCCGGGCTCGGAGGACCAGTCCAGCCGCGCCGGTGGGGGGTGCTTCCTCCAGCTCCTCCCGCCGTCGGTGCTCACCGCGACGAGATCGACTCCGGGATCGAACCGGTGGCCGGAGGCGGACATCGGCGTGATGCGCACGGCCACATCGCCGCCGGGCCCCACCGCCAGGTCGCTGGAGCCGCCCCGATCGTGGACGCGGGGGAGCTCGGTCCACGTGCGGCCCCGATCGACGCTCACCGCGTGCGAGACGCCCCGGCCATCGTTCCAGACCACGTGCGCCGTGCCGTCCGGGGAGACGTCCACCCAGGGGCGATCGTCGAAGCGCGTGCTCGAGAGCCTGGTCCACGACCAGGTCCTCCCGACGTCGCGGCTCACCCCCACGGCCACCCCACGACCCTCGAAGGACGGCCGGTCGAACACGAGCTCGACCAGGTACAGGGTGCCGTCGGGGCCGACGGCCAGGTCCATGTCGGAGTTGCCCACGGCGCCCCGCTCGCGAGTGCCGACATCCACACGCACCCACGTCGCGCCCCGGTCCTCGCTCTTCCAGAGCTCGGGTCGGGCGTCGGCGGCGCGAGAATAGCCGCCCACGAACAGCGTTCCGTCGGGATGCTGGGCGATCATGGGCTCCCGGGCGACGACGTCCAGGTGGTCGACGTGCTGGAGGAGCTGGAGGGTGTCGGACCGGGCGGCGTCGGCGCTGCGAGGCGCCCGGCGGGGGCCGGGTGCCAGCGCTCCGAGGAGAGCCGGCAGGAGTGGAGCGATCAACCAGTTACGGGTCGCGCGGAAGCTCTCCTTCATGTGCTCCTCCCCGTCGTGTCCTGGCGGCGCATCGCCGCGGACGTAGGCGTCGGCCTCTGGATCACTGCAGATGAGGAGCGCGGCGCGGCCGAGGCTCCAAGCGGGCCGCGCATCCACGGGCTCCGGCGCAGGATAGCCTAGCCGCGCGCTCCGTCACCGGCCAGAGTCGTACGAACCGCCTCCGGCCGTCTGGCGGGCCGCCGCGGCGCGGAAAATCCCTACATCCCGGTCCATGAACTCCCCACAGACCGGGCCCCCGCCTCACGGCCATGTTTAGGCGGCGTATCTGGATGATTCGGGCCCGCGGGGGGCCGCCGCCGAGATGCGACGCTCGGGCGGCCGTCCACCGCGGGTTCGACCGAGGCCGCGTCCACGCGGACGCGGCCCCCGGCCACAGGGAGAACGGCATGGCCACCACCACCGCGCGGGTTCCCGCGAGACTGTACGCCGATCGCGTCGGGCTCCTGGGCACCGAGCAGGCGTTCGCGCTCGCGGCCCTCATCCGCGACGCGGAGAGGCTCGGACACGACGTCATCCGCTGCAACCTGGGGCAGCCCGACTTTCCGCTCCCGGCGCACATCGGGCGCGCGGTGCAGCGGGCCATCGAGGAGGGTCGCACCACCTACTGCGATGCCCAGGGGCTCCCGGAGCTCCGCCGGACGGTAGCCCGGGACGTGGCCGAGCGCAGGGGCCTGCCGGAGATCGACCCGGACCGGGTGGTCATCTATCCGGGCGCGCGCGCCCCGATCGGCTTCGCCCAGCAGACCTACTGCCAGGCCGGCGACGAGGTCGTCTACCCGACTCCCGGCTACCCGCTGTTCGAATCGTTCATCACGTACGTCGGTGCCGCTCCGAAGCCGATCCGCCTGCGGGAGGAGGCCGGGTTCGCCTTCGACGGCGACGACCTCAGCCGCGTGGTGAGCGAGCGTACGCGGCTGGTGTTCCTGAACTTCCCCTCCAATCCGACCGGCGGAGTGCCCTCGCCCGAGCAGCTGCGCTCGGTGGCCGAGGTGCTGCGCCCCCTGGCCCGGGACGGTGTTCGCGTCTACTCCGATGAGTCGTACGAGGCCATCGTCTTCGACGGCCGGGCGCACCGCTCCATCGCCTCGCTCCCGGGGATGGAGGCGTGCACGATCATCGTCTCCGGCGTGAGCAAGACGTACTCGTGGACGGGAGGACGGGTAGGCTGGGCCGTGTACCCGACGGTCGAGGAAGCGCTGATCCACCGGAACCTCAACATCAACTACTTCGCGTCGATCTCCCCGTACAACCAGGTGGGCGCCCGGGTGGCGATCGAGAGCCCCGAGAGCGTGCCGGCGGTCGAGCGGATGGTCGCGGCCTTCCAGGAGCGGAGGAACGCGACGGTCCGGCTCCTGAACCAGGTGGAGGGCGTCCGCTGCCTGGTTCCCCAGGGCGCCTTCTACGCGTTCCCGAACGTGGAGGGGCTGTTGCGGCGACTCGGCGCGCTGGAGGCCTACGACGCGCTCGAGCCCGCGGTGCGCGAGCGGACGAGCCCGGCGACCCTCTTCCAGCTCTTCCTCCTGTTCCGATACGGCGTGGCGACGATGGACCGGCGCTCGTTCGGGACCCTGGACAGCGAGGGACAGCACTTCCTGCGGATGTCGATCGCGACCGGACAGGATGACCTGGAACGGGCCGTGGAGCTCCTGGAGCGGGCCGGCCGAGATGCCGATGGCTTCCGCGACTTCGTCCGGTCCGGCGGACACCTGTGGCTGTGACGCGGAGGAGGCCAACGATCATGAGCGTCGAATTCGGTCCCCGCCGGGGCGAGTGGCTGGACGTCGGGGAGCTCGGGGCGCCGGAGCTGTCCGGCCCGGATCGGCTGGCGTGGGAGCGGTTCGACCTCGTCTACCGGACGCTGTGTGCCATCCTCTACAACTACGCTCCGACCAGTGGACACCCGGGCGGCTCCATCTCTTCGGGCCGCTTCGTGGCGCAGACGCTGTTCGGGCTCATGGACTACGACCTGTCGGCTCCGCGGCGGCCGGACGCGGATCTCATCGCCTACGCGGCGGGCCACAAGGCGCTGGGGCTGTACGCCATGTGGGCCCTTCGCGACGAGGCGGCGCGCCTCTCGGCGCCCGAGCTCCTGCCCGGAGAGCAGCGGCTCCGTCTCCGGCTCGAGGACCTTCTCGGCTTCCGGCGGAATCCGTCCAACCGCACGCCGCTCTTTCTGGCGTTCGGGTCGAGGCCGCTCGACGGACACCCGACCCCGGCCACGCCGTTCGTGCCCCTGGCCACGGGCGCCTCGGGCGTCGGGATGGCGAGCTCGCTCGGCCTCGCGCTTGCGGCGGCGGACCGGTACGGATCCGACGCGCCCCGGGTCCACATCGTGGAGGGCGAGGGCGGGCTCACGCCGGGCCGCGTCTCCGAGGCGCTGGCGTTCGCCGGCACCGCGTCCCTGGGCAATGCCGTGGTCCACCTGGACTGGAACCAGTCCTCGATCGACTCCGACCGGGTGTGCCGGGAGGACGGCGTGCCCGGCGACTACGTCCAGTGGACGCCGGCCGAGCTCTTCCACCTGCACGACTGGAACGTGGTCGAGGTGCCCGACGGCACCGATCCAGCCCAGATCCGCGCGGCGCAACGCCTGGCGCTCGAACTCGACAACGGCCAGCCCACGGCGATCGTGTACCGGACCACCAAGGGCTGGCGCTACGGGATCGAGGGCCGCAAGTCGCACGGTGCCGGCCACAAGCTGTGCTCGGGCGCGTTCTACGAGGTGCTCTCGCCGCTGCTGGGCCCCGAGGCCGGTCCGCCGGCCGCGCCCCCGGCCGAGCTCACCGCCACCTTCGACGGGACCTCGGTCCCGGCCGAGCTCGGTGACGGCGGTGGGGAGGGCATACCACGGTGCGAGCCGGGGGAGAGCGTCTGCCTCCTGGGCACCGACCACGCGCAGGTGGAGCGCTGCTACTGGACCGCGCTCCTCCACGTCCGGCGGGCGCTGTCGGAGTCGCCGTGGCTCACCGAATTCCTGGGCGCACGGCTCCGGGAGGCGCGCGGTCGGCTCGCTGGCCGGGGACGCGCGCCCCGGGAGGGCGGGCCGGAGGTCGAGGCGGTCTTCCGGGCCTCCGAAGGCGGCGAGCCGCCGGACGTGGCGCTCGAGCCCGGCGCCGCCCTCCCCCTTCGCAAGCAGCTCGGCCGGGTCCTGGGGCACCTCAACCGGGTCGGCCGCGGGGCGCTCCTCATCGGCGCGGCCGACCTCCTGGACTCGACGTCGGTGTCCAGCGGCGCCGAGGGGTTCCCCGAGGGCTACTACAACCGGCGCACGAATCCGGATTCCAGGACGCTGGCGGTGGGAGGGATCGCGGAGGATGCCCTGGTCGGCGTCCTCTCCGGCGTGGCCGCCTTCGGAGCACACCTGGGCGTGGGCGCTTCCTACGGGGCCTTCATCGCTCCGCTGGGCCACATCGCCTCGCGGCTCCATGCCATCGGTCAGCAGGCGCGGGCGGCCGCCGATGGGCAGCCCTATCGACCCTTCCTCCTCGTGTGCGGACACTCCGGCCTCATGACCGGGGAGGACGGACCGACACACGCCGATCCCCAGGCGCTCCAGCTCCTCCAGGAGAACTTCCCGCCCGGCACGGCGATCACTCTCACCCCGTGGGAGCCGGGCGAGATCTGGACGCTGGTGGCGGCGGGGCTCTCGGCCCGGCCGGCCGTGCTGGCGCCGTTCGTCACCCGCCCGGCCGTGTCGGTGCCGGACCGGGAGGCGCTGGGTCTCGCTCCCGCATCCGAGGCGGCGCGCGGGGTCTACCTCCTCCGGGCCGCCTCGGGTGCGCCGGACGGCACCGTGATCCTCCAGGGATCGGGCGTCACCTGCGCCTTCGTGCAGGAGACCCTCCCCCACCTGCTGGAAGAGGGGATCGACCTGGACGTGTATCACGTGTCCAGCGTCGAGCTGTTCGACCGCCTGCCCGCCGAGGAGCGGGCCTCCATCCTTCCCGAGGAACGGGCTGTGCGGGCCATGGGAATCACGGGCTTCACCCTGCCCACCATGTACCGCTGGGTGACGTCGGAGATGGGGCGGCGGCACACTCTGTACCCCTTCCGGGCCGGCCACTTCCTGGGAAGCGGACCCGGTCCCGAGGTGATCCACGAGGCCGGCCTGGACGGCGAGGGCCAGCTCCGGGCGATCCGCTCCTATCTGGACGAGCGGGCCCGGTGCTCCGTCGGCGTCGGGGGCCGAGGCTAGGACGCCGCCGCGTCGCCGACCACCCGCACCCTGACCCGCAGGGCATCGCCGGGCAGATAGGCGAGGGGGTAGTCCTCCGCCTCCACCACCTCGATCGTGCTCTCGTCGGCCCCCGCCGCGGCGGCGCGCCCGCGCGCGATCTCGGAGGCCTCCGCCAGGGCGCGGTCGCGGCCGACGCCGGTGAAGACCTGGTCGACTTCGCCGCTCACCTGGGCGATGGCGGCGCCCACGGCGTTCGCGACTCCGGCGTGCGGGACGTGGACGACCTCGCTGATCCCGGGCAGCTCGGGTGGGACCAGGAAGGCGCCTCCGCCGACGGCCAGCAGGGGTAACGGGGACGCGTCGACCTTCATGCGGTCCACGCCCTCCTCGATCACGGCCCGCATGCGTGCGAGCGCCCGGGTCACCAGCGCCGCATCCAGGTCGGCGACGCGCCGTGGGTCGCCTAGCTCCACCAGGCCCGCGGCCACCGCGACGTCGGTGGCCGTGAGCTCTTCTCCCCCGAACGCCCGCCCCTTGTCGGTGAGCCGGAAGCCGACGCTGAGAGGACCCACGCTCGAGCCGTCGCCGGCGACCAGCGAGCCGCCGCCGAGACCTACGGAGAGAAGGTCCGGCATGCGGAACAGCGTCCGCACGCCTCCCACCTCCACCGCCCGGGCGGCCTCGCGGGGAAAGCCCGACTTGAGGTGGCCGATGTCGGTGGTGGTGCCGCCCACGTCCGCCACCATCGCGTCCCGCAGCCCGGAGAGGTAGGCGGCTCCCCGCATGCTGTTCGTGGGCCCCGAGGAGAAGGAGAGGACGGGAAAGGTCTCCGCGTACTCCGCGCGCATGATCGTGCCGTCGTTCTGCGTGAGGTAGAGCGGGGCGCTCAGACCCGCGTCCCGCACGGCCGCGGCGAAGGCACGAGTGGTCCGACGGGCGAGCTCCCCGAGGGCCGCGTTCAGGATCGCGGCGTTCTCCCGCCCGAGCAGGCCGATGCGACCCAGGTCGTGGGACAGGGTCACGGCCACGCCGGGCACGGTCTCGCGCAGGATCTCGGTGGCTCGCTCCTCGCACTCCGGAGTCAGCGGGGAGAAGACCGCGCTCACCGCGACCGACCGGACGCCGGCGTCGCGGATGCGCCGGGCGGCCTCGCGCGCGCCCTCCTCGTCGAACGGGACGATCTCGCGCCCGTCGACCTCGTGGCCGCCACGGACCAGGTAGACTCCGCCATCCACCTGGGCGGCCAGCCCCCGGGGCCAGTCCGACAGCGGAGGAAGCGAGCGACCGCTCGGCAGGCCGACGCGGAGGGTGGCCACGCGCTCCAGGTCGCGCCGCTGGACCACCGCGTTCGTGAAGTGCGTGGTGCCCACCATCACGGCGTCGATGGGGCCGACCTCCGCGTCCAGGGATCCGAGCACGGCCGCCAGCGCGTCGCGGATGCCGGTCGTCACGTCCTCGGTCGTGGGCGTCTTGGCCGCCGCCACCACGCCGCGCTCGTCGATCAGCACGGCGTCCGTGTTCGTCCCTCCCACGTCGACGCCGACCCGCCTCACGTCCCGGACTCCCCGGGAGAGTCGAACACCGGCGCGTAGTCCAGGTCGTAGCCGAACGCGCGCGGCCCCACGTGCTCCAGCCCGCTGGGCGTCGTCTGGAGCCCGGGGGCGGGAAGCGCCGCGACACGCACGCGCTGTCCGTAGCGCAGCGCCTCGGTGCCGATGGCGTCGCCCGTCACGGCGTCCAGGACGCAGATGAGGTCGGGCACGGTGACCCGCGGGGCGCCGTCGAGCCAGCCCACGGTGAACTCGTTCTGGAAGTCGAGGACGAGCTCGTGGCCGCGGTCGTGGTCCAGCCCCTCCACGCGCGCCGTGCCCCGGAGGAAGCCTTCGGTGGTGCGTCGCGCGACGTCCACGACCTTGCCGCGGAAGAGCAGAAGGCCGCCGGCGTGCTCGAGGGCCGCGGCCACGGGGTCGGCCTTACGGGCTCGCGCCTCGAGGACGGCCCGGCCGAGGCCGATGGCCCGCGTCACCGTGCGCGGGATGCCCCACGCCTTCACCTCGCGACCGGTGCGGGGCGCCTTGCACGTGGCCGCGACCGAGCCCACCTCGGTGCACGCCTTTCGGCTGAGCCGCTCCATCCACTTCCAGCTCGCGGCCCTGGAGATCACGACGGCGTTGTCCCGGATGTCGGCCAGCGTCAGCGGCCAGGGCTGGAGGTCCCCGATCGCGAAGCTGGAGTGCTGCGCCTCCGGATAGGCCCGTCCCATGGTGTCGGCGTCCACTACCGGAAGCCCCGTCACGGCCGCGACCATCAGGGGCTGAAAGGCGTTGGAGCCGCCGATCTCGAGGGACATCACCGCGTCGAAGCGCCGGTTCAGGTGCTCTTCCATATGACGCACGGCGAGCGCCGCGACCTCGGGATCGGTCAGGCGCTCCTCCCCCACCAGCGGCGCCCCCATCGTCGAGACCACCGCCACGAGCGCGTCGTCGTCGAGTTCCTCCGGGTCCAGGAGCGACACGGAGCGACCGTCGCGATACAGACGTCGGACGTTGAGGAGAGCGTGGTAGGGGTCGCCTCCGCCGCCCGCGCCCAGGATCCAGGCGCCGGTGGCCAGGGGCTCGAGATCCGCTGCCGAAATCACGCGTGCGCTCATGACGCGGCGACGTTAGACGCTCCGGCGGTGGGCGAGCAAGGCCGCCTCGTGGACAGCCGGTCGCCGCGACGCCTACTGTGTGCGTCATGATGCGAGCCGTGACCTTCGTGACCATAGGACAGACGCCGCGGACCGACCTCGTCCCGGAGCTCGCGGCTCGCCTGCCCTCCGGTGTGCGGGTGGAGGAAGTCGGCGCCCTCGATGGCATGGACGCGCGCGCCATCGCCGCCCACGCACCCGGTACGGGCGACGAGCGGCTCGTGACCCGACTGGCCGACGGTCGCCAGGCGGTCGTCTCGAAGGCGTGGATGCAGCGGCGTCTCCAGGAGATCCTGGACGGGCGAGAGGCGGATCCGTCCGCCGTGGTGGTCCTCCTGTGCACGGGCGAGTTCTCCGGCCTGCGCGCTCCCGGCCTCTTCCTGGACGCGCAGCACCTGGTGGATCACGGCGTGGCTGCGCTGTGCTCGGGGATGCGGCGCATCGGTGTCATCCTCCCCCTGGCCGAGCAGGAAGACGAGTTCCACTACCGGCCGGGGCCCGAGCAGGAGCTGCGAACGACCTTCGCCTCGCCCTACGAGGGCGACCGGTTCGACGCCGCGGGAGCCGAACTGGCCGGCTGCGACGTGATCGTCATGCACTGCATGGGCTACACTGAGGAGCACAGGCGCCGGGTGGCCGCCGCGTCCGGTCGCCCCGTCCTCCTGGCCCGGCGGCTGGTCCGGTCCGCCGTGGCCCAGCTGCTGTGAGCCCGGAGCCGCCGGCGGCCGGCGGCCGGTGCCATCCCTCGATCCGGGAGCCGGTCACCTTCGTGGCCGGACTCGCGCTGGCCGCGCTCGGCGCGGTCATCGGCCTCCAGCTCCTCACCCGCGTCGGCATCACCCCGAACAGCTCGGTGATCGGCGCCGTCGTCGCCCTGGCGCTCGCCCGTATCCCCCTCGCCCTGTTCCGACCGTTCGCGAGCGTGGACCGGCAGAACCTGCTCCAGACCGTGATCTCGGGCGCCACCTTCGGGGGGGCCAACGCCCTCCTCCTGCCCATCGGCATCCCGTGGCTCATCGGTCGGCCGGACCTGGTGCCCGCCATGCTCGGAGGCGCCTTCCTGGCGCTTCTCGTCGACACCACGATCCTGTACCGCGTGTTCGACTCGCGCAGCTTCCCCGCCACGGGGCTGTGGCCATCGGGGGTCGCCACCGCCGAGGTCCTCATCGCCGGCGACGAGGGAGGCGGGCGCGCCCGCCTGCTCGCGGCCGCCGGCCTGGTCGGCGGCGCGGGCCAGCTCCTCGGCATTCCGATGGACGTGTTCGGGGTGTGCTGGATCGGGAACGCGTGGGCGCTCGGCATGTTCGCCCTGGGGCTGCTGCTCAGGGCGCACGCCCCCGCCTGGTTCGGAGTCGACCTGGGCGAGCTGTACCTGCCGCACGGCCTCATGATCGGGGCGGGCACGGTGGCGCTCGTGCAGATCGTGCTGGCGACCCGGGAGAGCGCGCCAGCGTCCGCCGCGTCCCCGGGCGCTCGGGCCACGGCCGCTCCCGGGGAGCCCGGTCCCACCGTTTCCGGCCGGGCGTTCGGCCGCGCCCTGGGCGGCGGCTTCGTGGCCTTCGCGGGGATCGCCGCGCTCCTGGCCGCCGTGGCCGGCCTGTGGAGCGCCATGCCGCCGTCGATGCTCGCGGGCTTCGTCCTGTTCGCCGCCGCCGCGGCGCTCGTGTCCGAGCAGGTGGTGGGTCTGTCGGCCATGCACGCCGGGTGGTTCCCGGCCTTCGCCACGGCGCTGATCTTCCTGGTGCTCGGGATGCTGCTGGGCTTTCCGAAAGTGCCACTGGCGCTCCTGGTCGGTTTCACCGCCTCGACCGGTCCCGCCTTCGCCGACATGGGCTACGATCTCAAGGCCGGGTGGATTCTCCGCGGTCGCGGCGGGGACCCCGGATACGAGCGGGATGGGCGAAGGCAGCAGTACCTGGCCGAACTCCTGGGCTTCGCCGTGGCGGGCGTGTTCGTGCTCCTGGCCTACCGGCGCTACTTCGGGGCCGACCTCCTGCCCCCCGTGGACCGGGTCTTCGCGGCCACGATCGCGGCCGGCGCCAGTCCTTCGCTGGCCCGGTCCCTCCTGGTCTGGGCCGTTCCCGGGGCGCTGATCCAGGCGCTGGGCGGTCCGAGCCGGCAGATGGGGGTCCTGCTGGCCACCGGGCTCCTGATCGTGAACCCGGCCGCCGGGTGGACGGCGGCCGCGGCGCTGCTGGTCCGGGCGGCGCTGACCCGCCGGTTCGGAAAGAAGGCCGACGCCCCGATGTACGTCGCGGCGGGCGGATTCATTGCCGGATCGGCCCTGATGGGATTCGGGATCGGCGCGTGGAAGGCCCGATAGGACGACAGCGGTCCCCCGCCGCACGGCGGCACTCGATTCGCGCGGGCCCGACCCTTGCGAGGCCCCCGACGATCGAGGGCATCCGTTTCATGGACGGGCACGCCATGCTCGACCTATTACGCGTTCTCCGCCGGGAGCCCAGATGAACGGCCGCCGCCGTTGGTGGATGTCGATCCGATACAAGCTGCCGCTGATCACGAGCGGGCTGCTGCTGGCGCTGGTCCTGATCGGCGCTTTCGCGGCCTACCGCGAGATCCGGCACATGACGTTGCAGGTGAACCGCGAGAACCTGCAGCGGGCCGCGGAGGAGCTGGCCGACCTCAGCGGGCGCGACACCAGGAGGCTGCTCGGGAGCGCCGAGTCGCTCACGGCCGACGCTCCGGTGCGCCGGGCCCTGGCCTCGGGCGCCGACACCGCCGGGGCCAATGCGGCGCTCCGGCGAGTCCAGGGGCCGTCCGACACGCTCAGGCTGGAGCTTCGCCGGCCCGATGGCACCACCGTGACCAGCGTCGGGGACTTCCCGGGCAGCCTGACCGCAGCGCAGATCGACAGTCTCCGGGAGATCTCCTCGCCCGAGGGGGCCGGCTACACCCCGATGCGGGTGGTGGCGGGGCGTCCGTACATGTGGCTCATCGCTCCGCTCGAGACCCACGGGACCCGGATCGGCTCGGTGGCCCGACTGACGGTCATCGGCGACAGCACGGCCGAGAGAGCGCTCTCGGGGCTGGTCGGGCCCGGTTCGGGCGTCTACTTCGTCAACCGCTCGGGCGGCCCGTGGGTCACCCTTCGGGGCGAGGTCGTCGAGGCGCCGTTCCCGGATCCGTCCAACCCCCCTCCCACGCACCAGCGCAACCACGGTGGACGGGGGCTCGCCATCGCCTACACGTCTCCGGTGCCCGGCACCGCTCTCGATATCGTCACCGAGGCGCCCATGGAGCAGGTCCTGGCGGAGCCGCGGGCGTTCCTGCGATGGCTCATCCTCGGCAGCGCCGTGCTGGTCCTGCTCGGCGCCACGGCGGTGTGGCTCCTGACCGGGCGGATCACCCGCCCGCTCCGTCTCCTCTCGGAGGCGGCCGGCGACGTGGCGGCCGGAAAGCCGGTGGACGTGCAGTTGGATCGTGGAGACGAGCTGGGCGATCTGGCCTCCGCGTTCAACGCCATGTCCGCCGAGATCCTACGCACGCACGAGGCCCTGGAGCTGCAGGTGATCGCGGCCGACGCCGCTCGCGAGAGCGCCGAGCTGGCCAACCGGGTCAAGTCCGAGTTCCTGGCCAACACGAGCCACGAGATCCGCACTCCGATCAACGCCATCATGCTGTACACGCACCTCCTGCTCATGGGCGTTCCGGATCCCATCTCGGAGAATCAGCGGACCCAGCTTCAGCGCATCCACGCCAGCAGCCGGCACCTGCTGCGGCTCGTCGAGGCGGTCCTCGACGTGTCCGGGGTAGAGTCCGGAGAGCTCACCTTGCGGGCCGGCGCCGGCGACGCCGAGGAGGAGATCGAGACCGCGGTCCAGGCCGTCGAGGCTTCGGCGGCGGAGAAGGGAATCGAGCTGACGCACGTCAGAGCGGGGGGAGCCGGGCCGCGCTTCTCGGGCCATCCCGAGCGCGTCCGACAGATTCTCGAGAACCTGCTTTCGAACGCCGTGAAGTTCACTCCATCCGGAGGAGAGGTGAGAGTCGGAGTGAAGACGGAGAACGGCGCGGTCGTCTTCGAGGTCCGGGACACCGGCATCGGGATCGCCTCCGACTGGATCGAGGAGATCTTCGACCCGTTCGTCCAGGCGGAGCAAGGGCTGACCCGCGCCTACGAGGGGATCGGCCTCGGTCTCACCATCGGCCGTCAGCTCGCTCGCCTCATGGGTGGGGACCTCACGGCGGAGAGCGAGCCGGGAGTGGGCTCGACCTTCAGGCTCCAGCTTCCGGCCGCCGTTCAGTCGGTCGACGGCGTTCCGCCGGGCCGCGCCGTTCCCGGTTCCGGGAGCCCCACCTTGCGGCAGAACGCCGCGAAGCGGGGGTCGTCCCGGTAGCGCAGCAGGAAGGGATCGTAGAGGAGTCCCGAGACGCCCGGGTCGCGCTGCCTCCAGGCCCGGTCCAGCCAGGCGAACGCCTGGTCGGGGTCCCGCCGCAGGGCGTAGACCTCGGCGATCTGGAAGGCCGCCAGCTCCGCGTCCTTCCCGATCATCTCCTGGAGCGCCGCGTCCGCGCGCGCTCGATCTCCAGGAGCCAGATGTCGCTCTCGCCCGAGGCGACGGTGAAGTAGAAGCGTCGCCCGTCCGCGGCGAACTCCGGCCGGGGAGAGGCGCG
>CAYXHP010000121.1:0-38749 GCA_964465015.1 uncultured Gemmatimonadota bacterium
GTCCGACTCGTACAGGACGATCGAGCGGTACTGCGTGCCCACGTCGGCGCCCTGCCGGTTCGGGGTGGTGGGGTCGTGGATCGTGAAGAAGACCTCGAGGAGGTCCCGGAACGAGATCGCGATGGGGTCGTAGCTCAGCCGCACCACCTCGGCGTGCCCGGTCCCACCGCCGCACACGGCCCGGTAGCTCGGATCGGGCACGTGGCCACCGGCATAGCCCGGGACGACGCTCTCCACGCCCCTGAGCCGCTCGTAGACGGCCTCGAGGCACCAGAAGCATCCCCCGCCCAGGGTGGCGTGCTCCCGCCCGGCCGCGGCGTCCTCTCCCTCGCCCATCCGCTCCTCCCCCACTGCATGGGATCCCCGGCGCCGAACGGCCCGTCCGGGGATGCTCGACATGGCTCGTACCCTCGTGCCGCGCTCGGGGATCGCCCTCCCACGGGCGTCAGCGAGCGGCGCGGCGGGCCGCCCGGGCCTGCTCGGTCCGGAGGCGCCGGCTCGCGATCACCGGGTAGGGCGGCACGGCCGGCTCGAGTGAGAGGACGCGGTCCGGGAGCCGCTCCTTTTCCCGGCGGGCCCGTTCGCGGATCTCGTCGAGGTCGGCGCGTCCCGTTTCGAGCCGCCGGCCTCCCTCCATCACCGGGACGAGCAGCGGCCGTCCGGGCGCGGACTCGTCGGCCCGCACCAGGTGGTCACGCACAGCACGCCCCGCCTCTTCTTCCCGAAACACCTGCTTGGGGCCGGGGAGGAGCTCCTTCCCTTCCGAGAGCTTGACGCGCCCCTTACCCCCGTAGGCGACCAGCTTGTAGGCAATGTCCAGGGAGGGGGCGTCGCTCGAGACACCCATCGCGGTCCCGACCCCGAAGCCGTCGATGGGCGCGCCGGACTCCACCAGAGCCGCCAGCCGGAGCTCGTCCAGTCCGCCGCTGGCGAAGATGCGCACGTGCTCGAGGCCGGCCGCGTCCAGGATCCTCCGGCTCTCGCGGGCCAGAGCCGCCAGGTCGCCCGAGTCCAGGCGGATGGCCCCCACCGGGAAGTCCCGGCGGGTCCCGGCCGCCAGCCGCGCCACGGTCCGCACTCCCTCCAGCGTGTCGTAGGTGTCCACGAGGAGCGTGGTACCGGGATACAGGTCCACGAAGGCGCGGAAGGCCTCTTCTTCGCTGTCGTGCGCCTGGACGTACGAGTGGCCCATCGTACCGCTCACCGGGATCCCGTACGCCTGCCCGGCGGCGAGGTCGCTGGTCGCGTCCACGCCCGCCACCCGGAAGGCGCGCGCGCCCTTGAGCCCCGCATCGACGCCGTGGATCCGCCGCAGGCCGAAGTCGACGACGGGCCGGTCCGCGGCGGCCGTCACCACCCGCGAGGCCTTGGAGGCGAGGAGCGTCTGCAGGTGGACCTGGTTCATCAGGAAAGTCTCCACCAGCTGTGCCGCCGGCAGCGAGGCGGTCACCTCCAGGATCGGCTCCCCGGCGAACAGCGGCGTGCCCTCGGGCACCGCCCGGACCGACCCCTCGAAGCGGAAGGCCGCCAGCCACTCGAGGAACTCGCCGCTGAACTCGGGCAGGCTGGACAGGTAATCGAGCGCGGAGGAGCCGAAGCGGAGCGTCTCGAGATACCCGAGAGCGGTATCCAGTCCGCACGCCACCAGGTAGTTGCGGGTGGCGGGGAGCTCGCGGACGAAGAGGCTGAACACGGCCTCTCCGGTGAGGCCCTCGCTCCGGTACGCGCGGGCCATGGTGAGCTCGTACTGGTCCGTGACGAGGGCGGGATCGGGGCCGCAGGCATCCTCCTCGGAGGGGGACCGGTCGCCGGGCCCGGGGGTCAGACGGGGGCCCCCTCTCGCGGCCGGGGGAGGCCGGCGGACACGGGCACCGCCGGGGGCGCGGTCGGCGAGGGGCCACTCCGGGACCGCTCGACGCTCACCGCCGGCGCGTCCGGCCGCGACTCCTCAAGGTACCACTTGTAGAAGATGATGCTCATCACGACCCACGCGGTCATGCCCATCATGATCCACATCATGAGCCCGCCCCACTTCTGGTCCTGGAGCGCGTCCAACCCGAATGGACGCACGGCCGGCTGATACACCGTGTACAGGACCTCCGTGGAGAGCGTGATCAGCGCCCCCACCAGCTTCATGACCAGGCCGAGGAGGAAGAGGTAGACCATCTGCATGCCGTAGGACAGCCTGTGGCCCTCGTAGGGGCTCAGCACCGGCCACCACACGATGACGCCGGTGGTCATCAGAGCCAGGTGCCCGGCGATGTGGATCGGGCGGTGGGCGATGAGATGGTCGAACAGCGGCGGTACGTGCCAGGCGGTCAGGGTGACCAGGAAGAGCGTGGCTGCGATCCCGGGCTTCGTGAGGAAGCGCGCCGCCAGCGCCACGGGCCGCGACTCGAGCGCCTTCTCCACCACCCAGGAGGGCACCCCGGTGATGAGGAGCGGCGGCATGATCATGGTCATGAGCATGACCTGCACGATGTGCGCGCTGAACAGGAAATAGTCGCTGAGCTCGTGAACCGGCCCGGTGAGGGCCAGGAACATCGCCACCAGCCCGGACACGAACCGGAACGTGCGCACCGTCTGGTCGGCGGGCCGAGGCACGCCCAGCCGCCGCCGGAGTGGGCCGGTGACGTACAGGTAGCCGCCCAGCCATGCGAGCACGCCGAGCGCGACGCTCGGCGGGAGGTCCCACGAGGGCCAGGTGAAGACCGCGGGGGGGATCTCGCCGTGGAGCAGGAGGAGAAGCAGACCGCCTGTCATGGAACGTCGTCTCGCATTCTCGGGAAGCCCGGATCCGGCCGGACGGCGGCCGCGCCGCCGCGCATCCGGTGCGCTGCGCCCGACAAGGTGGCGGATCGCGCCGTCGGGCTCAAGGTGCGCCGGCGGGGCGCCGGGCGGCCCGCCGGTCCGGTGGTCCGGGACTCAGGCCGCCGGGGACGCCCCGTAGCCGGCCGCGTCGACCGCCCGCACCAGCGCCTCGCTGGTGACCTCGTCGCCGGCTCGCACCGTGGCATGCCCCTCGTCCAGCGAGACGTCCGCGCTCTCCACCCCGGAGACGCCCTCCAGCGCCCCGGTGACGCTGTCGGCGCATCCCTGGCACTTCATGCCCTCCACCCTCAGCTCCACGACCTTCATGGCTCCTCCGAGCGCGTGAGTGTCGCTCCGTCCCCGCTCGTCGTCTCGTCATCGTGTAAACGACCGGACGCCGATCCCACCGGTCCGGTCTTACCCACCGGTCAGGCCCGGGGGTCGCCCACCGGTCGGCTCGAGCCCGGCAAGGCGGCGCAGGTTGGCGACCACGCGGGCCGCCAGGAGGCCGGTCATGCCCAGGGCCGCCGCCAGCCCGGCCACATCGAACACCGTGGCTCCGCGCCCCGCCACCCCGAACGGCAGCGGACCCACGGTGAGGGCCAGCGTGTTGAGGCCGATGAGCACGACGCGCGCCTCGGTCGGCCCCAGCCACGCGTAGCCGAAGCTGAACTCTCCGTACACGTACGTTTCCAGATACACGTTGATGGACAGCATGTGGTAGGCGACCACGATGGCCAGCCCCACCGACAGCAGCATGTAGGGCGAGAGGCCGAGCCCGAGGCCGATGGCGAGCGTCGAGAAGGCGTCGACCAGGTGGTCCAGGTAGAATCCGTACCGTGGGCGCTCGATGCCCCGGCGCCGGGCCAGCGTCCCGTCCAGGCTGTCTCCGAGCCACTGCACGACCAGGCCCGCGCTCGCCCCCCACAGCCATCCCGGACTCCGGTTGGAGAGCATGTAGGCGCACGCGATCCAGATCGAGGCGAGCACCCCGAGGACCGTGAGGTGGTCGGGCATCACGCGGGCCGGCAGCCGATCGGCGAGCCACGGGAGCGCACGGGCCTCGAAGGCCCGCAGCGCGAAGCGCGAGGTGCGCTGGTGCTCGGGGGCGCCGGTCGGCTCAGGCATGCGTTCCGCTCCCGCCGGCGGCCTCGGCCTCGTCCGGGCCCGCGGTCCTTCCCGCATCGGCGGTCTCCCCACCTTCCGCGAGCCGAGCCTGTCCGGCGGACCGGCCCGGACGCCCCGCACGCGTGAGCACGCGACCCACGGCATCCCGCCAGCGTTCCAGCCGCCGGGCCAGCTCCCCTGGCGGCATGGAGGGCTCCCAGCGCCGGTCCATCCGCCACTGCCCCTGGAGCTCCTCGAGGCTCCCCCACACGCCGACCGCCAGCCCGGCCAGGTACGCCGCCCCGAGCGCGGTCGTCTCGGTCACCTCCGGGCGTTCCACCGGCACCTCGGCCAGGTCCGCCACCAGGCGCATCGCCAGGTCGTTCCGGGAGAAGCCTCCATCAACGCGCAGCACGGACGGTCTCCCTCTGGTATCCGCCTCCATTGCCTCCAGGAGGTCCCGGGTCTGGAAGGCGACCGCCTCCAGCGCTGCGCGGGCCACCTCCGGCGCCCCGGTATCGCGGCCCAGTCCGACGAGCGCGCCGCGGGCATCCGGATCCCACCACGGCGCTCCGAGACCCGTGAAGGCGGGAACCAGCACGACCTCGGCGTCCGGGCGCGCACGCGCCGCCAGCTCCGCGCTCCGCGCCGGATCGTCCAGGAGCCCCAGCCCTTCGAGCCACCCCACCGCCGACCCGGCGCTGAAGATGCTGCCCTCCAGGGCGTAGTGGACCCGGCCGTCGATCCGCCACGCCACCGTCGTGAGGAGCCGCCGCGTGGAGGTCACGGCCTCGCCGGCCGTGTTCAGGAGGAGGAAGGCGCCGGTCCCGTAGGTGCACTTGGCCTGACCGGATCGCCAGGCGGCCTGCCCGAAGGTCGCGGCCTGCTGGTCTCCCGCCACTCCGGCGATGGGGAGGGCGCGGCCGAGGAGGCCCGGATCGGTCACCCCGAAGGATCCCGAGGAGTCCCGCACCTCCGGGAGAACCGACCTCGGGACGCGGAACAGATCCAGGAGCTCCTCGTCCCAGGATTGCGAGTGGATGTCGAACAGGAGGGTGCGGGAAGCGTTCGTTGCGTCGGTGGCGTGCACCCGTCCGCCGGTCAGGTGCCAGATCAGCCAGCTGTCCACCGTTCCGAAGGCGAGATCCCCTCGCTGTGCCGCGGTCCGCGCCCCATCGATCTCGTCCAGGAGCCAGGCGAGCTTGGTGGCCGAGAAGTAAGGATCCAAAAGGAGGCCCGTCTTGCGGCGGACGAGATCCTCGGCCCCGCGCTCGCGGAGCTCGTCGCAGCGGGACGCGGTCCGCCGGTCCTGCCACACGATCGCCGGGTGGAGGGCCCGCCCGGTGCGCCGGTCCCAGAGAAGCGTCGTCTCTCGCTGGTTGGTGATCCCGATCGCGGCCACGTCCCCCGCCGCGGAACCAGCGCGCTCCAGGACCTCGGCGCACACGTCGACCGCATCGGCCCGGATCCGCTCGGCATCGTGCTCGACCCGGCCGGGGGCCGGATACGACTGCGGGAGGGTGCGGCGGGCGATGCCCACGGGCCGGCCCTCCCCGTCGAAGAGCATGGCCCGCGTGGACGTGGTGCCCTGGTCGAGGGCCAGGACCCGGGGCGTGCCGCCCTTCGTGGTCACGCCCCTCTCCGCGCCGCGAGGAGCCACTCGTGGGCCCGGGCGACGCCCACGTACATCACGACCGCGCAGAGGGCGTCGCAGGCCCCGCGGTCGGCAACGGCCGCGCCACGGTCGGGCGGGGGCTCATATCCATGCTCATCCATGGGCGCTGGAGGCTGTCGAAAGAGGACCGGTCGACGGGGCGTTCTTCGAACCGGGAGGCCGGGCGCATCCCCCGGACCCGATGTGCGCGCATGTTTCACGCTAAGTCCGGCGGCCTCCGGCAGACAATGGCCGCCGACCGGCACACGTCCTGTCGGGCGCCCCCCCACAGCGCGTCGCCGGCATGTCCGGACAGACCGTCTTCGGCGGAGGGCGTAGTTTTACTCCCGGAGTGTCGGCGCGGGTCGGACCCGGGCCGGAAGAGGCCGTCTCGAACGCGGGAGGCGAACATGTCCGCGGGAAGGATCTGCAGCCGCGTCGTGGTTACGGCGCGACCCGGGGAGACCGTCCGGGAGGCGGCGATCCGGATGGGTCGCCAGGGGGTCGGAACACTGGTCGTGGTGGACGAGAACGCGTTTCCAATGGGCATCCTGACGGACCGCGACATCGCGCTTCGCTGCGTGGGACGGAGCCTGGATCCGGACGTCACGGAGGTGGCGGACGTGATGACCGCCCCGGTGGCCACGGCGGGAGCGGACACCACCATCGAGGAAGCGCTGACCCGGATGGCGTCGGCCGGCACGCGCCGGCTCGTGATCACCGACGCGGTGGACCGGTTGGTGGGGATCCTGGCCATGGACGACGTCCTGGACCTCCTGGTCGAGGAAGCGTCCGACGTGGGTCGAATCCTGAAGCGTCAGACCGGACCGATCGGGAGCGGCCTTCCGGCCTGAGGCCGGATCGAGTCAGGACGCCGTCTCCACCAGGGAATGCTCGTGAGACGGGGCCGAGATGCTGGCCAGGGCGTCTTCGACGGCCTCGGGATCGACCTCGCCGTAGGAACGGACGATGTCCGCCTGGGCGACGATGCCGACCAGATGCTCGTCGTTGTCCTCCACCACCGGAATGCGGCGGACCGCGTGACGGCGCATGAGCTCGACGACCAGCTCCACGTGATCCTCGGGCCGGACCGTGGCGAAGGTCTCGGCGCTCTCACGCGGCGTCATGTGCTCGCTGACCGAGCAATCGCGAACGTGACCGGCCGCCACGTGTCGGATCGCGATGTCCCGGTCGGTGAGGATGCCGACCAGTCTATCGGAGTCGAAGTCCTGCACGACGGGAACGGCGCCGATGTCCTGCTCCCGCATCACGCGCGCGGCGTGGCCGACGGTCTGCTCCGGCGTCACCGCGCTCGGGCCGGCCGTCATGATCTCCCGGACCTTCATCGTTCGCGTGCTCATGGCATGCCTCCTGGGAGAAGCGGTTTCGTGAATCTCACTATGGCGCCCCCGGCCTCCCGGCGCTGCCGGGGAGCTGCTGTGACTCCCTGTGGGGAAGGACCCGCGACGTGAGCGACCCCCCGGCACCCCGAGCCGAAGCGGTACCCACCACGGGTGGCGCGCCGCCCCGCCCCATCGACCGGAAGGTCGTGCTCGGGGCGAGGGAGGTGGTGGTGCTTCTGTTGGGGGTGTCGGCGAGCGTCTTGATCGGGATGCTGTTGTGGCCCTTCCTGGCCGCCATCGTCACCAGCGCCACCATCGCCGCCCTGGCCTACCCCGGCTACCGGTGGCTCCTGGTCCGAGTCCGTGATCCGAATGTGGCCGCCTTCCTGGGGACGACGATCCTCTTCTTCCTCATCCTCCTGCCCCTCGTGGCGTTGTCCATCGCGCTCGCCGGGGACGTCCACGCCAACATCGAGCGGCTGACCGGGGAGCTCGCGGGGCGGCTGGGACCGGGAGGGGACCTGCGCCGCTGGGCCGTCGAAGTCGCGGGTTCGCTCGGGTTGGACCCGGCGCGCGTGTCGGCCGAGATCGGCCGACAGCTCCAGGAGCTTCCCAGCCTGGTGGCGCGGCGCACGGTCGGGTTCGTCTCGGGCCTCGGGGGCTGGCTCCTCCAGGGGGGCGCCGCCCTGTTCACGCTGTTCTTCATGCTCCGCGACGGAGAGAGCCTGGTCGCGCTGGTACGCTGGCTCCTGCCCCTGGAGCCGGGCTACACCGCCCGACTGGTCGAGCGGGCACGCGAGGTGACCTTCGCCACCATGTACGGCAACGTCGCCGTGGCGATGGCGCAGGGCGCGCTGGTGGGAGTGGCCTTCTGGGCGGTGGGCCTGCCCGCCGCCGTCCTGTGGGGAACCGTGTCGGCCGTCCTGTCGCTCCTCCCGGTGCTCGGAGCCCCGCTGGTGTGGGTCCCGGCCGGCATCCTGCTCCTCGTGCACGGACAGGTCGCACGCGGCGTGGCTCTCCTGCTGTTCGGCCTCCTGGTCATCGGCACGATCGACAACCTCATCCGGGCGGTCGTCGTGAGCGACCGGGCCCAGCTCCATCCGCTCATCGTCTTCTTCAGCGTGCTGGGAGCGATCGTGGTGTTCGGCGGGGCCGGCGTGCTCATCGGACCCATCCTGTTCGTGGTCTGCCTGTCCCTGATCGAGACGGCACGGCTGATCCTGGAGCCCTCGCGCTCGGCCGGCCTCCTGCTCCCGGAGGGGGAGCGGCTCATGGACCGCGTCTCGCTCGGTGCGTTCCGCACGCGAACGGAGGCGACCGGCGGCCGGGCTACGGGCTCGCCGGAGCGAGACGCTGCGACGACTCAGGAGACGTCGGAGGCGATCTCGACGGACAGGGTTTGAAGCGTGTCCCGGTCCAGGCGGTGGCCGCCGGCGTACGTCAGCGTTCGCAGCGGGATCCCCGCCGACCGGAGCCGCTCCGCGGTAGCGGCCACGGCCGCCTCCGGGAACACGGGATCCTCGTCACCGGCGACCAGGAACCAGCGCGTCCGGGCCAGCCGCTCCGCGTGTGCCTCGAGCTCGAGGTCCGGCGGCAGGCTCGCCCCCCACACGATCGCCACGTCGAGCCGGGCCTCCCCGAAGGCGAGCCAGCGTGACAGGGTGTGAACGCCCTGGGAGAATCCCAGAGCCACCGATCGGACGCCTTCCCGACCGCCGCGGAGGACCGTGGCGTACAGGCGATCGAGCCACGCAACGTAGTCGTCGATGTCGGTGAGGCGGTCCTCGCTGGTCATCCAGGTCGCTCCCACCTTCCGCGCCTCGTGGTCCAGGTAGTACCGATGGAGCCCTTCCGGCGCGACCAGGAGCCGCGACCCGTCGTCCAGCGGCCGCAGGTAGCGAGCGAACCGGTGTGCCAGCTGCCCGTAGCCGTGGAGCCCGAACCACACCTCTCCGGGCGTCCCCTCGTCCCCGAGGAGGGCGTACCGCGCGTGGCGCTCGACGACGTGGTGCCGGATCCGGATCTCGCTCTCCATCCTCTCCTCGGTGCCGGTGCTCCGATCGCGCCCCGGGGAGGACGAGACGGCTGAAGGTCCCGCTCAGCTCCGACGGCTCACCAGATCCTCACCTGCCGGTTCCCGGAGCGGACCATGGGGTCGCCGGCCTTGCACGAGAACGCCTGGGCGAAGGCCGGCATGTTGGACGGCGCCCCGATGGCCCGGAACTTCGCCGGCGCGTGGGGATCCACGTTGAGACGCACCAGTTGGGCCTTCTCTCGTATCGCGCCCCGCCACACGCGACCCCAGTTCAGGAAGAAGCGCTGATCCTCGGTATAGCCGCCGATCTTGCTGGAGGCCTCGTCCGGGTGCTCGCTCAGCACCTTCTGGAGCGCGTCGTAGGCGACGTTGAGCCCCGCCAGGTCGGCGATGTTCTCGCCCAGCGTGAGCTGACCGTTCACGTGCTTGTCGGGATGGTCGGCCAGGGGTGCGTACTCGTCGAACTGCTTCACCAGGACGGCCGTGCGCTCGTCGAACTTCTTCCGGTCGGCCGCCGTCCACCAGTTCTCGTTGTTGCCGTCCCCGTCGAACTGGCTCCCCTGGTCGTCGAATCCGTGGCTCGACTCGTGGCCGATCACCGCCCCGATGCCGCCGTAGTTGATGGCGTCATCACCCTTCGCGTAGAAGAAGGGCGGCTGCAGGATGGCGGCCGGGAAGTTGATCGTGTTCTCGGTGGGGCTGTAGTAGGCGTTCACGGTCTGCGGCGTCATGCCCCACTCGCGCCGGTCGGTCGGCTGCCCGATCTTCCGGATGTCGTACTCGTGGTTGAACCTCGCCGCCGCCATCACGTTGGCGTAGTAGTGGTTGGGCGTGATCTGGAGCCCCGACCAGTCCCGCCACTGGTCCGGGTAGCCGATCTTGGGAAGGAACTTCTGCCACTTGTCGAGCGCCCGCTTCTTGGTCGCCTCGCTCATCCAGTCCAGGTTCTCGATGCGCGCCTTGAGGGCATCGCGCACGTTCGTCACCAGCTCCTGCGCCCGCGCCTTGGCCTCGGGCGGGAAGTAGCGCTTCACGTACATCTGCCCGAGCGCTTGACCCATGGAGCGGTTCACGCTTCCCAGCACCCTCTTCCAGCGCTCGCTCTGCTGGGGCTGGCCCCGCAGGGCGGTGCCGCCGAAGGCGAAGTCCTCCTTCTCGAACGGGGACGAGAGGAAAGGTGCGGCGCGGTCGATGGTGTGGAAGGCCAGATAGGCCTTCCACTCCTCCACCGGCGCGTGCGCGAGCAGACTGTCGAAGCCGGCGAAGAACTTCGGCTGGGAGAGCGAGAACCCCTTCCCGACCTGGACGCCCTGTGCCTGGAAGAAGCGGTTCCAGTCGAAGTGCGGCGTGACCTCGTCGGCCTCGGCCACGGAGACGAAGTGATACTGGTTCTCGGGCTTGCGCAGCTCGACCCGCGAGAGCGAGTAGCCGGCGAGCGCGGTCTCGAGGTCCATCACCCGGTCGGCCCGCCTGGTCGCCTCGTCGGCGGGGACGCCGGTGAGCTCGAACATCTTCGCCACGTGATTCACGTAGGCGTCCCGGAGGTCCTTGTACTCCGGCTTCGTGTAGTAGTCCGGCGTGGGGAGACCCAGGCCTCCCTGGAACGTGTAGGCGATCTGGGTGCTGGCGTCGTGGTAGTCCGCCCGCGCTCCGAACCTGAACACCTGGCCCTGGCCCTCGGCGGCCGCACGGTCCAGCCAGCCGGCCACGTCATCGGGCGTCTTCAGGGCTTCGATGGAGGCCAGCGCCGGCTTGATCGGGTCGTCGCCGGCCGCGTCGATGGCGGCCGAATCCATCCCGGATCGGAAGAGCCAGCCGATCTTCTGCTCGATCGAGCCCGACGCCGCGTCGTCGGCCTTCTTCTCGGCCGCCTCGACGATCTGGTGCTGCTCGTCCAGGCTCTTCTCGGCCAGGGCGTTGAACGCGCCCCAGCTGGTCTTGTCGGGCGGGATCGGATTGGCGGCCAGCCACTTGGAATTCACGAAGCGGTTGAAGTCGGTGCAGGGGTCGATCGTCGTGTCCAGCTCGGACACGTCGAACACCGGGCCCGTATCCGCCGCGGCCGCGGTAGCGCCGTCCATGGACCCGCTTCCGGAATCCTGACCGGACTGGCAGGCCGCGACGAGCACCAGTGCGGCGCCGACGGCGAAGACGCGAAGGGGCTTCCTGATCATCGTCTCCCTCCTCGAGGTGCACCGGGAGCACGGCGACATCGCTCGCCCTGAGCCCGGTCCGTCACGCAGGCTGCCCATCATGCGGCTCCCGCGCTCCGGACGCCAGCGATCCGACCCCCGCCCGAGCGATCGACTCGCGGCGCCCATCGCACGACCGCTTGAGTCGAAGGGATCGGAAACGCAACATCAGGTCGCCATGAGACACCAGAGCGTGGACGTCGCCATCGTGGGAGCGGGACCGGCGGGCTCCTGCGCGGCCCGTGACCTCGCGCTCGCGGGGCTCCACGTGGCGCTCCTGGAGCGCGAGACGCTGCCCCGCTACAAGACCTGCGGCGGGGGACTGGTGGGGCGGGCGCTCCGGGCCATGCCCCCCGCGGTCGCCGGAGTCGTCGAGCGCGAGTGCTTCGAAGCCGAGCTGCACGCCTCCGGGGAGGCGATCACGGTCTCCCGACCGACCCCCCTGGTCGCCATGGCCATGCGGGACCGCCTGGACCACCGGCTCGCCAGGGCCGCAGCCGAGGCGGGCGCCGAGCTCGTGTCGCCCTGCGCGGTGCGGTCGGTCGTGCGTGAGGGGGAAAGGCTGAGGCTCTCGACGAGCCGCGGCCAGCTCCGCGCGCGCTACCTGGTCGCGGCCGATGGCGCCACCGGCCGGGTGGCGGGAATGCTGGGGTTCGAGGACGGCCGCCACCTGGTGCCGGCGCTGGAGGCGGAGGTGAGGATGGACGCCGGGACCCGCGGCCGCCTGGGCCTCCGGGCGCGCTTCGATTTCGGCGCCGTGGCGCACGGGTACGGTTGGGTGTTCCCGAAGGGTGAGCACCTCTCCGTGGGCGTGCTCAGCATGCGGCGCGGCCCCGTGCGGCTACCGGCCACCCTGGACCGCTACTACGACCACCTGGAGCTGCCCCGGCCCGTCGACGACGAGCGGCACGGCTACGTCATTCCGCTCCATCCCCGCCGGGGACGGTTGGCGGAGCACCGGGTCCTCCTCGCGGGCGACGCGGCGGGCCTGGCCGATCCGGTGACGGCCGAGGGCATCAGTCACGCCGTCCTCAGCGGCCGGCTCGCGGCGAAGGCGCTGGTGGAGACCCGGCTCGCTCCCGGAAAGGCCGAGGTCCGCTACGAACGGCTTCTCGCCCACGAAGTCCTGACCGAGCTACGCGTCTCTCGAGCGCTGGCGCGTCTGTTCTACGGACCCGCGTGGCTCCGCGATGTCGTGGTCCGTCGCTGGGGGGCCGGCCTCGCCGAGTCCCTGGCGGACGTGTTCGAGGGGAGGCGCAGCTACCGGACTCTGCTGGGCGGGCCACCGGGGGCGCTGCTGGCCCGGATCGGCCGCGGCGCGGGGCCGACTCGGACCCCTGTCAGCGCCCCGCCCAGGATGGGAAGGTCTCGCTGGACGGAGTCCCGGTGAGGTTCACCGGCTCGCCGCCCTCCGCGTCGACGACGTAGATGTCGTTGCTCCCTCCGAAGTCTCCGAAGTAGGCGATCTTCGAGCCGTCGGGCGACCAGGTCGGGTACTCGTCGTTGAACAGGTTGTCGGTGAGCTGGCGCGGCGAGGACCCGTCCGCGTCCATGACCCAGATCTCGTTGTCGATCCCGCCGCGATCGCTGGTGAACGCGATCCTGGCTCCGTCGGGAGAGTAGACCGGGTAGGCATCCAGCGCGTGGTCGTGCGTGAGCTGCACGAGACCGCCTCCATCCGGCCGCACGGTGTAGATCTCGTAGTCACCGTCGCGGTCGCTGCAGAAGGCGATGCGCGTGCCATCCGGCGACCAGGCGGCGCACTGGTCCCTGCCCGGGGTGTGCGTGATCCTGGTCACCTTCGATCCGTCCGCCTCCATCACGTACAGCTCCCGGTTCCCGCTGCGATCGCTGTCGAACACGATCCGGGTCCCGTCCGGAGACCAGGCGGGGAGCTCGTCGGTGCCCCGGTCGTCGGTGAGCCTCCGGGTGCCGGAGCCGTCCGCGTTCATCACGTAGATCTCCATGTTCCCGTCCCGATCCGACTGGAAGACCACCCTGCGCCCGTCGGGCGAGGGGCGGGCGGCGAAGTCCGCTCCGCCGCTCCGGGTGAGCCGCACCGGGTCCGTGCCGTCGGCCGCCATCGCGTAGATCTCGGCGTTCCCATCGCGGTCGCTGGTGAACAGGATCCGGTCGGAGAGCCGCGCGTCGCCCGCCGGGGAGGCCGGACACGCTACCTGGAAGCCGGCATCGGTCGTGTCGCCCCCGGCCACCGTGACCGTGAGCGGGTCGTCCGAGGTCGCCGAGCAGTTGGCGGCCAGGTCCTCCAGGGCCACCGAGTGCTCGCCCGACTCGATGTCGGTGAGGACGAGGGTGTCGTTCGCACCGATGGCGTGCGCGGCGCCGCCATCGAGGACGGTGGAATAGCCGTCGGGATCGGGAGCCGCGCCCGAGGTCGAGGTCACGATGCGGAGGCTGCCCGTGGACGAGCTGGGCGCCGGCGTCGGGCCCGGCACCGGCGGGGACTCCGGCGAGCCGTTCGGTGCGACGATGTCGCCCGCACAGCCCGCCATGGCGACCGTGGCGGCCGCGAGGAGTCCGGCGGCGGCCAGCCGCCCGCCAGCACGGCGGCTCACGGCCGTCGGCCGCCGCCGCTCGTCTCAGGCCACCGCCACCGCCCCGGTCGATTCATTCAGGAAGGCGTTCGCATCGTGCGACAGGGCGCCCCTGGGCAGCCAGTCCCAGAACACGCCGAGGTCCGAGCGCACACGGTCCTCGTAGAAGGACGGAACCCGGTTCGTCTCCCCCTCGAAGAACCGTCGCAGCGGGCGGTCCTCGTCCAGACGCCGCCGGAGATCCCTAAAGTAGCGGATCCTCCCCTTCCCCTCCGAGGAGACCGCCCGCACCACGTTGAACCAGGTCGCGAAACCGAACGGCGTGCCCCGCGCCCTCCGGAAGATCATGCGGGGCGAGAAGGAGTACTCGGTGAGGTCGATGACCCGGTCGTAGAACTCGGTCCAACCGTAGTTCTTGGGCCGCACGTTCATCGCGTGGTTGTTGTTCAGGAAGTGGAAGGGGAACGGCAACACCCGCCCTTCGCGCTGGAGATCCAGATTGAGCGGCGCCGCACGGCCGAAGGCCGACAGGAGCGAGTAACCGGGGAAGGCGCCGGGCGTGCGCTCCAGGAAGCGCTTGGTGAGCTCGAACGGCTCGGGACCCTCGTCGACGTCCAGACCCAGCACGAAGTTCGTCTGTACGTAGGGAATGAACTCCAGGATCTGGTTCACCTGGTCGGAGATCCTCTCGACCTTTTTCATCCCCGTCGTGTTGCGCGTGCGCGCCTTGTTCCCGAGGGAGAACCACGACTCGACCCCGGGAAGCATGGCCTTGAAGCCCGCGTCCCGGAGCCTCTCCAGGCGTGGCCTGGACAGCAGGGACAGGCTGCTCTCGGCCACGAAGGACAGCGGCTGCTCCCTGGTGCCCTCCTCGATCGAATCCAGCAGCTCGTCGAAGCGGACCCCGAAGTTCGGGTCGTGCCAGCCCACCCACACGTCGGGCCGCTCCCGGCCCAGGAAGGCGAGGTCCTCGCGGATCTGCTCCTGCGGCACCGGCTGGAAGTCGACCACCGAGTCGATGCAGAAGGGGCAGGTGTAGGGGCAGCCGAGGCTGGCCAGCATCGGTACGACGGGCTGAATCGGGGACTTGGCCAGCGTCGGGACGATGAACTTCCAGCGTTCGCGCACGCCCGGTAGCACCGCGGGCTGCGCCGCGGCGCTCAACCGGCGCCCGACCGGGCGGTGCGGGCCGCAGTCCCCGAGAAGATCGCCGATCAGCGCCTCGTCCGTGAACCCGAGCACGTAATCGAAGTAGCGGGCCGCGTCGGCCGGATAGCAGCGAGCATGCGGCCCGCCCAGCACGGTGACGGCCCCCCGGGACCGGAACAGGGCGCTCACGGCGTAGGACAGCTGCGCGGCCTGTGTGAAGGCCCCCACGAACAGGACGTCGATGTCCGGCGGAAGCTCGTACGCGAGGTCCTCGAAGCCGGTGTAGCAGACGTAGCGCACGTCGTGACCCAGCCGCTCGCACCACACCCCCAGCGCCTGCGGCATGATGCTGGCCAGGTTGGCGTGGTTGATCCTCGCGTACAGCGAGCGGGTGGGCGCCTTGGTCACCAGATCGAGGATCCCGATTCGAAGTCGGCGCATACCGATCACACCCCATCCCCCGGAAGGACCGTTCGTGCGGCGCGCGGGGGCACGACGCCACGTGAAGGGCTCCCCACGACGCGGCGGAGCCGGAGGCCGTGCACATCCGGTCTCGTGCGCACGAGCCCACAGGAAGAGTGCGTAGAGGGGGGCGCCGACGTCACCGTCCCCCGAGATGTCAGTGGTAGAACCGAATGATGGGAAGCAGCGAGGCGTAGGAGATTCCGGACGGAACGCAACCCTTCGTCCCTTGCGGGACGCGGTTCATGCCCACACCGCCCGGCCGGAGCGCCGCCGCACCTTGTCGTGCCGCGCGTCGGCCACCTGGAGAGGTCCACTCATGGGCAGGAAGGTGCGGTGCCGGGGTCGGGGCGTCAATGCGGCACCCGATCGGGGTCTCTCGACGGAGCCCGGCTGGCGCTCGCCGCAGCGCACGAGGAGAGGGACCGCCGCCCCGCGCCTGTCCTGCCTTTCCGGGCGGGACGACGGACCGCAAGACCTCAATCGATGGAAACGAGCTCGATCTCGAAGGTGAGATCTCGCCCGGCCAGCGGATGGTTCGCGTCCAGCGTCACCCGGTCACCATCGACCGCGGCCACCGAGACCGGGAACTTCTTGCCGGACGGGTCGCGGGCCTCGAGACGGTCGCCCACCTCGGGGTCGACCTCCTCCGGAAGGTCCCCGCGTTCGACCTCGAACACCAGGTCGTCCGACCTCGGGCCGTAGGCGGACTCCGGTGCGAGGGTGGTCTCTAGGGTCTGGCCCGGCTCCATGCCCACCACGGCTTCCTCGAAGCCGGGAATGAGGTCCCCGCTTCCGATCGTGAAAGTCAGCGGCTCTCGGTTCTGCGAGCTGTCGAACACGGTCCCATCGGCGAGCGAGCCGGTGTACTGCACCGTCACCGTATCGCCGGTCTTGGCCTGCGGCATGTCGTGCGCTCCCTGTAGGTCGCGAGATGGAGCGGCCGTCACCGACCGCACGGTCCTTTATGCTCCGCCGAGCAGGGATCGTTCCGTGGCGCGCCCGCCGGTCGTCCAACCGCCGGGTCGGCCGGCCGTCGACTCCACCGGCTTGCGCTACGCCTGGACAGCGGCCCTGGCGGTCGCCGCGCTCACCGCGTCACCAGGCGACCAGCGTGTACCAGACCCCGAACGTCAGGCTGACCACGCCCAGAGTCGGCATCACCCAGGCCAGGTGCCGGGCCACCCGGTGGTGGGTCAGCATGCCGCCGAACATGGAAGAGAGACACGCCATGGAGACGGCGGTCCCGCCGGCGAACAGCGTCAGCGCGAGGGCGGCCCGCGCGGGGTTCGGCGTGGCCGCCACCAGGAGGACCCCGGCGGCCGCCGAGCCGCCCACACCGTGCAGGAGGCCGATGCCGTAGGCCGCACCGGGCGAGCGGCCCATGGACTCGAGGTGTCGGTGTCGGTGGGCCGGGTGCGTCCCCGGGTCCTCACCATGCGCGTGGAACGGGTCGTGGAAGTGCGGATGCGTGTGGCGCAGACCTTCGTGCGCGTGCGGATGGGAGTGGAGATGTCCCCGTCGCCAGCGCACCAGCAGGCGGCCCGCCAGGAGCACGATCACGAGGCCGATCGCGATCTCCGCGCCGCGCTGGACCCAGCCGGGCAGGTTCCGGCCGAGGAGCACGACGGGCAGACCGACCAGGAAGAGGGTGGTGGCATGGCCGAGTCCCCAGGAGAGGCCGAGCAGGCCCGCGCGACGCCTGCCCCGGCGAGCCCCTCCCGCCCCGGCGCCCTCCTCGGCCATGACCAGGGTCGAGACGGCGGCCAGGTGGTCGGGATCGGTGGCGTGCCGAAGTCCCAGGAGCACGGCCGCGACGAGGGCCATCCCGGCGCCACCGTGTCCCAGACCCGCCAGCCATCCATCGATGCCGGGCATTCAGGTCTCCCGCCGCGCGAGGGCGCACGCGGCCTGCCCGAGGGAGATGCCGCCGTCGTTGGGCGGGACCCGGGTCGGAACCAGGACCCGGAGGCCGGCCTCGGAGAGCCGGCCGGCCATGCGCTCCAGGAGCAGCACGTTCTGGAAGACGCCTCCCGAGAGCACCACCCGGTCCACGCCGTGCTGCCGGGCCAGCTCCGCCGCGACGCGCGCCGACCCGTCGGCCAGACCCCGGTGGAAGCGCGTCGAGATGGTCGCTGCCGACACGCCGGCCTCCAGGTCGGCGAGGACGGCCCGGACCAGCGCCCGGGCGTCCAGGACCACGGGCGCCTCCTTCGACTCCGGCCCCGGGATCTCCCCCGAATCCACGGGTCCGGGCGTGTCCGTGTCGACGAGCGGGAGCGGATAGGCTCCCTCGGTTTCGGGATCGGCGACCATCTCCAGCTCGATGGCGGCCTGCCCCTCGTAGGTCACGCGCGAGCGCAGGCCGCACAACGCCGCGACGGCATCGAAGAGGCGGCCGGCGCTGCTCGTCACCGGAGAGGCGAGACCCTCGCGGGCCAGTCGCGCCACCATGCGCCAGCGGGCCGGATCCACCTCCCTCGCCAGGGCCCGTGGCACGGTCGGGGCCTCTCCGTCCTCGCTCTCCAGCGCCACGAGCCAGGCGCAGGCCATCCGCCAGGGCTCACGCACGGCGGCCTCCCCGCCCGGAAGACGCACCCGCCACAGGTGCCCCACCCGGCGGAACTCGGTCAGGTCGCCGACGAGGAGCTCTCCCCCCCACACGGTTCCATCGAGACCGTAGCCGGTTCCGTCGTAGATCACGCCGAGCGCGGGACCCGGTTCGCCGTGCTCGGCCAGGCACGCGGCCAGGTGGGCGTGGTGATGCTGGATCCCCTCCGTGGGACGCCCCTCGGCGTGCTCGAGGGCGTACCGGGTGGACAGGTATTCTGGATGGAGGTCGTGGGCCAGGAGCCCGGGCTCCAGCTCCAGCAGACGCTCCAGGTGGTCGATCCCGCCCTCGTAGGAGAGAAATGTCTCCCAGTTCTCGAGATCGCCGATGTGGGGGCCCGGCCACGCCCGCCGTCCCGCGGCCAGGCAGAAGGTGTTCTTGAGGTGGGCTCCGCACGCGAGGACCACGGGGCCTTCCTCCTCCGGCAACCCGGGGAGGTCCACCGGCGCGGGTACGTAGCCGCGCGAGCGCCGCAGAACCAGCGGGCGGCGCTCGCCGGCCACCTCCACCACCCGGACCACCGAGTCGTCGGTCCGCGTCTCGATCGGCCGATCGTGCAGGAGGAAGAGGTCGGCGATCCCGCCCAGGCGGTCCATCGCCTCCTCGTTCTCGTACGCGATCGGCTCGTCGGAGACGTTGCCGCTCGTCATCACCAGCACGAGACCCGTGTCGGCGAGGAGGAGGTGGTGGAGGGGCGAGTAGGGGAGCATGACGCCGAGGTCGCGGTGTCCCGGCGCGACGGCCCGGGCGACGGCCGCGTCGGGATTCCTGCGCGCCAGCACGATGGGCCGCTGGCGGGAGACCAGGAGCCGCTCCTCCTCGTCCCCCAGTTCCACCAGGCCGCGGGCACGCTCGACATCCGCCGCCATGAGGGCGAAAGGCTTGTCCTCGCGGTGCTTCCTGGAGCGGAGCGTGGCCACCGCCACCGGATCGTCCGCCCGGCATGCCAGGTGGAATCCGCCCAGTCCCTTGACCGCCACGATGGCCCCCGAGACGAGGGCCCGCGCCGCGGCCTCCACCGGATCGCGGGCCTCGCCCGAGCCGACGGGCCCACCCGCGGCGTCCCGAAGCTGGACCCGCGGCCCGCATACGGGGCAGGCGTTGGGCTGGGCGTGGAAGCGCCGGTCCAGGGGATCCTCGTACTCGGCGCGGCACGCGTCGCACATCCCGAAGCCGGCCATGGTCGTGTTGGGGCGGTCGTACGGTATGGACCGCACGATCGTGAAACGGGGGCCGCAGTGGGTGCAGTTGATGAAGGGATAGCGGAAGCGTCGATCCGCCGGATCGAACAGCTCGACCAGGCACGCGCCGCAGGTGGCCGCGTCGGGGGAGACGAGGGCGGTCGCCCGCCCTCCGGCCTCGCTCTCGACGATACGGAACGCCGCCTCGCCCGAGGTCGCCACCTCCTCGGCCTCGATCCGGCGCACGTCGGCCAGCGGCGGAGCCTCGAGCGGGAGGCGGGTCAGGAATCTCCGCACCGCCGCCCGGCTCCCCTCCACCTCGACCAGCACGCCGCGCGTGTCGTTGAGAACGAAGCCGGTGAGTCCGAGCTCGTGCGCCAGGTGGTACACGTAGGGCCGGAATCCGACGCCCTGCACGAAGCCCTCCACCCGGGCCCGGGCGCGCGTCGGCTCGTCTGGTTGGGATCCGACCGGAGTGTCCACCTCGGTCTCGAGCGCCTCTCCCGGTGAGCGCAGCCTAACCCCGCCGGGCCCTCCCGCGGGTTCCGTACCGACTATTCGGGCGCGCGGGCCGCCGGTGTCAAGGCGAGCCGCGGGGCCGCGTCCCGGAGGACCTCGTCGCCCTCGACCCGGGCCGTCGCGCGGGATCGAGTCAGGCGCCGGAGCGCTCGATCCGAACCCGGGAAGCCAATCCGTCATCGAGGGCGACCTCGGCGTAGTCCACGCGGACGATCCAAGCCGGGTAGCGCTGCACGGCCCGGACGGCGGCTCCCGGCAGGAGGCCGAGACCGGCCAGGGCCCTGCCCTCCAGGCTCGCGGGGTCGTCCAGGGAGACGACCGTCCCTTCCTGCCCGGGCGCGAGGTCGGTCAAGAGCAGAGGCGACCCCTCCATGCCCCCGGCCGGAACCGCCTGCGTCTCGCGCCCGAGGAGCTTGAGCCGGACCGGGTCGCGCCGTCGGCGACTTCGCCGCTCGATCCGCGCGCCGCTCCCCGGGGTCGGGGCGCCGCCGCGCTGGCCGGGCCGCTCGCCACGCCCCAGGACCGCCAGGCGCCCCAGGTACGACCGAAGCGGTGGTGTGACGCGCCGCAGCCGGCCCAGGGCCTGCAGCAGACGGTCGAACAGGTCGGGACGGTCACCGGCCGAAGCGCGACCGGGGAGCGTGGGCCCGGAGTCCAGCCAGCCCGGCATCACGGGATTCTCGAAGCCGCAGTGCGGGCAGCGGATGTAGCGGCAGGTCCGGACGAGCGGGCACCCCTGGCACGCCGGCTGACCCCGGTCCTCCCGGAACGTCTGCCCGCACAGGCCGCAACGCACGTGACGAGATCTCTCCGGCGCCGACCCGGCGGCGCGCCCGCCCACGACCGCGAGCACCGGCGCGCTCACAGCCCGATCCCCCTGAGCGCCAGGTTGAGGGCCCAGCCGACGCCGAAGGCGAACGTCACGGCGAAGGCGAACACCCCGGAGGCCACCCTCGGCCCTCTCTCCTTCCACATCATCAGGAACTGCGCGACGCACGGAACGAACAGGGTGAGCGTCACCGCCGCCACCACGATCCCGATCGGATCCAGCGCTCCGGTCCGCTGGAGCTCGTACAGGCCCGCGGCGCCGTAATCCCGCCGGAAGAAGCCGAGCAGGAAGACCGAGGCCGCCCGCGGCGGGAGACCCAGGGCTCCCACCACCGGTCGCAGCCCCGCCATGGCCCGGTCCAGCATCCCGGTCAGCTCCCCCGCCCACAGGAGCACGCTCGCCAGCAGGAAGAGCGGGATCACCTCGAGGAAGTACCACTGGACGCGCGCCATCGTCTTCCGGGCCACGTTGCCGGCCCGCGGCAGCCGGAGTGGAGGGAGCTCCATGTGGAAGGCACCCGAGCGGCCCGGCACCACGCGCGCTCCCACCGCGCCGATGAGGACGAACGAGCCCACCATCACCGCCACCCAGATGCCGAGCGCGGCCGGCTGGCCGGAGAGGATGGCCAGGATCACGCCGAGCTGCGCCGAGCACGGGATGGCGAGAGCCAGGAGCACGGTGGCCAGGACCCGCTCCCTCTTCGTCTCCAGTGTTCGAGTCACCATGGTGGCCATCGTGTCGCAGGCGAAGCCGAGGACGATGGGGATCACGGCCCGGCCGTTCAGTCCGAGCCGCTTGAACACCCTGTCCACCAGGAGCGCCAGCCGCGGCAGGTACCCGCTGTCCTCGAGGACGGCGAAGAACAGGAAGAAGGTGCCGACGATCGGGAGGATGATGGCCACGGCGTAGCGCACACCCAGGGTCAGGAGCCCGTAGTCGCCCACCCACAGGTCCCGCACCGCCGGCCATGGGATGCCCAGGAACAGCTTCTCCAGGAAAGGATTGATGCGCCCCAGGAAGAGGGAGCCCTCGATCCAATTCACCAGCGTGCCGGCCCCGAAGCGGCCGACGAACTCGTACAGCCCGAGCCACAGCACCAGGAGGAGGATCGGGATCCCGGGGAGCGGCCGGGCCAGCCAGCGGCCGAGCCGCTCGCCCAGGCGCGCCCGGCTTCGACCGTCGGCGGCCAGGACGCCCTCGAGGAGCCGGCAGGCCGCCTGCCGCCGCGCCACGGCCGACGTGTAGGCCGCCGGTCCGCCGAGCTCGGACCGGGCCCGGCGCGCGGCCTCGAAAGCGCGGCGACCCGCGTCGGGCTCGAGGCTCCGGACGAGCCTCTCCACCTCCGCGTCCTCCTGCAGCAGGAGTGAAGCCACGGGCCGCGACGACACCGTGTAGCGCCCCGCGAGGGTCGCCTCGACCTCCCGGACGGCCGCCTCCAGGTCGCGGCGACGCGCCGGGATCTCGGGCGCGCGGCCCGATGCCGCCGCCCGCAGCATCGCCGCTTTCAGGGTCTCGAGACCCGCGCCGCGTACCGCGACGATCGGGACCACATCGACACCGAGCCGCGCCGCGAGCAGGCCGGCATCCAGCGCGAGGCCGGCCGGCCCCAACTCGTCCATCATGTTGAGCGCCAGGACCAGGGGACGTCCGAGCTCCATGAGCTCGAGAGTGAGCGGCAGGGCGCGTCCCAGGCATCGGGCCTCCACCACGTGCACGAGGACGTCGATCCCTTCCTCCAGCACGAGCCGGCGCGCTACCGCCTCCTCTTCGGTCGTGGCGAGGAGGGAGTAGAGACCCGGCGTGTCCACGACGCGCACGGAGTGGCCTCCCAGCGAGCCCTGCCCGTGCGTGACCTCGACGGACGTGCGGGGATAGTTGGAGACGGTGACGTAGTGCCCGGTCAGGCGGTGGAAGAGCGTGCTCTTACCGACGTTGGGGGAGCCGACCAGCGCGATTCGCCATGGCGTCCCGTCCCGCAGGCTCGCGGCCGCCGCGCCGCCGGTACCCGCCGCGACGACATCGGCGAGCCGTCCGTCGTACGTCTCGACCTCCGGTGTCGATGGCGGGCACATGGGGCAGCCCTCCCGTCCAGCGACGGCCGTGCGCGCCATGGACCGGAGGTCGCCGAGCGTCATCTTCCTCCCCTGCGCCGGACTCGGGTGATTGAAATCGGGTCTCAACGCCTGCACGGTAGCCGCGCGCGGGGGGGAGCGTCTGTCGGGCGCGGCCCTCTGTCCGCGGTGGGGAGTCTCGGAGTGCGCCTGTAGGGAAGGACCTTACGGCCGGGCCGGGAGCGGCGAGGCCGGCGCGGCGGACCGATCGGGGCGAGCACGAGGTCCGCGACCGCCCGCGTGTCGGACGAGAGGAGCGCGGCCACCGGCTCCGCAGGGGAGCCGGCGGCGCGCGGACCCGGAGAGCGGCCCGACTACTCTCCGCCCCGGCGGCGGGCGCTGGGCGGCAGCATGCCGTTCAGGCGCATGTAGTTGGCCACCTGACTGTAGTGGTCGGACAGGTCCTCCACGTAGATGAACATGGCCATGGCCCGCGTCCCCTTCATGAAGCCCATGTCCACCGTGTCGGCCAGCTTGCTGTCGTCGGTCGCGGCGAGGGTCTTGTCGCAGAAGGCGAAGGAGTCCTTGAGCTCCTTGACGAGCGTGTCCTTGTCCTCCGTGCCCTTCCGTTCGGGCGTGTCGGGCGCCTTCATGCCACCGATCGCGCCGCAGATGCCGCGGTTGGCCTCGGCGAGGTGGGCCCAGATCTGCCCGAAGGTCATCTGCGCGTCGGTGGGCTTGTAGGACAGCTTGTCGGCCGGGACCTCGTCCGCCGCGGCGGTGAGGAGCTGTCCGAAGTGCTTGCTCATGCGGGCCGCCGCATCGGCGGTCGGCCGGGCCGACATGGAGGAGCTCGACATACTGGATTGCTGGGCGACGAGCGCGCCCGGGAGGAGCAGCGCGGCCAGGCCGCAGAGTCGGAAGCGGTGCATACGGGTTCTCCGGCTGAGGGATGGGCAAAGGGGACCGTGGATTCTGCGGCCCGAAACCCCCGGCTGGCAAGACGACCGGGCGCGGGCACGTCGAGCCAACGACCGACGGGCCCGCCCGGTTCCGGAGGCTCGATCTCGGCCTGCCGCGGGAGGCCCGGCCGCGGCGGCGAACGGCTCGGCATCCCCCGGTCTTGTGCCAGACAGCACCGCGTCCGACAATTCCCGCCTCTTCCCAGCCACGCTGCTGCTTGCACAGGAGGTCAGCCGTGCCGACTGCACTCGAACGCCGCCGCGACGCACGTATCGCCGGGGTCGCCGGTCCGGCGCGCGCCGCATCGCTCTCCCTGTCGCTGCTGGTCGCAACCCTGTTCGCGGCGGCGCCAGGACCCCTCGCGGCGCAACAGCGCACCGGCTCCGCCTCGGGACCGGTCGACAGCCTCTTGTACAAGGCGCTGAAGTGGCGAAGCATCGGCCCCTACCGGGGCGGTCGCTCGGCGGCGGTCTCCGGGGTCCGGGGCCGGCCGAGGACGTTCTACTTCGGCGGCACGGGCGGCGGGGTGTGGAAGACGACCGACGGCGGCGTGACCTGGAAGAACGTCACGGACGGCTCGGTGCACACGGGATCGGTCGGCGCCATCGCGGTGGCCGAGTCGGATCCCAACGTCGTCTACGTGGGCATGGGCGAAAACCCGGTCCGGAGCGTCACCACCTCGCACGGCGACGGCGTGTACCGCTCCAACGACGGGGGCGAGACCTGGACGCACCTGGGCCTCGACTCGACCCGGCACATCTCGGCCATCCGCATCGACCCCCACGATCCCGACCTCGTCTACGTGGCGGCGCAGGGTCCCGTGTACGAGACCAGCTCCGAGCGCGGCGTCTACAGGTCCACCGACGGCGGCCGGACCTGGAAGAAGGTCCTGTACGTGGACAGCACCACGGGGCCGAGCGACCTCAGCATGGACATGACGAATCCGCGCATCCTATACGCGGCCATGTGGAACCACCACCGCTATCCGTGGACCATGCGGAGCGGCCCCGGGAGCTCCATCTGGAAGAGCGCCGATGGCGGCGAGCACTGGACGAAGCTCACGAAGGGCCTCCCCGAGGCGATGGGGAAGATCGGTATCAGCGTGAGCCGCGCCGATCCGCAGCGCGTGTACGCCAACGTCGAGGCCGACTCGGGCGGCCTCTACCGCTCGGACGACGGGGGGAAGAGCTGGAAGTGGATCAACAAGGACCGGGTGCTCCGGGCCCGCGCCTGGTACTACACGAAAGTCTTCGCCGACCCGCAGGACGCCAACACGGTCTACGTGCTGAACGCCCCGGTGCTGCGCTCGGTCGACGGCGGGGAGAAGTTCGAGACCGTGCCGGTAGCCCACGGCGACACGCACGACCTGTGGATCGACCCGGATGACGACCACACGCTGATCAACGGCAACGACGGAGGCGCGATCGTCTCCTTCAACGCGGGGAAGAGCTGGTCCACGGAGGACAACCAGCCCACGGCGCAGTTCTACCGTGTGAACGTGGACGACGAGTTCCCCTACCACGTCTACGGCGGCCAGCAGGACAACACGTCCGTGATCACGGCCAGCCGCACCATGGGTGGCGGGATCGGCTGGAAGGACTGGAAGGCCGGGCCGGGCTGCGAGAGCGCCTACCTGGCCTTCGACCCGAAGGACCCGCGCTACGTGTACGGGGACTGCTACCAGGGCATCGTCCAGGAGCTGGACCAGAAGACCGGCCTCGTGCGCAACGTCCAGGTGGTGCCGTACCTGGGGCTGGGCACGATCCCGAAGGAGGTCCCGTACCGGTTCAACTGGAACGCGCCGCTCCTGGTCTCGCGCTTCGATCCCAAGGTCCTCTACATGGCCGGGAACGTGCTCTTCCGGAGCTCGGACCGCGGCCACAGCTGGACGGCCATCAGCCCGGACCTCACCCGGAACGACACCACCCACCAGGGACCCGGCGGCATGCCGTTCACGAACGAGGGCGCGGGTGGCGCCGTCTACAACACGATCATGTACGTGGAGGAGTCCAGGCAGGACTCCAGCACGATCTGGGTGGGGAGCGACGATGGGCTCGTCCACCTGACGCGGGACGGCGGGGCGCACTGGATGGACGTGACGCCGAAGGGCCTGCCGGAGGGCATGATCAACTCGATCGAGACGTCGCCGCACGACGCGGGGACGGCGTACCTGGCTTATACCCGGTACAAGTGGGGCGACTTCACGCCCCACATTTACGAGACCAGGGACTTCGGGAAGAGCTGGAAGGACATCGCGCGCGGCATCCCGGCGGACCACTGGGTGCGGGTCGTGCGCGAGGACCCGGTGCGGAAGGGGCTCCTGTACGCGGGTACCGAGCTCGGAGCGTACGTGTCGTTCGACGATGGTGGGCACTGGGAGTCGCTGCAGGAGAACCTGCCGATCGTGCCGATCACGGACCTCATCGTTCATGGCACGGACCTCGTGGCCTCGACCCAGGGTCGCGCCTTCTGGATCCTCACCGACCTCTCCCCGCTCCGGCAGCTGTCCCCGGACGTGACCTCGGAGCCGGCGCACCTGTTCGCGCCCTCCGACGCGGTCCGCACCGGGGGCGGCGGGGACGGTGGAGGCGGCGGACCGAACGAGGGCCGCAACCCGCCCGACGGGGCGATCCTGTACTACTCGCTCGCGAAGGCAGCGAAGGACTCGATCACGCTGGACATCCTGGATGGGTCCGGGAGCCTGGTGCGACACTTCTCCAGCGCGGCGCCGGACACCGTGAAGATGGTGAACGGCAAGGTGGCCGCCCCGCGGCTCCCGGCCGCCGGCGGCCTGAACCGGTTCGTGTGGGACCTGCGGGCGGCTTCGCTCACCCCGGTCCCGGACATCATGCTGATCGGAAGCCTGCACGGCCACCTGGTGGCGCCGGGGAGCTACACCGTGAAGCTCACCGTGGCCGGCAAGAGCTACACTCAGCCACTGATCGTCACCCAGGATCCGCGCATCCCGGCGCCGGCCGCCGACTTCGAGGCGCAGCAGACGCTGACCTCGGCTCTCGATGCCTCGGTGGACGAGATGCTGAGGGACGTCAACCGCGTCACGAAGGTTCGGGCCCAGCTCCGGAGCCTGGTCGACGTGGCCGAAGACGCGGCTTCCGCCGACACCGTGGTGAAGGCCGGGAAGGCGCTGGACGACGAGCTGACGCACTGGATCGAGCAGATCATCCAGCCCAGGCAGAAGACCTTCCAGGACGTGATCAACTTCCACAACGAGCTGGCCGCCGACATGCTCTACGTCCGGGACGCCGCGGACGGGATCGAGCCCCTGCCCACGAAGGGAGAGGAGGACCACGCCCGCGAGCTCCAGCGGCGGTGGCAGTCCCTGAAGACCGAACTGGACCGGCTCCTGGGGCAGGAAGTCCCGGCGTTCAATGCTCTGGTGAAGCAGTCGGGGGTCGGGCCGGTGGTGGTGCCGAGGTCCTGACGGGCGCCAGCGGGACACGGGCGGCGAGGCGCCGGGCGACCGTGAGGCTTCTTCCGGGAGGAGTGGCCGGGGCGGGCATCGAACCCGCGACCTTCGGATTAAAAGTCCGCTGCTCTGCCAGCTGAGCTACCCGGCCGGGCAGGCCGCCGAACGGCCGGTGCCCGGCCGGGAAGCTAGCCTGTCCGGAATCGGAGCGCATCGTCGGAGCCCCGGGAACCCTCGCTCGATCGTCGACGTTGCGGGCGATAGGCGACGGAGTGAACGGGCGCAGCGCCTCCAGTCACCCGAGCGAGTCGAGCACTCCATGAGTCGAGGGCCGCTCCCACTCCCGCTCCGACCGCCGCACGCCTGGGGGCCGTCGCTCTCCGCTGCGGGGTCGAGTCCCCGCCACAGCGCCGCCCGTTCCGCCGCCCTCTCCGTTGTGCTGGCGACCGTGCTCGTGGCGCTGGCCGCCGTCGGACCGGCCCCGGCGCTGGCCCAGATCCCCTCGAAGTTCGAGAACCTGAAGGTCCTCCCCAAGGACATCGCACGAGACAGTCTGGCAGCCGTCATGCGGGGCTTCGCCTTCGGCCTGGGGGTCCGCTGCCAGTTCTGTCACGCGGGGGAGGAGGGGCAGCCCTTCTCCGAGTGGAAGTTCCAGTCAGACGAGAAGGCCACCAAGCGCAAGGCGCGCTTCATGCTACAGATGGTGAACTACCTGAACGAAGAGCGGCTACCCGGGCTCATGGCGGCGGCGGACGCTCCCCGCGAGGACCCGCCGGTGCGGATCACTTGCCGGACCTGCCACCATGGCGTGCCGGTGCCGCGGTCGCTCGACGAGCTGCTGGCGCTCACGGCGCACGACGCGGGCACGGACTCGGCCGTCGCGGAGTACGGTCACCTGCGCGAGCGATACTACGGCGACGGCGCCTACGACTTCGGCGAGGGCACGCTGATCGCCCTCGCCAGGCGGCTCCTGGCCGACCACGACGCACCCGGGGCTGTTCGGTTCCTCGAGCTCAACCTCGAGAGCTTCCCGGAGTCCGTGTCGACCTATTTTGCCCTCGCAAAGGTCCAGGAGGCGCGGGGCGACACGGCCCGGGCGATCACGGCGCTCGAGAAGGCGGCGGCCCTCCATCCCGAGCCGGGCCTGGCGGAGGCCATCGAGCGCGAAGCCCAGAAGCTGAAGGGCTCCGGCGGGTGAACGGAGGGGGCGCGGACCGGCAGGCTGCCGACGTCGGGCGGTCTGCCGCTCTCGCGGTCCCGCGACATCCGTCGCCTTCCTCCGACCTCCCGGGGTTCCGGCCGCTCCCTTCGTGCGGGCGCACCTTGCGTGTAACTAATTGTTGCGCACGACATTCGATGTCGCTATATGGTCGGGCCGTCGGGCCCGGTCACCGCGGCCCGAAACGTGCTCTGAAACTCGCGGCTCTCGACCTCCGTAGGGGAGACCGAAGGCGGTGAAGAAGCCGTCACGAGCGGGACCCCGAGGCCGGTCGGCGCGCAGTCGGCCCCGGCGCTGGAGGAAGAGGTCGTAGGAGAAGTGACATCGAGTCTTTGTCGAGATAGGAGGAGGTCATCATGCTCTACCGCACGTGGCTCAACCGGCGGAAGATGATGGTGTACGTTCGCAAGGTCGCCTGACCGCGAACTCGACACCCGACAGTAGCGAGAGAAGGGGGGCGCGCCAGCCGGCGCGTCCCCCTCTTTCGTTTCCCGGGGTCGGGCGCCGCCCGCGGCTCGGGAGTGGCGGGACCGCGTCGAGGGGGGTGCGATCACGGGTCAGCCGCGGATCGACACCGCGGATGCGCCCGTCGGCTCATCGCCGGCGAGCGCGGACTCGACGGGCGCCAGCGCCAGGTACCGGTGCACCAGCTGGACCGCCATGGCGCCCTCGCCGGTCGCGGCGGTCACCCGCTTTACGGATCCGAAGCGGACATCGCCCGCCGCGAACACGCCCGGCAGGCTCGTCTCCAGCGGAAGAGGCGGTCGACCGGTGGACCAGCGGTCCGGGTACGAGCCATCGCGGAGGAGGTCCGTGCCGGTGAGCACGAATCCGCTCCCGTCGCGCTCCGACGTGCCCGCCAGCCACTCGGTGCGCGGCTCGGCCCCGATGAGGACGAAGAGGGCCGAGGCGGGCAGATCTTCGCGCGCTCCGGAAGCGAGGTCCCGGATGGTCACAGCCTCGAGCCGCTCCTCGCCCCGGCCATCCACCACCTCGACCGCGGTTCGGATCGTCACGTTGGGGGCCTGCTCGAGCTCCCGGACCAGGTACTCCGACATGTTGTCCCGGAGGGAGCTCCCCCGGACGAGGAGTGTCACCGACACCGCGTACCGCGACAGGTGCTGCGCAGCCTGGCCGGCGGAGTTCCCGCCCCCGACGACGCATACGCGCAGGCCCTTCGTGGCCCTCGCTTCGGTGACGGCCGCGCCGTAGAACACGCCGGCGCCCAGCAGGGCCTCCAGCGCGGGGACGCCGAGTCGCCGCCACGCGACCCCCATCGCCAGGATGACGGCCCTCCCGGTGGCGACCCGCCCGTCCGCCACGGTGACCACGAGCTCCTCGCCCGTCGTCCCCAGGGAGGTGACCTCGCAGGCGAACACCATGTTGGCCCCGAACAGCCAGGCCTGCTCGCAGGCCCTGTAGGCGAAGTCGAAGCCCCCGATTCCCCACGTGAAGCCGGGGAAGTTCCGGATCCTCGACGTCGTCCCGGCCTGACCTCCCGAGATGCTCCGCTCCAGGACCAGGGTGTCGAGACCCTCCGAGGCGGCGTAGACCGCCGCGGACAGACCCGCCGGGCCCGCGCCCACGATGATCAGGTCGTACGCCTCCTCCTTGAAGCGCGTGCCGCCCCCGATCGCCTCCACCAGCTCGGCGTCGGTCGGATCCGCGAGGACCCGCCCGTCGTGACGCAGCACCACCGGCAGGCGCGAACCGTCCAAGCCGGCTTCGCGCAGCACGACCTGTCCGTCCGGACTGTCGACATCGTAGTAGACGTGCGCCTGCGCGATCCGGCTCAGGAGGTCGCGGATCTCGTGGGCGCGCCGGCTCCGGGCGGGGCCGACGATGCGGAACATCGTGAAGGTGGGCTCCCGAGACCTGGACCAGTCCGCCAGGAACTCGCTCACGGCGGGATAGAGCCCCAGCTCCGGGGACCACGGCTTGACGAGATGATAGTCGATCCGGCCCAGGGTCATGGCCGGCACGATGGGGTTGCCCGCCGTGTAGTCCCGCTCGACCAGGAGGATGCGCTTGGCACCGGGGTGGAGCGCGTGAGCTCGGCCCAGGAACTCCACGCCGGACATGGCGGTCATGGCCTGGTCGGCGATGAGGAGGGCCACCGAATCGCCGGTCCCGGCCAGGTCCGAGAGGATGGCGAATCCCGCCGCGGGAGTGTCGGCCGTCACGACGCGACCGTCGTTGCCGAACCGCCGGGTCAGGTCGCGCTCGAGCGCCGTCCGGACTCCGGGGTCGTCGGCGACGAGGAAGAGGACCGGTCGCTCCATGGATCGCACCGTGGGCTTGGCCCGGGAAGCGGGGTTCCGGGTGCACGCCCGCTACGGGAGGCAGGCCCGGCTCCTCGGAGACCCCGGTGATTTTGTCATACTAATTATCGGCCAAACGGCAACGTATCCGGGCGGCGCGAACGGGGCAACGGGCGCGCGCGGGAAGCGGGCCTCGTTCCCGGCATCGGGCGAGCCCGCCGGCCAACCGGGCGCCGCCACCTTGACGCAGCCGGTGCCCTCCCGGAGCTTCCGGCATGCCGATCGATCCCGCCGATATCGCCATCTGTGTCGAGGATGGATCTGTCGCGGAACCCCGCGGCACGGGACCGGACGCGTCGGCCACCGGACCCGGGCTGCCGCCGCTTCCCGGCGGCGTCTCCTCTCCCATGGCCCCGCCCATCGTCCTGACCTCGCTCTTCTCCTTCCCCTCGTTCGAGGAGCTGGTCGAGGGCCTGTCCCGCGAGCGGGCCGGCCGCGTCTACACGCGCGGTTCGAACCCCACGGTGGAGGCGGCGGCGCGCAAGGTCGCGGCGCTGGAGCGCGGCGAGTCCTGCGCCCTGTTCGGCTCGGGGATGGGGGCCATCTCGGCCGTGATGCTGAGCTTCCTTCGGACCGGCGGCCACGTCCTGTTCCTGAACCAGGTCTACGGCCCGACCCTCAAGCTGGCGCGGCACCTGGAGCGGTTCGGGATCACGCACGACGTGGTGCTGGATGCCTCGCCCGGGGCGGTGGAGGAGGCACTCCGACCCGAGACGCAGCTCGTGTGGATGGAGAGCCCGGGCACGATGACGTTCCGGCTGTTGGACGTCCCGGCCGTCGTGGCGCTGTGCCGCGACCGTGACCTCCTCACCTGCCTGGACAACAGCTGGTCCACGCCGCTCTTCCAGAAGCCGCTCCAGGCCGGGGTGGACATCGTGGTCCACAGCGCCACCAAGTATCTGGCCGGTCACAGCGACCTGGTGGCCGGCGCGGCCGTGACGTCCGCGGCGCTCATGGCGGAGCTGTTCGACCGGGGCTACATGCTGGGGGGTGGCATCCTGGCCCCCTTCGACGCGTGGCTCCTGTACCGCGGCCTCCGCACCCTGCCCTTCCGCCTCCGGCAGCACGAGGCCGACGCGCTGCGGGTCGCGGAGTTCCTGGCCGGCCACCCGGCGGTGCGATGCGTCCACCACCCCGCGCTGGCCGTGGGAGAGCAGGCGGAGCTCGCGCGGGCCCAGCTGACCGGGACCTCGGGGCTCCTCGGCTTCGAGCTCACCCGCGGCACGTTCGAGGGCGTCCGCACGGTGCTGGACGCCCTGGAGCACGTGCGGCTGGGGGTGAGCTGGGGCGGGGTCGAGAGCATCGCCATCTCGCCCGAGAACGGCCACAACGGGGCCCAGCTCGAGGCCAAGGGGTTGCCGCGCGGCCTCATCCGTCTCTCGGTGGGCCTCGAGGGCGCGGAGCTGCTGATCGGCGACCTGGAGAAGGCGCTGGACCGCGTCGCGTGACCCGGGATCCCGATGGCCGGCCACGGGCCCGTGAAACCGGCGGGCCCTCCGGCGACCCGGGAGCCCGCGGCCTCTCGCTCCCGGAGGCCCTCCTCCCGCTCGCCGTCATGCTCGTCCTCCTGGTCGCCGGCGCCGCGGTCGGGCGACTCGGCGCCGAGTACCTGGTCGTCGTGCTCCTGGTGGCCGCCGCCTCGGCCGGAGCCGTGGCCGCGCGTCACGGCCATTCCTGGGAGGAGATCCAGCGCTCGACGGGTGAGAAGCTGGCGGGAGTGCTCCCCGCGATCCTCATCCTCCTCGCCATCGGGATGCTGATCGCCACGTGGGTGCTGTCGGGGACGATTCCCTTTCTGGTCTACTGGGGGATCCGGCTCATCGATCCGCGCCTGCTCGTCCTCACCGCCTTCCTGGCCACGGCGGTCATGTCGACCTGCACCGGGACCTCGTGGGGCTCGGCGGGGACGATCGGCGTCGCGCTGGTGGGCACGGCCGCCGCGCTGCACGCGCCGGTGGCGGCGACGGCCGGTGCGGTCGTCTCGGGGGCCTACCTGGGCGACAAGATGTCGCCGCTCTCCGACTCGACCAACATATCGGCTATCGGCGCCGGCGCGGACCTGTACGAGCACATCCGCCACATGATGTACACGGCCGTTCCCTCCACCCTCGTGTGCCTGGCCGTCTACGGCGCGGCGGCCTGGCTCCTGCCTGTGCCGACAGGTGTCGGGTCCGCGGCCGCGGCCCGGCTCCTCGGCGACCTGCGGAGGGTCTTTTCCCTGAGCCCGCTCGTCCTCCTCCCCCCGGCCATCGTGGTGTGGAGCATCCTTCGAAAGACGCCGCCGGCCCTGGCCATGTGCCTGTCGGCCCTGGCCGCCGCGACGCTCGGCGTCCTCCTCCAGGGGTTCACCGTATCCGACGCGCTGCTGGCCGCCGTGTCCGGCTTCAAGACCACGATGGTCGGCTCGACCGGCGCCGACCCCTCGGCGCTCGGACCGGCGTTCCACACCCTGGTGGAGCGCGGCGGCCTCTACAGCATGGCCACGACCCTCATCCTCATCATCGCCGCTTTCCTGCTGGCCGGCGGCATGGACGTGTCGGGGGCCCTGGACCTCCTCATCGGCCGCATGCTGGCGCGGGTGCGCTCGGTCTTCGGTCTCATCGCCTCGACGATGGCCTCCGGGGCGACGATGATCGCGATGACGAGCCACGGGGGCGTCACGGCCCTCGTGGTGGGCGAGCTGTTCCAGAAGGCGTACGACGAGCGAGGGCTGGCCCGGGTCAACCTGTCGCGCTCCCTGGAGGACTCGGTCACGATCACCGAGCCGCTCATGCCATGGACGGTGTCGGCCGTGTTCATGGCCACGACGCTCGGCGTCTCCACCGTGCGCTATGCCCCATGGGCCTGCTTCTGCTATGGCGGGCCGATCTTCTCGCTCACCATCGCGGCGGCGTGGAAGCGGACCGGGTTCGGGATCCGGCGGGCCGCCGCCTCCGCCCTTAGCTTGCACACGACGGCGACGGCCGGGCGTGCTCTGCCGGTCGACGCGGCGGCGCGTGATCCCGGAGCGAGCGATGCGGCGGCGGCCGGGCGTGCAACTACGGGCGGGAGCGAAGCATGATCGGCGAGCTGTCGGAGCGGGAGATCGAGGAGGTGCTGCGCTCGGAGGTCGTGGCCCGCCTGGGCTGCCACGCCGGCCGCACGTACGTCGTCCCGATCACCTACGCCTACGACGGGCGCTCCGTGATCGGACACTCGGCGCCCGGGCTCAAGGTCTCGATGATGCGCGAGAACCCCGAGGTGTGCATCGAGGTCGACCAGGTGGAGGACGCGGCGCACTGGCGGAGCGTCGTGGCGTGGGGACGGTTCGAAGAGCTCCAGGGAGATCAGGCGGTCCGCGCCATGGAGCGCCTCCAGGCTCGCTTCGCCTCCCTGGTCACCAGCCAGACGAGCCGGCCCGGGCACGGGAGGGAACGCGCCGAGCAGGCCGTGCGCGGCGGCGAGACCGTCATCTACCGGATCGTCCTCGGAGAGGCGACGGGACGCTTCGAGCAGCCCGGCTAGGCACCCCCCGCCCGGATTTCCGCTCCCGCCGGGCGCGCGGATCTCCGCTCCATCCCCGCGATGGCCTCCGCCGCGCCCGGGAGCCGGCCCGGACCGGACCTCACCGGTTGAGCAGCCAGATGCCGGCGTTGAGCGCCGTGGCGAAGGCGGTCCAGGCGGCGTAGGGGACCATGAGAGCGCCGGCCGCCGCGGAGATGCCGAAGAACAGGACCGTGCAGGTGACGACCGCGGCCAGCAGGATGACGACCTCCACCAGCGCCAGGCCGGGCGAGCGCAGGCCGAAGAAGAGCACACTCCACAGGCCGTTCAGCGCCAGCTGCACGACATAGACGGTCAGCGCCCTCTGGCCTCCGCCCGCGCCGACCCCCTGCCGCCACACCAGCCACGAGGCCACGCCCATGGCCAGGTAGAGCACGGTCCACACGGGCGCGAACAGCCACGAGGGAGGCGTGAACGTGGGCCGCAGGAGTCCAGGGTACCAGCTCTCCACCGCGGGCGCCGTGACCCGGCCGGCCACGAAACCGACGCAGAGGGGGAGCGCCACCGCCAGGACGAGTCGAAGCCAGTTTCTCATGCGCGATCAGCCTGCGGCGTCCAGTGCGACTTGAGGAGCCGCGAGTCGGTGAATCCGGACATCAGCCGCCCGACGATCGCCGGGCGACCTCAGTCCATTCGCAGGGGCGCGTAGCGGTACCCGAGCCAGCAGCCCACGATGGCCGCCGCTCCCTGAAGGAGCAGGGCCAGGGCCACGATCCGCCCGGTCAGTCCCTCCCAGGCCTGGACGCCCGTCGTGACACCGCCGAGGACCACGTTGGTTCCCAGCCACACCACGAAGGTGAACAGCGCCATCGCCGCCCCGTGCAGCACCGGCGCGGCGGCCGTCTTGAAGCCGGTGATGAACCCTCCCACCACCCAACCTACCGCAACGGCCGCGCCGACGCCGAAGCCCTCGGCGACCGTGCCGCCGCCCAGGAAGCCGACCGCCGCCAGCGCGAGGATGAGGCTGCTGGCCACGGCGAAGCCCACGAACCACCCGAAGGCGACCCAGGAGAAGCGGACGTTGCGCAGGTGCTCGGAGTGCATGGCTCCTACCCTTCAAGGGACAGCTCGACCTGCTGGACCGATGCCCAGGTGCGGCGGTGGTGCGGCGTCGGTCCCAGTCGATTCAGAGCGTCGAGGTGCTCGGCCGTGCCGTATCCGTGGTTGGTGGCCCACCCGTAGTCGGGGTAGCGCGGGTGCAGTCGACCCATGAGGCGGTCCCGAACGACCTTGGCCAGTATGGAGGCACAGGCGATCGAATGGGAGCGCAGATCACCATGCACAATGGCCTGGTGCGGTCCCAGCTCCGGCATGGCGTTTCCGTCGACCAGGAGATGGTCCGCGGCGATCCCGAGTCGACGCACCGCCCGCCGCATTGCCAGGGCCGAGGCGCGGCGAACGTTCAGCCGCTCGATCTCGCGACAGGAAGCGGCCCCGAGCGACCAGGCCAGCGCCTCGTCCATGATCAGGACCGCGAGCTCGGAGCGGACCTCGGCCGTCAGGAGCTTGCTGTCGGTCGCCCCGTCGAAGCGCTGCTCGTGGCGCAGGGCCACGGCGGCGGCGACCACCGGCCCCGCCAGGGGGCCCCGACCGGCCTCGTCGAGCCCGACGACGGCCTCCAGGCCCTTCTCCCAGGCCTCTCGCTCGAACGTCAGCGGGGCGGTGGACGGCACCGGAGCGGCCGGGATCCGGGCGGCCGTCGCGCTCAGCCCTGCTCGGCGGCCTCGGCGGCCTCGTCTGCCTCCCCGACGGGGCTCTCCTTCGACCCGGCCGCGGTGGCCGCCGCGTCCGCGGCGGACGGCGCCTGCTCTGGATCCACGTCGCCGGTGGCCACCGCCTCCCCGTTTCCGGCGACGGCCGCCTGACCGGCCGTCGCCATCTCCTGCTCCAGCCACCAGCTCTTCTCCCGCACGCGCGCCTTCTTGCCCCGGCGGGCACGCAGATAGTAGAGCTTCGCGCGGCGAACGTGGCCGCGGCGCACGACCTCGATGCCCGCCAGGGCCGGGGAATGGAGCGGGAAGATCCGCTCGACGCCGACGCCGCCGGACACCTTGCGGACGGTGAAAGTGGCGCTGATCCCGGCGCCGCGTTGAGCGATGCAGATGCCCTCGAAGGCCTGGATCCGCTCCTTGTCGCCCTCGATCACTCGTACCCGGACCCGAACCGTGTCCCCGGGCTCGAAGGCCGGGAGGTCGGTTCGCCGGTATTCCCGCTCGATGTCTGCGATCCTCGGATCCATGTCCGTCCTCCTTTGCGGCGAATCTATCCCAGCGGCCCCGTCTCGTCAGCCACCGTTCCGTCGGCGCCCGCGGCGCCCTCCTCGTCGGTCTCCAGCAACTCCGGCCGGCGCTCGCGCGTCAGCTCGAGAGCGCGCTTCCGTCGCCACGCCTCGATGCGCGCGTGGTCGCCCGACATCAGCACGTCGGGCACCTTCATGCCCCTGAACTCCGCGGGCCTCGTGTACACTGGCGGCGCCAGGAGTCCCTCGTAGAAGGAGTCCGTCGACGCCGACTCGTGGTCCCCCAGTGCTCCCGGCAGGAGCCTCACGACCGCGTCCACCACCATCAGCGCCGCCGGCTCCCCCCCGCTCAACACGAAGTCCCCCACCGAGAGCTCCTCGGTGGCCAGCCCGAGCGCCACGCGCTCGTCCACGCCCTTGTAGCGGCCACACAGGAGCGTGAGCTCCTCCTGGACCGCGTACCGCACCGCCCTGCGGTGATCGAAGCGCGGCCCCCGCGGCGTGAGCAGCACCACCGGCCCCGCCGGCTCGAGCGCCTCCACCGCCTCGAAGAACGGCCCGGGCTTCATCACCATGCCCGCGCCGCCCCCATAGGGCTCATCGTCCACCGTTCGGTGACGATCGTGCGCGTAGTCGCGAAGGTCCACGAGCCGGTACTCGACCCGTCCCGCTTCCGCCGCCCGCCCCGGGATGCTCGTCGCGAGCGGCACCCCGAACCAGTCGGGGAAGATCGTCACGATGTTGATGCGCATCGCACCGGCCCCGCTACAGCTCGAGGAGCCCCTCCGGAGGACGGATCCGGATCACACCCGCCGCGCGGTCCACCTCCTGCACGAACCTGCCGATGAAGGGGACCAGGACCTCGCCCCCCTCCATGCGCCGCACGCCCAGATAGGCGGCGCCGGCGGCCTCGTACACCGTCTCGACCCGACCGACCATGGAGCCGTCCTCCAGGCGAACCTCCATGCCTCCGAGGTCGTGGAGGAAGTACTCTCCCTCGCCGGGCGCCACGAGCTCGGAGCGCTCCACCCACAGCTCGACTCCGCGATATCGCTCGGCCAGCGTGCGGTCGCGGACCTCGCGAAAGGCGAGGATCCAGTCCGACCGGTGTGGCCGGGCCGCCGTGAGCTCGAGGGTGGGCGCCAGCCCCACCCCGTGCCTTCCCCGGACGCCGAAGATGCGCTCCGGCGCGAACACGACCCCGGGGAAATCCGTGTCCGGCGCGACGAGCAGCTCTCCCTCCAGGCCGTGAGGGCGGCGGACCGTCCCCACGACCACGTGCTGCGTTTCCTCCGGCGGCATCCCACTTCCCTCCGGGCCCTCCCTGCGGAGCGGCTCTCCCCCGGCGAAGGCTTACTTCTCTTCTTCCTCGCCCTCTTCCGCCGTCTCGATCGCCTCTCCCGCCTCCGCGACCTCTTCGGCCTCGGGGCCCTCCGCCGCTGCCTTGGGCTCCTGCGACTCCGCCTCGGCAACTTCGGCCTCCGCTTCGGCGGTACCGGGCGACGAAGCCTCGGGCTCCTCGCCCGCTGCCGAGCTGGCCTCCGGAGCCGCGGCTCCCTCGGTCCCAGCGGCTGGCTCCTCCGCGGTCGTCTCTCCGGTCTCGGCCGCGGACTCCGCCTTCTTCGCCTGGCCCTTCCGGGACGAGGCCGGCGCGCTCGGGGGCGGCGGTGGCTCGGGGGTCGGCCGCTGCGACGTCTGGCGCCGGTCCGGCGCCGGTCCCAGGACCACGACCGCCTCCTCGAGCTCCTCGGGCATGGTACCGGCGTGGAACTTCTGCCACACGCCCGTCTTCCGCAGGAGCGAGCGCACCGTGTCGGTGGGCATGGCACCCTGGCGCAGCCAGTGCAGCGTACGGGCGGCGTCGATCTCTATGACCGACGGGCTCGTTCGCGGCTGGTACATTCCCAGTCTCTCGATTGACGGACCCTCGACCGCGGTGCTGTCGTCCGCCACCACGATGCGGAAGGCGGCCTGCTTCTTCCGCCCCACCCTCTTCAGCCGAATCGTCGCTGCCATGCTCGCTCCGTCCTCTGTGTCTCGACTCTCGTCTCGTCCAGGAACCGGCCCCGTGAGGCCGGATGGGCGCCCGGCCGCCTCAGCCCGCGATGAGCCCGGGCGGTAGCTTCCCCTTCCTGGCCAGCTTCCCGAGGCGCCCCATCTGCTTCATCATCTTCTTCATCTCGCCGAACTGCTTCACCAGCCGATTCACCTCGTGGACCGGCCGTCCCGAACCCTTCGCGATACGCGCCCGTCGAGATCCGTTCAGCAGTCCGGGCCGCCGCCGTTCGTCGGGCGTCATGGAGAGTACGATCGCCTCCATGTGCCGGACGCGCCGCGGATCGACCTCGACGTTGTCCAGCATCTTCGACTTCACGCCCGGAATCATCTTCAGGAGCCCCTCCAGGGGGCCCATGCGCTGGATCTGACTCAGCGCCTGGAGGAAGTCCTCCAGGTCGAACTCCCCCTCCCCGAGGACCTTCCGCTCGAGGCGGCGAGCCGTCTCTTCGTCCACGGCCTGCTGGGCCCGCTCCACCAGGC
>CAYXHP010000122.1:0-4614 GCA_964465015.1 uncultured Gemmatimonadota bacterium
CGTCGTCGAACGTGACCCGGCCCACGAGTCGACCCAGGGGATCGAGCACCCCGATCGACACCAGGTTGTATCGCGACAGGATCCGGCCCACCTCCTCCTGGTCCAGGTGGACGGGGACCACGGCGGGCGGGTCCTCGGTGAGCTCGGCGATGGGGCGGCCCGGATCGCTGAGGACCAGGTTCTGGAGGGTGGCCACGCCCCGCAGACGCCGGTCCGGATCGACCACGAAGATCGTGAAGAACTCGTCCACGTGGGCCGCCTGGCGACGGATCGACTCCAGCGCCGCCCCCGCCGACAGGTCCGAGGAGACCGCCACCAGCTCCCGCGTCATGATTCCGCCCGCCGTCTCGGGCGGGTAGTGGAGGAGTTCCTCGATCTCGATCGGGTCGTCCACCGAGGCGAGGACCCGCGCCTGGTCCTCGGGCCCCAGCTCCCCGATCAGGTCCGCCGCGTCGTCGTCGGCCAGCTCCGAGACCAGCTCGGCGATGCGCTCGGGCTCCAGGCGGGCCAGGAGGGCGCCGGGCTGCTCCACCTCCTCCATTTCGGCCAGCGCGTCCGAGGCCGACTCCGCCGGGAGCAGCGAGAGGAGGCGCACCCGGTCGGACTCCTCCAGGTGCTCGAGCAGGTCGGCGAGATCGCTCGGGTGCAGCGCGGAGGCGTACTCGCGGAGCTCCTCGTCGTCGCCCGAGGCGAGCATGCGGGCCACCGTCGGTCCGTGCACGTCGGAGGGGCTTCGCTCGCTCACGTGCCGCGCGTCCCGGCCTCGCGGATGAGTCGCTCCAGGTCCAGTCCCCGCACCCGGGGGCGGTCGGGCTCGGGCGTGACCACGCCGGCCGAGATGATGAACTTCATCGCGTCCTCGACGGACATGTCCACGATGCGCAGCCGCTCGGCCGGCACAAGGAGCAGGTAGCCCGTGGTGGGGTTGGGCGTGGTGGGGAGGAAGACGCTGACCAGGCTCCGGCCCGGGTGGGGCTCGGAGAGCGAGGACGGCGCCGGGGCCGTCACGAACACGACCGCCCAGGAGCCGGGCGAGGGATACTCGATGAGCGCCACGCTCTGGAAGAGCTTCTCGTCCCGGTCCAGCATCGACTGGACGATCTGGGACGAGGCATTGTAGATGCGGCGCGTGAGTGGGAGCCGCGACAGGACCCGGTTCCAGCCCCGCACCAGACGCCGGCCCACCGCCCAGCGCAGCATCCAGCCCACGAACAGGAGGATGAAGAGGAGGGCCAGCAGGCCCACGCCGGGAAAGCGCACCGGGGGCGGAAGCCATTGGCCCAGGATGGCGTCCAGGTGCTCGAACAGCCACACCAGGATGAAGATGGTCATCCCGATGGGCGCCACCACGATGAGACCGGTGATCAGGTCGCGCCTGAGACGGCTCAGCATCGCGGCACCTCCGGTGTCAGGCCTGCTCGGTGTCGGACTCCAGTGCCCGGGCCACCAGGCGCTCCTGCAGGCGGTACATCGGGCTCTCCCAGCGCTCCTCGCCCACGGGATGGTCGTGGCCCAGGACGTGAAGGACGCCATGCACGACCAGCCGGACCATCTCCTCGGTGGGCGGCGGGCCCCCGGGCGCCGACGCCGCCTCCAGCGCCACGTCTGGACACAGGTACACGTCTCCGATCAGCTTTCGCCCGCCGCCAGGCTCCCGCTCTCCCAGGTCGAACGCGATCACGTCGGTGGGGCCATCGCGGTGGAGCCAGCGGTGGTTGAGATCGGCCATCGCCTCCGCGTCGAGGCAGGCCAGCGAGACCTCGCCCCGGAGCGGGGACCCGGAGGCGTCGAGCGCGAGTCGGGCACCGCGAAGGAGCGCCGGGCCGACCGCCTCGAGCTCCGGCCAGTCCTCGAGGCCGGACAGCTCGATGCGGACCTCCCCGGTCACGTCCCGACGCGCGGGGGCCGCCCCCGGGTCGATGACCGGCCCTCCGGAGGCCGTCCGGGCATGGCGGCGACCCCGTCCGTCTCGCTCCGGTTCCCCTCGCCGGAGCCGCCCCCGGGCTCCGCGCCGGCGGAGGCCTCGCTCCCGACACCGGCGCCCGTTCCCTCTCCACCGTTGTGGCTCCTTGCGCCGCCCTCTCCGGGACCGTTCTCCGCGCCGGGGTAATCGATCCGCCGGTGGTACATGCCGATGAGGACGCGCGCGAACTCCTCCTTGACCCGCACCAGGTCGCCCAGCGTGATCGGGCTCTCGTCGAACTGCCCTTCCTCGAGCCGGGCGCGCGTGAGACGCTCGATGAGGTCGCGAATCCCGGTCGGCGTCGGATCGCCGAGGGTGCGGGTGGCCGACTCGACCGCATCGGCCATCATGACCACGGTCGTCTCCTTGCCGCGCGGCCGCGGGCCCTCGTAGGAGAACGTTTCCGGGTCCGGATCGTGCCCCGCCTGTCGGGCCTTCTCGAAGAAGAAGCTGATCCGCTGCGTGCCGTGGTGCTGCGCGATGAACGCCCGGATGGCACCCGGCAGGCGAGCCTCCTCCGCCAGCCGCAGGCCCTCGCGCACGTGCTCCTTGAGGACCTCGGCGCTCTTCTCCGGGGGCAGGCGATCGTGGGGATTGCGGCCGGGGGGCTGGTTCTCGATGAAGTACTGCGGTCGGGCCATCTTCCCGATGTCGTGGTAGTAGACGCCCACGCGGGCCAGCAGCGCATTGGCCCCGATGGCCGAGCACGCCGCCTCCGCCAGGTTGGCCGCGCCGATCGAGTGGGCGTAGGTGCCGGGAGCCTCGCGCGACAGGCGCCGCAGCAGGGGCCGATCCAGGTCCGAGAGCTCCAGGAGGGTCTGGTCGGTGATGATCCCGGTGAAGCCTTCCAGCACCGGGAGGGCGAGGCCCATGGCGACGACGGCCGACAGCGCCGCGTTGACGCCTCCCCATCCCACCGCGACGAGCAGGGACTCGAACGGAAGCGACCGTGTGAGCGTGAGGCAGAGCGCCGCCACGAGGTACGAGGCGGTGACGATCGCCAGCAGGATCCAGCTCTGCGAGCGGCGCCGGATGCCGCGCACGCCCATCGCGGCGGCCGCGCCGGCCACGAAGGTGAGGAAGGTCGTCGACGGACCGGCCAGCGGTGGCTGGGCGGCCGCCAGGGTCGCCGCCACCGCGGCCACCGCCACGCCCAGGAGTCCGTCGTACAGGGCGCCCACGATCAGGGCCGCGAACGCTACCGGAACCGCCACTCCGGCCGGCACCGCCGCGGCCGCGTACCCGCCGCTCACGACGACCACCCAGGTGAGGCCGAGCACGAGCACGAAGCCGCGCAGGTCGCGGTAGACGGCCGGCCGGAGGGCGAGGAGGAGCGTCCCGAGGAGCCCGAGGAGAAGGACCCCGTACAGGACCGCGCCCAGCGTGCGCAGCGGCGCGTAACCGCCGGCCGCGTGTCCCTCGGTGCGGAGCTCCGCCTCGTAGGCGTGGAGCTTCCGGACCTCGTCCCGCCCCACCCGCTCGTGCGCGGTGACGATCCGCTCTCCCGGGAGGACCGAACCCTCGACCGCCCGCACGGCGTCGCGAGCCTGCTTTCGAGCCGCCTGCGTGGCCGCCCGGTCCAGCCTCAGGCTCGGCCGGACGTAACGTACCAGCAGGGTCTGGAAGATCTGCTGCCCGGTGGCTCCGAGCCTCGCGCCGGAGCGCTGCGCCGCCCGGTCGTAGAAACCTCCGGTGGTGAGAAGCGAGTCGCGGGCCATGAGCCGGTCCCCCTGGTCGCTCCGCACCACGACCTGGCCGGCCGTGATGTCATCCACCTCTCCCCGGCTCACCACCCCGCGCGGCAGCAGGCTCCGGAAGGCGGCCGAGACCGCGTCCTGGAGCCGGGAGCGCCGGGCCCCCGCTCCCAGGAAGTCGAGCTGCTCGGGAGTGGGGGAGATGCCGGCCCGCGCCAGCACGGCCCGCATCGCCGCCGTATCGGCGCCCGGTGCCCGAGCCGCGCTGTCGAGCTCGGCGAACAGCCGGTTCGCGTCTCCTGTGGCCGAGTCGGCCACGTCGGGATGGAGGGTGAGGATGGGCGCCACGCCGCTGGCCGCCTCGTTCCTCTCGGCAGCGAGCTCGGAGGGGTCCTTCATCACCTGGAACCCGACCCGCGCGATGATGTCCTGCGGCGCGACCATGCCCTCCTCGAGGTGGCCGAAGCTCGGGAAGGAGGTCCGGGGGAACAGGAACGGGAGAAGCGCCGCTCCGAGAACCACGAGGAGCGCGCGCACCCCGTGGTGCACGAGGCGCGGGCGCCAGTCGGCGCCCGGCCGACCGCTCATCGCGCGCAGGGCCCTGCGCCACTGCGCCACCGCTGAAGCCGCGTTCACACGCTCATCCCTCGCGGCGGCTCCCCTCGCCGCCTTTTTCCGCGTAGGCGCGGATGATCTCCTTCACGAGCCGGTGGCGCACCACGTCGCGGTCGGAGAGGTATTTGAACTCGATGCCCTCGATGCCCTTGAGGATGGCCTCGATCTCCAGGAGTCCCGAGTCCTCCGGCCGGGCCAGGTCGATCTGGGTCTTGTCGCCGGTGATCACGGTGCGCGAGTTCAGCCCCAGCCGGGTCAGGAACATCTTCATCTGCGCCGTGGTCGCGTTCTGCGCCTCGTCGAGGATGATGAAGGCATCCGAGAGCGTCCGGCCCCGCATGT
>CAYXHP010000123.1:0-18796 GCA_964465015.1 uncultured Gemmatimonadota bacterium
CGATCCCGAGGGCGAGCGTGAGGACCGCGGCGACCGCGAAGCCGGGGCTCCGGCGCAGCTGCCGGAAGGCGAACCGGAGGTCCTGGCGCAGGGTGTCGAGCATGGTCAGCCCCTCCTCATCGGCCCGTCACTCCGCCCTCAGCACGGCCATCGGATCCGTGGAGGTGGCGCGCCTCGCGGGGACGAGGCAGGCTGCGATCGCCACCCCGGTGAGCACGACGGGCACGGCGACGAGCGTCACCGGGTCGGTGGGCGTGACGCCGTACAGGAACCGCGACAGGACGCGGCTGGCCGCCAGGGCGCCGGCGAGGCCCAGCGCGGCCCCGAGGAGCGAGAGCAGAACGCCGCGCCGCAGCACCAGCCCCAGGATGTCGGCCGCCTTCGCCCCGAGCGCGATGCGCACGCCGAACTCGGGGGTCCTCCGCGTCACCACGTAGGCCATGACGCCGTACATCCCCACCGCCGCCAGCAGCAGGGCGAGCCCGGCGAACGTGCCGAGAAGGATGGCGTACAGCCGGGCGCGCGCGGCCGAGGCCGATACGAGGTCGGTCATGGGCCGGACGCCGAACATCGGGAGGTCGGCGTCGATCTCCCGCAGACGGCCCCGGATGGCGCCGACCACGGCTGTGGGATCGCCGCGCGTTCGCACGGCATAGGTCATGAAGTCCGTGGGGTACTGGTCGTAGGCCAGGTAGAGCGTCGGAGCGGGCGGCTCGGCCAGCGAGGCGCCGCGGACATCGTTCACGACTCCCACGACCCGGCCCCCCGCCCGGCCGCGGCCCAGGCCGAAGGTGGTTCCGATCACGACCGTGTGGCCGGCGGCGGGCTCGCTTCCGAACAGCCGGCGGGCCGCCTCCTTGCCGAGCAGCACGGCGCCCGTGACGTCCGGACCGTCGCTGGATGCGAAGGCGCGTCCGGCGGCGACCGGGATCCCCATGGCCTGGAGGTAGCCCGGGGTCACCACCCGGATCTGCGGCGACCAACGATCCTGATCCTCGTCGGTCCAGTCGCGGCCATCGACCGAGTGGATGGTGATCCGGTAGCTGTCGCCGCTGAGGGGCAGCACGGAGGTGGCCCCGGCGCTTCGTACGGCCGGCAGGCCGCGGATCCTCTCCAGGAAGCTGCGGACGAAGGTCGCCTGCTCGGTCGCGGTCGCGTACCGCTGCGCGGGAAGCCCTACCGAGAACGTCAGAACGCCTCGCGGCTCGAACCCGGGATCGGTGTGCTGCAGGGCCCACAGACTGCGGAGCAGGAGCCCGGCGCCGACCAGGAGCGCGACGGCCAGGGCCATCTGCGTGACCACCAGGATCGCGTGGCCGCGGCTCCCCCGACGATCCTCGGAGCTTCCCCGCCCACCGATCCGGAGCTCCCGGCCCACGCGCTGGGAGCGCGCGAGCCGGAGTGCCGGAACCAGGCCCAGCAGGAGCCCCGCCAGCCCGGAGACCGCCAACACGAACAGGAGCACCGGACCATCGATATGTACGCCCGAGAGACCCGGGATGTCGGCCGCCCTCGCCGCCGCGAGGAGAGGACCGACCGCCAGGGCCAGGGCGGCGCCCACCACCCCGCCCGCCAGCCCCAGGAGCAGGCTCTCGGTGAGGAAGTCACCCGCCAGGCGCCACCGGCCCGCGCCGAGGGCGGCGCGCACGGCGAACTCGGACCGGCGGTGGCTCATGCGCACCAGGAGCAGGTTGGCGACGTTGACGCAGGCGATCAGGAAGACCAGTCCCGCCGCCCCGAACAGCATGAGGAGCGCGGGCTTCACGTCGCCGACCAGGGACTGGCGCAGGGTCGTCACCGCCGACGCCAGGCCCTGGTCGTACTTCGGATACGCCTTCGCCAGGCCGGCGGCGACCCGGTCCAGGTCGGAGCGGGCCTCCTGGACGGAGACGCCGGGGCGGAGGCGACCGACCACGTCCAGGTAGTGGGCTCCGCGCTGCGTGGCGAGCTCGTCGGACGTGAAGGAGAGGGGCGTCCACAGGCGCGCGCCACGCGGATAGGCGAAGCCGCGGGGCATCACGCCGACCACCTTCCGGCTTCGTCCATCCAGGCGCACGGATCGTCCCAGGATGTCGGTGCGCCCGCCGAAGCGCTCCTGCCACAGGCCGTGCGAGAGGATGACGGCGTCGCCGCTGCCGGGTTCCCCCTCCGCCTTCGTGAAGGTGCGTCCCAGTGCGGGACCGACCCCCACGGATCCGAAGAAGGCGGGCGTGACCGCCGCGGCCTCGACCTGCTCGGCCGGGCCCTCCCCGGTGAGGGCGTAGGACGTCTCCGCCGAGGCTCCCAGGGCCGTGAACGAACGTGACTGGTCCCGGAAGTCCACGAAATTGGGCGGCGACATGGTCCAGACTCCCCGGTCCCGTGACTCGTAGACCCGGACGATGCGGCTCGCGTCCGGATAGGGAAGGGGCCGCAGGAGCGCCGCGTCCACCACGCTGAAGATCGCCGTGTTCGTGCCGATCCCGAGGGCGAGAGTGAGCGCGGCGACGAGCGCGAAGCCGGGGCTCCGGAGCAGCCGCCGGAGGGCCAGGCGCAGGTGCCGGACGAGGTCGTGATGCATGGCGCTACTCCGATCGCATGGCGACGAGGGGATCGACGCGGGTGGCGCGGCGGGCGGGGAACGCGGCGGCGGCCGCGCCCACGAGTACCAGGAGGATGGCCGAGCCCGCGAACACCCAGGGATCGAGCCGGCCGACGCCGAAGAGCAGGGACTGCAGGATCCCACCTCCCAGCGCCGCCAGGACCAGGCCGGTGAAGGCGCCGGCCGTCACGATGGCCAGGCTGCGTCCGACGACGAGCCGCACCACTGCCGCGGGTCCGGCGCCCAGCGCCACCCGGATCCCGATCTCGCGCACCCGCCGGCTCACCGTGTACGCGACCACGCCGTAGATCCCGACGGCCGCGAGCAGCAGGGCCAGCGCCGCGAAGGTCCCGAGGAGCGCCATCGAGAAACGCCGCCCGGCCGTGGCGCTGGCGAAGAGGCTTTCCATGGAGGCCACGTCCTCGATCGGCTGGTCGGGGCGCAGTGCCCAGATAGCCTTCCGGATCGGTCCGATGACGGACGCGGGATCGTCGGTGCGGACGACCAGGCTCATGCCCCGCCGGCTGTCCTGGTCGAAGGGGACGTACGCGGCGGGCTCGGGATCCTCCTCGAGGCTCGTCTGCTTGATGTCGTCCACCACCCCCACGATCTCGGCCGACACCTTTCCGACCCGGATCTGCTGCCCGACGGGAAGCTCGTCGCCCCAGTACTTCCGGGCCGCGCTCCGCGAGAGGACGACGACCGGCGGAACGTCGCCTTTGTCACGCTGGTCGAAGTCCCGTCCCCGGAGGAGGGGGATCCGCATGGCCCGGAAGTAGCCGGGGCTCACCATGCGGACATCGGCGTGGGGCTCCTGGCCCTTCGGTGCGGGAGGCCGCCCGGGGATCTCGAACGTCAGGCCCTCTCCGCCGAAGGTGTTGGGACCGAGCGGGAGAGGCCGGACCATGGCCGCGGATTGCACTCCCGGCACGTTGCGCACGTCCCGGAGCGCCTGTTCGAGGAACTCCTTGTAGTCGTCCCCGTCCGCGTGGACTCCCAGGGTGAGGAGCCCATTCGCCCGGAAGCCGGGATCCACGGAGCGGACGGCGGCGTAGCTCCGCACCAGCAGGCCGGCGCCCACGGCCAGCAGCGCCACCAGCGTGACCTCCCCGAACAGGAGGGCGCCGCGGAGCCGGCTCGCCCTCGGGCCGGCCGAGCCTCCTCGTCCCCCCTCCGAGAGCGCATCGGCCACGTCCGTCCGCGAAGCGCGGAGGGCCGGCAGGAGGCCGGAGAGCAGGGCGGTGACCACGGAGGCGAGCGCCGCGAACAGGAACACGCGGCCGTCCAGGGTCACCTGCCCCAGCCGCGGGATGTCGGGCGGGGCGAGGCCCACGATGACCCGCGTGCCCCACGCTCCGAGAGCCAGGCCGGCCACGCCTCCCAGGAGAGACAGCACGGCGCTCTCGGCGAGGAGCTGGCGGACCATCGCCATGCGTGAGGCCCCGAGCGCGGCGCGGATCCCGAGCTCGCGGCCGCGCTCCTCCGACCGCGCCAGCGCCAGCCCCGCCACGTTCACGCAGCCGATGAGGAGGACGAGGGCGACGCCGCCGAAGATGGCCAGCATGACCGGCCGCACCGATCCGACGATCTCTTCCCGGAGCGGTCGAATGGTGACCGCCGTCACGTCCCGGTCCGCATCGGGATAGGCGCTGGCCAGACGGCCCGCGATGACGCCCATCTCGCGCCGCGCGGACTCGATCGTGGCGCTCGGCGCCAGCCGTCCGATCACCCTCAGGAAGCGCACCTGCCGGAGCCGCGGGATGCCCGAGTCGGGAATGAGGGAGAGGGGGACCCACGCCTGGACGTCACCGGCCGGGAAACCGAAGCCGGGCGGCATCACGCCGGACACGGTGTAGGCTTCCCCGCTCAGCGTGACCGTCTGCCCGATGACGTCGTCCTCGCCCCCGAACTGGTCCTTCCACGCCTGCCAGCTCAGGACGATGGCGTGATTGCGCCCCCTCTCGTGCTCGGAGGCCGTGAGGTATCGGCCCCGGGCCGCCGGGACGCCCAGCGTCTCGAAGAAGCCGGGCGTCACGTAGGCCGTGGTGAGCTCGCTCGGCACACCGCCCCGGCGGGTCACGAGGCCCGCGATCCGCACGTACGGCCACGCCCCCATGGACTGGATCGTATGGCTCTGCGCCTTCCAGTCCTTCAGGTCGGGTTCCGAGACGGATCCCCGCGTCTCTCCCCGCGATGGGTACGCGCTCCACAGGCGCACGAGTCGGCCCGCGTTCGCGTAGGGGAGGGGTCGGAGCAGGACCGCGTCCACGACCGAGAACACGGCCGTGTTCGCTCCGATCCCGAGCGCCAGCGTGGCCACCACGATGGCGGCGTAGCCGGGATGGCGACGAATCTGGCGGATCGCATAGCGGAGGTCGCGGCGCAGTGTGTCCAGCATGGTCAGTCCCCCAGGTGGACGGTCATGGAATCCGTTCGAACAGTGGGCCGATCGGGTCTCGCCACGGCCGACACGCTCACTCCTCCTTCAGGGCGTGAACGGGATCGACCCGAGCGGCGCGACGGGCCGGAAGCCAGGTCGCCAGCGTGACGATCGCGAGAAGCACGACGGGCGCGGCCACGAACGAGACCGGATCGACGGTCGACACTCCGTAGACGATGGAGCTCATCAGGCGTGTCAGCCCTATCGCCCCGAGCAGCCCGAGAGTGACGCCGAAGGCTCCCACAACGGCGGCCTGACGCAGGACGAGGCCCTGGATGTCCCGGCCCTCAGCGCCCAGCGCCATCCGGATTCCGATTTCACGGGTGCGCCGCGAGACCACGTACGAGACGACTCCGAACAGCCCGATCGCGCCCAGGAACAACGCAATCACCGCCGCGATGCCGAGCAGCGCGACGGCAAACGAGGTGCGCCGCATGGCGTGCGAGACGACCTGAACCATGGTGGACGTCATCGTGACGGGGACGGTCGCGTCCGCCTGATGGATGATGTGGCGGATCGGCCCCGAGAGGGCCGTCGGGTCGCCGGCGGTCTTCACGGCCACGTACGCCACATCGAGTTGCGGAAATCCCCATCTCCCCGCCACGAGCGGGAGGTAGGCCAGGGAGGGCGGCGGTTCCGTCAGTCGGAGCTCGCGGGCGTCCTTCAGGACGCCCACCACCGTCGCCCACGTGGTGTCCCGGGCCCCGCCCCAGCGGATCCGTCGACCCAGCGCGTGTCCGCCGAGGATGCGGCGGGCGAACGTCTCGTTCACCCATACCACCGGGACGCCATCTTGCCAGTCGGACGGCCTCTCCGCCCGGCCGCCCTGGAGCGTCATCCCCATCGCCTCGAAGTATCCGGGCCCCACGGCCTTGTACATCGCCACCTTCGGAAGCGCGTCGTCGCCGGCGGGTTGGCCCTCGACCTGCAGCGAGCCGCCGTTCCAGGTCGAGGCGCCCAGCGGGACCGCCGTGGAGACACCCACCTTGTCCACGCCCGGCAGCGCGGCCACCCGATCGGCGATCCGTTGGTAGAACCGGGCGGCTTCGGGAAGACTCTCGGCACTGCCTACGCTCATGCCGACCGAGAGCACGTTCCCGGGGTCGAAGCCGATGTCCGCCGACCGGAGCTGTATGAACGAGCGGACCATGATGCCCGAGCCGACGAGGAGGACGAGCGCCAGGGCGAGCTGTCCGATCACCATACCGGCGCGTGCGCGGTGCCTTTCCCGTCCGTCGGTCCCACCACGTCCGCCCACCCGCAGGGGACGGACGAAGACGCCACCGAGGATGCGCCGCAGGGGGATCGCGCCGAAGGCGAGGGCGGCCAGGACGGAGAGCAGGGCCGCGAAGGCGAGGACGCGCGCGTCGAGGGCCACCCCGTGGAGGCGCGGCAGACTCCCGGGACCGAGCGCCAGCAGCAGCTTCAGTCCGGCCTGTGCGAGCCCCACGCCGACCACCCCGCCCCCCAGTCCCAAGAGGGCCGATTCCGACAGGAAGAGAGTGGCCAGTCGCCCGCGACCGGCGCCCAGCGCGGCACGGATGGCCACCTCGCCTTGTCGCGACTCTGCCCGGACCAGGAAAAGGTTGGCCACGTTGGCGCAGGCGATGAGCAGGACGAAGCCGACCGTGCCCAGGATGATCCACAGGGCCGAGGCCACGTCGCCGACGATCCTGTCACGGAGCGGCTGGAGCGTGGCGGACCAGCCCGCCTTCTTCATGAACCCCGGCGTCAGGTTCCGGTCCTGGAGATACGAGGGCATGCGCGTCTCCAGCTCTGCGAGGCGTCGCCGCGCATCCGCGAGGCCGACGCCGGGAGCCAGCCGCGCGATGCCCTGGAGACGGAAGCTGCCGAACGGTCCGTTCGGATCGACGTACAGCGGACGCAGGAGTGCCGTGGAGGGATCGGGGAACACGAAGCCCCTCGGCATGACGCCGACGATCTCGGCGGAGCGGCCGTCCAGCCTGACGCTCCTCCCCAGCACGCTCCGATCGGCGCCGAAGCGGCTCACCCAGACATCGTGCGTGAGAATGGCGACCGGCGCGGCTCCCCGGGCCGCGTCGGCCTCGTTGAACGCTCTGCCCAGGGCGGGTTGGACCTCGAGGACCCGCAAGAGGTTCGGAGTGACCCGGGCCGTGACCACGCGGGCCGGCTCTCCGCGGGCGGCGAGGTTGACGGACTGCAAGTCGAACGCAGCCACCGCGGACAGGAACGGCGCCTCTGCCCGGTAGAAGCGGAGTGTCCCGTCCGAGTTGGGCAGGTCCGGCAGGTCGATGCCCGGGGCGTGATGTTCGATCGAGACAATGCGCCCGGAGTCGGGGTAGTCGAGCGGCCGCAGCAGGACCGCGTCGACGACCGCGAAGATCGCCACGTTGGCGCCGATCCCGAGCGCCAGGGTGAGAACCGCCGCGATCGCGAAGCCGGGATTCCTCCTGAGCTGCCGGAGGGCGAAGCGCAGGTCGTGCCGCAGGAGGTCGAGCATGCCTACTCCTCCCGCAGGACGGTCATCGGGTCCACGCGGGCGGCCCGACGGGCGGGGAGCCACGATGCCAGGAGCCCGGCCACGGCCAGGACCGCGGCGACGACCGCGTAGGTGGGCGGATCGTCGGGGGATACCTGGAAGAGCAACGAGGTCATGGCGCGCGTGGCCAGGAGCGCCGCCCCCGCGCCCACCAGGAGGCCGCCGCCGATGAGGGCCATGGAGCGGCCCACCACGGCGACCAGGACGTCTCGCAGGCGCGCTCCGAGCGCCACGCGGATGCCGATCTCCCGCGTGCGCTGGTGGGCCGCCTGCGCCGTGACCCCGTACACCCCTACGACCGCCAGGACCAGCGCCACGCCGGCGAAGACGAGGAGGAGCGTCATCAGGTAGCGCTGCCGCGCCAGCGACTCGTCCCTCACCGAGGCCATAGTCCGCACCCGGAAGAGCGGGAGGTCCGGGTCCAGCTGGTGCACCACCCGCCGCACGGCTGGCACCAGCGCGGTCGGATCGCCGGCCGTCCTCAGGAGGAGCGACATCTTGCTCGTCGGATCCTGGGCGACCGGCACCAGCATCTCGATCTGTGGGGGTCGGGCCATGCCGTTCTGCCGTTCGCTCCCCACCACGCCGACGATGGTGCGCCACACGGAGGTGGAGTCCGGGTGCGCATCCGAGGCGATCCGCTGTCCCACCGGGTCCTGGTTCGGGAAGTACTTCCGGGCCAGGGCCTGGTTGATCACGGCCACCATGCGCCCGTCCATCCGGTCGGCGTCGGTCAGCGTGCGGCCCTCGAGGACCGGGACTCGCATGGTGCGGAAGTAACCGGGGGTGACGCGTCGGTGGATGACCTCGGAGCCGTAGTCCCCGGGGTCACGGCCCTCGATCGAGAAGTCGCTCGTGTAGCCCTGCTCGATGAGCGGGAGCTGTGACGTCGCGGCGGCCGATTCGACGCTGGGGAGAGCGCGAGCACGGGCCACGAGCTCCTCGAAGAAGGCTGTCGCCTTCGTGCCCGTGTCGTACTTCGACCCCGGCAGCTCAACCGTGGCCGACAGCACGCCGCGCGGATCGAATCCGGGATCCACGTTCTTCAGGTGCCAGAAGCTGCGGACCAGCAGTCCGGCGCCGGTCACGAGGAGGAGGGCGAGAGCGACCTCCGCGACCACGAGCGCTCCCGCCGTTCGGCGAGCGCCGCGGCCCGGCACGCCCGTGTGACGTCCCTCCCGCAGCGTCTCGGCCGCGTCCGCGCGACGCGCCCAAAGTGCGGGCGCAAGACCGAAGAAGAGGCCGCTCACGACGGTGATCGCCGCGGCGAAGCCGAGCACGCGCAGGTCCATTCCGAAGTGGGCCACGCGAAGCAGGCCGCGAGGCTGGAGCCGCTCGAGGGCCCGGGTGCCCCACCAGCCCAGGAGGATCCCGGCCGCGCCTCCCACGACCGAGAGCAGCAGACTCTCGGTCATGAGGAGCCGGACGAGCCGGCGGCCCTGCGCCCCGAGGGCCAGGCGCACGGCCATCTCCCGGGCGCGGCCGGAGGCACGGACCAGCAGAAGGTTGGCGACGTTGGCGCAGGCGAGGAGGAGCAGGAGGCCGACCGCGCCGAGGAGGACGAGTAGGGGCGCGCGCGTGTCGCCCACTACGAAGCGGTGCAGTGACGTCATCCCCGCGCTCATGTTGCGGTTGGTCTCGGGATACTGTTTCTGCAGGCGACCGACGACCGATCCGAGCTGCGTCCGCGCCTCGGCCGGCGTCGCGCCAGCCCGCAGTCGGGCGATCGGCCGGAGCCAGTGCGCGCGCCGGAAGAACGTCTTCGTGCGGCTGGCCGGGTCCCAGCCCATCGGGAGCCACGCCTGGACGTCGGCGTTCGGATAGCGGAAGCCGGCCGGCATCACGCCGACGACGCGGTGGGACACTCCGTCCAGGCGGATCGTGCGTCCGACGATGGCGGGATCGGCGCCGAACCGGTCCCTCCACGTGGCATCGGAAAGCAGGACCACGGGCTCGGAGCCCCGCCAGGTCTCCTCCGGCCGAAAGCCGGGGCCGAGCCGCGGCTGGACGCCGAGGACCTGGAAGAAATTCCCCGTCACGTCCGTCGCGTTCAGGACCCGGGGCTCGCCCTGGCCCGTGAGGACTTTCTCATCGTCGAAGTCCGCGTACGCGGCCACGTCCTCGAACGCGGACACCCCGGCCTTCCAGTCGTACATGTTGGCGGGCGCCGCGGTCTCCCGGTCCCACCCCTTCACCGGATTGGCTTCCCACAGCGCATACAGCCGCCCCGGGTCCCGGAACGGGAGCGGACGCAGGACCACCGCGTTCACTGCCGAGAACATGGCCGTGTTCGCCCCGATGCCCAGAGCCAGCGTGGCCGCGACCAGAGCGGCGTAGCCGGGATGGGTCCGGAGCTGCCGCAGCGCGTACCGGAGGTCCTGCCCGAGGGTGTCGAGCGCGCTCATGCGTCCTCCGGTGCCGGTACGGGTCGAACCGCTCCGCGATGGGCCATGACTTCGCTCCTCACTCTTCCCGGAGCACGGTGGCCGGCTGCAGCCGCGTCGCACGCCGGGCGGGCACGGCGCAGGCGAGCAGGGCCACGAGGCCGAAGCCGAGCGCCACGGTGGCGTACGTCAGGGGGTCCAGGGCCCCGACCCCGTACAGCAGGCTGCCGAGCGCCCGGCTCGCGGCCACGGCCACGAGGAGCCCGCCGACGAGCCCCGCCGCCACGGGCAGGAGCCCCTGCCGGAGCACGAGGCCGATGACCTGTCGTGCCTGCGCCCCCATGGCCATGCGGACCGCTACCTCGCGGTCGCGCTGGCGGACGTAGTAGGCCATCACGCCGTACAGGCCCGTGGCCGCGAGCACGGTCGCCAGGAGGGCGAACGACACGAGCACGGTCATGAGGAAGCGCGGCTCGGCACGGGCCGTGGAGACGACGTCGCCCAGGGTGGCCACTCGCGACAGCGGCACCCGCGGATCCAGGTCGTGCATCACGCTCCGCACCGGTCCCAGCAAGGCCTTCGGGTCGCCGGAGGTCCGGACCAGGACGCTCAGGGTGCGTCGGGGGGAGCCGAGGGACGCCCGGGCCTGGGCCTCGGGAACGTACCAGGTGGCGTGCGGCGGCTCGGTGAGCGTGGTGTAGCGGACGTTGCCCACGACGCCCACGATCGTCAGCCACGGATCTTTGTCCCTGTCCCTGTGACTGTGGATCCGGATCCGCTGTCCGAGCGGGTTCTCGCCGGGCCAGAAGCGCTCAGCCATCGCCCGGTCGATGATGGCGGCCCCCGGGGCGCGCTGGTCGTCCGTGGAGCCGAAGGTCCGACCCGAGACGAGCGGGATTCCGGCCGCACGGAAGTAGCCCGGCGTGGCGACCTGCCAGTCGGCCGTGATGGACCTCTGGTTGGAGGGCCGCCCCTCGATGTCGAAGTTCCAGTCGCCGATCGATCCGCTGAGCGGAAGCGCGCGCACGGCGCCGGCGTCCTGCACCCCCGGAATCCGTCGCAGGCGGTCCAGCAGCCGGTCGTAGAAGCCCGTCACGTCCGCGTCCGCCGGGAACTCGGCCGAGGGAAGGGAGATCCTGTAGCTGAGGACGCCTCCCGCACGCACGCCCGGATCCACGGCCGTGAGGCCCCAGAAGCTCCGGACCAGGAGCCCGGCTCCCACCAGGAGGACGAGGGCGAGCATGGCCTGGAGGCCGACCAGCGCGCGCCGGAAGCCCAGACGCGGGCCGCCCCCCATGGCGCCGCGCCCGCCCTCCCGTAGCCGGCCGGCGAGGCCGCTTCTTCCCAGGTGGAGGAGCGGGGCGAGGGCGAAGAACAGGGCACACCCTGCCGTGACGAGAGCCGTCACCGCGAGCACGGGAAGGTCGAGGCGCACGTCGCCCAGGCGCGGGACGCTGCCACCGCCGAGCGCGGCCAGGAGCCGGAGGGCCGACAGCGCCACGCCGATCCCGACCACCGCGCCGCCGAGGGCCAGCAGCCCGCCCTCCACGAGCAGCTGTCGCGCCAGCGCCGCGCGTCCGGCCCCGAGGGCCGAGCGCACCGCGAACTCCCGCCGCCGGGCCTCGAGCCGCGCCAGGAGGAGGTTGGCGATGTTCACGCATGCGATGAGGAGGACGAAGCCCACGGCGCCGAGGAGGATCCAGAGCGCCGCCCGCACCGAGCCCACCACCTGGTCCAGCACCGGCACGGCGAAGGCCTCGAAGTGCATCTGGGGCGGATAGGCCCCCGTTTCCGAGTGGACGCGTCCGATGATCGTCCGGAGCTCCGCGGTCACCGAGGCGGTCGTGGCGCCCGGCGCGAGGCGTGCCACGCCGTACAGGTAGTGGCTGCCGCGCGTGAGATGGGCAGGGTCGAGCACGATCGGCACGAACATCTCCGCCGGACGCTGAGAGCCGAACTGCAGGGGGAGCCGAACGCCGGGCGGGAGGATGCCCACCACGGTGCGGGGAGCCCCATCCACGAGGATGCGTCGGCCCACGATCGACGGATCCGCTCCGTACCGGCGGCGCCACAGCTCGTCGGTGAGGAGCACCACGTCGCTCGGACCTCCCGGCCGGCCTTCCTCCTCCCGGAAGGTCCGACCCCGCTCGGCCGAGACGCCCAGGACGCCGAACAGGCTGGGAGTCACGACGCCGGCCGCCACGCGCTCGGCTCCCTGCTCGCCCTCCAGGTTGGCCGCATCGGGGCTGAAGGCGGCCACGGCGGCCAGGCCCTTCGCCTTCCGGTAGTCGAACAGCTCGGCCGGCGAGATCCACGTGCGCTCGTAGCCGGTCCACCGGTTCCAGACCATCACGATGCGGTCGGGATGCGCATACGGGAGCGGCCGGAGGAGGACGCCGCGCACCACGCTGAAGATGGCCGTGGTGGCCCCGATCCCGAGCGCGAGGGTGAGGAGGGCCACGGCGGCGAAGCCCGGGCTCCGGCGCAGCTGTCGGATCGCGTAGCGCAGGTCCTGGTTCAGTGCGTCGAGCATGTCAGTTCTCCGGGAATTCGGGTCGCGGTTCGTCGGTGGCCGGGGGGCAGGAGAATCCCGGCGCGTTCCTCGCGGGCTCTCATTCCGACCTCAGGGCCCGGACGGGATCCACCCGGGCGGCGCGGCGGGCGGGAATCCAGGTGGCGAGCAGTCCGGCGGCCGCGAGCACGAGAGTGACAGCCGCGAACGTCGGCAGGTCGGTCGGCGCCACGCCGTACAGGAGCGAACGCATCGCCCGGGTGACCAGCAGCGCGGCGATCAGACCTACGGCCAGTCCGGCGAGAATGAGGACCGCGCCCCGCCTCAAGACCAGGCGCACCACCTCCGGGGCCCGGGCGCCGAGAGCGATCCGGATCCCGATCTCACGCGTGCGCTGGCGTTCGGTCTGCGCGACCACGCCGTACACCCCCACGACCGCCAGGACGAGCGCGATGGCCGCGAACAGGAGGAGCAGCGTCATCATGAAGCGCTGACGGGCCAGGGAAGCGGAGTGGACCTCGTCCATGGTGCGCACTTCCAGGAGCGGGAGTTCTGGGTCCATGGCAGAGACCGCGCGGCGGATGGCCGGCACGAGCGCCGCTGGATTCCCCGTGCTTCGCGCCAGCAGCGAGATCCTGTTGGTGTTCTGGGCCTGGTAGTAGGGAGCGATGATCTCGATCCGGGAGCCCAGGGCCACGCTCGACTGGCGCTCGTCCCCGACGACGCCGACGATCGTCCGCCATACGGACGTGGAGTCTGGATGCTGGTCGAAGCAGATGCGCTGGCCGATGGGGTCCTGGCCCCGGAAGTACTGCCGGGCCAGGGTCTGGTTGATGACGACGACACGGGTGCCGCTCGGGTCGTCGGCCTCCGTGAACGAGCGGCCTCGCAGCACCGGCACGCCCATCGTCCGGAAGTAGCCAGGCGCGACCTCCCGGTGAGCGACGCCGTTGACGTACGCGTCGGGTGGCCGCCCGGCGACCGAGGCGTCGCTGGTCCAGCCGGACCGCCCGGACAGTGGCACCACGGAGGTGGCGGACGCGTCCGTGACGCCGGGCATCGCGCCGACGCGCCGCAGGAGCTCGCTCCAGAAGGCGTTCACCTTCTCCCTCGTGTCGTACCTGGTGGACGGCAGGTTCAGGGTGACCTCCAGGACGCCGTGGGGGTCGAATCCGGCGTCCACGCGCTGGAGCCGCTGGAAGCTCCGGACGAGGAGGCCCGCGCCGACCACGAGGAGGAGGGCGAGCGCCACCTCCCCGACGACCAGCCCGCCGGCGAGGCGCGGGGACCCGCCTCCCGACCCGGCGGCCAGACTCCGCTCGCGAAGTGCGGAGCCGAGGTTCCTCCGCCCGGTCCAGAGCACGGGCGCCGCTCCGAACAGCGCGCCCGCCACCGCCGTACTCGCGGCCACGAAGGCCAGGACGCGCAGATCGAAGGCGAAGTGCGACACGCGGAGCAGGCCGTGGGGCTGCAGACCCTCGAGCGCCCGAGTGCCCAGCCATCCGACCAGGATCCCGCCCAGGCCTCCCAGCGCCGAGAGGACCAGGCTCTCGGTCAGGAGCTGGCGCCCCAGGCGCCAGCGGCCCGCCCCGAGGGCGCTGCGAACCGCGAGCTCCCGCCGCCGGCCCGAGATCCGCACCAGCAGCAGGTTTCCGACGTTGGCGCACGCGATGAGGAGGAGGAGCCCCACCGCCCCGAGGAGGACCAGGAGGGGCGTCCGCTCGTCGCCGACCAGGTAGCGGTGCAGGGGCGTCATGTTGGCGCCCATCACCCGGTTCGTCTCGGGATACTGCCCCTGGAGCCGGGTCACGACGGCCTGGAGCTCCTGGTTCGCGGTCGTCGCGGTGGCCCCGGGCGCGAGGCGCGCGATGGCTCGGAGCCAGTGCGCTCGCCGGAAGAAGACCTGCGAACGGTAGGCGGGATCCCACTGCTCCGGGATCCACCCGTCCATGGTCTCGTACGGGAACGCGAGGCTCCGCGGCATCACGCCCACCACGCGGTAGCCCTGGCCGTCCAGGGTGATCATCCGGCCGAGGATGGACGGGTCGCCTCCGAAGCGCAGCCTCCAGGCGCTGTGCGTGAGGACGATGACCGGCTCGGTGCCCCGCCAGGTCTCGGCCGGCCGCAGGGCGCGCCCCAACTCCGGCCGGACCCCGAGGACGTCGAAGAAGTTGCCCGTCACGACCGACAGGGTGAGCGGCTGGGGCGCCCCGCGCCCCGTCAGGGTCATGCCGGTCGGGAAGTCCTGGTAGCCCGCCACGTTCGAGAAGCCCCGGACCTGCTCCTTCCAGTCGAGCATATTGGCCGGCGCCACCTGCGCCTGCACCCAGCCCTTGTCGGGATTGGACTCGGCCAGCATGTAGAGTCGTCCCGGATCCCGGAACGGGAGCGGCCTGAGGATCACCGCGTTCACGGCCGAGAAGATCGTCGTGTTGGCGCCGATGCCGAGTGCCAGGGTGAGGAGCGCCACGGCCGCGAAGCCGGGACTCCTGCGGAGCTGGCGGTGGGCGTAGCCGAGGTCCTGCTTCAGGGCGCCCAGCATGATCACTCCGACCTCAGGGCCCGGACCGGATCCACCCGGGCGGCGCGGCGGGCGGGAATCCAGATCGCGGCCGCGGCCACGGCCACCAGCACCAGGGCCGACAGCGCCACGATGAGCGGGTTCGTGGGTCCCACGCCGAACAGGAGGCTGGACAGCAGCCGGGCCGAGGCCAGGCTGCCCGCGAGCCCGGCGGCGAGGCCCGCCCACACGGGGACGAGGCCTTCACCGAGAGCGCCGCGGAGAATGCGAGCCGGCGTGGCCCCGAGGGCCATCCGGATGCCGAACTCGCCGTGCCTGCCCGCGACCTCGTACGCCATGACGCCGTAGACGCCCACGGCCCCGAGGGCGAGCGCGAGCAGGGCGAAGAACGCGAGGACTCCCGCGAAGAAGCGCTCGCGGGCCAGCGAGGCGGAGAGGACGTCCCCGAGCGGCCGGGTACGGGCCACCGGCACGTCTCCCGCCACGTCGTGGAGCGTGCGCCGCACGGCTGCGAGCGCCGCCGCGGGCTCCCCCCTCGCCTTCACGACCAGGTCCATGCCGGCCAGCGCGAACTGCTCCAGCGGTCTGTACATCTCCGGTACGGGCGCCTCCCTGAGGGAACGCTGGTGCACGTCGCCCACCACGCCCACGACCCGGAACGGGTCCGAGCCGAACAGCTTGATCTCCTTGCCCACGGCGCTCTCGCCCGGCCACAGCTTCCGGGCCATGGCCCGGTTGATGAGACCGACGGGAGCCGCGTCCGCGCGGTCCGCCGGCCCCAGGAGCCGCCCGGCCACGAGCGGGATGCCCAGGGTCTGGAAGTAGCCCGGCGTGACCACGCGGAAGTTCGCGTCCGGGAGGGGCGCGTTCTGGGGCGGGAGGTGGCCTTCGGCCAGGTAGGGGAAGGCCCAGTTGCCGCCCCCCATCGGCACGATCTGGATGGCGCCCACGCTCTGAACGTCCGGCAGCGCCCGGAGGCGCGGGAGGAGCTGCGCGTAGAACGCCCGCGCCCGGGCGCCGCCGTTCCCCCGGTAGGCCTGGTCGGGGGGCTCCAGGCGCACGTCCAGGACGCCGCGGGCGTCCAGGCCCGGATCGACGGAGCGCAGGGCCCGGAGGCTCCCGAGGAGGAGTCCGGCCCCCGTCACGACCACCAGGGCCAGGGCCACCTCGACGGCCACCAGCCCGCGGCCCAGGCGCCGGCCCGATCGAGTGCCCTCGGTCCGGGAGCCCTCGCCGAGCCGGCCCCGGAGGTCTCCCGCCGTGGCACGGAGCGCGGGCAGGAGCCCGAAGCCGAGCGCGCACGCCACCGCGACGGCGAGCGCGAAGGCGAGGACGCTGGCATCGAGGGGGAGCGAGCCCGACCGGGGAAGCCCCGAGATGCGCGACACCCGAAGCCCGGCCAGGAGGAGTCGCGCCAGGCCGACCCCGGCGACGCAGCCTCCCAGCGAAAGTAGGGCGCTCTCCAGCAGCTGGTCCCGGACTAGGTGACCCCGCCCGGCTCCCAGGGCCGATCGCACGGCCAGCTCCCGCCGGCGTCGCTCGCCCCGGGCCAGGAGGAGGTTGGCCAGGTTGGCGCACAGGAGGAGGAGCACGAGACCGACCGCGCCGAGCAGGATCCACAGCGGCCGGCTCACGTCTCCGACCAGGGAGCTCAGGAGCCCGGTCGCGCCGGCGGCGCGGACCGCGTCCCGGTCGATGACCTGCGGGAACTTTCCGTACAGGCTCTCCATCTCGGACCGCACGCCGGAGGCCACGCCCTCGACCGTGGCGCCGGGCCGCATGCGCGCGATGATCGAGTTCACGTACCAGGTGCTGTCGGTGAGGACGGTGCGTCCCGGGGCCACGCTCAGCGGCGCCCACGCCTCGATCTGCGAGCCGTTCGGGGCGGAGGGAGCCCGAAAGCCCCGCGGCATGACGCCCACCACGGTGCGGGAGCTGTGGCCGTCTCCGTCCAGCGCGAGCCGCCGACCCACGACGGACGGATCGCCCCCGAAGCGGCTCTGCCACAGGGACCAGCTCAGGAGGACGATGTCCGAGCGGGCCGGGTCCCGGTCCGCCGACAGGAAGGCGCGGCCCAGGAGCGGCTGCACGCCGTACACGTCGAAGAAGCCCGCGTCGACCATCTGCGTCTGGATCGCGGCCGGGTCGCCCTGGCCGGTGAGCGTCAGGCTCCAGGTCGAGAGCCCGGTCCAGGCCTCCACGCCCGGGGCGTGCTCGCCCAGGTCGGTGGCCAGCGCGATGTTCGCGTTCTCCCCGGGCAGCAGCTCCACGAGCCGGTCCGGGTGGGGATACGGAAGCGGCCGCAGGAGCACCGCGTTCACGACCGTGAACATGGCCACCGACGCCCCGATCCCGAGCGCCAGCGTGAGCAGGACGGAGACGGTGAAGCCCGGGCTGTGGCGAAGTCGCCGCAACGCGTGCCGGATGTCGCGCAGCCACGTGTCCAGCATGGTCACTCGCTCCTCAGGACGGAGAGGGGGTCGACCCGGGTCGCGCGCCGGGCCGGGATCCACACGGCCGCGGCGGCCACCACGGCCAGCAGCGCCAGGACGGCTCCGAGCGTCGGGAGGTCGAGCGAGGACACCCCGTACAGGGCCGAGGCCATGAGCCGGTTCAGCACGACGCCGGCTGCCAGGCCCAGGAGGGCTCCCACCGCGAACAGCCGCGCTCCGCCCCACACGACCTGGCGCTCCACATCACGCGGGCCGGCGCCGAGCGCCAGCCGGATGCCCAGCTCGCGCCGGCGACTCACCACGCCGAAGCTGAGGACGCCATAGAGTCCGAGCGCGGCCAGGAACGCCGCCAGCGCTCCGAAGATCCAGAACAGCTCGCTGAAGAAGCGCCACTGCCACCCGGCTTCGGAGACGACCTGGTCGAGCGTCATCATGTCGTAGAAGGCCTGGTCGGGATCCACGGCCCCGAGGGCGGCGGTCAGCGCCGGTCGGAGAGTGTTCGGGTCTCCGGTCGCGTGCAGGACGATGCCCAACCGGCTGGTGGGCTCCTGCGGGTAGGGCCGGTAGAGCTGGATCGTGGGTGCGCGATCCAGGTGCTTGTGCCGCACATCCTCGACGACGCCCACGATGCGGATCCACGGCATGTGGCCATCGGGCTCACCGTACTTGATCCGCTTGCCCAGGGCCTCGCCACCCGGCCAGTAGCGGTCGGCCATCTCGCGATTGATGATGCCGACCGGAGCCGCGTCGGCGTCGTCCGTCTCCTCGAACGCCCGTCCTCTGAGCAGGCTGATGCCGGCGGCGCGGAAATAGCCGGGACTCACCGAGTTCGTCAGGACGGGCGGATTCCGCCGGTACTCGGCCTGGTCCTGGCCGTCCGCCGTGAACGTGTAGGAGTTGCTCGAGCCGCGGAGCGGAAGGCGGCTCACGACTCCGGCTTCCCGGACACCGGGAATGGCCCGCGCCTTCCGGAGCAGTCCGTGATAGAACCCGATCCGGCTGCTGTCGGACCCGTACACGGCGGGAGCGAGCGCGGTGGTGGCCACCAGCCGTCCACCCGGCTCGAAGCCGGGATTCACCGTCGCCAGGGCGAGGACGCTCCGCAGGACGAGGCCCGCTCCCACGAGCAGGGTGAGCGACAGGGCCACCTCGGCCACCACGAGGCCCGACCGCACGCGCGCCCGGGCGGCCTCGGTCGTCCGGCCCGAAGCTTCGCGCAACGCCCGCCCCATGTTTCGCCGGGTCGTCAGGATCGCAGGCACGAGTCCGAACAGGAGCACGGCGGCGACGGAGACCGCGCTGACGAATGCCAGCACCCGGAGGTCCGGCTCGAGATGGATCCAGGCGGGGATCTCGACCGGGATGGTCCGCTGCACGATCGTGC
>CAYXHP010000124.1:0-13209 GCA_964465015.1 uncultured Gemmatimonadota bacterium
AAGGACATCACGGGGCGGTCCGACGTCTACTCGCTGGCGAGCGTGCTGTACGAGATGCTGACCGGGGACCCGCCGCACACGGGCTCGTCCGCGCAGCAGATCATCATGAAGATCGTGACGGAGGAGCCTGCGCCGGTCACGAAGCTCAGGAAGTCGGCGCCGCCCAACGTGGCGGCGGCGGTGGCGAAGGCGCTGGAGAAGCTCCCGGCGGACCGGTTCGCGACGGCCGGAGGCTTCGCGTCGGCGCTGGAGAACCGGGCGTTCCGACATGCCGGCGCCGCGCCGGATGGGGCCCCGAGCGCCGATGCTGGAGCCGAAGGCCGGCGCGCCTCCGGCCATGATGGTCGCCGCTGTGATTTCGAAGCGTCCTCTCCGGGTGGGCCGCGCCGGATCCTCATCGATCGCTGGCTATACGACGTGGGCGGCCCGACCCGAAACTACGATGTCCTGCCCGATGGCTCGTTCCTGGCGATCCGGCTCCGCGGGCCACACGGAAGACACCTGGAATCCGGCCCGGGGCCCCTGGGGCTGGGTCCGCTCCGCGACACCTTCCGCGTCCGTGACATCGAGGTCGTCCTGAACTTCCCGGAGCTGGAGGGGGGAACGGCGCGGTGAGCGGCGCCCGCGGGTGCATGGGCACGGGAGCCTCCGCCGGTGACTGGCCAGCCCAGGCCCGCCGCGCCGCCGAGGTCGCGGCCACCGAGGGGAGGCACAACCGAACCGGAGGGTCACACAGACATGTCCCAGACAATGGAGCCCGTTCGCCCCATCACCCTGGACGAGATCCGCGAGGCGCGCGAGCGGATCGCGGGTGTCGTCGTGCGCACACCGCTCGTCCGCCTGGAGGTGGGCCCGGACTATCCCGACATCCGCCTCAAGCTCGAGAACCTCCAGCCGATCAACGCCTACAAGCTCCGCGGCGCGGCCAACGCCGTCGCCATGCTCTCCGAGGCCGAGCGGGCGCGCGGCGTGTGGACGATCAGCGCGGGCAACGCGGGACAGGGCGTCGCCTACGCGGCGAGGGAGGCCGGCGTGCCCTGCACCGTCGTCGCCATCGAGACGGCGCCCGTCTCCAAGATGGAGCGCATGCGCGCCCTCGGGGCCGAGGTCGTCCCGGTCCCGTACGAGGTAGCCTGGAAAGCGCTGGAGGCGCGCGAATATCCGGGGATCGAAGGGACCTTCGTGCATCCCTTCGACGACCACGATTTCATCGCCGGGCATGCCACGATGGGCCTCGAGATCCTGGAGGACGCGCCGGACGTGGCCACGGTGGTCGCCGGGATCGGGGGCGGCGGGCTGGTGACGGGGCTCGCGAGCGCGATCAAGGCGCTCCGGCCCGACGTCGAGGTGTGGGGCGCCGAGCCCGAGACGGCGGCTCCGGCAGCGCGGTCGTTCGAGGAGGGGTCCCCGCAGGTGTTCGACGAGTGGAAGGCGACCTTCGTGGACGGCGCCGGCGGCCAGAGCGTCTTTCCGCGCATGTGGGAGCGCATGCGCCCCGTGGTGGACGGCTCCATCGTGGTCACCCTGGACGAGACCCGGCACGCCATGCGGGTGATGGCGGAGAAGGCGCGCGTCATCTCGGAGGGCGCCGGCGCGCTCCCCGTTGCCGCCGCGCTGACCGGTAAGGCCGGTCCCGGTCCGATCGTGGCCGTGGTCTCGGGCGGCAACATCGACCTCGACAAGTTCTGGGAGCTCATCCGAAACGCGTGAGGAACCCCGTGACGTCCAAGCCCCGCTTACGATCGCTCCGCTGCGCCGCCGCCGGATCCGCGGCACCGGGCGCCCTCGCGGCCTTCATCGCCCTGGCGGCGCTCGCGACTGCACCTTCCAGCGCGGCGGCACTCTCCGTCGCGACGGCGCCCTCCGTCACGGCGGCGCGGCAGCCCGCCGTCTCGCCCGACGTGCGTCGGTCCATGGCCGCGGACACTCCGGTGGTGTCCCCGGCGACCCCGCCGCTCATGGGGCTGGACGCCTACGTGCAGCAGGTCATGTCCCGGTGGCAGGTCCCCGGGCTCGCGGTGGCCGTCGTGAAGGACGGCCGGGTCGTCCTCAGCCGGGGCTATGGCGTGCGCGAGCTCGGCAAGCCCGACCCGGTGGACAGCGCCACCCTGTTCGACATCGGCTCGAACACCAAGGCCTTCACCGCGGCCGCGCTCGGCACGCTGATCGCCGCAGGCGAGCTCCAGTGGAACTCCCGTGTCGTGGACTACGTCCGGCCGTTCCGGCTCAGCAGCGCCTGGGTGACCGGGTCCATCACGCTTCGGGACCTGCTCACGCACGACAGCGGCTACTGCGATCCGGGCATGTGGTACGTGTCCGACGACTCGAGCGTCATCGAGCGGCTGCGCTACCAGAAGCCCGACTACGGATTCCGGACGGCGTTCTGCTACAACAACATGCTCTACCTCACGGCGAGCCGCTTCATTCCCGCGGTGACGGGCGGGACCTGGAACGACTACGTGGCCCGGAACCTGTTCGCGCCGCTGGGCATGGACCGCACGGTGACCACCGAGGCCGAGGTCGCCGCCTCCGCGGACGTGGCCACGCCGCATGGCCGGGTGGACGGAGAGGTCGTCCCCATCCATCGCTACTGGCCGCACAACATGGACATCGTCTCGCCCGTGGGCGGGATCTGGTCCAGCGCCGACGACATGAGCCACTGGATGCTGATGCTCCTCGCCGACGGCCAGTATGGCGGCAAGACGGTGCTGGACTCGGCCACGGTCCGGACCATGGAGACGCCGCACGTCCTCATCCAAAGGGGCTCCGGGGTCGGCAAGGAGATCCGTGCGTGGGTGCCGGGCGGCAGCTTCTATACCTACGGTCTGGGCCTCTTCGTGCAGGACTACGCGGGCCACACGCTCGTGTGGCACGCCGGCGACATCGACGGGATGGCATCGGCCGTGGCGCTCATGCCGGAGCTGGATCTCGGTGTCGTGGTGCTCCAGAACATGAACCAGGCCGACGCGCGCTTCGGCATCGTCGAGCACGTGCTGCACGCCTATCTGGGCCTCCCGCCCGGCCATGTCAGCGACACCCTCCTGGCCCGGGCGGAGCGCGGGCGCCAGGCGGCCGATTCGGCGCTCGCGAAGCTGGCGGCGACCCGCGACGCCAGCGGCCATCCGCCCCTTCCGCTCTCCGGCTACGCGGGCCGGTACCGGGACGACCTGGACGGGACCGCACGGGTCGACATGCAGGGCGGGCGTCTCGTGCTACGTCTCGGCAACCCGGACTTCACCGGTGATCTGGACTACTGGCACGACAATACGTTCCGGGTCACGTGGCGCTACCGGTTCTACGGAACCGCGTACGTCACCTTCGACCTGGATGCCATGGGCCGCCCCGCCCGGCTGTCCATCGCGCGGACTCCACTGCACTACGAGCGTGTGACGGCGGCCGGGGATTCGACGCACGAGGGCGGCTCGTGAGAGACGCACTCGTCGTCGCGGCCTTCCTGGGCGTGGCGGCGGAGCTCGCGCTGACGCCGGCGGCCTCCGCCGCGCAGCAGCCCACACTCTCCGACAACGTCCGCCAGTACGTGGCCGTGGACACGCCCGTCGTGGCCCTCACCCACGCCCGGGTCATCGATGGGACCGGCGCGCCGGTACGCGATGATCAGACACTGGTCATCCGGGATGGGAGCATCGTGGCGCTCGGACCGGCCGCATCGGTGAAGGTCCCGGTGCAGGCGCGGGTGATGGACCTCACCGGGAAGTCGGTGATCCCCGGCCTCGTCATGATGCACGAGCACCTGTTCTATCCCACCGGCCCGGGCGTGTACGGCAACACTACCGAGAGCTTCACGCGCCTCTACCTGGCGGGTGGCGTCACCACCATGCGCACGACCGGGAACGTGAACGGCTACGGGGAGTTGGCCATCGCGCGGCTGATCAAGGAGGGCAAGAAGCCGGGCCCGTGGATCGACGCGACCGGCCCGTACCTGCAGGGCCCGGGGAACCCGTTCGAGCAGATGCACACGCTCGAAGACGCGGCCGACGCGAAGCGCATGGTGGACTTCTGGGCCGACGCCGGCGCGACCTCGTTCAAGGCGTACATGATGATCACCCGGGTCGAGCTCGGGGCCGCGATCCGGGAGGTCCACGCGCGCGGGCTCAAGATCACCGGGCACCTGTGCTCGGTGACCTACCGGGAGGCGGCGGACCTGGGCATCGACGATCTGGAGCACGGCTTCTTCGTCTCCACGGACTTCGTGAAGGACAAGAAGCCGGACGAGTGTCCCGGCCAGCGCGTCGGCATGGAGGCGCTGAACGCCGTGGACCCCGGTGGCCCGGCGTTCCGGGCCCTGGTGGACACGCTCATCGCGCACCACGTGGCCGTGACCTCGACCCTCACCGTGTTCGAGACTTTCACGCCCGGCCGGCCGGAGCCGCCCGGGCTCGACGTGCTGGATCCCCTCCTCGAGCAGCGGTTCGAGAAGACCTACCGGCGCATTCAGCGGGACACGGCGTCCATCTATCCGTCGCTGCTCAAGAAGGACATGGCGATGGAGCTCCGCTTCGCCCGGGCGGGCGGCCTGCTCCTGGCCGGCACCGATCCCACCGGCTACGGCGGCGTCGTCCCGGGCTACTCCGACCAGCGCCAGGTGGAGCTCCTCGTGGAGGCGGGCTTCACGCCCCTGGAGGCCATCCGGATCTGCACTTTGAACGGCGCCACCTACCTGGGCCGAGCCGACCGGATCGGCTCCCTGGCGGTGGGCAAGCAGGCGGACCTGGTGATCATCGACGGCGACCCGTCCATCCACGTGTCCGACATCCGGAAGGTGGAGATGGTCTTCCGCCAGGGCGTGGGCTACGACCCCCAGAAGCTGATCGCGAGCGTGAAGGGGAGGGTGGGGCTGTTCTGAGTGCCTTCGACCGCGCGGGGGGACTTCACGCTCACGCCTGCCTCGGCACGCCCATGCCTCCCGGAGTCCCCGTCTTCCGCTGCCGGGGCGTGCTGCGGACGCTCGCGGAAGAATGCCCCGAGCCTCCGGCGATCTCGTACTCCACGCCACGCCGGTGAGCTCCTACGATCTCGTCGTCGTCGGCTCGGGGTTCGCCTCGAGCTTTTTTCTGCGCGAATACCTCGCGAACGCGTCATCTTCGGCGCGAGTGCAGGTCCTCGAGCGCGGCTACCGCCGTCCTCACGCCTGGCAGCTCGAGCACCTCGGGGAGCTCCACCGGGAGGCACGGTCGACGTTCGTGAACCGTCACCCACGAAAGCCGTGGGTGTTCGACATCGCCTTGGGCGGGAGCTCGAACTGCTGGTGGGGTTGCACGCCACGGATGCTGCCCGCGGACTTCGAACTGCTCTCGCGCTACGGCATCGGCGTGGACTGGCCGATCCGATACGACGAGCTCGAACCTTACTACAGCCGCGTCGAGCGGTGGATGCAGGTCTCCGGTTCGAGCGACCGGACACCGTTCGAGCGCAGCGAGCCATACCCGCAGCCCCCGCACCGCTGGTCCACGCCCGACCAGGCGTTGGCAGCCGCCTTCGAGCAGTTCTACGTGCAGCCCACCGCCCGCGCCCGACGCGCGACAGAGCGGAGGCCGGCGTGCTGCACCAACGCCACCTGCACGACGTGTCCGATCGACGCGAAGTTCCGGATTCCGCGCGACATGGACGACCTATGGAAGGACCCGCGAGTGGAGCTGCGGCTGGGAGTCCCCGCCAGGCGGCTGCTCCTGGGCGCCGAGGGTGTCGAGGCTGTGGATTTCGGCGGCCCGGCGCCGGGGCGCGTCCAAGGAACTCAATTCGTGCTGGGGGCAAACGGGCTGTTCAACGCGCACCTCCTCCTCCGCTCCGGTCACCCGAGCCCGGAGGTGGGGAGGGGGCTTCTCGAGCAGTCGAGCGTGACCGTGACCGTCGACCTCGACAGGATGATCGGGTTCGATGGGAGCACCAGCGTCACCGGACACGGCTACATGCTCTACGACGGTCCGCACCGGCGCGAGCGAGCCGCCGCGCTCATCGAGACCATGAACGTCCCGCGGCTGCGCACCGAGCCCGGACGCTGGCGGGATCGCGTGGTCCTGAAGCTCATCTACGAGGACCTGCGGCAGCCCGCGAACCGGGTCACGCTGGACGAAGCGAGCCCTGCACGGCCGATCGTCGAGTGGACCGGCCATTCCGACTACACGGAGCGCTCCATCGCCGCCATCCACACCGACCTGGAGCGCGTGCTCGAACCACTACCGGTCCAGCGCTACTCGCTCAGCCGGAACGCGACGGAGTCTCACGTGATGGGGACCGTACCCATGGGCGCCGATCCGATGACGAGCGTCGTGGATGCCGACCTGGTCGACCACCGCTACCGCAATCTTCGCGTCGTCGGGGCAAGCGCCTTCCCCACGGCACCGCCGGCCAACCCCACGCTCACCCTGTGCGCGCTCTCCGTCCGGAGCGCCGCCCACCTGGCGGCGGCGACGTGACCCGACGCGACCTGATAAAGATCGCCGGCGGCACCGCGCTCGGAGTCGGTCTATTCGCGCTGCTCGAATCGCGGCCCGTCGTACGATACCTCCTACGGGCTCGACTCGGCGACTGGCGGGTCTCCACCTCCGATCTCGATCGCTTCCTCGACGCCTTCGAGACCGTCTACGGCACACCCGAACCGCTCCGAGACGACTTCCTGCGGATCTTCGTCATGTCGACCGACGCCTTCGAGGAGGGGCACAGCGGCCACGTGCTCCGGTTCACCGGGCTCTATCACCCGTATGTCTATCCCTGCCGAAATCCGCTGGCCCGAAGGTGAGGCGTCCGACCGGACGACGGCATGCTCGCCTCCATGGGGTCCGAGACCGAAAGTGGTCCAGTCATTCGTGGTGAAGGGGAGACTCGGGCTGTTCTGAGCACGTTCCCGGGACGGGGCGGCCCTTGCTCCGCCCATCCGGGAACTCGATACTGTTGTGACTCGGGGTGGCGGTTCTTCGGCTGGAGCTCTCCTGCTGGTGATGGACCCGTCATGAAGTACTCGCAGTCGCCTGCCGGCACATCCGTCACGTGAGCGAGGAACCCGGTGCGGCCGGAATCGCGGGGGCGGAGGGGCCCGAAGCCTCTCCTGACGTCGGGGATCGCTCTCGGCTCGAGACCGCGCTCCAGGACCGCTACACGCTCGGCCGGGAGATCGGGCGCGGCGGCATGGCCACCGTCTACCTGGCGGAGGACCGCAGGCACGGACGTCAGGTCGCCCTGAAGGCGCTCCGGCCCGAGCTCGCTTCCACCCTCGGCCCCGACCGCTTTCGGCGCGAGATCGAGGTCGTCGCCCGCCTCAACCATCCGCACATCCTCCCGCTCCACGACTCGGGACACGCCGGCGGGACGCTCTACTACGTCATGCCATACGTTCAGGGGCAGTCGCTCCGTCGGAGGATCGAGCGAGAGGGCCCGCTGCCGGTCGAGGATTCCGTGACGATCGCGCTCCAGGTGGCGGCGGCCCTGGAGCACGCGCACGCCCACGGCGTGGTCCACCGGGACGTGAAGCCCGAGAACATCCTCCTCCACGAAGGCGAAGCCGTGGTCGCCGACTTCGGGATCGCGCTGGCCGTCGAGGCCGCCGGACAGCGCCTGACCCGAACGGGGCTCTCGATCGGGACGCCGGAATACATGAGCCCCGAGCAAGCCCTCGGCGAAGGCCCGGTGGACGCCCGCAGCGACGAGTACGCCCTCGGCTGCGTGCTGTACGAGATGCTGGCCGGGGAGCCCCCCTACACCGGCCGCACCGCACAGGCCATCATCGCCAAGCGGCTCACCGACCCGGTGCCCTCCGCCCGGCGGATCCGTAGCGCCGTCCCCGTGGCGGTCGATCGTGCCCTGATGAAGGCCCTCTCGCCCCATCCGGGAGACCGTTTCCCGTCCGTGAAGGCGTTCGCCGAGGCGCTCACTTCCCGGGCTCCGATCGCTCCAGCCTCCCGATCGGTAGCGATCCTCCCCTTTCTGAACATGAGTCCCGACCCCGAGAACGAGTACTTCGCCGACGGGATCACCGAGGACGTCATCACGCAGGTCTCCAAGGTGCGCACGCTCAAGGTGATCTCGCGCACTTCCGTCATGGCGTTCAAGCAGCGCGATCAGAGCCTGAAGGAGATCGGGACCCGACTGGGCGCCTCCACCCTGCTCGAGGGCAGCGTGCGCAGGGCTGGAGACCGGGTGCGGATCGTGGCGCAGCTCGTCGACGCCGAGACCGACCGTCACCTGTGGGCCGAGACGTACGATCGCAAGCTCACGGACATCTTCGAGATCCAGGCCGACGTGGCTCTCCACATCGCGGCGGCGCTGAAGGCCGAGCTCACCGATGATGAGAGCCAGCGGATAGGCCGGAAACCGACGCGGGACGTGCACGCCTATCAGCTCTACCTGCAGGGGAGACACTGCTTCACCCGCTTCACGCGGGACGGCATGCTGAAGAGCATCGAGTACTTCGAGCAGGCATTGGAGAGAGATCCGGGCTTCGCACAGGCGCACGTCGGTATCGCCCTCGCCTGCGCCGAGCTCGCCGAGACCGGTACGCTCGGTCCCGAGCAGCTCTCCGCGCGGGCGCGCAACGAGGCTGCGACGGCGCTGAGGCTGGATCCCGAGCTCGCCGCCGCGCATTCGCTCGCGGGCTATATAGCCTGCATGTGGGACTTCGACTGGGAGCGCGCGGAGCGAGAGTTTGGGCGCGCCCTGGAGCTCAACCCGAGCGATGCCGACACCCACGACTACTACGGCCGCATGCTCTCGTCGCTCGGACGACACGACGAGGCCGTGATCGCCAACCGCCGCGCCCAGGAGCTGGACCCGGTGACCCACGCGCGGGATCTGTCCACCGCCCTCCTCCGCGCCGGCCGTTACGACGAGGCCCTTTCGGAAGCCCTCCGGGCCCTCGAGCTGGATTCTTCCTCGGCGAGGGCCCACGCGACCCTCGGCTGGGCGTATCTCAAGAAGGACATGCCCGACCGGGGGATCGCCGAGCTCCAGCGGGCGGTCGAGCTGGCTCCCGGCTACAGCCAGTGGCTGGCCCAGCTGGGACAGGCCCTGGCGGAGCAGGGTCGCAGGGAGGAAGCGCTGGACGCGCTACGTCGCCTGGAGGAGATGGCGCGAGAAAGCTACGTGTCCCCGAACCACCTGGCGTACGTGTACACGGGTCTCGGCGACCAGGAAGCGGCCCTGGACTGCCTGGAGGAAGCGTACCGGGCTGGGGCCGGCGCGATCTACGGCATCAAGGGCTCCTTCCTGTTCACCCCCCTGCACTCCAACCCGCGCTTCCAGGCTCTGCTGGCGAAGATGAACCTGGACTGAAGATCGGGCCGCGAACGCATCCGGGGAGAAGACAGCGGGGGGAGGGATTCGGACACTCGCGCGCCCTTCGGCCCAACGCCTGGAGATACCGCTTCTCCACGAGCCCGTGACGGCGGCCGGGGAATCCACCGGCGACGCCGGATCCTAGAAGGAGCTGTCGCCGCTCACCTCAGCAGCGCCCTCACGCCGAACGCGATCCCGATGCCGATGTAGTTGCCGAGCGCGTTGCCCAGCATACCGACCGCGACCCCGGGAAGGATGAGGTCCGTTCGACGCCGTGCGCCCGCCAGGGCCAGGGCTGTGGCCGACCCGCCCACGTTGGCCTGGGACGCCACCGAGAGCAGATCCCCGTCCATGCGCAGGGCATAGCCCAGGCCGAACAGGATGAGGCCGTGGATCGCGACCGTGCCCGCGGCGAAGTAGAAAATCGCGGGGCCGACCTGCACGATGTGCGCGATGACGGACTTGGCCCCGTTGCTGGCCAGGAAGAGGAGCAGCAGGAAGTAACCGATGACCACGCCCCCGGAGAGCCGTTGCACGAGCGGCACCTGTGCGAGCACGAGCACGATCGTCGTCAGCCAGATGATCATGGGCACGGCGGGCACGAGCGCCGCGAGCCGGTCGGAGATCCACATGACGCCGAGCGTCAGCGTCATGAGCCCGGCGAAGTCGGTGAGCGTGAGCGGCACACCACTGCTCTGGAGCTGCGCGTCGAGCGCCTCGGGGTCTCGGACTGGCGGCGGCGCCGTCCGTGGCGGCCCCGGCTCGGTCGGGCGCGGCACCGGCCGGGCAGTGCGCCCGCGACGCGCCAGGAGCTCCGGGAGCACCAGCGATGCCACGAGCCAGATCGCGGTGACGATCACGTCCGCGGCGATGCCGGCGGTGAACAGGTCGCTGCGCGTGTGGAGCTGCTCGCCGACGGCGGCGAAGTTCATGCCGCCGCCGATGTAGGTGGCGGCGAACTGCCCGGAAAGGCGCCACGCGTCGGAGCCAATGGCGCCGGCCAGCACACGCGCCATGATCACCGCACCGATGGCCGAGCCCACGGCGCCGATGCCGAAGGCGGCCAGCATGGGCGCGCCCGCCTCGCGGATCGACGCCAAACGCACGTTGAGCAGGATGAGCACGATGCCCGCGATGACGGCCTGGCCCAGCATGAAGTCGTAGACCGGCGAGCGGCCGGGGATGAGTCCCAGGTTGGAGAGCGCGAGCGCGAGCAGGATCGCGGTGGCGGCCGAGCCGATCTTCCGGATCGGCCGCACGTGCGCCTCCAACCACAGCGCCGCGAGCACGATGGCCACGAGCGCGAGCAGGACGAGGACCGGGCTCACGGCGAGTTCAGAAGCCCAGGGTCGTGTCCAGCCGGTTGAGCAGCGGCTGGCCGTCCAGGTAGCGGCGCAGGTTGCGGCGGAACAGCTCGACGATGCGCTCGTTCTCGCGCGCCACGGTGCTGGCGGAGTGCGGGCTCACGATGACGTGGTCCATGTCCCACAGCGGGCTGCCGTGCGGCAGAGGCTCCTCGCGGAACACGTCGAGACCGGCGCCGAGCAGGCGGCCGGACCGGAGCGCCTCGATGAGCGCATCCTCGTCCATGAGTGCACCGCGGCCGATGTTGATGACGACCGCGCCTTCGGGCAGGCACGCGAGCTCGGCGGCGCCGATCATCCCCTCCGTCTCCGGCGTGTGCGGGGCGCACAGCACCAGGTTCTCGGCCTGCTCGAGCGCCTCGTGCAGCCGCTCGGGCCCGTACAGCTCGTCGAGCCCGAGCTCGGCCGGAGGGACGCCGGCGCTCGTCCGCTTCACGCCGACGACGCGCATCCCGAGCGCGCGCGCCAGCCGGGCGACCTCACGGCCGATCCGGCCCATGCCCACGATGACCAGCGTGCGTCCCTCCAGGTCCGCCCCGGCGAAGCGCTCCCAGTGGTGGAGGCGCTGGTCCCGGAGCGTGAGCAACAGCTTCTTGTGGAAGGCGAACAGGACCATGAAGCAGAACTCGGCCAGCGGCCGCGCGTGCACCCCGCTGGCCGTCGTGAAGATCACGGCCGGCATCCTGTCGGGGTAGCCCATGCGGCGGACGAACGGCCCGATGCCGGCGCTGGTGGCCTGGATCCACTCGAGCTTCGGCGCCAGCTCCGGCAGCTCACGCGCGTTCGCGCGATCGAAGTCGAACAGCACCTGCGCGCGCCCGAGCAGCCGTCGCCACTCGGCCTCCTGGGCGGGGGTCCGGGTGAACTCCCCTCCGCCGTGGTCCGCCGGGTAGCGGGGCGGCGCGAGCAACTCGGGCTCGTACAGGACGTCCAGGCGCGCATCGACGCCCCGGATCTCGTCGACCAGTTCGGACTCGATGTAGCTGGCGATGAGGACCGCCTTCGTCACGGACCCTCCGCGGCGGTGGTGAACCGGGCCGCCGTAGCGGCCGAGCGGGCCGTACGCTAACCGGAAAGCTACTTCTGGTCGAGACGCAGGAGCCGGGGAATGCGAACGGGAGGGGGAACGGCCCATCCGGCGAAGGCTATGGGCACACTCGCGTGGACAGGGTCATCGAGCGGCGGGAGAGGGATCGGTGGCGCTACCCTCCGGAGGAGCACTCTCAAGCCCGTGAGGGCGCCGGTCTTCGAGTTGCGTCGGCGTGGCTCGGGTCAGCTCCGCTGAGCTCCGGACATCTCACGCCTGCTGACGTTTCGCCGCAGGACAGTTGAGGCGGCCTCGCCTGAACTCGAGGGGTGTCCAGGCCGTTCGTGTCCGAGAGCGTGTCCTTCGAACACGTCACCGGTGGCAGGCTCTCGGTGCGTCAGGAGCGTGCGTTGAACGGGCCGGGTTCCGCTCGCCGCCGCGATCCGGCCCAGGAGGTTCTTGCCCAGGATGGCGGAGGCGCTGAGCGCGCCACCGATCAGCGCGCCGGCGACCCCACAGGTGGCGGTGTCCTGTCCGGTCAGATAGAGCCCCGGCACCGGTGTTCGAGGTCGCAGCCAGCGCTGCTCGAACCGCCGCGGCGTGTGGGCCAGGCCGTAGATCTCCCCCCGAGGGTGGTTGCAGAAGTGGCGCGTCGTGAGTGGCGTGGAAAGCTCCCAGGTGTCTATCCTTCCCCTCGTCTGCGGAACGTGCTCGCGGAGGACTTCGAGCAATCGACGCGCCAGCCGGTTCTTCAGTGCGTCGTACTCCTCGCCGCGCTTCTTCCACCGGGTCCCTTCCCATCCGGCGAACGGCTCGTAGGGCATGCCGGTGACGATGTCGATCGTGGCGCGTCCGGGGTGCCGGCGCTCGAAATCGGGATCCTTCGCCGAAGGAAACGAGATGAAGGTGAACGAGAGGCTCTCGTCCCCGCGCCGCATGGCCGCGAACGTCGCATCGTGATCCTCGTGTGGGTGGACCCACAGGTTGGCCCTGGGGAGCCCGAGCGCATCCGCCGTACGGTCGAGACCCACGTAGAGGCAGAGATGTGCGATCGAGGGACGCAGGCCCTCCAGACGGTCGAGGACGCCCGACTGCACCGCCGTCTCGTGCGGCAGCAGGCGACGGAACGTGTTGCACACGCCGGCGTCGCTCACGATCACGGGCGCGCGGAGAACCGCCCCGTCCGCCGCCATCCTCACGCCGACGGCGCGCCCGGCCTCCACCACGATCTCGGACACGTCCGCTCTGATGAGCACGCGGCCGCCCGCCTCGGCGATCACCGGGACGACCGTCTCGGCGATACGCGCCGCGCCGCCGACGGGATAGAAGCCGCCTTCCATGTAATGGCCCGCCACCATGGCGTGAATCCCGAAGCTGCTCTGGCCCGGCGGCAAGCCGAAGTCTCCCCACTGGGCCGTGAGCAGGCCGATGAGACGCGAGTCGCTCGTCAGTGACTCCAGGACCTCGCGCGTGGTCCGCCGCGCGTGGCGCAGGAAGCGCCGCCGGAGGAGGGGCCCGGTCAGGGCCGCGACC
>CAYXHP010000125.1:0-43455 GCA_964465015.1 uncultured Gemmatimonadota bacterium
CGGAGCTCGTCCTCGACCTGCTGACGTCGCCAGCGGTTGCGCAGGGCGATCGCCACGGCCTTCTTGGCCTCGTCCTGGCCGATGATGTATTCGTCCAGCTCGCGGACGATCTCCCGCGGTGTCCAGTCCGTGGTCGTTCCCCGCTCCTCGGACGCGGTGCCCGCGCCGCGGCGAGCGCGTACGTACCGCCCGAACCGAGCGCCAGGATCCCATCATCCGGCTCGATGACCTCCCCCGTGCCCGAGATCAGAAAGCTGTGGGTCCGATCGGCCACGCCCAGGAGCGCCTCGAGTCGGCGCAGGAACTTGTCGCCCCGCCACTCTTTGGCGAGCTCGACCGCGGCCCGGGTCAGATTTCCCGGGTGCCGCTCCAGCTGCGCCTCGAACTTCTCGAACAGGGTGAAGGCGTCCGCGACCGACCCGGCGAACCCGGCCAGGATCGTGCCGTCCTTGAGACGGCGTACCTTGCGGGCCCGCGCCTTCATCACCGTGTCGTCCATGGTCACCTGCCCGTCGCCGCCGATGGCCACACGGCCGTCGCGGCGCACGCACAGGATGGTCGTGGCATCGAGCCAGTGGGGTGCGCCTTCCTTCCTCATGCCGTCGCTCCGTGCGTCGTCCCGCCCTCCCCGGCACTCACTCGGCCCGGGGGTGGGCCTGGCGATAGACCCTCTTCAGCCGCTCGCGCGAGGTGTGGGTGTAGATCCTCGTCGTCGAGAGGCTCGCGTGGCCCAGCAGCTCCTTCACCGCGAGGAGGTCCGCTCCCCGGTCCAGCATGTGCGTGGCGAAGGAGTGCCGTAGCGCGTGCGTCGACAAGCGCTCGCCCTCCGCCACGGCGTCCAGCGTTCGGGTGACCGCTCTCTGGATCTGGCGCCGGGACAGCCGGGTTCCCCTGACCGAGACGAACAGCGGCAGCCGCCGCTCATCCGCGCGGTGCTTCGCTACCCCCGAGCGCGCCGGAAGATAGTCCCGGATCGCGCCCGCGGCGGGCCGACCCACGGGGACGATGCGCTCCTTCCTGCCTTTACCGACCACGCGCACCTGGCGTGAAGCCAGGTCCAGGCTCTCGAGGTCCAGCTGCTGCGCCTCTGCCAACCGCAAGCCGCAGGAATACAGGAGCTCCACCAGGGCCCGGTTCCGCAAGGCGAGAAAGCCGCCATCGGCCGACGCGCGCTCGCCCAGGAGCTCGAACAGACGCTCGGCCTGTTCGTCCGAGAGGTGCCCGGGGAGCGTCCGCTCCCGGTCCGGGGAGCGCACCATCCGGGCCGGGCTCGACGGCACCTGTCCGGTCCGGTGCAGGAAGCGGAACAGGGCCCGGACCGCCGCGAGCTTCCGGGCCATGGTGGAGCGGGACCGTCCGCGGCGATCCTGCTCCCCGAGGAAGGCTCGAATCGTCTGGCGGTCCACCGCCTCCCACCGCCAGGCGCGCGTTCCGAGGTAGCCATCCAGGAAGCCCGCGAAGTCCTCGAGGTCCCGTCGATACCCGTCCACGGTGTGCGGCGAGAGCATCCGTTCCTTCTCCGCGTAGCGGAGGAAGTCCCGGATCTCGGCGCGCGCTCCCCCGGGCTCCGACATGCCCTGTCGCAGCTCAGGAGGAGGCGCGAGCCCGCTTGGCCGCGAGGAGCTCGACGGCCTGCTCCATCGTGACGTCGTCCAGCCCGGTACCCTTGGGAAGCGAGGCGTTGGTGCGGCCGTGCTTCACGTACGGCCCGTAGCGACCCACGTACACGGCCACGGGCTTCCCGTCGTCCGGGTGCTCACCGAGTGTCCGAACCGGTCCGGAACGCCCGCGGCGCCGTCCCTTCTTGGGCTGGGCGAGGAGCTCCAGCGCCCGCTCGAGCGAGAGGTCCAGCGGGTCGTCCTCCGCCTGCAGCGAGCGGTAGTCCCCCTCGTGGACCACGTAGGGTCCGTAGCGGCCGATACCGACCCGCACGGGCTCGCCGTCGTCCGGGTGCTCACCCACCGGATACGGCATGGCGAGGAGCTTGAGCGCCTGCTCGAGCCGCACCTCGTCGTAGTTGAGTCCCTCGGGCAGGGAGGTGCGCCTGGGCTTGCTACCCTTCTCCCCCTTCTCGCCCAGCTGCACGTAGGGTCCGAAGCGGCCGGTCATCACGTAGACGGTCTCCCCGGTGTCGGGGTCCTCCCCGAGCTCGCGGGGCCCCTCGGCCTTCCTCTCGAGCAGCCGGAGTGCGTCATCCTCCCTCAGGTCCGCCGGCGCCACGCCCTCCGGCACCGACGCGGTCAGCCGATCGCCGTTGCGCTCCAGCTCGAGGAAAGGACCGTACTTGCCGATCCGAACACGGGGTTCGAACCCCTCGAGCACCACGGTGGATGCCTCGCGAGGGTCGATCCGGTCCTCGTGCTCGTCGATCCGGGCATCGAGTCCCTCGGCGCCCGAGTAGAAGTCGGCCAGCCACTCGCGCCAGTCGACTTCGCCCTCGGCGATCCGGTCCAGGGAGCCCTCCATCTGGGCGGTGAAGCTCGTGTCCACGAGATCCGGGAAGTGGTCCTCGAGGAGATGCGTCACGGCGAAAGCGGTCCAGGTCGGGACCAGCTGCTTCCCCTCTTTCTCCGCGTAGCCCCGCTCCTGGATGGTGGAGATGATGGCCGCGTACGTGCTCGGACGGCCGATCCCCGCGCTCTCGAGCGCCTTGACCAGCGTGGCCTCGGTGTAGCGGGCCGGCGGCCGGGTCTCGTGCGACTGGGCCTCCAGCTCCCGCAGCCTGAGCACGTCTCCCTCGGACAGGTCCGGAAGCAGCACCTCCTGGTCCTCCAGTGCCGCCTCCGGATCGTCGGATCCTTCCACGTACGCACGGAAGAAGCCCGCGAACTCGAGCACCTTGCCGCTGGCACGGAACTCAGCGTCCGCCGCCCCGATGCGCACGGTGAGGTGGCGCTGGCGGGCGTCGGCCATCTGCGTGGCCACGGTACGCTTCCAGATGAGGTCGTACAGGCGCGCCTCGCCCCCCGACAGGGGGAGCTCCTCCACCGTCCGCATGGCCGTGCCCGCCGGCCGAATCGCCTCGTGCGCCTCCTGCGCCGCCTTGGAGGTGGTCCGATAGCGCCGCGGCGAGGCGCTCAGGTACTCGTCCCCGTACAGGTCCAGGACCCGGGAGCGGGCGGCCTGGATGGCCTGATCGGACAGGTTCACCGAGTCGGTGCGCATGTAGGTGATGTGACCCGCCTCATACAGGCTCTGCGCCAGTCGCATGGTCTGGCGGGCCGACAGGTTGAGCTTCCGGTTGGCCTCCTGTTGGAGGCTCGAGGTGGTGAACGGAGCGTAGGGGCTGCGGGTCGAGTGCCGCTCGTCGATCCCGGCCACGCGGAACTCGGCGTCCGACAGCCGGTCCCGGAGGGCCGAAGCCGCCTCTTCGTCCAGGAGGAGGACCTCCCTCCCCTCGAAGAGACGCCCCGTGTGCTCATCGAAGTCCCCGCCGGTGGGCACGCGGACGTCACCGACCTGCGCGAGTCCGGCATCGAAGGCCGTGCCGGAGGCGGTGAGGTGAGCCAGGAGGTCCCACCAGCCGGCAGAGCGGAATGCGCGCCGAGCCCGCTCGCGCTCGACCAGGAGCCGCACCGCCACCGACTGCACGCGACCGGCGGACAGGCCCGGCGAGATCTTCTTCCACAGGAGCGGTGAAAGGCGGTAGCCCACCAGTCGGTCCAGAATCCGCCGCGCCTGCTGCGCCTCGACTTGCTTCATGTCGATCGGGCCCGGATGCGCGAGCGCCTCCCGCAGCGCCTCGGGCGTGATCTCGTGGAAGGTGATGCGCCGGAAGCGCTCGCCGTCGGTGCGGTCGAAGCCGAGCTCGCGGGCCACGTGGAAGGCGATGGCCTCGCCTTCGCGGTCGGGGTCGGTGGCGAGGAGGATGTCCTCCGCCTGGCGCGCCGCCGACCGGAGCGCCTTGAGGACGTTCCCCTTGCCGCGGATCGTGACGTATTCGGGCTCGAATCCCGACTCCACGTCGACGCCGAGGTCGCTCTTGGGAAGGTCCTTCACGTGACCGACCGTGGCCTCGACCCGGTACCCGCTACCGAGATATCCCTCGAGGGTGCGCGCCTTGGCGGGGGACTCCACGATGACCAGGTGCGAGACCCCGCCTCCGGCGCGCCCCCTCCTCTGGCCGCCCTTCTTCTTTCCGGTTCCTGCCTTTGCCATGGCCCTCGCTGGGGATCTCGGGTTCGTCGCTGCACCCACGGTCGCCTGTGGTAGCCGCAGGGCGGCGGCGTGTTCCGCCCCCCGCGTGCCGGAATCCGCCCCCTATGCCACCCCGAGCAGATCGAGGATCCGGTCGGTCACCTGCTCGGGCGTCCTCCCGTCCGTGTCGACGGCAAGCTCGGCCCGGGCGTAGTCCCCGAGACGTTCATCCAGGAGGTTCCGCACCGATCGCTCCGGAGCCTCCGGGTTCAGCATCGGGCGCCCCTCCACGCGTCCTCGCAGCCGTCGGACCACCATCGGAGGACTCACGCGGAGCCAGACGCGGACCGCGTCCGGCCACCGGTCACGCAGCTCGGGGCGGGCCATCCATCCGCCACCGGTGGCCACCACGACATCGCGAGCTCCGTCCAGCTCCCTGGTGACCCTCGCCTCCATCTCCCGGAAGCCCGCCTCGCCCCCCGAGGTGAAGAGCTCCGCGATCGGCCGCCCCGCCACCGACTCGACCTCCTCGTCCAGGTCGACGAACGGGCGTCCCAGGCGCGCCGCGAGCAGCCGGCCCACGGTGGTCTTCCCCGCGGCCATGAAGCCGACCAGGACGATGCGCCGACTCACGCGGGGCCGAATCGGCGCGCCGCGACCCGGTCGAGGTACGTCTCGAAGTGGTCTCTCATCTCCGCCAGGGAGTCCCCTCCGAACTTCTCCCGCAGGGCGTCGGTCAGCACGATGGACACCATGGCCTCCCCCACAATGCCGGCCGCTGGCACGGCGCACACGTCGCTGCGCTCCCGAACGGCACGAGCCCGCTCGCCGGTCCGCACATCCACGCTCTCCAGCGGGCGCATGAGTGTGCTCAGCGGCTTCATCGCCACCCGCACCACGAGCGGCTCGCCCGTGGTCGTGCCGCCTTCGAGGCCTCCCGCGTTGTTCCGCCTGCGCGCGAACCCGCCGCTGCGACGACGCGCCGGGTCACGGTCGATCTCGTCGTGGACCTCCGAGCCCCGCAGTCGCGCGGCGCGAAACCCCATCCCGATCTCCACGCCCTTCTGCGCCTGGATCGACATGAGCGCGCCGGCCAGACGCGCATCGAGCCGCCGATCCCAGGAGACGTGGCTGCCCAGCCCCACGGGGAGCCCGGTGGCCACCACCTCGAACACACCCCCCAGGGTGTCTCCCTCCGAGCCCGCCCGGTCGATGGCCTCGACCATGGCTTCCGAGGCGTCGGGGTCCAGGCACCGGACGGGCGATGCGGCGGCCGCCTCGCCAATGTCGGTCGGCATGGGCTCGGGCCGGCGTGCCTCCACGCCGCCCAGCGCCGTCACGTGACTCGCGACCCCGATGCCGAACTCGTCCAGCAGCCGGCGCGCCACGGCCCCGGCCGCGACGCGGCCCGCGGTCTCGCGCGCACTCGAGCGCTCGAGCACGTCCCGCGCGTCGGCGCGGTCGTACTTGAGCATCCCGACCAGGTCGGCGTGTCCCGGACGCGGTAGATACACCCGGCGGAGCGCATCGTCGTCGGCTCCGGGCACCGGCTTCACGGACATGGCCGTGCGCCAGTTCTCCCAGTCCCGGTTCTCGATCCACACGGCGATGGGCGAGCCGAGGGTCTCGCCGAGCCGGACCCCGCTCAGGATGCGGCCCGCGTCTTCCTCGATCGCCATGCGCCCGCCACGTCCGTAGCCGGCCTGGCGTCGGGCCAGATCGCGGGCAATGTGGAGAGGCTCGAGAGGGAGACCGGCCGGCACGCCCTCGACCACGACCAGCATGCCCTGCCCGTGCGATTCGCCGGCCGTCGTGAATCGGAAGTGCGTCAGCATGCGGCCCGTCCCGAACTCGCTCTTCGATCGTACCGGTGCGCCGTCCGTGCGACGATGACCCCATCGCCGCAGCGCCGAATGGTAACCCGGGTGCCGGGGGCGGGAAAGCGCAAAGGCCGGCCGGCGCGCCTCGCGCCGGCCGGCCTCGGTGCCGGTCTCGCCCTTGGGAAGCCCGGGGACCTCAGCTGGTCGCGGGCTCCGGCGTTCCGACGATGTGCGGCGTGACCAGGATGATCAGGTCGCGCTTGTTCTCCTGGTGCGACTGCGTCTTGAACAGGCTCCCCAGCACCGGGATGTCCATCAGGAGGGGAATCCCGCTCTCGTTTCGGGTCACGGTGCTCTCGGTGAGGCCGCCGATCACGGCCGTCTCCCCGTTGTTGAGCAGCACGCGGCTGTCACCCGTCTGCTCGGAGAAGTTGAACCCGAGGCCGCCTATCTGGGACTTATCCTGCACCTCGGAGCGCTCGGCGTGCAGGTCGACTAGGATCTGGTTGTTGTTGGTGATGTGCGGAGTCACCTGCAGGATGATGCCGGTGTCCTCGAACTGGACATTCACGGTGGCCTGCTGCAGCTGGGCCTGTGGCTCGAGGATCCGGATCGGGGTGCGCTCGCCCACCTGGATCCGGGCCATGTGGTTGTCCACCACCTGGATCGCGGGCGCCGCCTGGACGTCGGTGAGACCATGCTGCTGCAGGGCCTCGAGGAATGTGAACAGCGAGAACTGCCCGATCGCCGTCTCCGCGAGGATCTGCAGGGCGTTGTCGGCGGTGAAGGCGCCCGCGTTGGCCACCGCGGCCACCGAGCTCCCGGCCAGGTTCACGAACGTCTGCTTGAACTGCGTCTGGGTCTGCTGGTTCTGACCCGACGTCTGGTTGGCCTGGTCGGTGGGCTGGATCGGCTCGGTGAACTGCGCGCCCCGGCGGTCCTTGAGATCGTAGGCGATCCCGAGGTTCTTCAGGTTCGTGCGGTCCACGAACACGATCTTGGCCTCGATCGACACCTGCGGGATGCGCCGGTCGAGCGCTTTCACGAGGCTGTCCATCCGGGCCACCGTGTTGGGCGCGTCGGAGACGATCACCGAGTTCGTCCCCTTGTACGCCACGACCTGCCCCTTGGGGGTGGCCAGCTTCTGCAGCGTGGCGGCCACCGAGTCGGCGCCGGCGTAGTTGATCCGGAATACCCGGGTCTCGGTCTGCAGCGTGTCCCGGCTGTGCAGCTCCGAGAGCTTGTCCACGACGATGATGCCGCTCTGCATGCGGCGCCATCCCAGGCCCTGGGCCGAGAGGATGGCGTCCAGGGCGACGTCCCACGGCTGGTTCTTGATGTCGATCCCGCGGACGGTCATGCCGGCCGCGGCCGCGCTCGGGACGATTGACACGCCCGAGAACTCGGAGAAGCCGGCCAGGACGTCGAGCATCGAGGCGCTGTCGTACGTGACCGAGATGCGGGGCTGCGTGGTGGCCTGCTGGGCCACCGGTAGCCGATGCGAGACGGGCCGCGCGGCGACGGTATGCTCCGGGCCCGCGCTGCCGGACGGATCCGTGTCGCCCACCGCACGGCGGGCCACGGCGGGCGTCGGTGCGGACGCGTCCGACGTGCCCGCCTCGTGGGCGACCGCCGGCCCCGTGCTCCAGGACTCGAAAGACGTGCCCGGGTTCTGGAACCGGAGGTGAACGGCATCGCCGTCCCGCTCGACCTTGTACTCCTCCGAGCGGCTCAGGTCGAAGACGAGCCGCACCACGTCATCACGGAACTGGCTCGTGCGCAGCCGAACGACGCCACCGCGTCCGATATTCTCGTAGTCGCTGTGCGGCAGGGCGTGCCGCGCTCCCTCCACGTCCACGATGAGGCGCGCGGGATCCGAGAGCTGGAAGTCCTGCACGTCGACCCGACCGCTGGTCAGGATCGTGATCTCGGTCTCCTGGCCGGCGGGGGCGATGCGCACCGCGTTCACCGACCCCGCGGGCGTGGCCGGACCGCCCGGGGGCAGGAAGCCCCAGAGCGCCAGCAGCGCGGGGAGGACAGTCCGAATGATCATCCTGACGTCTCCTTGTCCTGCTTCTTGACCTGGAGGACCTCGCTACGGCTCAGGCCGAAGCCCGAGACCGCGAAGGACACCTCATCGGGGCGGATGCGCTGGACACGGGCCTGTCCCACGCGCTCGCCCTCGTGCACCCGGTAGCGCTTGCCGGTCGTCCGATCGACCAGGACGGCCACGCTCCCGAGCCTCTCGTTGTAGATGACGCCCGTGAGCTCGAGGTTCTCGAACCTCGGCCCCAGCGCCTCACCCGCGTTGAGCGGCGTGAACGGATTGCGGCCGCCGGTCGGATAGTGGAACACTTCCCGGCGATAGTCGAGCGCGACGGCGTCGCCGGGCTGTGCCTGGCTCGAGGCCGTGTCGGCCGCTCGTGCGCCCGTCGAGTCCTGGGCGCGACCCGCCGCGGGCGTCACGAACGCCAGGCCCGCCGCCGCAAGTATCACGACCAGGGCGCGTGGAACGGCTCGGCTGCTTCCACCGGACGACATCCTCAACCTCCCTTCGCCGCGGGCTTCGCCGCCTTCGCCGGGTTCGGCGGGTTCGGCGGGATCACGAAGGTCTCGAGGCCGAAGCTCACGGTGACGAGCTGGCGGCCGGAGGGCGTCTGTTCGGCCGGCCGCATTTCATTCACCTCCGGCCGGACGATCCGGTCGAAGGACGCCACCCGGGACAGGAACTGACCCACGGACTGGTAATCTCCCTTCACCGTCATGTCCCAGTCCTGGTGCAGGTAGTAGCTGCCCGAATCCGCCTCGGGCGAAGCCGGCACCACCTGCTCGAGCTCCAGGCCCAAGCTCTGGCTCTGCTGGGCGATGGCCTCGTAGATCTGAGGCACCTCGGCGCGCGACGGGACGAGCCTCTGCAGTGCGGTGTAGAGACCCTCGCTCCGCGTCAGCTGGTCGCGGAGCTCGTCCAGGTTACCGGTCCTGCCCTGGGCCAACCGGTTCTGGTACTCGAGCTGCGCGATCCGATCCTCGAGCTCTCCCTGGTCCGCCTTCTTGGGTTTGTACACGTACATCCAGAAGAGGACGAGGACGACCAGCGCGCCGAGGATGGCCAGGAAGCGCTTCTGGTTCCGAGGGTCCTGCGGCAGCAGCGCCATGTCAGGCACCCCCCTTCAGCAGCGGCTCCGTGGGCACGGAGTCGGGCGGCGGCGAGCGATAGCGCACGGTGAGCGTGAAGTCCTGGGCCGTGAGACCCTGGACCGTGCGGGCCTGGGTGCTGACGATCTGCACATCGGTCAGGTAGGGCGAGCGCTCCAGGTTGTGCACGAACTCCGTCACCACGAGCGGATTCGCCGCGGTGCCCAGGAGCTGCACCTCGATGTTCGGGAGGGACGACTGGCGCTTGATGGCCCTGAGCCAGGCGGAGCTGGGCAGCGAGCGGCCGATCTCGTCCAGGAGGTGCGGCCACACGAACCGATTGCGGTCCAGCTGCTCGACCAGCTGAATGCGACTCTGGATCGCCTTGCGACGATCGATCAGGCTGTCGCTGAGGACGCGCAGGTCCGCCAGTCGGGCCGAGTCCGCGGTGGCGCCATCGAGGCGGGTCTGGAGGCCATGGTCCCGGGAGCGCTGGACGAGCCACAGCGACAGGATGATGAGCGGGACGATCACCAGCGCGGCGATCATGGTCGCGTTCCAGGGATCCTCGCGCAGGCCCTGGAGCCGCGGCGTGGACGGAAGCGTCACCGAACGCTTCCGCCGACGAGCCTTCTTCTCGCCAGCGCTCGGATGAAGGTTGATTTCGATCATGGTCGCCCCGCCTCTAGGCCGGTCGCCGAAGGGCGAGACCCGTGCACAGCATCAGCATCGGGCCGACCTCGTGGAATCCCAGGTCCTGCAGTGCCGCGGGCTTGACCTGCAGCGTCTCCACCGCACTGGCCACCCGGGTCTCGACTCCCAGGCGCTCGGCGAGCGCGTCGGCCAGCCCCGGCACCCCCACACCGCCACCACACAGGTACAGCCGGCCGATCCCGGCCCCCATCTCCTGTGTCTCCAGGAAGGCGGTGGCCCGCTCGACCCCGCGGGCCACTTCCTTGGCGCGCTCCGAGAGAAACAGGTTCAGCGTCTCGTCCTCTCCCTCTCCCCGGAGCACCGCTTCCGCCTCGTCGGCCGTCACGCCGCGCTCGCGCTGGAGGTCCTGCGCCAGCCGCCGGGTCCCGAACGTCAGGTCGCGCGTGAGGACCGGGACGCCATCCTCGAGGATGTTCACGGTGGTCGCGTCGTGCCCGATGCTGACGAGCGCCGTGATGCCCGTCATGGCCTCGGGATAGTTGAGCTCGAGAGCGTTGTGGAGCGCGAAGGCATCGACGTCGACGATGGTCGGATTCAGCCCGGCTTCCTGTACCAGCGCGATCTTGTTCTCCACTAGCTCGCGCTTGGCCGCCACGAGGAGGACCTTCATCTGGAGCCCGTCCCCCTCGGGATCCGTAATCTGAAAATCGAGCTGCACGTTGTCCATGTCGAACGGGACGTGCTGCTCGGCCTCCCAGCGGATCAATCCGCGCGCGTCGGCCTCGTCCATGCGGTCCATCTGGATCGTCTTGATGATCACATCGCGGCCGCCGACGCTGATCACCACGTCGTCGCCCTCGATCCCGGTCTCGTCCCACAGCTCGCGTATCGTGTCGGCGACGAGACCCGGGTCCACCACCTCACCGTCCACGATGGCCGAGCCCGTGAGGGGGCGGAGCGCGACGCGCTCCAGCTGCGGCACCTCCTTGGCGTGGTCGACGACCGCCGCCTTGATGACGCCGCTTCCGATATCGAGGCCGATGGACTTCTTCCGCCGGCCGAACCCTAATGAAGGCAGCATAGAATCGGCCTGATCACCGTTGGGAGCGGTCGAGTTTGGGGGCTGGACGGCGAAAAGCTACCCTGTCCCCTGCCCGGGTGTCAAACCCCCGGGCCAGGTGTCGCGCGGACACCTCACCGTTCCCGGCCAGCATGCGGCCGCGGGAGTTCGAACCGCGACTCAGAACGCTTCGGACCATGATCCGGGCTCCTGGACCAGCACGGCGATGGAGCGAGCCGCGCTCTCGAGGTTGCAGCTGTGGTAGCGGTACCGCTTGGTGCCGTTGAGGACATCGCCGAGGTCGTCGGAGTTCACGTTCTGACCGAGGAGACTGTTGAGCCCCGACAGCACCGCGCCGTCCAGCCGGCCCTGGCCGTTGTCGGTGATCGAGCCGCCGATCATGACCATGCCGTCCCACTCGAAATTGCCCTTCAGGGTGGCGTTTCCGCCGACGATGAGGATCCCACGCCCGGCGGACCCGCTGTCGAACGTGCCGTTTCCGCTCACGTAGATGACCGGCCACTCGTCGGACGGCAGCGTGGAGAAGTCCGGGAAATTGTCGGGCGGTACGTCGTAGGTGTGGGGGATGCGGCTGCCGTCCATGATGGCCTGCCACTCGGCCGCCGTCATGGTGCCGGCGAACGGTGTGGAGCTCTCCACGATGGCCGGGTCTCCCGACACCATGTTGTCCTGCCCCGACCACCCTCCCGGAGGCAGCACCACGCCCGCCTTGGCACTCTTGTTCGCGCACTGGTCGTTGCCGTCGATCCCGCCCGAGGAGCCGTTCTTCTTGACCCCGCCGCCGGAGGTGAGGGCGCCGGGCGGATTGGGCAGCAGGTTGAGGTCGAGGATGGCCAGCGTGGTGACCGTACGGCTCGTGCCGCCCGTGGTCGTCCCGGTGGAGCTGATCTGGTACAGCTGTCCCGTCGTGCCTCCCATGTCCACCAGCTGGGCGACGCTCACCACGGCCGAGCCCCCGGTCCCGAACGTGTAGCTCTGGCTTCCCGACGGTACGCCGGTGTGTGTGGCCAGGTACTGGCTCAGCCCCGCGTCGGCCACGTCCAGCGCATCGACCACCTCGCGATAGTTGACGGCCGTCGTGCGCTCGGAGTTGGCCATCAGGAATCCGCCGGTGGCCAGCGCCGTGAGGCCGACCAGGGCCAGGAGCGCCGCGACGAGTGCGAAGCCTTCCTCCCGGGCGGTCGGCGGGCGCCACCTCGGCACCGGACCGTTTCGGGTCGGGCGCTCGATGCCCTTACGACTATTGGAGGCGCGTGAGCGAGTCATGTGGGTCTCCCGTATTCCCAGGAGCGAAGGTCAGCTCTGGAGGTTGCGGAGGGGAATGTCGAAGCTGAGATCCCGGTTGACGTCGAAGCGGTTCTGCCCGGAGCCGGTGGCCGTGGCCGAGACCCGGATGGAGCGGATGTCCGTCAGCCCGGAGCCCGTCACGGTGTTGTGGACGCTGCCGTCGCTCGCGACGTAGCTGAACGCGGCGCCGGAGGCGAACGGTGCCACGAGCTCCTGGTCGTTCCGCCACAGGGCGGTACCGCTCGAGAAACTCGAGGACGCGAACGAGTAGGTCAGCGTGCCATACACGCGGACGGCGGAGCCCACCGCGGGGACCGGCAGCGTGGTGCCCGACCAGGTCACCGCGCGATAGCGAGAGGCGTCCGCGCTCTGCGCCGTGCCGTCGTTGGCCGTGGCACAGGCGCTCTGGGCGGCGCTGGAGACCGTGCCGGAGGCGTCGAAGTTGTCGTCGTAGGCGTAGGCCGCCGAGAGTGGATCCGACGTCGCGGTGCCGCGCCCCGAGGGCAGGTTCACACCGGAGGGCTCGTCGTACACGTAGGTGTAGACCGTCGTCGCGCCACCACTCGAGACGGTGTCGCATACGACGGCCCTGAGCGCGTCGAAGCGGACCTCCACCGAATCGGGAGTGGCCATCTCGATGTCCTGGGGCGCCGACATGCGCAGCTCCGTGGCCACGAGCTCGGAAGCGCCCCGCATCGTCTGCTCGGCGTAGATCGTATCGTCGTTCTTGCCGTAGAAGCTGTTCTGGCGCAGGAGCAGGCTCATCACTCCGGCGAGGAGGAAGCCGGCCACCACGACCGCGATCAGCATCTCGACGAGCGTGAACCCTCGCTCGGGTCCGGCCGAAGCCGGAGCTGCCCGGCTCGCTCCCCGACACGCCTTCACATCGACCTCCTCTGGCTTTGGTCGCGCGGCGCTCATGGCGTTGGCAACGCCACGGCCTTGTGGAGCCGCGTGATGAAGGTGTCCGGCGTCACTCCGGTCCCGCCGGTCACGACCAGCTGCACGCTCTTGAGCTTGCCGCTCGTCTGGGTGACGGTCCGCGACACCGTATAGCTCCGGCCCGCGACGGTGATGGTGGTGTCCGAGCTCCCCGTCGGGACGGCGGAATAGTCCTGGGCCATGCCGTCCATGAGCTGCTGCGCCACCATGGCCTGGTCGGTGTCGTAGGCCGCGCCGCGCGTCTGCCGCGCGGTCGAGAGGCTGACGCCGGTGATGGCCAGGAGTCCGAAAGCCAGGATGACGACCGCGATCAGCACCTCGACCAGGCCGAAGCCCGCCTCCCTGCCCATGATCTCCTCACAGTCCATATGCGATCCGTGTCCGGCCGAGGGGACTGACGTCCACGTGCTTGGTCAGGCCGTTGCGCCCCAACTGGATCTCCACCGTGGAACCCGACGTCAGAATGCCCCGCGAGTTGAAGGTCAGGGAGTCGCCGTCCGCCTGGATGTCCAGCAGGGTGAGCGGGGTATCACCCGTCGAGCTCATGTCCTCGCGGGCGAGGACGGTGCCGCTCGCGTCCCGGATCACGTAGCTGCGCGCGCCCTCGTCGGCCACCAGGGAGACGTTCGAGGACCGGCGGATCGCGTAGCTCCGCGCCAGCGTCACATCGCTGCTCAGGGCCCGGGCCGCCTGGTCCACGATCGTGGACTCGTTGAACTGGTGGTATCCGCGGTAACCCACGCCCACCAGGATCGAGAACATCGCGATCACGATGAGGAGCTCGACCAGGGTGAAGCCCTCCTGCGCCGTCCCGGGGGAGAGCCGATGTCCGCGCATTTCAAGACAGGTCTTGCACATTGTCCCAGTAAGTTCCTTGCGTTCAGACCGTTGGCTCGCAGCGGCCGTCGAGGGGGGAGCAAGAAGCCGGCCCATCTCGAAGTCGCTCGAATATCACGAGTTGCGTCGGTCCACGAATGTCATGGGTCCTGTACAAGGTGCCGGCCCGTGCAAAAAGTTCAGCTCGTCTCCTGAGGCCCGGTTGGGCTCCACGCCAGTTGAATTGCAGGAGCGAAGCCACGGCGGTGGGGGGAGGCGGGCGTCGGGGACGGGCGTGGAAGGTCAGCGGCCGGGCACCGCGTAGCGCACCACTCGCAGCCGTCCGATGAAGTTGCACACGATCCGGGCGACCCTCCGGCCCCGGAACAGGTAGAGGCTGCCCGGCGCCGCCTGGCCCCGCGCGTTGAAGCGAAGGGTCCGGGGGTGCAAGCTCACCGAGTCGAGCCCCGCGGCGATCTGGCCCAGCCAGGTCCGGTCCACGACAACCCCGGCGGAGTCCAGCGTCTCCAGGTCCCCGGCCGGGCCGAGGCGCACTCGCAGTGTCTCGCGTCTCGCCAGGGCCCGCGTCCGGGCCAGCGCCAGGTGCCCCCGGGCCGCGCTCGCGGCCGCCCCCAGGGATGCGGCGTCGCGCCACGTCCGGTAGCCACGCGCCCCCAGGCCGACCAGCACGGCGGCGATCGCCACGGCGATCAGCACGCCCACCAGCGTGAGGCCGGACTCTCCGCTCTCTCTTCGCTCCACCCGGGCGACCCTCCCTACGCCGACGCGCGCGCGGGGCGGCGCCCCGCCACTCGATCCTCCGGGACCATCTCATCGGGTCGGCATCGGGGGTCTCGGTCGGCATCGGGGGTCGAGGCCCGGGGGACGCTCCCCGCCCGGGCTCCGTCACCCGCCGGCGGGGGCCGCCTCCTCCGCGGTCACCGGGGCCGGTCGATCCAGGCGCTCGAAGACACCGCGGTGGTACAGGTAGGCGGGCCGGTCCGGGTACAGTGCCTGTAGCTTCGGATCGAGCTCGCGCAGGTCGCGCGCTACGACCAGCGGCCCGCGCAGATCGGGCCGGTTGTCGAGCAGGTGCGGCGTGTAGAGGTCGTATCCGCTCCGGTCGTAAGCCAGCTCGTCGGCGCACGCCCTGGGAAGGTGGAGCGTGGGGACGAGGCGGCTCCGGCGGAGACGGAGCGTGGGGTCGCCGTTCAGCTCGGTGGCCCGCACCAGCGTGCCCGCATGTCCTGCACGGGCCGCCAGGGCCGAATCGAGCCGCGCGCCCGTCCACGTCTCCGCCCGGGCCCGACGCTCGATGCGGACGAGGTCGCAGAAGTCGGTGGTCCTGTAGGCCATCTCCGCGCGCGAGGCCGATGCGCCCAAGCCGCGGAGCCGGGCCATGAGCCGGTTTCCGGCGTCCACCTTCACGAACACCAGAGCGTTCCCGATCCCGGCGGCCCGGACGCGCGCCGGCAAGTCCTGCTTGAGACCCATCAGGCTCGTGGCGTAGACCCGGGTGCGCCCGGGAATCCCCACGGCCGCCGACCACACGAAGCACAGGACCAGCGCGCCGAGGACGAGCCGGCGGGCGTCCACCGCCCGGACGGGACCGAGAAGTCGGACGCCGCGACCCCCGAGCCGCCGGAGCGCCAGCACCACGGCGCGGGCCGTCAGGGGGAGGACGAAGGCCAGTCCGGCATACAGAAAGCGGGGGCCCAGGTAGCTGTCCCTGTGCCAGTAGAACAGGTAAGCCAGGGGAAGGACGAGGAAGCCGGCCAGGAGTCGCCGGCTCCAACGGTCGTCCAGCCAGCCGCCGGCCAGCGCCAGGCCCAGCGGCCACAGCGCGGGCACCGGCCACTCGAACAGGTAGAGATTCAGGAGCTGCAGGTCCGTGAGCTCGTTGCGCAGGCCCCGGAGCGGTGTGTGCCGCTGCCCCCACGGGGTGAGGTGGAAGCCCAGGCCGTGCAGCGGGCCCCACAGCTTTAGGTACCCGGGCTCGAAGGGCCGTCCGGTGGTCAGCGCGTTGTAGCTGGGGTAGAGACACGCGAGGGCCAGGAAGCCCAGAGCCCCGGCCACGAGGTGGAGGCGTCGGCCTGATCGGACGGCCGACACGAGTCCGAACGCCGCGAACACCGCCGCGATCGCGGCGGCCGTGTACGGGCGGCTCAGGAAGGCGACCCCCAGACACGCTCCGGCGCCGGCCAGGCGTGCCGCCCCGCCCCGCTCCTCCCAGGCGGCGAACTGCCACAGGAAGAGAGCCACGAACGCCAGGGTCGACACGTGGTTCATGTAGCTCGCCCCCATGAACCAGAAGAAGGGGCAGAGGACCAGCAGCAGTAGCGTGAAGCGACCCGTCGACTCGTCGTACGCGTATCGCGCGAACCGGTGGAGCGCGAAGGCCGATACCAGGGACAGGAGGATCGGCACGAGCCAGGGCGCCCCGGCCACCACTCCGGGCAGGAGCAGCGCGCTGTGACCGGGCGGGTACTGGGAGTACCATCGTCCGCTATCGAAGAGCATGTGCTGGCTCATGAAGAACGCCGGGATGGCGGGAACCGGCGCCGAGATGCGGCCGCTGGCGAAGATCTTGGCCTGGAAGAGCTGGACGATGCTGTCCACCAGCAGTGGCCGGTGCCGGAAAACACTCCACGAGACCGACAGCAACACGGTGGCCAGGAGCGTCAGGCCGATTGGGATGACCTGGCTCGAGAGTGTGGACGCCCGGTCTCCCCACGGGTGGCCGATCGATCCCGGGATCTCGGGAAGCGCGAGGACCCAGGCCAGCGACGCGATGATCGCGGCGCCCAGCAGCCACTGCGAGGCCGGGACGAGGAGACCGGAGTCCTCGAAGGCACCGAAGAGGGCCCGGAGCGGCACCAGGGGCAGCAGGATCAGGAGCAGGCCTACCAGCCGACCCGCCCGACGCAGCGCCAGGGGCCAGGTCCCGGACCGCCGGGTCACGAGCCGGCTCTCCGCGGCGAGGCGTCGGCCCCATCCGCATGCGCCTTCGATGTGCGAGGGATCCACACCTCCGGCTGCCGTCCCAGGAGGCGGTATCTGGACCTGAGCGGCTCGACGATGGCGGGCATGCGCCAGAACGGATCCAGCCAGCTCTCTCCCGGCGCGGTGACTTCCGAGTCGAGATCGACGTCGGGAATGACGTACGGTATGCGCCCTCGCGCGAGCGCTTCTCGAAGGGGCTCCGGGCTCCACGCCCCCGAGCGTGCGAGCACCGAGAAGGCATAGGGGTCGTTGAGGAAAGGCCTCGATCCCGTCGCGGCCACGGCTGGAAACGCCCACGCGGAGACGAGCGGGTATCCAGCCGAAGCCCCCGTGAGCGCGATCGGTGGCGGCCGGTCCCTCATCTGGGACACGAGGTGGCTCACTCCCGGTATCGCCGCCAGCAGCGTCGCAGCGAGCGCCCAGGGGAGGGCCCGCCTCCGCACTCCCGCGACCGTCGATCCCGGCGTGATCAGCACCAGGAAGGTGAGAGCCAGGAAGGGCTCCAGAAGGTAGTTGGAGCTCGAGCCCGCCTTGAAGGCGGCCACTGCGGCGAGCACCCAGCTCACCAGAACGTAGACCGCGACGTGAGGCGCACGCTTCGCTTCAGCCAGGAGCAAGCCCAGGAGCACGACCGGGAGCCACACGGGCGGCTCGCTGTCCCGGACCATCTGCACCGCGCTGGGGAAGCCGAACGACACCGACAGAGACAGGGCCGTGTTCCGCAGATACCCTCCGCCGGTGAGCACCTGCAGCGCTTCCGTTCCGGCCGTCACCGCGACGACCATCGCCGCGGCGAACACCGCCGCCCTCCGCCACCGGCCCGAGCCCGCCTCCACGAGGCAGACGGCCAGGGGCGCCGCGACGAAGCTCTGCTTGGTGAACAGGGCGAGCAGGAAGCACACGCCGGCGAGCGCCAGGCGGCGGGTCCCGGGCGAGGCGCCGCGGGCCGCGTCGAGCGCACCGCCGCCGCCCCGACCCGGCACCATGTCGGGGAGGAGGACCATCCACCCCGCCATCGTCCACATCATGGCGAGTCCGTCGGTCTGCTCGGCGGTGAAGGGATTTCGCAGCGCCGGGGTGAGGAGAAACCCGCCAGCCAGCACGGCCACCTGCCACCAGGGCCGACCCGAGCGTCGCGCCGCCAGGGCCAGGCAGCCGAGGACGACCGCCAGCGCCACCAAACTCACGGCGCGGCCCACGGCCGGCGAGTGATCGAGCGACAGGAGCCGCATGACAGGGGCGCAGACCAGGAAATACAGAGGTGCGTACTGCGTGAGGACGAGGGGCGGGTGCTGCCATCCATCCGCCGGATACAGTCCCCGCAGGCCCGTGCCGTGGACCAGGGACAGGAGGCTCCCGAAGACCTGGCCCTCCGCCTCGAAGCGAACGATCTCGTAGCCTGCCACCCGCTCGACGCCCAGGAGGACCACGCCGAGCGCGGCCGCCGCGAGCACCCCCCCGGACACGGTGGAGAGTGCCGCCGTCCACCGGGAAGCGTCGACGGACGTCTCAGTCCCGAGCGTCAACCGGGTCGCCGGTCCGGCTCCCGCGCAGTGCGGCCGTGGCCGACTCCTCGCGGCGCTCGCCGAGATTGCGGTATCGGTCCACGACGTACGGCGGCCTGCCCTTCGTCTCGTCGTAGACGCGTCCCAGGTATTCCCCGATGACGCCGAGCGCCAGGAGCTGGATGCCCCCCAGGAAGAGCACCGAGGTCATCACCGACGCCCAGCCGAGGATCGCCTCGCCGCTGACGAGCTTCTTGTACAGCACCACCAGGAGCACGGCGAAGGCGATGAGCGAGACCAGGAAGCCGAGGACGGTGGCGATCCGGAGAGGGAGGTCCGAGAAGGCGAGGAAGGCGTCCGTCGCCATCCGAACCAGCTTGCGGAAGGACTGCCGGGGCTCGCCGGCGAACCGCTCCGCACGCTCGAACTCGATGCCCGTCTGCCTCCCTCCCACGTACGCCCGTAGGCCCGACACGTACCGATTGCGCTCGGGCATCCGGTTCACCAGGTCGACGACCGAACGGTCCATGAGGGAGAAGTTTCCCGCGTTGGCCGGCATCTCGATCGGACTCAGGCGTCGCAGCAACCCGTAGAAGAATCGGAACCCGGCCCGCTTGGCCCAGCCCTCCTTGCGATCGGTCTTGATCGCGTAGACCACGTCGTAGCCCTGGCGCCACGTGTCGACCAGCTGCGGGATGACCTCCGGCGGGTCCTGGAGGTCTCCGTCCAGGACCACGACCGCATCGCCGGAGGCGACCGCCAGGCCCGCGGAGATGGCCAGCTGCTGTCCGAAGTTGCGCGACAGGTGGACTACGCCGACGCGCGGGTCGGCGTCGGCGAGCCGGTCCAGCACGGCGGGCGTCCCGTCCCGGCTGCCGTCATCCACGTAGATGATCTTCCAGCGGTCCGGGAGTCCCTCCAGAGACGACACCAGACGCCGGTGCAGCTCGGGCAGGATCTCCTGCTCTTCGTAGAGGGGCACGACCACCGCGATGCTGCTCATGGTCCCTCCCTGAGGTGTTCGGCGGCCGCGCGATCCCACGTGTAGAGCCCGACCAGGACCACGCCCTGGTACCGGACGGCCACGACGGGTCGAACGTCGCGGTACAGCTTCCATCCGTCCGGCCCCAGCATCGCCTTCCGGGCATAGAGGAGAATGTAGGGGCCGGGGAAGCGGTCGGAGATCCGCAGGTCCTTTCGGAGCTGACCGAACACCTGCAGGTCGATGAAGTGATCGGTCATCGGCTCGGTGACCAGCCTGGCCCCCCTGGGCAGCACCCGGTCGACCGCCTTCAGGAAGCCCGGGGTGATGGCATCGTACCAGTAGGTGGCCTCGAGCCCCAGGCGGTCGGCGCCGCGGGCGCCCCCCACGAGCTCCCCGTAGTACGCCAGGTAGAGCGGAGCCGCGCGGAGCTCCTCCACCAGAGGGGGGAAGAAGAACACGGCCACGAGGAGGGTCGCCGCCAGGAGACGAAAGCGCGGAAGCCGATGCCCCGCGGCGGAGATGGCGGCCGCCGTGCCCTCTCCGGCCAGCAACGCCACGAACGGGAACATCGGCAAGAAGAGTCGCACGCCATCGTGGTTGGGAGAGCTGGGCAGCGCGAGCAGCGCCCAGAAGAACGCCACCTGCACCAGGCACAGGACCGTGAGCGTGCCCCGATTCCAGCCACGCCGCCGGAGACCGGACGCTCCCCCCCAGCCGGCCAGAACGATGAGCCCGAGAGGGAGGGTGGCGAACGTCATCACGATCGGATGGTGCCACGGCACGACGTATCCGTACGCGTGTCCCAGGTAGTAGGTGGTGATCGGCACGGTCTGCGACCGATCCAGGCTCTCCGTGAAGAGCTTCACCACGTACCCCACCGGATGATGCCACGCGAGTGGGTTGAGGACCCAGGCCACCACCAGCGCGCCTGCCGCGAGGCCGAGGGCGCCGGCCAGGCGCCGGGGCTTCGGACGCTCGAGGAGGGCCCACGCCAGGAGAGGTGCCGGGAGCAGGTATCCGGTGAACTTCGTGGACATCGCGAGTCCGAAGCCGAGCATCCCCAGGAGGCCCCACGCACGCGATCCGGATCGCAGGAACCGGACGAATCCGACCGTCGCCAGCATCCACTCGAACGTCAGCGGCATGTCGGTCGCCGCAATGTGGGCGTGGCCGACGAGCCGGGGCATCAACAGCAACGCGGCGGCGGCCGCGGCCCCGGCCTCCAGCCCCCACTCCGCCGCCGCCACCCAGGCCACGAGACCGGCCAGCGCCGCGAACCACAGGAGCGGGGCCACGCGGAATCCGTCCACCCGCCCGACGTGCGGGCCGAAGAGCGCTCCGGTGACGGCCATGGCTTCGCGAAATACCGGTGGATGGGGATTCCAGTAGTGGCGCCAGTCGAACACCTGCTCCAGGGAGTCCGCCGAGAAGGACGCGGCCCGGTCCGGTCCGGACACGACGCCGCCGGCCCAGGACTCGATCTTCTGGGCGGCCACCATGTAGATCGGCTCGTCCCAGGTCAGGCCGACCGATCCGAGGTCGTGTCCGACCAGGAGCCCGGCCGCGAGGGCGGCCAGTGCGGCGAGGAGCACGCGGGCGCGGCGACGCCCGCGCCGGGGCCGCTCAGCGCTCATCGGGATAGGACCCGTCTCGGGAGGAAGCCTCGCCCCCCAGGTGGGTGACGCGGTAGACGGACATCAGGGGAACGCCGTCGAGCGCCACGCGGAAGAAGGGGACGCCCCCGAACCGCATCAGGGTCGTCTCCAGGCGGTCGAAGATCCCCCTTCGATTGAGGACGAACAGGTAGGCGGACGGTTCGGCCGAGGCTCCCCTCTCCGCGCTCCATCCGTGTGGCGCGTTCGGGTCGCATCGTACCGTCAGCTCCTGACCCGCGTAGGTGACGATGGACGATTGCACGCGCCACGGCAGCCGCATGCGTCCGTACTTCTCGTAGAAGCATACCTCCTGGAAGAAGAAGTCCGGGTCCACGATGCTACCCCGCGGAATCCGCGAAGCCAGGCGCTCGAGCACCGCGGGCGTGAGGACCTCCTTCATATTGGAGACCTCGAGTCCGCGCGTCTGGGCGCCCCGCACGCCCCCGATGAGCCCGTTGAAATAGGACAGCTCGTACGGGTGGACGCGTGCCGTGGCCACGACGGCCGGTCCCACGAGCAGGAGGGGAGCCGCCACGGTCAGGAGGGAGGGTCGCAGGCGGGGGCTCGCGAACAGGACCCGCAGTCGGCCGGCGACGACCTCCGCTCCGAGACCCGCGAGCACGGCAAAGAACGGGAGCGCCGGAAGGAAGAGTCGTACCCCATCGTGCATGGGCGCCGTCGGGACCATCAGCGCCCCGTACATGACCACGAAGTTCAGGGCGCACAGCGCGACGAGCCGGGACCGGCGCGCGGCGACGAGCCCGGCGCCCGCCGCCAGCAGGAGCGGCGCCGGCAAGCTCACCAGGGTCCACACGAAGGGGTAGGTCCATGGGGGCCGATAGCGATAGGCGTGTCCCAGGTAGTAGGTCCTGATCATCGTCCCCGGGCTGGTCGACCGCTCGAAGCCGGCCGCGAGGAAGCGACCGAGGCCATGCACGGGATCCACCCAGAGCAGCGGATTCGTCACGATGAACACGGCCAGCGCGGCGCCCGTGATCGTGGCGGCTCGGCGCCAGGTGAAGGCCCTTCGCACCGCCAGCCACGCCGCGAGCACCGGCACGAGCAGGAGCCCGGTGAATTTCGTGGCGATCGCCGCTCCCAGGAGGATGCCCGCGGCCCACAGCCATCGGGTCCCGCCTCCGGACACGTGCACCTCCAGCGCCGCCACGGCCGTGAACCAGAAGACCGTGAGGAGCATGTCGGTGAGCGCCAGGTGCCCGTACGCGAACAGCGCCGGGATGCCGATCACCCCCGCGGCGGCCGAGATGCCCGCCACCCACGATCGGCGGTCGCGGTACACCAGCGCCCCACAGGCTCCCACGAGAGCCGCGAAGCCGAGGCCCGTCGCGACCCGGTAGGAGACCAGCCACCCCACCCACCGGTGCAGGAGCGCGTACGTGAGTCCCCCGAGCTCCCTGGAAAGGGGTGGATGCGGGATGACGACGAGCAGTGGCGCCCAGTGGCTCACGATCGTATCGCGGCTCAGTGCTCGCCCGAGGTCGGCCAGCGTCCTGGAGGCCAGCAGGTCGCGGACCCAGGCCAGCTGCAGGAGAGAGTCGGTCAGGTAGTTGCCCACGTCGCTCGCCAACCCGTAGTCGGGTAGCGTCCACAGCGTGAGGAGCGCCGCCACTACGAACGCCACCCAGAACAGGCGGGACGCGCCGGCTCCAGCGGACCCCGGTCCCGACTCGATCGACACATCCCGGACGGCGCCGTGCGACTCGCTCACGTGGCGCCGCCCCGGCGCCGGCGCCGGATGCGTCCGGCCAGGAAGGCCAGCAGAAGCAGCCAGGCGACGCCGCTGACCCAGGCGCCGACGCGCACGCTGAGCGGTCGGAACCGGAACTCGACCACGCTGTGCCCCTCCGGGACGGCCACGGCCCTGAACAGGCCGTTGGCACGCAGGAGCGCCGCCCGTCGACCGTCGACCGTCACGCGCCATCCCGGATACCAGCGGTCGGTGAGTACCAGCAGCGCGGGACCGCTCGATCTCACGGTCAGCCGGACCCGATCGTCGCCATACGAGGCTCCGGTCACCGCCCCACGGGCCGCGGCCGAGGGAGGCGGCGATGGAGACCGGTTCACCACCACGCTTCCCCGCCGGTCGAATCCGGAGTCGAGGGCCGTCGCCGTGGCGCGGACCGGGTCGGGGACGACCGTGTCCCGGGTCACCAGATAGGCCCTGGGCAGGGCGCCTTCGACCCGGTAGATGCGGACGGGAAGGTCGGGAGCCCGCGCGACCAGCGAGAGGCCCGGGAACGAATCGGCGGTGGCCGTGGCGTCTCCGTAGTAGCGGACGTTGCTGAGCTGCATGAGGCGGAGCCGCACGACGGGCGGGTTGTTCAGCATGTAGGCGATCCCGGAGCTCACCGAGGCCATCTCGAGGCCCTGGAGGCCATCCTGGGTGAGATGACGCCACAGCATGCCAATGTTGGGCCCCATCGTCTCGTAGTCGAGGTACATGTTCGACATCTCCCACGCGCCCTTCACCATGACCGCGCTGCCCATCGAGGCCGCCGTGGTCGAGCCGCGATAGCGGTACTCCTGGATCGCGGGGTCGAGTCGAGCCAGCGTGCGCGCGGCCCACGGAGCGGTGCGGACGACCGAAGCATCGGCCGTCGGGTTCACGTGGTCGTGGGCGACGACCAGGTCGAGAGCCACCAGCGCCGCGATGGCGGCCAGCGCCACCGGGCTCGAGATGCGGTCCCCGCGCAGCGCCGCGCAGAGTCCCAGGAGGACGAGGAGGAGCGCGGCCGACCGCAGCGCCGTGGCTCCGTACAGCGCGGCCGCCGCCTCGGGCCGTTCGCACAGCAGGGCGCCGTGCAGGAACGTGCCGCACGCCCAGGTCAGGGCCGACGGCCGAGCCCGAAGCACCATCCCCACCGTCCCGAGCACGACCGCGAGGACGGCGGACGAGGCGATGATGCGGCGCGAGGCCGAACGGTCTCCCGAGAACAGCCCGCGGGCGCCGGAGGCGCCCAGGACGGCCGCTCCCACGGCGGTCACGTAGATGAACTTCTCGGGATAGCGGACCATCCGCAGCGGCGGGAGCCACCGGAAGAGCACGGGAAAGACCGGGGTCGAAACGCCGAGCGCGAGAACGAGCCCCAGCGCCCCGGCGGGAATCCAGAAGGCCAGCCGACGCCGATCCGCCGGCGCCGATCCCGTTCCGGCGGCCAGCGCCAGGACGACGACACCGGGATACACGCTGAGAAGCCACGGAATGCGGGCCGACGGGAAGAGGTGCGTCGAAAACCCGAAGCGTCCGACCCGCAGGGCCGGCGGGACGAGCAGCTCCAGGAGGCCGGTCGGCTCCATGGCGCGGAACGAGGCGAAACCCAGGTCCAGGGAGGTGGTGCGGATGGAGTGACCGACCAGCTCCACGAACGGAACGAGCTGGACCGCCACCAGAGCTGCCGCCACGACCGCTCCCCCGACGAGCGCCGCCAGCTGTCGGCCGGCGGGCCGCGTGTGAGCCTCGATGCGAAGAAGTCCGTGGAGGAACGCGAGAGCCACGCCGACCGCCAGCATCTCGGGCTCGCCGCCCAGGAACGCGACGCCGCACAGCAGCGTGAACCACAGAAGGTCGCGCGCGCCTCCGTTCGCGAGGTGGCGATCCCAGGCCCACCAGATCCACGGCAGCCACGCCACCGTCTGGACGTTGTTGGGGAAGTTCCCGATCGAGACGAAGTACCCGCCCAGCATGAACGCCAGCGCTCCCACCAGTGCCGGGCCGTGTCCGAGGCTCCAGCGCCGGAGGAGCAGGTACAGCCCGAGCCCGGCCAGGGGGTAGTGAGCCGCCAGGAGCAGGTTGAACGCGAAGGGCATCGGGAGGAGATAGAGGAGGAGGCTGCCCGGATACAGCACGGCCGGCTGCAGCGCGGCGAAGAACGGCTCCCCGTTCACAGTCCACGGATTCCACAGCGGGACCCGACCGGCACGGACCGACCGTACCAGGAACGCCTTCATCGGATAGAAGAAGGGCTCGATGTCGCGGCTGAAGAAGACGGTGTCTCCGAAGAGCGCGCGTCGGAAGAGGAACCCGGCGACGCCGGTCAGGACCAGGCAGGCCATGGCGACCTCGGCCCTCGAGACAGCTCCCTGCGATCGGACGTCGTTCACCGCACCCTCATCCCCCCAACGCGAAAGGCGCAGCGGCCAAAGCCGCTGCGCCTTCGCACTCACTCCGCCCCGGGCTCATGCTCCGAGGCCCGGGACACCCGACGTCGTCGGGGCGTTACTGGATCTTGCCGTCCAGCGAGCTGCCCGTGCCCACCGTCACGTGGAAGGTGTTCGACGAGCTCTGATGGCTGGCCGTGATCGCATAGCCGCTGGCCGAGCCGGCCGCAGAGATCACCACGCCCGTGCTGGTCGTGAAGGCGTTGCCGGAGGCGACGTCTGACGCCTGGCTGTAGGTCTGGTTGTCCGCGAAGTAGGCCTCCTCGGCCGTCATCATGTTGCGGATGTCGCTCTTGGCGGCTGCGTCGAAGGCCTTCTCCTTCGTCGATGCAAACTGCGGGATCGCGATCGCGGCCAGGATGCCGATGATCACGACCACGATGAGCAACTCGATGAGGGTGAAGCCCTCGGAGCCGCGGATCCTGGAAGCGGTCGTCTTCATGGTACCTCTCCACCTTGGGGTGAACGGGACGCCTCACGTTGTCTCCCGCGCGCCGCCCGTCGGCGACGGCGGTGCGCACTCTCGACAGACCGTGGCGGGGGCAACCCGCGTGCCGCATACCGTTGATCACCATAATACAATCGCACGAAACGTCTTAGAAATATTATCCACAGAGAGGCGGAGGCCCCGGAAGCCGCCGACGTCCTCGCACCTTGCAACGGGACTCTCGCGATGCGAGAGCGGCCCCGTGAGGGCCATCGGCCCGTTCACCGTCCCTTACGCCCCGCCTCAGGTCTCGATGTCGTAGCGATTGATCTTGCGATACAGCGTGCTCGGATCGATCCCCAGGACCTCGGCCGCCCGGGTCTTATTGCCTCCCTCGGCCTTGAGGACGTGGGCGATGTAGGCCTGCTCGATCACCTCCAGGGTGGGGTTCGGGGGCGGCTCGTCCTTCACCAGGGGCTCGACCGGAACCTCGCTGAGTCGGTCGGGGAACGCTTCGGGCTTGATGGCCGATCCCTCGGTCAGCACCACCGCGCGCTCGATGACATTCTCCAGCTCCCGCACGTTGCCCGGCCACCGGTAGCCGGCCAGGACTTCGATGGCGTCCTTGGAGAGCTTCTTCCGCTCGGCTCCCGTCGCCTCCGCCAATCGATCCAGGAAGTGCTCGGCCAGGAGAGGCACGTCCTCGACGCGTTCCCTCAGGGGCGGGAGGTCCAGGGCGATCACGTTCAGACGGTAGTAGAGATCGCGGCGGAAGCGGCCCGTCTCGATGTCGCGCTCGAGGTCGCGGTTCGTGGCGGCGATGAGGCGTACGTCGACCGGCACGGGCCGCGTCGCTCCTACCGGAACGACCTCTCGCTGCTGGAGAACGCGCAGGAGCTTCACCTGCGTCGCAGGGGCCATCTCGCCGACCTCGTCGAGGAAGAAGCTCCCTCCCCCGGCCGCCACGAATAGACCCTCCTTGTCCTTGACCGCGCCCGTGAACGAGCCCTTCACGTGCCCGAACAGCTCCGATTCGAGGAGGCTCTCGGGCAGTGCCGCGCAATTGATGGACAGGAAACGCTGGTCGCTCCGGGACGAGAGGTCGTGGATGTAGCGGGCGAAGATCTCCTTGCCCGTCCCGCTCTCGCCCCGGACCAGGATGGTGGACTCGCTTCCCGCCACCGACTCGGCCAGCTCGAGGGCTTGCACGAACTTCGGGCTCTCTCCGATCGGGCGCGCCACGTCGCCCGTACGGGCGCGGGTCTGGCGAAGCTCCTCCTTGATCGCCTGGTTCTCGCGTCGAACCTCGCCGAAGTCCAGCGAGCGACGCAGAATGGCCACGAGCTCCTCGTTCTCGAACGGCTTCTGGACGTAATGTGTGGCTCCGAGGTTCACGGCCCGGATGGCCGATTGCAGGGACGCCTGAGCCGTCATGAGCACCACCGGCGTGGCCGGGCTGCGCTCGCGCACGGCCTCCAGAACCTCGACGCCATCCATCTTGGGCATACGGACGTCGACGAGGACCAGGTCGGGCTGGCGCTCGTCGAAAAGCTCCAGACCCTCGGCGCCGGTCAGGGCGGAGGCGATCTCGAAGCCTTCCCGCTTGAGGAGGACCGTCAGGGTCTCGACCAGGCTGCGCTCGTCGTCGATCACCAGGATGAGCGGCTGATCACTCATGGACATCTCCTTGGATTTCCGCCGCGAACGTCTCGGGATTCGTCGTCGACGAGACGCGGCGTGACCCGGTCTCGGTCGACCGATCTTCCGGACCGCCGCGGGGGCGCTCGGCCCACTCCCGGCGGGGGAGGATGATGGAGAAGGTCGTGCCCTCGCCGGGGCGGGAAGCCACGAGCAGGGCGCCGCCGTGCGCCTCGACCGCCCGCTGGGCGATCGAAAGACCCAGACCGGTGCCCCCCTGCCGGCCGGTATGGAACGGCTCGAAGATCCACGCCAGGCGGTCGGAGGGGATGCCCGGTCCCTTGTCGATGATTCGGATTCGGACGGGAGAGCCCAGGGCTACGTCCCCGGGCACCTCCTCGAGCTGGAGATTGTCCGCCGCCAGGCGAACGATGGGCGCATGGCCGGGCTCGGCCGCCTGCACGGCGTTGAGAACGATGTTGCTGAGCGTTCGGTGCAGCAGGTCCGGGTCGCCCCACAGGTCACTCAGGTCTCCAGAGGACTCCACCTCGAACCGGGCGTCCTCGGGCGTGTCCGGGCGCTGCCGGACGACCGCCACCGCCTCCTCCATGAGCCGCGGCACGTCGAGCATCTCCCGCCGGGACACGTCGACCCGGGCGAAGTCGTTGAACTCCCCCAGCAGCCGGTCGAGCCGGTCACTCTCCCGGACGATGAGACGACCGAGGATCGCGTCATCCTCGTCCCCGGAGCTCTCCTCCGCCCCGCCGACGGTGGCCGGGGCTCGCAGCTGCTGGACCGCGGAGCGGATGGCCGAGAGCGGGTTCCGGATCTCGTGCGCCAGGGACGCGGAGAGCTCGGCCACGGCCTCGAGGCGACCCGTCCGGAGCCGAAGCTCCTCGAGGCGCCGGATCGTACGCAGGTCCCGCAGGACGGCGGTCACCGACGCCGGCGCGCCCGGCTGCCGGAGCACGGCGGTGCTGACGGCCGCGGGCAGCGGGTTCTCATCCCGGTCCAGGATCTCCACCTCGCGGTCGCGCACGGGGGCGCCCTGCCGGAGGCTCTCGCGGACGGCTCGGGCCAGCTCCCTCCCCTTCCGGTCCAGCACGTCCATGAACTCGGCCCCGAGCCACTGGGCGGCGCTCACGTGCAGGAGATCCTCCGCGGCGGGGTTCATGTATGCCAGCCTTCCGTCCCCATCGAGCGTCAGCACGCCGGAGTCGAGGGTGCGCAGGAGATCGGCGGTGTCCAGCCGCAGCCGGTGCAGCTCGCCCTCCAGCTCGCGCAGCCGACCGCGCGCCTGACGCAGTCGCGCCCCCAGGGTGCTGGTCACGGAGGTGACGACCGTGAAGATCACCACCTGGAGAATGACAGGGACGCCGAGCTGACCCGGGAACGCGGCCACGATGTCGGTCAGGTAGGCGACGCCACACAGGACCGCCACGAAGACGGCCGAGGCGAACGGCATCAACAGCGCGTAGCCGGAGGCCAGCGCGATGTAGAACAGCGGCGGGAAGACGCTTCCGCTCCCGCCGGTGATGTGGACGATCCCGGTGACCAGGAGCACGTCGAGGAGGGCCTGGGCGTAGAGGAAGTCCAGGCTGGCGGGACGCCGGCGCAGGTGCGTGTACCAGTACGAGACGGGCGTCGCCGCCCCGGCCAGCAGGAGACCGACCAGGGCCACCTGTCGCATCCCGGTGGGAAGGCTCGCCTCCACGCCGCCGAGCCACGGCGACCCGAGCGCCAGCGCCGTCCCGAACACGCCCAGGCACACGACCAGGCGCGCCGCGTAGATCCAGTAGAGGATCCGCGAGGCGTCCAGCGCCCGCGCCACCTTCACTTCGGTCCGTGCCGTGAGCGCCACCCGGGCTCCGTGTTCCCGTCGTCATCCCACCACCCACCGCCCGAAAGGAAACGCGCCGACTCGCAAAATGCAACGGGTGGGTTCAGCCGGCCCCGGGCGGCTCCCAGTCCGGTGGCTCGTCGAAGGCGGTGAGCGCGACCAGTCGGCCGCCGCGCACAGTGGCCGTCAATGTCCGATCGGGACCGCCCGAGGGATCAGGGAGATGGCGCCGGAGGACGGGCTCCCGCTCCGGGATCCCGTCGGGAGCACACGCGGGCCACAGGCCCGTGGGCTCGGCCACCTGGCGGAGCGTCGCGGCGCCCTCGGCCAGCGCCAGGGTCCAGGAGGCCACGCGGCCGCCCGCATCCGTCCGAACGCGGAGCGACCAGCCGTCCCCCTCGAAGCGCTGCCACAGATGGTCCCCGATCCTGCGCTCCGCCGCCGGTCGGCCGATGCGATGCCGGACTTCCTCCCGTCCGGCTCCGAGCAGTCCAGCCAGTGCGGGCAGCCTCACGCCGAGGCGAGCACCTGCACGAGGACGGTGCGGGCTCGTGGGCCATCGAACTCGCACAGGAAGACGCCCTGCCAGCGGCCCAGCCGGAGCTCGCCGCCGGAGACGACCAGCGTCAGACCCGGCCCGACCAGGCTCGTCTTGATGTGCGAGTCGGCATTCCCCTCCCGGTGGCGATAACCGGCGCCCTCCGGCGCGCGGTCGTCCAGCCACCCGGCGATGTCGCGCGCCACGTCCGGATCGGCACTCTCGTTCACGGTCAGACCCGCGGTCGTGTGCTCCGACCACAGGACACACGCACCCTCGCGGACCTCGCTTCCCCGGAGCACCTCCCGCACGCGCCCGGTAATGTCGACGAGTTGCGTACGGTGCTCCGTCCGGACCTGGATGGTATGCATGATGCCTCCGAGTGCGCCGGCGCCCGCCCCTGGACCCGGAGGTCCGCGACGCTCCAGCTTATCCCGCGCCTCGGAGCTTCGTCCAGTCGTGGAAGGTCGAAGACCGGGATCCGAAAGGCCCTCAGGAGAGTGGAGAACTGATGCGAATAGCGTTCCTCGGACTGGGCCGCATGGGCATGCCGATGGCCCGGCATCTACTCGAGGCGGGGTACGACCTGACCGTCTACAACCGTACCGGGAGCCGCGCGCGGGAGCTCGGCGCCCAAGGCGCCCGAGTCGGCGACTCCCCCGCCGTCGCGGCGCGGGACGCGGAGATCCTCGTCACGATGCTCGCCGACGATCGCGCGGTCGAGCAGACCGTCCTCGGGGCCGAGGGAGCCCTTACGACGCTCCCGGAAGGCTCTGCGCACATGTCCATGAGCACGATCGGCACGGCCCTGTCCCGCCGCCTCGAGCGAGAGCACCGAGCGGCTGGTCAGGGATACGTCGCCGCCCCCGTCTTCGGCCGGCCGGAGGCGGCCGCGTCCGGAAAGCTGTGGGTGCTCGCGGCCGGCGCGCCCGAGGCGGTGGAGCGCTGCCGGCCGCTCATGCGGGCCGTCGGGCAGGGCGTCCTCGAGCTCGGAGAGGAACCCGCCGCCGCGAATCTGGTCAAGGTGGCCGGGAATTTCCTCCTCTCCTCGATGATCGAGGGACTGTCCGAAGCGTTCGCGCTGGTTCGCAAGAACGGCATCGCACCCGAGCGCTTCCTCGAGATCGTGAACGGCCACCTGTTCCGGTCACCGGTCTACGAGAGCTACGGCAGGCTGATGGTGAGCCGAGCCTTCGAGCCGGCCGGATTCCGCCTCCGGCTCGGACTCAAAGACACTCGGCTGGTGCTGGCCGCCGCCGACGAGTCGGAGGTACCGATGCCGGCGGCCAGCGTGGTGCGGGACCGCTACCTGACGGGAGTCGCCCGCGGACTCGGGGAGCTGGATTGGGCGGCGCTGGGCCGCATCGCGGCCGAGGACGCCGGGCTCTGAGCGTCGTGTCGCCCGGGCGTGCCGCGCATTCCGGGCCGCATACCGCGGTGCATCCCGCCCCGCATCATGTACATGTGCATGAGCCGTAGGCCATAGAGCGCGTTGGAGCGCTGGGTGGACGTCAGGACGTCCAGTGCCCGCTGCGCCCGCCTGGCGCTTTCCATCCGGCGCGCCACCATGCTGTCGGCCACCGCACGGAGCGCCTTCTGGTAATCGGACAGGTTCAGCTTGCCGCTCTCCAGGGCGGCCATCAGCTGGCCGTGCACCGCACTCATGCCGGCGCCCCGGCTCTTCATGGCCTCCTCGCCCTCGGCGTGCAGGGCCTCCAGCTTGCGCACCTGGGCGCTGTCGAGCTGGAGCGGCTCCCGCTGCTCCAGGAGCATCAGCGGCAGGTGCGCCAGCGGGTCGCCCATTCCGGCCATGACCCTTCCGCCACTCGACGGGCCGGTGGCTCTCGGGAGCGCCGGATGGCCCGGCTGCCCCGGTGCGGGCCGTCCCTGTCCGGCCACGGCGGCCGGCATGCCGATCCACGCGGCGGCGACGAGCGCGGCCGCTCTCCATCTCATGCCTGTCATAGTCGCCTCCATCGTACAGGCCGACGCCCAAACGACGGGAGGCGGCCCGCGGGAACCCCCGCGCGCCGCCTCCGGTCTTCCGCCGCTCGCCGCGCCGGGCGCGGCGCCCCCGGTCCCGGTCCTACCAGCGGCTACCGCCGCCCATGCCCCCGCCCGCGGCACCGCTGGCCGGGGCGTCGAGACGCACCACGTTCTGGGCCTTGGGGCCCTTCGGATCGTCGATGATGTCGAACTCCACGGTTTCGCCCTCATCCAGGGTCTTGAAGCCGGAGCCCTGAATGGCGCTGTGGTGGACGAAGACGTCCTCACCGTTCTCTCGCTCGATGAAGCCGTATCCCTTCTCGTTGGAGAACCACTTCACCTTGCCCTTGGTGCGACTCATGCTCTCATCCTCTCTTGTGTCGAATCACTTCGCGACGCCGACCTGGCGTCGCACGGCACGGCGAGCAGCGAGACTCGCCCCGAGCGCAGACTCCGGCGCAGCCACGTCGCCTCTCGTGGGAAGGCACGGATGGCGAGAGGGTTGCGGCCAGGGGTCTGGCCGGCCGATACGTCCGATCCGGAATGAGGGGTTCTTTCGCTCACGGGGTGCGGCGGAAAAGGGACTCCTCGTAGGCGCAGGCGCTCTGAAAAGGGCGCTCCGGGCAGGGGTCGTGTCGGCCGATACTGCCGGCGCTCGGCTTCTAACTATAAGGGGCGCGGGACTTGCTGTCCACCCCGGATCGAAACGGATCTACTTCGAAGTGTGCTCGTTCCGGTAAATCCGGCCCGCCTTCATGACGAAGCGGACCTTCTCGAGGGTGGAGATGTCCCTGATCGGATCTCCCAGTACCGCCACGAGGTCAGCCTGCAGGCCCGGCTTCACCCGCCCGATCGTGTCCTCCAGCCCCAGGATGTGAGCATCGACGGCCGTTGCGGCCAGCAAGGCGCGGGCGGGAGGCATCCCATCCCGTACCATCCACTCGAGCTCCCGGTAGCTGGTGCCGTGCGTGAACACCCCGACGTCGCTTCCGCAGCCGATCTCCACCCCGGCATCCATGGCCAGGCGAAAGGCGTGCGCCGCCCCGAGGATCGCCGGATCGGGTGGAGTTCCCGGCTTCCAGCCGCGGAAGTACTCCGAATAGGCGGCCTCGGCCGCCAGTGTCGGCAGGTAGGCGATCCCCTTCTCGGCCATGAGCCGGAACACGTCCGAAGTGCCGCCGTAACCGTGCTCGATCGTGTTCACGCCGGCTTCGGCGGCGCGGCGCATGCCCTCGGCGGTCGTGGCGTGGGCCGAGATCCGGCGGCCGGCCGAATGGGCCTCCGCGACGGCCGTGCGGAGCTCCGCCTCGTTCAGGGTCGGGACGGCCTTGCCACCGGGGCCCCGGCCATAGTCGGCGTATACCTTGATCCAGTCCGCCCCGTGGCCCGCCTGCTCGCGCACGGCGGCCAGCATCTGGTCGGGGCCACTCACCTCCTGCGCCCCCTTGGGCGGATCGAAGTCGTACGCGAAACCGCGCGGCCCGGGGCCGTAGCTCCCCGTCGCCACGATCGCGCGGGTGGCGACGAGCAGCCGCGGGCCGGGAACGAGTCCCTGGTCGATCGCGTCTCGGACCGACAGGTCGGCGAAGCCGGCGCCCTCCGTCCCCAGGTCGCGCAGAGTCGTGAAGCCCATCATCAGCGCATTGCGGGCGTGCAGAACGGCCTCGATCACGCGATACGGCTCAGGCTCCTTCAGGACCTGGTCGTTCCACAACGTCTCGTCGTATGGATGCAGGAAGATGTGCGAGTGGGCGTCGATGAGGCCGGGGAGGAGCGTCATCCCGGGCAGATCGACGATGCGCGCCCCGGCCGGCGCGTGCACCTGGCCGGCCGGCCCCACCGCTCCGATCGTGTCGCCTTCGACGAGCACCACCCAGCCCTCGTGCGCGGCCTCGCCTGTGGCGTCGAACACGCGAGCCGGGCGAAGGAGCACGGGGCCCGCGGGCGCGGGCGGCACCAGAGGAGCGTAGCCCTCACGCGCGGGGAGCATCACGGCCGACAGTCGCGAGCCCGTCTGCTGGGCGACCGCGCGGACCGGCGCCCCGGCCGCCGCGCCGAGGCCGAGCACAATGGCGGCCAGCGCGATCACCGGTCCCGCGAGGCGGATTCCCCGGCCAGAATGCCGGCGCTCGTGACTCGGCTTCTCGTGGTTCCCGGTCCGGCCGCTCGAGCGGCTGCTGGTCATCTCAGGCTCCTCCCCGGGGGGTCGGCCGCTCCGCCGTCGCCTCCGACCCGCCGATGGTACGCGAAGGCGGCCCCGAGCGCGATGAGCGCCAGGATGAAGAACGAGCCCACCCGGTAGAGGGCGTGGAGCGCCGTGAGATCGTGGAGCACGACCTTGATCAGCGCGAGGCCGGAGACCGCCAATCCGGCGATTCGGATCGTGCGACGATCGCGCCAGAAGCCCCAGGCCAGGAGCGCCCCGGCGAACAGGAGCCAGAACACGCTCACCGTGAGCTCGCGCGCCAGCCTGTGACCGGTGGGTGGAAACAGCCGCAGGACCTCCACCGTGCCCCCCGTCAGGGCCAGGAGGAGAGCGAAGGCCAGGAGCGAGGACCGGAGACCCGCGGGCGCCCGGCCGGACGCGCGCAGGAGGCGGGGCCAGCGCGCCCCCGGACCGGCCCGATCGGCGCCGGGAGCCGGGGCTCCCGCGAGCGCCCCACCCAGCAGGACGAGCGAGGCGATCAGGAAGTAGAGCGTGCGTGCCCACGGCCCGGTCACGGCCATGACCGGATCGCCCGCGCCTCGCCGGTACAGATCGTCCGACAGCAGCCGGAGCGCCGCCACCGCCTCGAGGGCGAGCGCCGTCCAGCGAGCCGCCGCCAGCGATCGCGGCCGTGCCAGCCATGCCGACGCGAGGGCCAGCAGCCCCAGCGCCACGGTGACCGGGAGGCCGGTGAGCTCGCTGGCGGCGGCCCACGCGGCGATCGCCATTCCGACCACGTGAGCGGGGACGCTCCGCCGCGTCACCGCCGCGGTCAGATACGGCAGGGCCGGGATCCCGAGCACGAGAACCGGGTGGCTTGCGATCCCCGCCGGCGCGGCGGCCCGCGCCGCCAGCGCCCAACCGAGCCCTCCCAGGACCAGCCACGGCCATTCGCCGCTCCGTCCGGACTCCGATGGGGCGCCGGTGGACCGGCCGGCCAGCGGACCGAGCCCGCGCCTCCACGACGGCAGCGCGAGAAGGGGCAGGAAGGCGTAGACCCCCCACGCGGCGCCCGTGCCCGACACCCGTACGCCGACCGCGAACAGGAACCCCCACGACACCGCCACGGCGATGCCGCGCAGGACCCGCCATCCCCGCACATAGGCCGCCATGGCGGCCAGGGCTCCGCCTCCCGCCAGGGCCAGGCCCAGAAGCCAGGCGCGGGCGGTCCCCAGCGCGAAGCCGCCGACCAGCGCGTACGCCCCGATCACCGCGACCGCGAAGGCGCCGCGCCAGCCCCGCTGGGCCGCGACCGTCCCGCAGCCCAGGGCCACGAAGCCCACGTAGGGCACCAGCAGGTCCGAGGAGCCGGCCGCGTCGGGGAGAAGCACCGGAGCCAGGTACGCGCCCGCGCAGGCCAGGGCCGCCAGGAGGTGTCCGTCCAGCCGGGCCGCTCTGAGGAGCACCACCATGCCGAGGAGCCCGAGTAACACGATCCCGGTCCACGGCGGCAGGATGCGATGGGGACCGGCCGCCGCCCACAAGGCCAGGTAGGCGACCGCCCCACCGCCGCCCACGAGAGCCGCCCCGAAGTGCCGCATTCCGCGGTCCACGAGCCGCTCGCCCTGCCACCACAGGAGGCCCCCGACGGCGAGCCCGGCCCCGATCCGCAGACGGGGCGAGATCCAGCCGCGCTCGAAGGCGTATTCGAGCAGGAAGGCGGCGGAGACGACGAGCGCGAGGAGCCCCACGACGAGAAGTCCTCGCTGACCCAGCCATTGCTCGATGTCGTCGCGCGGTCCCGAGGACTCTCGCTCCGGGGCGTCGGTGGCCGGAGACGGTGCCACCTCCGGAGCGGTGGCCGCCTCCGGAGCGGACGTCGCCTCCGGAGCGGATGCGTTGGCCTGGGGCGACGGCGGCCCGGACATGGGGGGCGCCGGCGGCCCCGCGGCGGCCGAAGACGCCGCCGCCTCTTCGGCCCGGGCGGCCTCGGCCGGCGTGAGACCGCCCAGGCGGATCAGGATGGCACGGCGGAGCGAGCCGATCTCCTCCTCGAGCGCGGCCATCCGCTTCTCGAGGCGCTCGAGACGGTCCTCGCTCTCCCCGCTCACCGAATCCTCCACAGGACCGCCCGCACGGCGGTGGCGGGCGCGCCGTCGCCGCCTACCTGGCTGATGCCGACCACGAGGCCGCTCTCGTCGAGGGCGAAGGCGCGGCTCTCGGAGCCGGCGACGGCGCCGAGGTCGATCGGCCGCCCGTCGCGCCACAGGACGGCGTGGAAGCCGGCGCCCCGTCCGGATTCTCGTTCCAGGTCGGCAGCCCCCGCCACGTCACCAGCGGCATCGATGGCTCGGGCCAGGCTGCTCGGTCCGCCCAGTGTGCCCAGGTCACGCATCCCGCGACCGGGCGCCCACAGGAACGCGTGCGATCCCGATCCGACGCCCGCGCCGCCCGTGATGTCGCTCGAGCCGACGACCTGGCCGCGATCGTTGATCCCGTAGGCCCGGCTCTCACGCCCTCCGAGCGTGCCGAGGTCGCGCATGCCGCGCGCCGCAACCCACAGGAAGGCGTGCGTAGTCCTGCTCACGAGCCGGCCGCGTCGCAGCGGCTCGATCTCGGCCGCCCCTACGATCTCACCCCGGTCGTTGAGACCATAGGCGCGGCTCTCGGCGCCTCCGAGCGTCCCCAGGTCCCGGATGCGGCCGTCGCGCCACAGGACGGCGTGGACGCCGATCGCGTGAAGGCGGCCGGGCTCGACGTAGCTGTCGCCGACCACGTTCCCCCGCTCGTCGATCGCGTACGCGTGACTGTCGCGTCCGCCCAGGGTGCCCAGATCATGCATGCGGCCGTCCTTCCACAGGAACGCGTGGACCGCCACCGGCTCCTCGCGTCCGGGCGAGGTCGTGCTCGCCCCGACCACCTGCCCGCGTTCGTTCACGCCATAGGCCCAGCTCTGGCGGCCTCCCAGCGTGCCCAGATCGCGCATCCCGTTGCCCCGTGTCCACAGGAACGCATGGAGCTCCCCTGAGGCCGTGGCGCTGGTCCCCACCACTTCGCCGCGGGAATTGACCCCGTACGCCTGGCTGTCGCGCCCGCCCAGCGTGCCGAGCTCGGCGGCCACGACCTGCGCGGAGTCCGCCGCCAGGGGAACCGGGGGCGAGACGCCGGCCGCGGCGGTGGCCCTCTCTGTCGCCGCCGGCGGCGGAGAGAGGCTCGGAGTCCCCGGGTGCGACAGCCCGAGGGCTCCCAGGAGAGCCAGGCCGCGAAGCGCCGCCGGTGTGCCCCCCCTCAACGGGGCTCCCGAGCCGCGAACCGGCCGCCGGGGACCCGGCTGGCGGGCGCGCGCCGGGTCCGCGCGGCTCCGGTCACCAGGCGATGCCGTAGTCCTCGCCGTAGTCGCTGGCCGCGCCCCAGAAGGTCCCGTGCCCGCGGTCGATGAAGATCGCCGTGATGGGTCCCGAGGTCCGGACCTGGAACTCCTCGGTATAGCCCATCCGGTGCAGCCGCCAGCGCACCCACGGGGGGGTGTCCGCGTTCAGGGTGATGTGGCCGGGCCGCGAGGAGTGGTCGCCGAAGGAGCTTCGCATCTGGTAGCTGGTGAAATTGGGCGCTTCGGCGGCCTGTTGGACGTCGAACCCGAACTCCACCACGTCCAGGAAGAACTGGAGGAGGTTCTGATCCTGCGTGTCGCCGCCCTGCACGGCGAAGGCCAGGTAGGGCTTGCCGTCCTTCAGGGCCAGCGTCGGGGTCAGGGTGGCGCGGGGCCGCTGCCCCGGTTGCACCACGTTGTAGGGATCCTCCGCCGAATCGAGGACGAAGCTCTGCATGCGCTCGCTGAGGCCCACCCCCGTGTGGCCCGCGACCACGGCCGGGATCCAGCCACCGCTGGGCGTCACCGAGATCACCCACCCGTGCGGCCCGGCCGCCTCGATCGACGTGGTGCCGCGGGTGAAGGCCTCCAGGAAGGCGCTGTCCACGGGGAGACGGTCGGCGGCCGCGAGGCGAGCGGCTTCACCGGTTCGCGCGGCGTGGCCCCCGTCGGCGCGGATGCCGCCCGAAGCGCTCCCCGCTCCGGGGCCCGAGCCGAGCACCCTCGCCCCCGCCGACAGTGCGCCTCCCGATCCGGAGCTCCCGGAGTCCGCCGCCGAGGTGTCCGGGCCGGTCGTGTGCCAGCGCGACAGCAGGTCCAGGAAGGGGTTGGTCCCCGCCTGGTAGTCGTACGGGTTCCCGGGCTTCACATCGGGATCGTTGTGGTCCTGATCGATGAGCCTGGCCCGGGCCGCCGCGTAGTCCTTTGAGAGCAGCCCCTGGATCGGCTCGGCCGGCGGCACGTACGGATCGCCGTAGTAGAAGTCCCGGTCGGCGTAGGCGAGGTTCATGGCCTGGTAGACGGTGTGGATATAGCGGGCGCTGTTCAGCCCCATCGCGGCCAGGTCGAAGTGCTCGAGGATGTTGAGCACCTGGAGCATGACCGGCCCCTGCACCCAGCTCGTGAGCTTGTAGACTTCGATGCCCTTGTAGCTGGTGTGGACCGGCTCCTCGATGTGGACCTTCCAGTTGGCCAGGTCCTGCGTCGTGATCAGCCCGCCCTGCTCCTGGACCGCGCTCGCGAACTGCCGAGCGATGTCTCCCTTGTAGAAGCGGTCGTAGGCGGCGTAGATGGCCTGCTTGCGGCTCTTCCCCTGGGACAGCGCCTGCTGCTCGGCATCGACCAGCTTCTGGAGCGTAGCCGCCAGGTCCGGCTGCTTGAAGACCTCACCGGCGTGGGGCGCCTCCCGCTCCTCGCCCGGGTGCGTGAGGAAGAGGGCCCGGGAATACTTCCACTTCTTGATGAGATCCTTGTTGGCCTCGATCGAGTTGGCCGTCTGTGCTTCCATGGCGTAGCCGTTCCTGGCCATTTCGATGGCGGGAGCGAGCACCTGCTTCAGGCTCATGGTCCCGTACTCCGCCAGCATGGTCATGAGGCCGCCCGGGGTGCCGGGCGTGACGGCCGCAAGGGGTCCGAACGCGGGCGGGTACTTCATTCCCTTTTCATGAAAGAACTTCGGGGTGGCGCCCGTCGGCGCGACGCCCAGCGCATCGATCCCCACGACCCTTCCGTTCTCGGGATCGTAGATCAGCGCCTGGGTCTCCCCACCCCAGGAGAGCACGTCCCACATCGTCGCGCCGGCGGCCAGCATGGCGCAGGCGGCGTCCACAGCGTTGCCACCCTGTTGGAAGATCTGGGCTCCGGCCTCCGCCGAGAGAGGCTTCCCCGTGACCGCCACCCAGTGCTTGCCGTGGAGCACCGGCTTGTGGGTCTCCTGGGCCGCCACGCGTCCAAGCGGTGCCGCCGCCAACGCCACCGTGAGCAGGAGCCACCCGGCCGACCTCCACCGGCCGCCGTCACGAGGGATCGAGGCCTCGACCCTCCGTCGTCGCGCCTGGCCAACGAACTCGTGCTCCACCGTGTCCTCCTCGCTCAGGCTCGTGCTTCCCACATCGCCATCGCCGGCGTATCCGTCCGGGGCGCGTCGGCCTCGGCGGCTCGGCCTATCGATTCAGCACCACCAGCTGTCCGTACATGTAGGGTGAATGGGCCGGGATGTCGCATTCGAAACGGAAGATCCCGGATCGAGACGCGACCACCGTGTCGACCACCGTGGACTGACCCGGCATCTCCACCGCCTTCCGGCCCTCGAGGACGAACGTGTGCTCGTCGTCCTCGGGGTTGACCAGGGAGAGGACCAGGGTGTCGCCGCGCTCGGCCACCAGCGTGGAGGGCTCGAAGGCATAGACCTCCTTCCCCTCGAGGACGCCCCCCGGGGCGAAGTCCTTCACGAGGAACGGGAGCTGGGCCTGCTGCTCCTTGACCAGGAGCGGAACGGCGGTCACCGTGAACGTGCGGAGCCGTGGCGCCGTGCCGCTCGGCCCGCTCGACGGCCGGCAGGCGGCGAGCGCGACGGCCGGGACGGTGGCGAGAAGTAGCGCGAGCCGGGCGAGGGCGGGTCGTGGCGCTCCGAGATCGTCCTCCATGGCTCCTCCCGCGTGATGAGCGACCGACCCGATGGCCCTCCTGCGCCGCCAACGCTAGAGGTCTCCGGCGGGACGGGCAACGGGTCCCATCCGACGCTCGCGAATAGATCAGCCTCTCACTCCGGCCCGGAGGAACGATGAAGCATCGGAAGGCTCTCGCGGCGTTGGCTCTGGCGCTCGCGCCATGGAGCGGCGCTCTCGCCCAGGGGACGGAGGGCGGCGGCGGACCCGGCGCTCCCACCCGGGTCGTGATCCACGTGGTGGCCCACGATGCCAAGCTCATCGGCTCGCACACGGGAGGCGTGCGGGTCGCGATCCTGGACGAGGCGACCGGCGACACCCTGGCCTCGGGCACCCAGGCGGGCGGCACCGGGGACACGGACCTCATCATGCGGAGGTCCCGCGAGCGGGGCCAACCGGTGTTCGACACGCCGGGGGCGGCCGCTTTCCGCGCCACCCTGCGCCTCGCGCGGCCGACGCGGGTTCGCATCGTGGCCGAGGGCCCGCTCGGGATCCCCCAGGCGGTCCAGCGGGCCTCGACCACCCTCCTGCTGGTGCCCGGTCACGACCTGAGTGGCGACGGCGTGGCCCTGGACCTCCACGGCCTCGCCGTACGGATCGACGTCCCCGCGACGGAAGCCGCCGGGGCGGGCCCGTCGATCCAGGTACGTGCCACCGTCACGATGCTGTGCGGCTGCCCGATCACTCCCGGAGGCCTGTGGGACGCGAGCGGCGTCCAGGTGCGGGCTCGCCTGGAGCGCGGCGACACGGTCGCGGCGGAGACGAGCCTTCGTTACGCCGGAACGCCGAGCACCTTCGCGGGCCGGATCACGGCTCCCGACGCCGGCGAGTACCGGCTCGTGTTGATCGCCTCCGAGCCGGACCGGGCCAACTTCGGGCGCGCGGAGACGACCCTGCGGGTGGGAGGCGGCTAGCGCCGCACGTGACACGGTAGGTCGGACGGTACCCCGGCACCCGCCGTGCCGCTACGGCCTGCGCGCCAGCCCGGCTCAGAGCTCTGCGTCCAGCCGAACTCCGAAGACGACCGCGTCCGAGATCGAGGGGACCGCCGCCGGGTGATGAATGACCTGCAGGTCCGGCTGCACGGCGATCTGGTCGGTGACCCTGAACCGGTAGGACGCCTCCCCGGTGATCTCCCACGAGGGCAGTCCGGGACCGGAGCCGGTCAGCCTCCGGCTCCTCCGGGCACAGGCCACGCCGATGCCCATCCGGTCCTCCTCGCGACCCGGAACGAGTCCGGTCCCGCTCACGCCCACCACCATGGAGGTCGAGGCCAGGCTGGCCCGCTCCTGGGCGATCCCCACCATGCCGAACGCCCAGAGATCGTGGGCGTTGGAGTCCGGACCGCCGAGGCGAATCTCCCCGATCACGTAGGCTCCGTCGCCGCCCGACGGCAGGCCGCCCGCCGGCGGGGCGCCGGCCGGCGCGGGAACGTGCCCCGTGTAGCGCCACACGCCGGCGGCGACTTCGAGGTCATGCGGAGCCTCTCCGTTTCCCCGCCCGGCGCGACGGCGTCGGATCGTGCTCGGCTGGACCCCGATCAGGCCGCCCACCGCCGGATGCAGGTAGCCCACCTGCGCCACCATGAAGGCGCCGTCACCGCCACCCAGGTGGATCTTCGTCCCGCCGGGGTCGAGAGGGTCGCCGGGTATCCCGTCCGCCACGGCCGCCTCAAGGTGCCACCCGTCTCCCAGGAGCATTCGGGCCCGGAAAGCCAGCGAGGTGACCGGGAAGATGGACGGACCGTTCACACCGCTCTGTCCGAGCGCGGGCTCGATCCCGAAGGAGCTGTTGAGAAACAGGTCCGCGGACCCGATCGCGTCGAACTCGGAGTTCACGTTGTAGAGGCCGGCCAGGAGGGAGAGGCGGTCCCGGTCCAGGTACTCCTGGATCCAGGCCTCGTAGATCCGCCACGATGTGGGGGCGTCGATGTTGTCCAGGACCTGGAGATCCCCGGCGTGGGCGGAAGGGCTTCCGCCCTGGTTCCCCAGGCCGAAGACGTAGGCCGACAGTCCCGGAACACCCAGGAGGCGCTCCCCGTCCAGCTGGAGCTGGAGGTCCACGTTGTCCAGCGCCACCACGCCGGGATCCGCTCCGGCCGCCACGCCCATCAGGTCGGCCGTGTAGAAGAGCGACAGGCTGACGGCGCTGGTGTCCGAGGCGATCGGACCAGGACCGTCGGACGGCCGCGGCGCGGCCCGGACGCGCGCCGGAAAGGCCAGCGAGCAGGCCAGGAGGACGGCCGTCCACAGGGGGCGACACCGGCGGCCAGCGCTACAGGCGGTGTGCATGCGACTCCTGGTTGAGACTCATTCTCAAGTAGAGCGAATGCACGGTATCTCAAGCTGATGCAGCGTGTCAAGCCGCCGGGGGCGGGAACGTCCGGCTAGGGAGAAACGGCGTGCAGGGTGACGCCCGGCGCGTCCTCGGCGGCCGTCCGGAGCGAGAACTCGGTCTCGAACAGGACCATGGGCCGGTCCCGGTGGTCCAGGGCCAGCGTACGCCCGTAGCCGGAGGCCAGGCGACGGATGTCGGCGTCCTCGCCCTCGGCCCAGCGAGCGAGATGGTAGGGGAGAGGCTGCAGCCGGGCCTCCACCCCGTACTCGTGCTCGAGGCGGTGGAGGAGGATCTCGAACTGGAGCGCGCCCACCGCGGCCACCATGGGCGCGGGGTCGGGCCCCGACTCTGAGAACAGCACCTGCACGGCTCCTTCCTCCGAGAGCTCGCGCAGCCCGCGGTCCAGGTGCTTGCGCCGCAGTGGGTCCTCGGTCCGGATGCGGGCGAAGTGCTCGGGGGAGAAGCGCGGGATGTCCTCGAACGCCGGCCCTCCGTCGGAGGAGAGGGTGTCGCCGATCCGGAGGCTGCCCCGGTCGTGGATTCCGACCACGTCACCGGCCACGGCTTCCTCGACCGCCTCCCGGTCCTGCGCCAGGAAGCGGCGGGCCGACGCGAGCCGCACGGTAGCGTCATCGCGCAGGTTGGTCACCGTCATGCCGGGCTCGTACCGGCCCGACACGACCCGGACGAAGGCGATCCGGTCACGGTGCCGCGGATCCATGTTCGCCTGGATCTTGAACACGAAGCCGCGGAACGTCGCGTCCTCCGGACGCACCTCGCGATCCCCCGCGGTCCGGGGCCCGGGGGACGGGGCGTGGTCCAGGAAGTACCGGAGGAAGAGCTCCACGCCGAAGTTGAGGAGGGCGCTCCCGAAGAAGGTCGGGGACACGCGCCCCGCCCCCACCGCCTCGCGTGAGGCTTCCGCCCCGGCGGCGTCCAGGAGCTCCACCTCTTCGCGCAGGCGCTCCAGGGCGTCCGCCGGGAACAGCTCCTCGGCGTGTTCCTCCTGGAGCGACGCCGTCTCGGCCATGGCTCGCGTCGCCCCGTGGTCGCCGCTCCTCCGGAACCGGTGCAGGAGGCTCGAGCGCCGGTCGTACACGCCCAGGCACTCGAGACCCGAAAGGATGGGCCAGGTGACGGGAGCGCAGCGGATCCCCAGGTCCGCCTCCACATCATCGATGAGCTGGAGCGGATCGACTCCTGCCCGGTCGCACTTGTTCACGAACGTGAAGATCGGAAGCCGACGCATGCGGCAGACGTCGAACAGCTTCCGAGTCTGCTCCTCCACTCCCTTGCGGTTGTCGAGCA
>CAYXHP010000126.1:0-11594 GCA_964465015.1 uncultured Gemmatimonadota bacterium
GCACGCAGTACCAGCCCTCGTACGTGCCCATGTAGAGGTCACCGGCCTCCCGCATTCGCTCGACCAGTGCCGTGACGGCCCGGGCGTGTCGGGGCTCGGTGGTGCGGACGAAGTCGTCGTAGGAGATGCCGAGGCTGTCCCACACGGCCCGGAAGCGGGCGGCGAGCTCGTCCACGAGCTCGCCGGGCTCGATGCCCCGCCGCCCGGCCTCCTGCGGGATGCTCTGGCCGTGCTCGTCCATCCCGATGACGAAGTGGACCTGGTCTCCGCGCAGGCGTCGGTACCGCGCGATGGCATCTGCGCCGATCTTCTCGAACGCGTGCCCGGCGTGCGGCTCTCCGTTGGCGTAGTCGATGGCGGTCGTGATGTAGAAACGGGCCATCAGGGCCGGTCCCGTCCCCCGGCACGGTCGGCCCCGCCCTCGCGATGCCGACCCCGCCCCTTCGCCTCCTCGCGCAGCTGCTCGAGCGGGACCGTGCGCCGCTCCCCGTGCTCGTCCCTCAGGGTCACGGTCTCCCTGAACAGGTTCCAGGCCACGACCTTCTCCTCGCCCACCGAGGTGCGGAGCGTCTGCCCCTCCCGCGGGAAGCGCTTCCGGGCCTGCAGGTAGGCTTCGTGCTCGTAGTGGAGGCACGACATCAGGCGGCCGCAGGCGCCCGAGATCTGCGCCGGGTTGAGGGACAGGCCCTGGTCCTTGGCGAGCTGCAGCGTGACCGGCTGGATCTCCGGGAGCCACGCGCGGCAGCACAACTCCCGCCGGCAGCGCCCGATGCCTCCCAGCCGCCGGGCCTCGTCACGCACACCGATCTGGCGGAGCTCGATGCGGGTGCGGAACTCGCCCGCCATGTCGCGCACCAGGGCTCGGAAGTCGACCCGCTTGTCGGCGGTGAAGTAGACGGTGAGCTTGTTCCGGTCCCACTGCCACTCGGCCTCGCTCACCTTCATCTTGAGGCCGTGTTTGCGGACCAGGGCGCGGGTGCGGGTCCGGACGTCCGATTCCTGGGAGCGGAGCTCGAGCAGACGCTCCACGTCGACCGGGGCGGCGCGGCGGAGTACACGGCGCGACGGCGGCACCACGGGCCGCTCCCCGGCGTGCTCGCAGCCGCCCTCGCAGGCCAGGTCCGAGGCGGCCGCGCCCCGGTGCACCCAGCCCAGGTCCCGTCCCCGGTCGGCCTCGACGACCACGAACTCACCCTCGACCAGCGGCTCGCGCTCCCGCGCGGCGAAGTAGTCCCTCCGGTGGCCCTTGAACTGGATCTGCACGACCTGCAGTTCCGCGCGGCCGCTGGCCGGGCGCGGGCCCGCCGGCGGCGGCCCTCCGGAGGCCGGGCGCGGGCCGGAAGCGGGTGGAGGGCCATCGGCGGGAGGTGGACCGCCCATGGGTCGCGGGCGTGGAGCGGAACCGCTCAAACTTCCTCCCAGTCGCCCATCGCGTAGTACTTCTCCCGGCGGCGTCGGACGAGCTCGTCGGTGTCCAGCTCCACCAGCCCGCGGAGGTGGCGGCGCAGCGCTTCGCCGACCGCCTTCGCCGCCTCCTCGGGCCGCGTGTGCGCCCCGCCCGGAGGCTCGGGGACGATCTCGTCGATCACGCCGAGCTCGAGGAGGTCGGTGGCGGTGAGCTTGAGCGCTTCGGCCGCCTGCTCGGCCTGGTCCCTGCTCCGCCACAGGATGGCCGCGCACCCTTCGGGGGAGATCACCGAGTAGATCGCGTTCTCCAGCATGAGGACCCGATCGGCGACCGCGATGCCGAGCGCGCCGCCGCTCCCCCCCTCTCCGATGACGCAGGTCAGGATCGGCGTGCGCAGGCCCGCCATGACCAGGAGGTTCCGGGCGATGGCCTCCGCCTGCCCGCGCTCCTCGGCGCCGATGCCCGGATAGGCGCCCTGCGTGTCCACGAAAGTCACGACGGGTCGGCCGAACTTCTCGGCGAGCTTCATGAGGCGCTCGGCCTTCCGGTAGCCCTCCGGGTGGGGCGAGCCGAAGTTCCGGGCCAGGTTCTCCTTCATGTCCCGGCCCTTCTGGTGGCCGATCACCATGATGGAGCGGCCGTCCAGCGTGGCCCAGCCGCCCACGATCGAAGGATCGTCGCGGTAGCGTCGGTCCCCGCGCAGCTCGACCCAGTCGTCGCACAACTGCGCGATGTAGTCGAGCGTGAAGGGCCGCTCCTGGTGGCGAGCGAGCTTGACCCGGTCGTAGCGGCTCAGGTTCGCCAGCGATTCCGCCTGCTCCGCGTCCAGCCGCTCCTCGAGCTTGTCGATCTGGTCGGACATATCGATCCCCTCGCGGCTGGAGATCTCCTTCAATTCCGCCAGCCGCTCGCGCATCCTGTCGAACTGCTCGTTGCGCTCGAACGCCATCGACCCCGTCCCATCTTCCCCGATTCGTGTCTCGAGCCGTACCCGGAGCGCCTCATTCGCGCGAGAACCGCACGCGCTCCCGGCCCAGCAGACTCCGGAGCTCCGCCAGCAGGTCCGGGCTGGGCGCCACGCGGAGGGAGCGGGACGCCAGCACGGGCGAACCGTGACCGTTGCCCTCCCCTCGCCACACCACGTACAGCGGTCCGTTCCCCGGCGCCTCCTCGAGCACGCTGCGCACCCGGGCGAATACCCCGTCGGGCAGCTCGTCGCCCGGGTGGAGCTCGATGCGGACCCCCACGCGCCCGCTGGCTCGAACCTCGGCCAGGCTGCGGGCCGAATCGACGAAGATGGGCGGATCTTCCTCGTCGCGCGAGCGGCCCGAGACCCGGCCGGAGAGGAGCACCGGTGCGTCCTGGCTCAGGACATCCCGGTACTGCTGCCAGCTGTCACCGAACACGAGGGCCGTCGCGGTTCCGTGGAAGTCCTCCACCACGAGCTTGCCCCACTCGCGGCCGTCGCGCCGCGAGGTGCGCACGTCGGTCTCCGTGACCACGCACGCCAGGTCCACCTGCCGGTCCCGGTGCTCTTCCAGGTTGGTGGTGTTCACGTCCGCGGCGAACATCTCCACGACCTCTCGGAAGCGCTCCAGCGGGTGACCGGAGGTGTAGAAACCGATCACCTCCTTCTCCCGCTTGAGTCGCTCGGCCTCGCCCCAAGGCGCCACGGTCGGGAGCTCGGGGCTGGGCCGGGGAGGCGCGCCGTCGCCGCCCCCGAACAGCGACACCTGCCCGGTCTCCCGCTCGCGCTGGCGGAGCTGTGCTTCGGCCAGCACCGTCTCGAGTCCGGCGACCATGGAGGCTCGCTCGCCGAACGCGTCCAGCGCCCCGGCCTGCACCAGCGCCTCCAGCACCCGCTTGTTGTTGAGCCTCAGGTCGATTCTCTGACAGAAGTCGAACAGGGACTCGAACGGGGCCTCCACGCGGGCGTCCAGGATGGAGCGGATGGCGGACTGGCCCACCCCCTTGATGGCGCCGAGCCCGAATCGGATGCGGTCGTCGTCGACCACGGTGAACCGGTACCTCGACTCGGTGACGCTGGGAGGCAGGACCTCGATCCCGAGCTCGGAAGCCTCGTGGATGTAGGCCACTACCTTGTCCGTGTTGCCGATCTCGGAGGAGAGGAGGGCCGCCATGAACTCGGCCGGGTAGTGGGCCTTGAGCCACGCCGTACGGTAGGAGAGGATCGCGTAGGCCACCGAGTGGGCCTTGTTGAAGCCGTAGCGGCCGAAGGTCTCGATGAGACCGGCGATCTCCTCGGCCTTGCGGGCATCGACCCCCGCATCGACGCAGCGCTCCTTGAAGCGCTCCAGCTCGCGGGCGATGAGCTCGGCATCCTTCTTCCCCACCGCCTTGCGGAGCACGTCGGCCTCGGCCAGCGAGTAGCCCGCCAGCTCCTGGGCCACTCGCATCACCTGCTCCTGGTAGACGATGATCCCGTACGTCGACTCCAGGAGGTCGGCCAGGTCGGGATGCGGGAAGGTGACCTTCTCGAGGCCTCGCTTGCGGCGGATGTAGACGTCCGTCATCCCCGAGTCGAGCGGCCCCGGCCGGATGAGGGCGTTGACTGCCGTGAGGTCGTCGAAGCGGTCGGCCCGCATGGCGCGGAGCTTCTCGGTGGCCAGCGACGACTCGAACTGGAATACACCCGCCGTGCGCCCCGACGACAGGAGCCGAAAGACTTCGGGGTCGGCGAGACCGATCCGGTCCCAGTCCACCTTCACGTCGTGACGCTCCTCGATCATGCGCGCGGCATCGGAGATCACCGTGAGGGTGCGCAGGCCCAGAAAATCCATCTTGAGCATGCCCGCCTTCTCCAGGGCGGTCATGTCGAACTGCGTGATCACCGTGCCCTCGTCGTTCTTGGTGTCCACGCACACCGGCACGTAGTCGGTGAGCGGGCCCGGGGCGATGACCACGCCCGCCGCGTGCACGGAGCTGTGCCTGGAGAGCCCCTCGATGCTCATGGCGTAGTCCAGGAGCTGCCGGTGACGGGGATCATCCTGGTAGAGGTCGTGGAGCTCCTGGACCCTGTCCACCGCCTCCTCCACGGTGAGCGCGTAGCCCGGCCCCGAGGGGATGAGCTTGGCCAGCCGGTCGGTCTCCGAGGGGAGGAAGCCCAACACGCGGCCCACATCGCGCACCACCGCCCGGGCTTTCATGGTCCCGAACGTGATGATCTGACCCACCGAGGCCTGCCCGTATTTTTCGCGGACGTACTCGATGACCTCGCTCCGGCGCTCGTAGCAGAAGTCGATGTCGATGTCGGGCATCGACACGCGCTCGGGGTTCAGGAAGCGCTCGAACAGGAGGTCGAAGTGGAGCGGATCGACATCCGTGATGCGGAGCGCGTAGGCGACGATGGAGCCGGCGGCGGAGCCGCGCCCCGGACCGACCGGAATGTCGCGCTCCCGCGCCGCCCGGATGAAGTCCCATACGATGAGGAAATAGCCCGCGTATCCCGTGCGGGCGATCACGTCCAGCTCGTAGTCGAGCCGCTCCCGCACCGGGTCCGAGAGCGGATCCCCGTAGCGCTGGCGGGCTCCCTCCTCGGCCAGGTGCCGCAGGTATCGGTCGTCCTCGTCGAAGCCGTCCGGGAGCGGGAAGGCCGGCAGGTGGTAGCTCTCGTCGAAGGAGACCTCGCAGCGCTCCGCGATGGCCAGCGTGTTCTCGAGCAGCTCGGGCCGATCCGGGAACAGGGCGGCCATCTCCTCGGCCGACTTGAAGTAGGTCTCCTCCGTATCGAAACGGAGCCGGTTGGGGTCCTCCTTGTCCTTTCCCGTGCCGATGCAGAGGAGCGTGTCGTGCGCGTCGGCGTCCTCGCGGAGCAGGTAGTGGGCGTCGTTGGTGACGACCACGCCGAGACCCAGCTCCTCCGCTAGCTCGAACACACCCTCGTTGACCTTGCGCTGCTCGGGGATGCCGTGGTCCTGCACTTCGAGCCAGTAGTTCCCCTCACCCAGCAGTCGGGCGTACCATGCCGCCGTGTCGCGGGCCTTCTCGTACCGGTCCAGGGACAGGTACTGAGCCACCTCGCTCGACAGGCAGGCCGAGAGGACGATGAGGCCGTCCGCATGCTCCTCCAGCACGGAGTGATCCACCCGCGGACGGCGGTAGAAGCCCTCGGTGAAGCCGATCGAGCTCAGCTTGACCAGGTTCTCCCAGCCCGTGCGATTCCGGGCCAGCGCCACCAGGTGGGCGTAGTGGGCGGGGGCGTCCGGTGGGGCCTCCCTCGCGCGGCGGTCCCCATAGGCCACGTATAGCTCGCAGCCCAGAATCGGCCTCAGGCCCCGGGCGCGCGCCCTCTCCTGGAACTCCCAGGCCCCATACAGGACCCCGTGGTCGGTGAGGGCGAGCGCCGGCATCCCGAGTCGGTCCGCCCGATCGACGAGCGCGTCGATGCGGTTCGCCCCGTCCAGGAGCGAGTACTCGCTGTGGGTGTGCAGGTGGACGAAAGACATCTCGGTGTCGGTGGCGTCCGCGGCTTCCCGGCGAGCGGGTCCGGGGCGCCGGCGGCGGTCAGCCGCCGGCCCCGCAGGTGAAGGAGTCCAGGATCTCCCGAACCTGGAGCACGTACTGGTATTTGCTCTTTCCTGGAGCATACACCCAGGCGTCCAGGAAGTAGGTTCGATCGGGGCACTGCACGAGGCGGTCGATGAAGGGCCCCCCTGCCGGGTATCCGGTGTCCTCGTCGTGCCAGGCGCCCGTGGCTTCGAGGGCCGCGCGCCCGTGCACCGCGAGCCTCCTCACCTCGGAGTGCGTGCTGTCGATCCCCTGGGGCACGTGGTAGTAGACGCTGTCGATGGCATCCCTCCACTGGAAGGCCGCCTCCGCGGTGAGGCTGTCCAGCTTCCGACCCCAGGTCACGGTGACCGAGCGGATCAGGTCGGCCGGGTCCGGGTTGTCGTTCCGGATCACGATCAGACTGTCCGTCAGCGTGTCGACGCGGTACACCCGGGGGAAGGTGAGTCCGAAGCCGTACTGCTCACCGAACTTCCTCTCGGTGGCCGTGTCCTCGCCGCTCACGTACATGCGCTGATGGACGAACCGGCGGTACTCGGTGTCCACCAGGGAGTCGAGCCGGGCCAGCTGCGCCGTCCAGCTCGCCCGTTCCTGGCCCCGCCGGAGCACCACCGCCGTGGCCACCTGATCGTGCGCCCACACGTCCTGGGCCTGCAGGATGGTGTCGGGACGGGCCTGCGCGCCCACCGCGTCGGCGATCTGCCGCACGTAGCGGTTGTCCGGCGTGCCGAACACGATGACCTGGTGGAAGAGCAAGTATTGCCGGACCTTGGCGGCGGCCGTGTCCACCTGCTCCAGGAAGAAGGTCTGCTCGGGGCGCACCGTGTACACCTTGCGCTCCAGCGTCGCCCGGGTCGTGTCTTCCAGGCTGTTCCAGAGAGAATCGTTGGCCGTGAGCACCACCAGCGTGTCCACCTCGCCGATGGCCGTGGACTTCCCGCACGCGGCCGCCTGGGCGCCCGCCGCGAGCACGATGCCCAGAACGGAGATGCGGCGGAGGCTGGCGGCTCTCACGGTCACTCCGGAGCTCGAGTATGGGGAGCGGTCGGGCCGGCGCCTAACGCCGGGCCGACCCGGTGAAGGTACGGAGCGCCGCCGCCCCCAGCAACGACGAGGAGGGCCCGCCGGAAGGGCCGTGACGGCGCCGGCGGAGGGCGGAGCCGACCCGAGAACATCCCCCGCGGGACAGGGTACGAGGAGCCCCCGGAGCTCCGGTCCGGAGGTGCTTCGGGCCGTTGGATTTCCCTCGACACGTCGGTCATCGGGAGCTGCGTCTTTCGTGAGTTTGATCCGTAACATCGCCATCATCGCGCACGTGGATCACGGCAAGACCACGCTCGTGGATCGCATGCTCCAGGCGACCGGCACGTTCCGGGCCGGACAGGCGGTGCAGGAGCGCGTGCTGGACTCCGACCCACAGGAGCGCGAGCGCGGGATCACGATCTTCTCCAAGAACGCGGCCGTCCGGTGGCGGGACCCGTCCGGCGCCGAGCTCAAGTTCAACATCGTGGACACCCCGGGGCACGCCGACTTCGGCGGCGAGGTCGAGCGCATCCTCCGGATGGTGGACGGTGTCCTCCTGCTGGTGGACGCGTTCGAGGGCCCGATGCCCCAGACCCGGTTCGTGACCCGCAAGGCGCTCGAGCTCGGCCTGCAGCCCATCGTCGTGATCAACAAGGTGGACCGCCCCGACTCCGAGCCGCTCCGCGTCCACGACGAGGTGCTCGAGCTCCTCATGGAGCTGGAGGCCGGTGAATCCCAGCTGGATGCGCCCTTCCTGTACGCGTCCGCGCGCGAGGGGTGGGCCGGCGAGGAGCCCGGGGACCGGGACCGCGGGCTCGAGCCGCTCTTCCGCACCATCGCCCGGATCGTGCCCCCGCCTCCGCACGACGTGGAGGCGCCCTTCCGCATGCTGGTCTCCACGCTGGACTATTCGCCCTACCTGGGACGCCTGGCCATCGGCCGCGTGGAGGCTGGCCGCCTGGCGGTCGGGGACCGGCTGAAGGTGTGGCAGCTGGACGAGGAGGAGCCCTCGACCACGGTGCGCGTTCCCAAGCTCTACCTCTTCGAAGGGCTCGAGCGGCGGGAGGCCGAGTCCGTGCCCGCGGGCGAGATCGCGGCCGTGGCGGGCGTCGAGGAGGCGGAGATCGGTGCCACCCTCTGCGACCCCGCCCACCCGGGGCGCCTGGCGGGGATCGCGGTCGAACCGCCCACCATCGCGGTGGAGCTCCGCCCGAACGATTCGCCCTTCTCGGGCCGCTCCGGCCGGTACGTCACCTCCCGCCAGATCAAGGAGCGCCTGCAGCGGGAGACGCTGAGCAACGTGGCACTCCGGCTGGAGCCTACGGGCGATCCGGACCGCTTCCGGGTGGCCGGGCGGGGCGAGCTCCACCTGGCCGTGGTGATGGAGAGCATGCGGCGCGAAGGATACGAGTTCACCGTGTCCCGCCCCGAGGTCATCACGCGCGAGGGTCGGGGCGGCCTCGAGGAGCCCTATGAGGAGGTCGTGGTCGACGTCCCGGCGGACTTCATGGGCGTCGTGATCCAGAAGATGGGCGAGCGCAAGGGCGAGATGGTGGACATGTCCCGCGAGCTGGGCGGGACCGTGCGGCTCCGCTTCCTGGTGCCCTCGCGGGGCCTGACCGGCTACCGCTCCGAGTTCCTCACCGACACGCGCGGCGAGGGCACGCTGCACCGGCAGTTCGCGCGCTACGGCCCGTGGGCCGGCACGATCGAAGCCCGGCGCACCGGCGCGCTCGTGTCCATGTCCGAAGGTACGGCCACGGGCTACGCGCTCTTCAATCTCCAGGACCGCGGCCGGTTGTTCATCGGCCCCGGGGACCCCGTCTACGACGGCATGATCGTGGGCGAGCACGCCCGGGAGAACGACCTGGAGGTCAACACGACCCGGGGCAAGAAGCTCACGAACATGCGGGCCGCCGGGTCCGACGAGAACATCCTGCTCGAGCCCCCGCGGGAGGTCACGCTCGAGTTCGGACTGGAGTTCATCCGCGAGGACGAGCTGGTGGAGGTGACGCCGGCCGCGATCCGGCTCCGGAAGCGAGCGCTCACCTCGCACGGACGCAAGCGGGACCGGCGTCAGGCCGCGACTTGACAGCCGCTTCGCCGCTCGTACCTTGGCGCTTGTTCGCTCCCTGCCCCGAACCATCCAGGAGGAGTCCCATGCCGCGCTCGATGCTGGCCGAGTCTCCGTTCACCGAGGAGGCCGCCCTCGCCCTGCGTTCCGAGTGGGAGGACGAAGACGAGGACGAGGAGTTCGATGACGACTTCGACGATGACGATTTCGACGAAGACGATTGGGACGACGATTGGGATGACGAGGACGAGGATGAAGAGCCCGAGGACGAGGAGTGGGCGGAGTACGAGGAGGAGTTCGAGGAGGAGGACGACGACTCGGATCGCTCCGCTCCGGAGGACTGGTAACCGGCCGTATCGGCGGTTCCGGGCGCGGCCGGGATCCGACTAGCGCCGAGCCCTCCTGCATCGAGACAGGCTGTGAGAGCGGCCCGCCACCTGGCGGGCCGCTCTCACGTCACCCCGTGGCGCGCGGTGAGCGTGCCGGCCGGCACCGAGCCGGGATCCGGTCGCGGCGCCGAGATCAGAGCTGCGTGATCATCATGCTCAGGGACCCGGCGATGTTCGCCGCCACCTTGGCCTGGGCGTTGGAGTCGGTGGGGAGCGTGCTCGGATCGATGAGCTGGTGGGTGTCCGGGTCCACGAACCAGGCCAGCACGTCCACGGTGACCCCGATGGCCAGCTGCGAGCCGTCCTGCAGGGAGGGGGGTGACTGGAAGCTCAGCTTCTCGGTCTGGTCCAGCGCCAGTCCCACCTGGAACGGCTGACCGTTGAAGGTGCCCTTGATGTAGAGACTGGCACCGTTCAGGTAAGGGTACTGGCTGATGATCGCGGCGTCCGTGCTGTCGCTGGAACTCAGGCGGTGGAGCCGGAACCAGAAGGCCGAGTAGGTCTCCTGCTTGGCGAATCCGAGGGCCACCCGGGAGCTCGAGCCCGGAGTCTGGAGCGGGAGGGCGTACAGCGCGGGTCCCACCAGGATCTCGTCACACGGGTCGGAGTCCGTCCCGCCCGGGGGAGTCTCGGTGCAGGGGGTGGTGGCCGAGCTCCTGCGGAGCTCGAGCTCCCGCAGGACCATCTGCACGCTGGTCACCGTGAGCGTCGTGTCGCCTCTCTTGGTCGAGATGACGGCCCGCAGAGGTGCGGGGGAGGCGGCCACGTCGCCCGACGCGCCGGAGATGGAAGCCACGGCGCTGGAGTCCGGAACACCCATGGCGACCGACACGGCCGGCGGTCCGCTCGAGGAATTGGTGATCTTGAGGCTGCTGCAGGCTGTCACGCCCAGGAGGCCGACCACTCCCGCGGCCCCGAGCACGATCGTACGAAATTTCATGAGATTGCGATTCTCCTCGCGACCCAGGGATCCTCGCGAGCGCGGCCCGGATCCGGGGCGCGCTCGTGCCGAGCGGCGGTGCGGGTCAGTGCAACACCCCGGCCGCCTCGGAGGTTCCTGCGAGGACGCGGCCCCGCCGCTCGCGGCGCGCGTGGGCACGGAGCTTGACTTCACCCCACCCGGGCGTAGGTTGCCTGCCCCCCGGCGGCTCCGGCCGCCACCACGAGGGCCCGTAGCTCAGCCTGGTTAGAGCGCACGCCTGATAAGCGTGAGGTCGGTAGTTCGAATCTACCCGGGCCCACTCACGAGACTCTGTCCGGCGCCCGGCTCTCCACCCTGCAGCACGAGTCCTCCCCGTCCCGCCCGGGCTCAGAAGGCGGCCAGGTACCAATCCATTTTGGTGGCGGTCCCCCGTTCCCTCCAGCCCAGGATCTGCGTGTACCGTACTCGATAGTACCGGAGCCGTCGGGTGCCTGGAGGCAGCGCCGGGTTCGGGGCCAGTTCCACGCGAACCACGGCGTTGCTCAAGGGACCGCGGACCGCGAGCGACCGGATACGGATGGACGATGCACCCACGGCCGCGGCGCCCCGGTCTGCCAGCGAGCGGGTCGTGTCTGCGAGGATGGGTCGGATCATCTCGTCCTGGACCCACGTCTCCAGCGCGGCGCGCCCCTGGGTGTCGAGCCTGGTGCGCGCCGTCTCGATTCGGAAGACGCCCACCCCGACGAGCAGAGCCAGAGCGAGCGCCGCCTTCCAGCCGGTGAGCGTCATCTTCGTTCCTGCCACGTCGCCTCCTCCTACTTCGCTTCCCTGACCAGGCCGTCCACGAGCCAGTCGGCCACGGCCTGGCGATTCCTCGCCCGGGTCAGCCGTTGCTGGTCCAGCGAGTTGCGGATGTTGCCCAGCTCGACGAGGACGGCTACCGGTCGGGTGTGCCGCAGCACGTACAGGTTCCGGACGTCGATGGTGCCGTCGTAGCCCCGCCCCGGTTGCACCCGGGCGTACTGGTGGCGGAACGCGGCCCGGAGGCTACGGGCCATGCGACCTCCCCGCCGGCTGGCCACCAGGAAGTGGACGTCGATCTGCGGCTTCCTCCTGGAGCCCCGCGCGTCCACGTGGACGGACAGCACGCGCTGGGGGGTGGCCGCGCCGCCGTTGTCGGCGTACAGGCGATTGACGATGCGGACGCGGTCGCGCAGCCGCGCGAGCTGGCTCAGGGAAATCCGTCCGCCT
>CAYXHP010000127.1:0-5741 GCA_964465015.1 uncultured Gemmatimonadota bacterium
GCGGCCGCCCGCCTGCACGCCGCCGGGGGATGGCACGCGGACCTCCACGCGGACACCTTCCTGCTCCGCCCGGACGACGCCGAGCCGCTCCTCTTCGACCTGGACCGCGGCCGTCTCCTCCCCGTCCCGGTGCCGGTGGCCGTGGGCCGGTGGAGCCTGCGGCGGCTGGCGCGCCACCTCCGCAAGCGGGCGCCGGGCGGGGCGGCGGGCGCTCTCCCCGAGCTGGAGGCGGCCTATCTGGAGGAGCGCGCGGCCACCGGCCGCTGAGAGGAGCGCGCCGCCGCGGGCCGGTGAGAGAAGCACGCCGCCGCCGGCCGCCGAGCCGGCTTCCCTCCGCTTCCTCTCAACCTGGAATCACCGGCAACGTCACGTGCGAGGGGTGCGCGGCATCGTGCAGTACGCGCTGGTGGGCCGAGACGTACGTGGTGTCCCGCTCGTTGTCCCCCCCGGTGTTCAGGTTCCGGTCGTACTTCGGGAAGGCGGCCGACTCCACGGTGACCCGGAGCCGGTGGCCGGGCGGCAGCACCAGCGCCGTGAACCAGACGTCGATGTCGTACTTCTCCACCCTACCCGGCGTGAGGAGCTCCGGCCGGTCGAAGCCGTGACGGAAGCGGGCGCGCACGATCCCGTCCTGGATGCGCAGGGCCCGGCCGTCCGGGTGGACGTCCAGGATCATCACGTGCCAGTCCGTGTCCCGGCGGTCGGTGGCCGCCCACAGCGTGGCCGTCATCGGCCCCTCGATCCGGAGCGAGCGCTCCAGCGGCGCCGTCGTGTACACCAGCATGTCGCCCCGCCGTCTCTCGACGTCCGCGTAGTCCTCGTTCAGGCTGAGCTCGAGCTCTCGCGCGTCGACCAGGTAGGGGGTGGGATCGCCCGGGTCGTAGGTGAACGTGTCGGAGGGCGCGACCGTGGCCGGCTTCGGCCCGCCGGCCACCCGGGAGCCCGCCGCGCGTCCGCCCCCGGAGCGAGCCCGCGGCGGGATGGTGTCCAGCGTCCCGTTCCCGCCCGACGTGTTCGCCGATCCTCCCGAGTGCAGGTAGAAGGCCGTCCACCGGGTGCGCGCCGGGGGCCACGCGGTCTCCTTGGTCCACACGTCGGGTCCCATGACGAAGAAGTCGAGCGGCGGCTCGCGGTCCACGCCGTTGTCGATCCCCTTCAGGTAGTGGTCGAACCAGCGGAGCTGCAGGAGTCGAGGGTCGATGCGGGCGCGGGGGCCGAAGTGGCCGTGCACGTAGTCGATGCCCTTGTGGGCGCCGGCATCCATCACCACGCGCAGGAAGGGGTGGCGGGGAAGGCGGCTCATGATCGCGTAGTTCCGGATCGTGCCGCGCGCGTCGTCGTGCCACCCGGCGATCCCCAGCACCGGCACCTTCACCCGGTCCAGGTGGTTCTCGACCCCGAGCCGCTTCCAGTAGGCGTCTTGGGTCTGGTGGTCGAACCAGTCCAGCCAGAACTGGCGGCGCGGACAGCCGGCCAGCGTGTCCGCGTCGATGACCGGCAGGTGCCGGAACGCCTTCACCTCGGCCACGTCGCTCATGTCCGACAGGCGATCCTTGACTTTAGTCAGACAAAGCCACGGCACGACGGTGGGCGAGAACACCATGTCGATGTAGGGGACGATCCGGACGGGGTCGGCCGTGGCCACCTGCGGCGCGAGGGCAGCCAGGTGCGGGGGGGCCGCGATGGCCGCGTACCAGGCATACAGGCCGGGGTTGGAGCGCCCCACCATGCCGACCTTCCCGTTGGAGCCCGGCAGCCCGGCGGCCCACTCGACCGCGTCGTAGCCGTCCTCCATCTGGTGGTCGTTCATGTCGAGGACGCCGCCCGATCCTCCCCGCCCCCGCACGTCCTGCTTGACGTAGATGTAGCCGCGCGAGGCCCAGAACCCGGCCGCGGCCGTGTCCCACCGCAGGTAAGGCGTCCGCTCCATCACGACGCCGAAGGGCCCCTTCCCCACCGGCCGTCCCACGAAGCTCATGAGCAAGGTCCCGTCCCGGGCGCGCATGGGCACGGCCGGGTCGATCGTCACGGCGTACGCGGAGTCGGACAGCGGCCCCGGCCACAGGCGCCAGTAGGGCTCGAAGTCGGGAGGCGAGGAGCGGCGCACGAGCCATACGCGCTCGGTGGGCGCCCCGCCCCGGTACAGGAGCCCCGCGATCGTGTCCCCGGCGATCCGCCCGCGGAAGGAGGCCGGCTGACCGGCCCGGCCCGGGGCGAACTCGAGGATGACCGAGTCCCCTTCCACGCGCACCGAGTCGACCGTCTCCATCGGCTCGCCCGTGCGCCGCTCGAGCCACGCTCCCGCCGCCTCGGGCCCCGCGAAGTGAGCGAAGCCGAACCGGCGCCGGCCCTCCCACCCGCCGGTCGGCGTCGCCCCCATGGTGCGGTACCAGTCCCAGTCGCCGCCCAGGGAGGCACCCGCCGCCGAGCCGGCAGGGCCCTGGCGGCAGGCCCCCGCCGCCAGCGGCAGGAGGACGGAGAGGAGGGCGGCGATCCGGGGCGCGGGTCGGGGAGGTCGCCCGGGGCCGGCGCGCCTCATTTCAGGTGCTCCGAGAGCCAGTCGGCGATCGCCCCCAGCGCCTCCGGGCGGACCTCCCCGGAGGGGAGCGTCGCGTAGCCGGAGGGAGAGCCATCGGGGTCGACCAGGAACAGGTGGTCGGTGTCCGCGAACTTCCGCACGGTCACATCCGCGTCCCCGCCGGCGCGGAAGGCGGCCGCCAGGGTGTCCGCCTGCTCCGGGGTCACCTGGTGGTCGGTCTCGCCCTGGAGGATGAGCACGGGGACCCGCACCTTCCGGGCGGTGGCGAGCGGATCGTAGTCCAGGAAGAAGCGGATCCAGGCGCTCTGCCGGGCCATGCTGGCGATCTCCGCGGGCACCTGGGCCCGGGCGGAATCCCGCTCGGCCTCCGTGAGGCCCGGAGCCCGATCGATGTTGCCCCGGAGCTGGTAGTCCAGGATCCGCCGGCCCGTGTAGGCGGTGCCCGCCAGGAGCACGATCCCGGCCAGGGACGGGTCCCCGGCGGCCACCATCGGCGCGATCATCCCGCCCTCGCTGTGACCGACCAGGGCGAGCCGCCGCCCGTCGATCTCCTTCCGGGCCCGGAGCCAGGCCACGGCGGCGCGGATGTCGTCGGCGTAGTCGGCCGAAGTGGCCGAGTCCGGCCCCGGGCTGGAGCCGTTCACCCCGCGGTCGTCCAGTCGCAGCGTGGCGATGCCGCGTCGGGCCAGCGTGTCGGCGATCTGCCAGAAGGGCCGGTAGCCCCGCACGACCGGGAGACGCTCGTCCCGGTCCTCGGGGCCCGAGCCCGTGATCGTGACCACCGCCGGCACCGGAGCGGCCGCTCCCCCGGGCATGGTGAGCGTGCCCGTGAGGTCGAGGCCCGAGGGGGTGTGCACGGTGACGTCCGTGGCCGTGTAGGGCGCGCCGGGCGGCGGGCCGTAGTCGATCTTCTCTACCGTCCGCGGATGGACGCCCTCTACGCGCTCCACGGTGACGTTCTGGGCGGGAATCTCCAGGGAGACGAGGCCATCCGGGTCGAGCCGGGCGTGCATCTCGACGCCCCCCAGGCGCAGGACGGCCGAGTCCGCGCCGCTCCAGCGCACGGTGGCCGCAGTGGTGCCCCCGCCCTGCACCGCGAAGATCGGCACCGTGTCCTCCCCGGCGGTCGACCCGCCCGACCCGCGCAGGGCCCGGGCCCGCAGGAGCACCTGCTCCAGCATCGCGGCGGAGGGGTTGATGTAGGGGACCGCGCCGCTCCGGCTCTCGATCCGCTCCACGCGGGTGGCGGCGCCCTTCAGGTCGGCGATGACCGAGTCCCCGCGGAGCTCGAGGTCCACCGTCTCGTAGGGCGGCGCATCATCCCGGCCCCGATAGAACGAGGCGGACAGGGCGGTCGGTCGCCCGCCCGGCGCCAGGGTGAGCGCGTACTGCCACCGGCCGCCCGCCAGACGGTTGTCCATGTCGACCTCGGCCCGGAGCGGCGTGCGGCGGACGACCTCGCTCCCGACCGTATCCGAGCCCAGCGTCATCCGCAGCGTGTAGCTCCGCGCGCCCTGCGCGGCGAGGGAAGCGGGAGCCATCACGAGCAGGGCCGACAGGAGACCGATCCTTCGCGGCATAGAGTGCTCCGGTCCGGAGTGGCGTGGCTGGGCATGGCGGAATATACGGGTTCGCGGAGAGGGAGGCCTCGCAGTATCTCTGATCGGCTGCCCGTACGCCCCGGCCGGATTCCGGCCCGGCGCGACCCCTCCGAACCGGTTCAGGAGATGGTGATGTCCCGACCAAGCTGGCCCGCGCTCCATCCGGTCCCCGTCGCGGCGCTCCTCGCTTCCGTGTCTCTCCTGGCCGCCGCGCCCCGGCACGCCGCCGCCCAGGCGGCGGGGGCGGCCTCGGAGGAGGCTTTCGCCACCCCGGCGCGCGAGGTCCAGCGCGAGATCCCGATGACCGACATGATCCGGAACGCGTTCGCGGCCGGCACCCGCGACTCGACCGGGCGCCCGGGGCCGGCCTACTGGCAGCTGTTCAACGACTACACGATCCACGCGGACTTCGACCCGTCCACCGGCGTGGTCCGGGGCCACGAGACCGTCGTGGTGCGCAACACCGGCCCGGCGGCGATGGACCGGATCGTCCTGCGGCTGTACCAGAACCTGTTCGCCCCCAACGCCGCCCGGCTGGAGTCGGTCCCCTCCCTCACCGACGGCATGACGCTCACGGGCCTGTCGGTGGACGGGCAGCCGGTGGCCCTGAATCCGCCGCCGCGGCGCCGGTTCCGGAGCGACACGGCGCCGCCCGAGGTGATCCTCGCGGCCTACGACACGATGTCCACCGTGGCCACGATCACGCTGCCCGACCCGGTGGCGCCGGCCGACAGCTTCACGCTGGTGGCGGACTGGCACTTCACGGTCCCGAAGGTGCCGGCGGGGGAGCGGGGCGAACGCATGGGCGCCTGGGGCGACTCGCTCTACCAGGTGGGGCAGTGGTACCCGCAGGTGGCCATGTACGACGACCTGTTCCCGGGCGGTTGGGACACCGATCCCTACCTCGGTCCTTCGGAGTTCTACAACAATTTCGGGCACTTCGACCTGAAGGTGACGGTGCCGGCCGGCTGGGTGGTGGGCGCGACGGGGGTGCTGCAGAACCCCGACCAGGTCCTCACCCCCACCGAGCGCGAGCGGCTCTCGCACGTGCTCGAGTCCGACTCGACCGTCCACGTCGTGGGACCCGACGAGCTCGGTCCCGGCAAGGCCACGGTCGCGGGCGACCGGCTCACGTGGCACTTCGTGGCCGACACGGCCGGGGACGTAGCCTGGGCCACGTCGAACCAGTTCCTTTGGGACGCCACGCGGGCCACGATCCCGGGCAAGGGCCCGGTCCCCGTCAACGTCATGTACCTGCCGGGCCACGCGAAGGCGTTCGCGCCGGCGCCGGCCCGCATCCGCCACGCGCTGGAGTTCTACTCGAAGCTGTGGAGCCCCTATGCCTTCCCGGTCCTCACGGACGTGGACGGCCCCGAGCTCGGCATGGAGTACCCGATGTTCATCATGTCCAGCACCGGGGCCTCGGACCACGAGACCGGGCACCAGTGGTGGCCCATGACGCTGGGCACCAACGAGACCTGGTACGGCTTCATGGACGAGGGCTTCAACCAGTACATGAACGTCCTGTCGGCCGACGACCTGCGCGGCCTGCCGGTCGGTCCCAGCCTGGACGGCCGCGGCCAGCTATACGGCCGGGTGAG
>CAYXHP010000128.1:0-32270 GCA_964465015.1 uncultured Gemmatimonadota bacterium
GCGCCGGCAGCTCGAGCAGCGCTACAGCGTTCCCGTCTACCAGGGGGACGGCACCAAGAAGGACCTCCTCGAGCAGGTGGGGCCCGACAACGTGGACGTCACCATCGCGGCCTCCGAGGACGATGGTTGGAACGTGATCGCCGCACTGCAGGCCAGGCGGCTCGGGATGGGCCGGGTGATGGCCATCGTGCAGGACCCCGAGTACGTCTCCCTCCTGGAGGATGAGGGGATCCTGGCGATCAGCGCCCCGTGGGCCACCGCCGCCATGGTCGAGAACTACCTGGACCGGCCGGGCGTGGCGGAGCTGTTCGAGATCGGCTCGGGCGTGGCCAGCCTGGTGAGCGTCCCCGTGCCCGAGAATGGCCCGGCCGCCGGCGCCCTCATCCGCGACATGGCCATTCCCAACGAGTGCGTGGTCGCGGCCGTCATCCGCAGCGACCAGTTCGTGGTCCCGCGCGGGGACACGAAGATCGAGGCCGGCGACTACGTGGTCCTGGTCGGCCCGGCCGAGGCCGTCAAGAAGGCGCAGAAGGCGGTGGTGGGCGAGGGGTAGGCGCTCACCACCCGGAGAACGAGATGTCCGGCCCCTCGTAGGTGACCGCGGCGATCACCAGCAGTCCCACCAGAAGGCCCCCGGCCACCAGGACCGCCGGGAGCACGCGCGTGTGAGGCGTCTCGATGGCCGTGATGTCGGCCAGCGCCAGGACGTGGGGATCGGCGAAGGGGTCCTTCCGGCCGTAGCCGCTCAGGCTGTCGCCGCTGACGAGCGGCGAATACAGGGTGACCCGACCTCCGTCGTTCCGCGTCACCCGCACCTCCCGGCCGTGTCGCTCGGCCAGCGCCTTCTGGTACGGGCTCTCCAGGGGCTTCCAGGCAGTGCAGCCCGCCAGGAGGGCGGCGGCCGTGAGGACCGCCACCAGGGCCCGTGCCCTCCGGGCCAGGTGCTCGAGCTCCATGATCTCCTCCATGGTTCGAGATGAGCCGGCGTGCGCGCGACCCGGCCCGAAGCTGACGAGACCGCGTCAAGCGCAGGTCAAGGCCGAGTAATTGTATGCCAACATACAAGGTATCTGTACTTGTATCTTGACATACAGGGAATCTCCTTGTATCCTGGGGTACAAGGAGACGGCGGGGCCCGGCGCGCGACGACTCCCCCACCCGGAGGAGCGGCGCGCCGGGGAGCCCGCCGGCGCAGACCGGGGAGGTGGAGAGTGCCCGGAGACGCCATCCGTTCGGCCCCGTACGTCGTCCTGATCGGTGACCTGGTGCGGTCGCGCGCGCTGGCTGATCGCGCGGAGGTGCAGCGCCGGCTGGTCGAGGAGGTCCGGACCCTGAACGCCGGCGCGCCCTCCGGCCTGGCCGCGCCCGCGGCGCTCACGGCCGGCGACGAGGTTCAGGCCATCCTCTCCAGCCCGGCCGCCGCCGTGGAGCTGGTCACCGGGATCTCCGACGCGCTCCGGCCGGTGCCGCTGGCGTGGGGGCTCGGCCGCGGGGAGGTGACCACCGATTGGTCGGACGCCGTATCGGCGATGGACGGTCCGTGCTTCCACCGGGCTCGCGCTGCGGTGGAGGCGGCTGCGCAGCGGGGCGTGTGGCTCCGGGCGAGCGGCTTTTCGGACACCGACGACCGTCTTCTGTCCGCCCTCTTCCGCCTTGTGGGGGTTCTCCGCTTCGAGTGGACCGACACCCAGTTCTCCTACGTGCGCGCTCTTCGGGACCGCACCCAGCGCGAGGTGGCGGACATGTTCGACCGCGATGAGACGACGGTGAGCCGGACGCTCGCCCGCGCGCACGTGCACGATGTGCTGGAGGGGGAGGAGGCGGCGCGTGCGTTGCTGGCGGAGTACGGGGAGGGGGGCGCGCGAGCCGCGTGGGACCGAGCGGGGAAGGCTCTCCTGCCGACGGACGAGGATGTCGATGAGCAGGCGGCCCGGGCCCGGCACACCGTGAGGACGACGTGATCCGGCCGCTGGCGGGCCCCGGCGCCGACCTCCTGGTCCTGCTGGTGGCGGGGCACTTCCTGGCCGACTTCCTGTTCCAGACCCGGAGGACCGTGGAGGCCAAGCGCCTGGGCTTCGGATATCTGCGCCACGGCGTGGTGGTCTTCCTGGTGCAGCTCCTGGCCGCGCTCCCCTTTGTCTCCCCGGCCTTCCTCGTCGTGCTGGCCGGGATCGCGGCGGCTCACGTCCTGGTCGACCGCGGGAAGACGTCGATGTCGCGGCGGCGCCCGGGGAGCCTGACCGTCTTCTTCGTGGACCAGGGGATCCACCTGGCCGTGGTGGTGGCGGGGTGGTGGATCTTGCTCCGGATCGACGGGGCGACCTCTTCCCTCGCACTGAGCGTGCGCATGGTGCGCGACTGGGTGAGCGTGGTGGTCCTCGCGGCCGCGTTCTCGTTCAACGCCACGGGTGGGAGCGCGATCGTGGAGGGGGTGCTCGAGCACCTGCCGCTGTCGGGGCGCGAGCCGGCCGCCGGGAGCGAGTCGCCCGAAAGCCCGCGGCTCGACACCGGCTACCCCGGGGCGGGGCGACTCATCGGCATGCTCGAGCGCACGTTGATGCTCGTCCTCGTGCTGTTCGGCCAGTGGGCGGCCGCCGTCCTCCTCCTCACGGCCAAGTCCATCGCCCGCTTCGAGGAGCTCAAGGTGCGCCGGTTCGCCGAGTACTACCTGGTCGGCACCCTCACCAGCCTGCTCGTGGCCACGGCGGTCGGGCTGGTGCTCGGGAAGGCGCTGGGAGGGCTCTGAGGGAGCCCCGCGGCCAGGCCACGACGGTCGGACTGGTGCTCGGGAGGGCTCTGAGGGAGGGCCGCGCCTCCCGCCCTCTACTCCCCGGGGTGGTAGACCTTCTCGGTGTGGCCCGTCAGCTGGTCGGGATAGAAGTAGACCACCCGCAGGTTCCCCATCGCGTAGCGCACGGCCTCGTCGTCGAAGTGGGGTGAGGCCGGGTCGCCGCTCTCCCCGCCCGCGGTCACCGCGCGGGCCCGCACGCTGTCGCCGAACGAGATGGCGGCGACGAAGCTGTTGCCGTCGTTCCCGTACCACTTCTTCGTGCCCGGGTAAGGCTTCGCGCCGAAGGAGGCCAGGGAGCCCCAGCGCGAGGAGGTGAACGGGACGGGGATCGAGCGCTTCGCGTCGTCGAAGTGGGGCTCGATCGAGTCGTCGAGCCGCTGGAAGCGGTTGATGTCCCCCCACGGCATGCGCCAGTTGCCGAAGTCCTTCCGCAGCCGGTCCACGGCGTCCGAGAGGGCTCCCAGGAGAGAGTCGGCCGAGATCGAGGTGGCCAGGTAGTCGCGGGGCGCCATGTCGTTGTCGCGCGCGCCCCGGTACATGGCGGGCTCGAGCTGGGTGGCCCAGAACACGGCCACCGAGGTGGCCACCGAGTTGACTCCCCAGCGGTCGTCCCAGTCCCGGAGCACCGTGATGGGACCGGCCAGCGCGTCCTTGCGCGGGTCGGCGGCCGGGAGCGCATCGTAGGCGCGCAGCAGCGAGGGCAGGGTGCTCGAGAAGAAGGGGAGGTAGCTGTCGAAGCCGTCCGCGGTGAGGGACTCGATCGTGTAGTGGTGCGGGCCGCTCTCCAGGAGCTTGAGGGCGTGCAGGCCGCGCGGGGTCTCGTGCCGGCCGCGCTCCACGTAGGCCGGGAAGTCCGAGCGCCGGGGGCTGTCGGGCCCGGCCGCGGACCACGGCCAGTTGTTGGAGTTGTACACCCAGCCCACGCCGGGATCGATGGCGTTGGGGCTCTCGTCCAGCGACAGGACACCGTCGTAGTCGGTGGTCGAGTCGCTCCCGTTCACCGGCTTGGTCCAGTCCAGCGTGTTGTTGCGGCGCGGGATGTAGTTGGAGTGGAAGTAGGCGATGTGGCCCTCGGCGTCGGCGAACACCGTGTTGTTGGACGAATTGGTGTGGAGCTGCAGGACCTTCTCGAACTCGGCCAGGTCCTTGGCCTTGGTGCGCTCGAAGTCCTGCTCGAGGGCCCGCATGGGACGCTGCATGAGGCTCGTCGTCACCCAGTTGCCGCCCGTCTTGCGGACGACGGGCCCGTGCCGGGTGTAGTAGGCGGTGAACGTGCGGCTCTCCATCCCGTGGTCGGTGCGGTAGGGGACGGTGATCTCCCTCGTCCGCATGCGGAGGTCCCTCCTGCCCCGCCGCCAGTACCAGCGGTCTCCCTTCCTGGAGACCGTCTCCAGGAACTCGTCGATGTTGTCCACCCCGCTCGAGGTGTGCATCCAGCCGCAGGTGCGGTTGAAGCCCTGGTAGATGAAGAACTGCCCCCAGGTCACCGCCCCGTAGGCATCCAGCCCCTCGTCGCTCGACATCTGGAGCTCGGAGCGGAAGTAGAACGAGGTGTGCGGGTTGATGTAGAGGAGCGCGTGCCGGTCCAGCGTGTTCCGGGGCGCGATCGCGATCCCGTTGGAGCCCGAGGGCTCGGCCCGCCAGGCGGCCGGCGTCGGGGGCGGGAGGGGGAGGCTGGCGCGCGAGTCCGCGGGACCGGCCGGGTCACCGGCGGCCGACGCCAGGTGCGGACCGCCCCGGGAGGCGGCGGCCCCGTGTCCGCCGCCGCCTCCGGAGGCCGGGCCAGCGCTCGGCGCGTCCGGGACCGGTCCCTCCGCGGCCGAGGTGTCCGTGTAGAACGCGGCCAGGTCGCGCAGGTCCACGCGCTCGATGTCGCCCCCGATCGAGCCCTCGCTGAAGGCGAGCGCCATCCAGGGCTCGAAGCGGGTGATGACCCGCGGGTGCACGTCCGGGTGAGTGTAGAGGTAGTAGTTGAGCCCGTCGGCGAAGGCGTCCATGAGCTGCTTCAGCCACTCGGGGCTGTCCGCGTACTTCGCCTTCATCGAGTCCGGGTCGATGAACAGCTTCATCCTGAGGTCGCGCCAGATCTGGCGCTCGCCCTCCGCCTCGGACAGGCGGCCGAGCGCGTTGATGTAGTTGGTCTCGACCCGGTTGAAGTCGTCCTCGGCCTGCGCGTACTCCATCCCGAACACGGCCTCGGCGTCCGTCTGGCCGTGGACGTGGGCGATCCCCCAGTCGTCCCGGGTGATCGTGACGTCGGCGGCCTCGTCCTTCCAGCGCGCGAGCTCTTCGGCCGAGGGATGGCGGGCGTCGGGGGCGGCCGCCGCTCCGCCGGACGCATCCTGGGCGGCCGCCGGGACCGGGGCGAGGGGCACGGCGAGGCCGAGGCCGAGAGCGGCGGCGACCGCGAGGACGCGGGCGAACTTGTACATGGCGACTCCCCCGGAGGGCGCGAGACGGGTTCGAACGGAGGAGCAACATGCGGCGAGGGGAGGAGGCGGGAAAGGCGGGCGGGGGACACCGATCGCGCCCCGCGGGCCCGGTCACGACACGGGCGGTCCGCCGTCCGTCTCGGCGATCGCGATCCTCGACGTGCGGCCGCCGTGGCGGCCCGCCTTGGCCCGGTACATGGCACGGTCGGCGGCGCGCAGCAGCACCTCGAAGTCGAGGCCGTGATCCGGGTACACGGCCACGCCCATGTCCCCGCTGATCCTGAGCCACGCGGCGTCCGCGCGGATCGGTCGCTCGAGCTCGCGCTCCACCCGGCGCGCCACCTCCAGCGCGGTCTCCGCCCTCACGAGGTCGGGCAGGAGCACGACGAACTCATCCCCGCCCAGGCGGCAGGCGACGTCCGTGTCCCGGGCTCCCACGGTCAGCCGACGGGCCACTTCCCGCAGCACCTCGTCACCGGCGGCATGGCCCCGACGGTCGTTGACCTGCTTGAATCGAGCCAGGTCCAGGTAGATCAATCCCAGCGCGGAGCCCTGTCGGCGCGCGAGGGCCAGGTACCGGTCGGCGATCTTGCTCAGCGCACGTCGGTTCACCAGGCCGGTGAGGGGGTCCTCGAAGGCCAGTCGCTCGAGCTCGTGCTCCACCCGCTTTCGCTCGGTGATGTCCATGACGGTGCCGACCAGGAAGCGCTCCGCGTCGCCCCGAGCATGCACCAGCTGGACGGCCAGGAGCCCGAACACCTCCGCTCCGCTCCTGGTACGAAGGCGCACCTCCACGTGGGTCAGGGACCGCCCCCTGCGGAGCGCGGCGAGGAGCCGGGCCCGCGTCCTCCGGTCGGGGAGGAACCGCGACGAGGGCTGTCCCACGAGCTCGTGGCGGGATTCGTAGCCCAGCATTCGGGCGAGGGCGGGGTTCACGGCCAGGATCGTCCCGGACTCCGAGGTCCGGAACGTCCCGGCCACGGTCTCCTCGATGGGCCGGAGAGGCTCCTCCTTCCCGGCCCCACCGGAAACGGGTCGTCCGGCCGACGTCTCCGGGATGGCGCGCGCCTCCACGACCAGCCGGGCGCTCCGCGGTTCCCGCTCGCGGCCCCGGCCGTCACCACGGGGGTCGACCATCCGGCCCTCGAGGCGCAGATGCCGCCATGCGCCCCATTCGGTCCGAAACCGCCCCTCGGCGTCGAGGAGGCCGCCCGGCTCCGCGAAGGCCTGCGCCAGCGCCGCTCGCAGCCGCGGCCGGTCCTCCGGGTGGGCGTGCTCCAGCAGGTCCCGGTCGACGACGGCTTCCGGGGGTCGGCCGAGCACCTCCTGCACCGGCGGACTCACGTAGTCCACGATGCCGGAGGCATCGACGACGGCGACGAGGTCGCGCTGTCGCTCCAGGATGCGCTCGAACCAGATCTCGCGCTCGCGGCGCTCCCGCTCGGCCGAGTGGAGATGGAGGGCCAGCTCGACGGCCGCAAGCAGCTCACGGTGTCCGTAGGGCTTGAGGAGATATCCGTACGGAGTCGAGCCCATGGCCCGGAGGATCTCCTCGCGGGCACTCACGCCGGTCGCGAACACAGTGGGGATGTCGAACATCTCATCGATGAGCCGCGCCGCGTCGCGGCCGTCCATGGCACCCGGAAGCCGGATGTCCATGAGCACGAGGTCCGGATGCAAGCGGCCGGCGAACTCGATGCCCTCCAGCCCGGTCTGGGCCCGGCCCACGACCCCGTAACCGAGGTCGGCGAGCGCTCGTACCGTGTCCTCTGCGAGCTCGGGCTCATCCTCGACCACCAGCAATCGAGGCTCGGCACCGCTCTGGTAGGTCATGACGCTCACGCTTCGCGGGACGCCAGCAGGCCCGGCCCTCTCCCCTCCGTCGCGCAGGAGAGGAGAAGCAAGACCCGCGCCTCGAGGAGCCGGCCGCCGCGACGTTGCATCGGGGACGGCCGTGTGGCATCTCTCATCAGGCTCCGCCTCGAACCAGGCGAGGTGTCGTTGACCGGGTCACGGCCATCGGATGGTCCCGTCCTCGTGGCCGCTCTCGGCGCTTCGGCCGGCGGACTGGAGGCGCTGGAGGAGTTCTTCGACCACATGCCTCCCGACGCCGGGATCGCCTTCGTGGTCGTGCAGCACCTGGATCCCCACCGCGACTCCATCGCTCCCGACCTCCTCGGCCGCCACACCGCGATGCCCGTCCGCGAGGCTTCCGAGGGGGACGTCCTCCTCGCCGACCACGTCTACGTCACGCCACCCGATGTGTGGATGACGGTCCGCGAGTCGACGCTCCACATGGCTCGCCGCGAGGGTCGGGGCCCCCCCACCGTCGTGGACCGCCTCTTCCGGTCGCTGGCCGAGGACCGAGGGCCGGGCGCGGCCGCCATCCTGCTCTCGGGCGCGGGCTCGGACGGAGCCGTTGGGATCGGCCGGGTGCGGGAGTTGGGGGGCCTCGCCATGGTCCAGGATCCGGCCACGGCACGGTTCGACTCGATGCCCCGCCACGGGATCACGGTCGGGCGGATCCGGGACATCCTGCCGCCCGCGGGACTGGCCCGGCGCCTGGCCGAGCACGTGGAGCGGGTGCGGCGGGGCGAGGTGGCGGCCCCGGACGCCGGGAGCCCCGAGGCCTCCGAGGCCGACGCCACCCGCATCGCCGAGGCGATCACGCGCGCGACCGGCCACGACTTCACGGAGCACAAGCCCGCGACGATCCTGCGGCGGCTCGCCAGGCGGATGAAGCGGCGAAGCGTCGCCACGATCGGCGCCTACCTGGAGCTCCTGGGGCAGGACCCGGCCGAGGTGCGCGCCCTGTACGAAGATCTGCTCATCGGCGTCACGAGCTTCTTCCGGGAGCCGGAGGCCTTTCGCGCGCTTCGGGATCACGTGGTCTCCGGGATCGTCGCGGATCCCGACACGGAAGGAGCCATCCGGGTGTGGGTGGCGGGCTGCGGCACGGGCCAGGAGGCCTACTCGGTGGCGATGCTGTTCCGCGAGGCGCTGACCGAGCGCGCCGACCCGCCCGCCCTCAAGGTGTTCGCCACCGACGTCAACGAGGACGCCCTGGCCGTCGCCCGGCGCGGACGCTACCCGCAGGGGATCTCCGAGGAGGTGCCCGCGGAGCTGTTGGAGCGGTACTTCCGCCCGGAGGGGAGCGAGCTGCGGGTCACGGAAGAGCTCCGGGAATCGTGCATTTTCGCGCCCCACGACCTCCTCAGCGATCCGCCGTTCTCGTGCCTGGACCTCATCTGCTGCCGCAACGTCCTCATCTACCTGCGGCCACGCGCGCAGAACCGGCTCTTTCCGCTCTTCCACTACGCGCTGAGGCCCGGGGGCACGTTGTTCCTGGGCACCTCGGAGAGCGTCACGGGCCACGAGAGGCTGTTTCGAGAGATCCCGGAGGGGCACCACATCTACCAGCGACGCGAGACCGCGGTGCGGCTGCCGCTGAGCTTGCCGGCGCGCCGGTCCCACGACCTCGGTTTCGGACGCGGCGCGGACGCCGAGCCGCTCCGACCGTGGCCGGTGCGGTCCTCCCTCCGCCGGGGCTCGGCCGTGGAGCTGGAGCGCATCCTTCTCGACGAGTACACACCGCCGTGCGTGATCGTCGACGCCGACGGGACCATCGTCTACTTCCACGGCCGGACGGGGGCGTTCCTGGAGCCGGCTCCAGGGCTGCCGAGCGACGACCTGATCGGCATGGTCCGGCCCGGGCTTCGCCACCAGCTCCGCGGCGCCCTGGCCGACGCCGCGCGGACGAAGGAGACCGTGGCGCGGGAGATCGTGGCGGTGGATCCCGGGGAGAGCTGGCATCACGTCGACCTCACCGTGCGCCCGATGGAGGGGGGGGCCGGAGATGACGAGCACTACCTGGTGCTGTTCGAGAACCGCGTCGTCCGGGAGGCGCGCCCGATCACGGACGCGGCGGGCCGGACGGAGACGCGAGCCGGCGGGACGAAGACCGAGGCCGAAAGGATCATCGAGGAGCTCGAGCGGGAGCTGACGGACACGCGGAACCAGCTTCTGGTGAGCCTCCGGGAGCAGGAGGTCGTGAACGCCGAGCTGCGCGCGGCCAACGAGGAGCTCATCTCCATGAACGAGGAGCTCCAATCGTCCAACGAGGAGCTCCAGACGGCCGACGAGGAGACCCAATCGATCAACGAGGAGCTGGAGACGGTCAACACCGAGCTGAGCCAGCGGATCACCGAGCTCAAGCACGCGCTCTCCGACCTGGACAATCTGTTCCGGAGCAACGAGATCGCCACGATCTTCCTGGACCGGCAGCTCCAGATCCAGCGCTTCACTCCCGCGTCGACCCACGTCTTCCGGCTCCTTGAGACGGACATCGGACGTCCCCTCGCGGACATCGCGTCCCGGATCGTGGGTCACGGCGACGAGGTCCTCCAGCAGGTCCGCCACGTCCTCGAGACCCTGGAGCCGGCGCAGCGGGAGATCCGCGTCGACCACGAGGAGGCGTGGTACGACATGCGGATCTTTCCGTACCGTACGATCGACGGCGAGATCGAGGGAGCGGTGCTCACGTTCGTGGACATCACCGAGATCAAGCGCCTGCAGCAGGCGCGCAGCCGCCTGGGGGCCATCGTCGAGGGCATGCACGACGCGGTGGTGGGCCACGACCTGGACGGCACCATCACGAGCTGGAACGAGGGCGCCCGCCGGCTGTTCGGATACGATGCGGAGGAGGCGGTCGGGCAGGACCTGTCGCTCATCGCGCCCCCCGACCGTGCCGACGACCTGGACGCGGCGGTCGAGGATGTGCTCCGCGGCGGGTGGACCGCGCCGGTGGAGACCGTGCTCCGGACCCGGGACGGAGGGCGCATCCACGTCTCCATCAACCTGTCCCCGATCCGCGACCACGCGGGACAGGTGATCGAGATCTCGCAGACGGCCCGGGACATCACCGCCCGGGTGAAAGCCGCGGAGGCCGCGCGCGACGCCGAGCGCCAGAAGAACGAATTCCTGACCATGCTGGGCCACGAGCTGCGCAACCCCCTCGGCACGATCCGGAATTCGGTGGAATTCCTGGTGCGGCGCGCCGGCGGCACCGGGGAGGGCGACGACGGGGCGAGCCGGGAGGCCCTCGGCGTCCTGACCCGGCAGGTGGGCTACCTGTCCGACCTGGTCAACGACCTCACCGACGCGGCACGGATGACCACCGGTCAGTTCGATCTTCGCCTGGAGCGGATGGACCTCGCGGAGCTGGTGCGACACGGACTGGCCGACTACCGGGGATGGGCGGAGGAGCTGGGCGTCGAGCTGACGGTCGAGCTTCCCGCCGGGCCCCTGTGGACCGAGGGCGACCGCACGCGGCTCACACAGGTCCTCGGCAACCTGGTCCAGAACGCCTGCAAGTACAGCCACGACGGTGGGCGGGTGACCGTCCAGGCCCGGAAGGAAGAGCCGTGGGCGCTGGTCTCGGTGCGTGACGAGGGCCCCGGCCTCGACGAGGAGGAGCTCGAGCGGATCTTCGAGCTCTTCCAGCGCGGCTCGAGGACCCGGCAGGCCGCTTCGGGCCCCGGCGGCCTGGGCGTCGGCCTGCCCGTGGCGCGCCGGCTGGTGGAGCGCCACGGCGGATCCCTGTGGGCCACGAGCGACGGAGACGGGAAGGGGTCGACCTTCACGTTCCGAATCCCGCTGGTGGACGAGGGCGCGCCGGCGTCGCCCCCGTCGAGCCCGGAGCCCGCGGCCGAATCGCCGCCGCGGCGCGTCCTCGTCGTGGAGGATGACGCGGATGCGGCGGCCAGTCTCAAGAGATTGCTCGAGGTCATGGGGCACGAGGCGGCGGTGGCCCACGAGGCCGACGCCGCCCGGCGGATGATCCTGGAGGCACCCCCCGACCTGGTGCTGTGCGACATCCACCTGTCGGGGACCCTGGGCGGCTACGAGCTGGCCCGCGCCCTCCGGGAAGACCGGCGCTCGGCCGACCTGCGGCTGGTGGCCCTCACCGGCTTCGGGCGAGAGATCGACCGGGAGCAGTCCCGGGAAGCGGGCTTCGACGAGCACCTGACGAAGCCGGTGTCGGCGGCCGACCTGGAGCGGGTGCTCGGCGACTGACGACGGGGACGGCCGGAGGGGTGCTCGCTGCCGTCCGGAGGGACGCTCGCGGCCGTCCTGTCTAGGGCCGCGGGCCGGGTCCTTCGGCCGGGACGAGCAGTGTCACGACCACGAGACCACGCCCGCCGGCCTCGATCCACAGGCGACCGCCGATCTCGGCCACGAGCTCTCCGAGCCATGGCGTGGGCTCGGGCGCAGGGCCGTGAACGCCGAACGGCGGGCCGCGACCGGCGTGCGGCGCTCCGGGCGCCTCCGGTGACGGACCGTCGTCGGCAGCGGCCCCGTCCCCGCACCGGGAGGGCGCCTCGAGTCCGAAGGTGACGCGGACGCCGGCCCGATCCGGCTGCAGCTCGGGGCGGCCGCCGACGCGCCGGGCGAGCTCCAGCAGCTCGCGGAGCGCGGTCTCGAGCCGGGCCCGGTCGGCGCGAACGGGCGGGATGTCGCCCGTCGTGCCCACGAGATCCTGGAGCCGGACCAGCGTGCGGCGGTCCCACCGGGTGGCCGCCGGTATCGATGCCTCGAGCTCGGGCTCCTCGAGGACCTCCCGGATCTTGTCGGCCATGGCCACCACGGCATCGTGGATCGCACGGAGGTCCTCCTCCATGCCGGAGCCGTCCGCGGTCACCCCCGCGCGGAGCAGCGATTCGGTGCGCAGGAGCGCCGAGTTGAGGTGACCCCGGAGCCGGTGAGCCAGGCTGGCACGCGCCGTGGCCGCCTGGTGGGCGGCGCGGAGCATCTCGGCCTCGAGTCGATGCCGCTCCAGCACGAGCCGAGCGCAGCGCACCAGGGCCCCGAGCTCGGGCGGACCGGGTAGAGGGGCGTGCCGATCCTCCGCCTCGACCCACACTCGCACGACCTCCCGGCCGTCGTCGCCTGGTGTGGGCACGAGCAGCCAGGCGTCGCCCCCGTCCCCGCCCGGGATGGCTCCGACCGGCGGCGCGCCGGCCCCGGTGCCCCGGCCCGCCCTGCCGTCCGTGAGCTCCACCCGGACCCGGCGGTCGCCGCAGAGCTCGCTCGCCGCCACGGCCAGGGAGCAGCAGGACCCCAGGGCCGACCCGCCGAAACGCGTGAGCTCCCCGAGAAGGTCCGGGGGAGAGTCCGCCAACGGCGCCCGCCTTGCGGCGCCGAGCTCGCGCCGCGGCGCGTTCGCGGCCGTGCCGCTCCGTCTCGAAGTGTTCGCGGCTTCCGGCACCTGAGCGCCTCCGTTCGGGTCGGTCGCGATCGCTCTCCATGAAGCTCTTCAAGCTACAGTCCGCGTATGCATGGCCGACAGGCGTGGCACGGGGCCCGCCGGGCGTTCGCGGCGCCAGGTGGGCGTGTCCGCGACCACGCGGTCCTGGACGGGGACTCGCCGGCCGCCTAGCGTCGGGCCATGATCCTGTTCTTCGACCTGGAGACGACGGGGCTCGACCCCGACGCGGCCCGCATCGTGGAGCTGGCCGCGCTGGAGGGATCCGAGGGACGGAGCGTGTATGCCGGCCGCTTCCACCCCGGGATCCCGATCCCGGCGGCCGCCGCGCGCGTGCACGGGATCACCGACGACGCGGTGCGCGACTGTCCGCGCTTCCCCGACGAGGCGGCCTCGCTGCAGCGCCTGTTCGAGGGGCGGGTCCTGTGCGGCTACAACATCCGCCGCTTCGACACCCCGCTTCTGGACGCCGAGCTCCGCCGGGCGGGGCAGCCGGGGCTCGGGCTCGCGACGGTGCGGGAGATCGACCTGTACCGCGTGTGGTCCGAGCTGGAGCCCGGCGGGTGGCCGGGCGGGCGGACGCTGGCGGCCGCCGTGGCTCGCTTCCTGGGGCGCTCGCACGGGAACGCCCACGCCTCCGATGCGGATGCGGGCGTCCTGCCGGCCCTGCTCGAGGCGATGGCGGCCGAGCACGACCTGGCCGAGGAGCGGCTGCTCGCCCTCAGCCGTCCCGGGTGGGAGGTGGACCGGGCGGGCAAGCTCCGCCGGGACGGCGAGGAGGTGGTGTTCGACTTCGGACGCCACCGGGGAGAGCCGGTGGGCCGCCACGCGGACTACGTGGACTGGATCCTCCGGTCGGACTTCCCCGAGGACACCAAGCGCGTTCTGCGAAGCCTCCGGGACGGGGGGTGGCGGCTGGAGGCGTAGGGCCGCGCCGGGAACGCACCTCCCGTGCGGGGGTACCTAAAGACAGCGAGTATCCTTCCTTCCGGCGTCCCATGCCACGGCAGACCTCGCGTCGCGGTCCCGCTGGCCGTTCCGAACCGGAACGGCGCCTCACCCCGGGGACCGCTCCCAAAGGTCGTTCTCGGCCAGAGGTTCCCTATGAAGTACCCGATCCAGCTCGCGAGCCGGGCGCCGCTCGGTCTCGCAGATCTCGCGCTCCCCGATTCGCCGTCCGCCCAGGGGCGGCCGCCCACCTCCGCGACCCCGCGCCCCGCGGCGGCCGTGGAGCTGGTGCGCGTCTCCGCCTCCGATGTGGCCTCGTGGGGCGTGGAGCCCGACGACCTGTCGTGGATCGAGGCGGTCGATCTGCCCGGTGTCCTGATCACCTACCTCCTGGCCGAGGCCGAGGGCGATCCGTACGTGATCCGACTCAAGATCCCCGACGGCTACCCCATCGGGACACACGCTCACAGCACGAGGGCGTTCGTCACCGTCCTGCAGGGCACGTTCCTGCTGGGAGCCGGGACCACCCCCGACCGCTCGAAACTCGTCGCCTTCCCGGCGGGGAGCTACGTCGTCATCCCGCCGGACGTCCCTCACTTCGCGTGGACGGACGGCGAGACCGTGATCCAGATGAGCGGTAGCGCGCCCGAGCGGTTCGAGTGGCGCACTCCGGTCGGGCTTCGATCGGAGGGGGGGAGAGTCCAGGGGTGGCGGGTTCGCCCTCCCGCGACGCGTTCGTGACCCGCCGCCAGCCGTCCCTCCCGCGGCAACGGCCGGGGCGCCGCCGGGTGTCTCAAGTACGGTCGGGTCTCACCGATCGCCGTCCCGCGCCGGCCAGGCGACGGCCCGCCGCGGTCCTGCGCGCCGCTCCTCGTGGAGCGGAGCAGCCAACTAGGGCCGCACGCGTTGGCCGAGAATCGGCCGGAGGGTAGTGATCATGTCGTACTCGCATAGGACGTACGGCGGGGCGCTCCTGGGGGCCCTGCTCGTTCTTCTCCCCGTTTCCCTCGCAGCCCAGGAGAGGGTCCCGACCTCGCTCACGCCGCAGGAGAAGGCCGCGGTGGAGCTCTCGCGCATCACCGCCTCGGACGTGTCCACGTGGGGCGTCGAGCCCGGCGACCTGGCGTGGATCGACGCGCCCGGTCTGCCCGGCGCGCAGATCGTCTACCTCCTGCCCGAGAACGATGGCGGGCCCTACGTGGCGCGGCTCAAGTTCCCGGACGGCTATGCCCTCGAGGCCCACAGGCACGACAACCGCGAGCTGGTCACGGTGCTGAGCGGAACGTACCGCCTGGGCTTCGGCTCGAAGCCCGACCGGTCGAAGACGGTCGCCTTCCCGGCCGGGAGCTACGTGGTCATTCCGGCGGGCGTGCCACACTACGCCTTCATGGACGGGCCGACCGTGCTCCAGGTGAGCGGTGACGGGCCCATGGACTTCGACTGGAAGCTCGGGAAGAAGTAGACGGTGTCCGGCGGGCGGCTCGGGCGGGGCCGATCGGCCCCGCCCGCCGTCCGACCCGGTCCGCGGCTGGTTGCCCGCCTCCTCCGCCAGCGCCCGGAGCCGCGCGCCGGCCACCTCGATCGCGTCCCGGCCCCGGTTCCACCCCCCGCTGGCCGTCGGCCGTAGAGCCTCCAGACCGGAACGTCCGGCAGCCGCCGCGACGGGGATCTCCCGACTTGTCGGCCCACCTCGAGCACGCGAACGTGCCGATGCGGCTCCTGCCGCAAGGGAGGTGGGATCATGCGACACCTCGTCATCCTGACGTTGACGGCCACCCTGGCGGCCGCCCCGGCCTGCCGCTCCGGAGGGCCACCCGTCGAGTTCCCCGAGCGAGCCGTGATCCCGGTCGGCGCCGGCTCCTTCCAGATCGATCACGTGGAGGCCACCCAGCGCCCCGGTGAAGTACTGGAGCTGGCCGTGTTCATCGAGGTCAGCCTGCCCCAGGATGCGCGCGACCGTGACAACTTCGAGACCCTGTTCTCGATCATCGGGAGTCCGGTCGTCGACTCGGCCGGCCGGAGCTACCTGCCGGTCGAGCGCACGCTGCAGTGGCTGTACGCCTACGAGCGGAACGGAACGGTGCCGTTCGGGAGCCCCGAACAGGCGAGGGAGGAGATGGCGCGCTTCCGCGATGCCGTGGCCCGGCACAGCGTGCCGGCCGAGTGGCGGGACTTCGTCTCGGTCTACCGGGTGCGGGAGCACTCGAAGCCGATCCGCCTCCTGGTCGAGAACCCGCACCCGGCCGGGGATCAGCCCCGCAGGATCACCGTGAGGGTCTGGTAGGGAGCCCTTCCGGGCCGGCGCGCTCCTCGCTCAGCCCGCTGTCTCGGCCCCCTCCGCCAGCGCCCGGAGCCGCGCACCGGTCATCTCGATCGCGTCCCGTCCCTCCGGGATGAGGCCCGCGAGCGCCATGAAGCCGTGGATGACGCCGGGGTAGATCCGGTAGGTCACGTCGCAGCCCGCCTCCTCCAGCCGCACCGCGTAGGCCACACCCTCGTCCCGGAGGACGTCGCACTCGGCCGCCACGATCACCGCGGGCGGCATGTCTTCCAAGTTCTCGCGGTACAGGGGCGAGACGTCGGCGTCCCGGCGGTCCGTACCGGCGGTCAGGTAGTGCCCCCGGAACCACTCCATGCCCGGGCGCGTGAGCCAGTAGCCCTCGGCGAACGCCTCGTAGGACGGACGGTCGAAGGAGGCGAGGTCCGTGACCGGGTAGACCAGGAGCTGGCCGGCCAGCGCTAGCCCGGTCCCGCGGGCCCCGGCGGCCACGCAGGTGGCCAGGTGGCCCCCGGCGCTGTCGCCGCCCACGAGGAGCGCTCCCACCTCCCGCGCCCGGGCCCAGCACACGGCCGCCCGCGCGTCCTCCAGCGCGGCCGGGTGGGGATGCTCCGGGGCGAGGCGGTAGTCCACCGCCACCACCCGCAGCCCCGACGCGTTGGCGAGGCCGCGCGCCAGGGCGTCGTGCGTGTCGAGGTTTCCCAGCACCCAGCCGCCGCCGTGGAAGTAGACGAGGGTGCCGGGGGGAGACGTGACCGGCTCGTACACCCGGAGCCGAAGCGGCCCGCCCGGTCCCTCGATCTCGAGGTCCTCGACCCGGCCCACCGGCTCGGGCTCGCCGTGATGAGCCACCCCGGCCGCCCGGCGCCGCATCTCGCGGCCGCGCTCGGGCGTCAGGGTGTGGAGGGGCGGAAGCCCGAGACCCTCCAGCGCGTCCAGGAGCGCGCGGGTCTCGGGCGTCAGCCGCGGCGCGTTCAGCTTCCCCTGCGGAGCTCGATGCCGCCGCTCACCGTCTTCAGGTTGAGCGACGGCCCGCCCCCGCCGATCGTGCCCGAGGCGTGGTGCCTCATGAACCTCCCCCGGATCGTGAGCGGGAAGTCGGTCGAGATGCCGCCGGTGACGGTGCTGACATCCACGTCGGCGGCCGCGTTGGACGGCAGGTCGAGCGTGATCTGGCCGTTCACGGTCTTGAAGTCCAGCCCGTGGGGCGCGTCGGTGCTGCCGAGGGTGACGTGGATGGAGCCGTTGACGGTCTTGGCGTCCGCCCAGCCCGTGGTCGCGAGGCGGACCCGGCCGTTCACGGTCCGTGCCTCGACCGGCCCCTGGAGCCCGTCGGCCGTGATCTCGCCGTTCACCGTGTGGGGGACGAAGTGGACGCCGGCCGGGACGCCGACCTCGAACTCCACCCGCACGTCGTTGTGGTGGATCTCCTGGTGCGAGCCGTCGATGTCGCACGTGTTGTGGTGGCCGAAGGAGTCGGGGTAGACGGCGCACAGGGTGACGTCGCCGTCCTCCTTCACGACCTCGACCTTCACCTCCGTGGGATCGCTGTCGTGGCCGGTGAGGGTGGCGTGCACCGTGGCGGTCCGCCCGCTGGAGAGCCGGGCCGTGATGCCGCCGTTGATGCCGCGGATCGACAGTGTCTTCCCGGCCTCGATCGGGCCGTTCCACTCGAAGGTGCTGGTGCGCTCGTCGCCCGAGCGGACGGTGGCCACGGCGGCGGTGGCGGCCGAGGTGGCGGCGTCGGCCGCCGCGCTGGCCGCGGCGCTGCTGGCCGCCGAGGCCGCCCGGGTCGCCACCCGGGTGGTGGCCGCCTGGGCCTTGCGGAGAATGGACCCGGCCGCGTCGCAGCCGGCCAGGGACACGAGGAGCGCCGCGCACAGGAGCGCGCCGCCGGCGGCCGGGACCTTCGAGGATCTCATCGGTGGCTCCTTTCCGGGGTACGCCCCTCCCTACGGGACCCGCGGCCCGATAGTGTCAGGGAGTGTCGGTCACCGGCTTGGACACCGGCCGGCCGTCGAGGGTTGGGCGGCGGAGCGGAGCCCCGAAACGCGCGCGGCGCCGAATCTCGAAGAAGGCCGACCGGAGCCCCGAAACTCGCGCGGCGTGGATGATCCCGCACCGGAGGTTGCCTCATGAGTCTGAAGGCCGTGTTCGTGGGCCCGCAGGGCCTGCGCGCCGGGTGGCGCTTCCTGCTCTTCATCCTGCTGGCCATGCCGCTCGGAATCCTCTTCCGGTGGCTGGCCGTGCACGCGCTCCACTACCCGGTCTCGTCCGGGATCCGGCCCCCCGACTTCGTGATGTCGGATGGCCTGGGTTTCGTGGCCGTCCTCGTGGTCCTGCTCTTCCTGGCCCGCATCGGGCGGGAGCGGGTGGGCGACTACGGCTTCCCCCTCGTGCGGCAGGCCGGGCCGCTGTGGGTCGAGGGCGTGGCATGGGGCGTCCTGGCGGTCGGGGTGCTGCTCGGACTCATCGCCCTGTTCGGCGGATTCTCCGTCCAGGGCCTGGCGCTCTCGGGCGGAGCGCTCGTCCGCACCACGCTCGTGTGGGTGGCGGCCATGGTGGCCGTGGGCCTGTTCGAGGAGTCCGTGTTCCGGGGCTACGTGCTGGTCTCGCTGGGCCGCGGGATGGGCTTCTGGCCCGCCGCCCTGCTGCTGTCGGCCATCTTCGGCGGGATCCACTACTTCACCAAGCCGATGGAGAACGTGGCGGACGCGCTGTCGGTGGGGCTCCTCGGCCTCTTCCTGTGCGTCAGCTTCCGGCGCACCGGGAGCCTGTGGTTCGCGGCCGGCTTCCACACCGCCTTCGACTTCATGGCCCTGCCGCTCCTGGGCGCGCCCAACACGGCCAACCAGGGCCAGCCGCTGGACGCGCGGCTCCTCGACACCTCCTTTCACGGACCCGCCTGGCTCACCGGTGGCGTCACCGGGATGGAGGCGAGCCTCCTGATCTTCCCGGTGCTGGCGCTCCTGTTCTGGGCGCTGTCGCGGCGGTTCCCCGAGGTGAGGCGGCCGCTCGGGAAGGAGCCCGGACCCGCCCGGGGCGAGGAAGGGCTCGCGGAGCTCGAGGGCGAGCGGGTGGAGCTCGGGGAGTGAGAGTGGATCCAGGGGCGTGACGCCGAAGCTCGGGGCGTGAGAGTGGACCTCGGGGAGTGGAAGTGGACCTCGGCCGGCGGGCCTCGCGGACTCGCGGGCTCGCCGTCGAGGGATTCGGGGACCCGGAGACCCGGACACTGGAGAGATGATGGCTCGACCGTCGCGCAGGATGCTCGTGGTCCCCGCGCTCGTGCTCGGCCTGGCGGGCGGGCTCGGGCCGCTCGCCGGGCTCGGCCTGGCGGGTGGGCTCGGCCTGCCCGGTGGGCTCGGTCTGCCCGGCGGGCTCGGCCCGCTCGGCGTGACCGGCCTGGCTGGCGGGCCCGGATCGGCCCGGCGCGCGGCGGCGCGAAGCCTCGCCTCCCCCCACGACACCGTCCCCTCGCCTTCCGCGGTACGGGCGTTCGTGGACAGCCTGGCCCGGGCCGCGCTGGCGGACGGCCCCGGGGCCGGGCTCACGATCGGCGTCGTGCGCGGTGGGGACACGCTGGCGTGGGGCGGGTGGGGGAAGGCCAACGTGGAGCTGGACGTGCCGGCGACCGCCTCGACCGTGTACCGGATCGGGTCGGTGACCAAGCAGTTCACGGCCGCCCTCCTCATGCGCGAGGTCGAGGCCGGGCGGGTCTCGCTGGACGATCCCCTGTCGAAGTACGTGCCCGGCTACGACACGCACGGGGCGACGGTGACGCTGCGGGAGCTCCTGCACCACACGGCCGGCGTCCCCAACTACACGGCCAACCCGGCGTTCGAGAAGGAGGAGCGGCTGGACCTGCCGGACAGCACGGTCCTGGCCCTGGCGACGAAGGACTCGCTGGACTTCGAGCCGGAGACGCGGTGGTCCTACAGCAACACGGGCTACTACCTGCTGGGCCTGGTGCTCGAGAAGGTGACCGGGCGGCCCTACGACGAGCTGGTGGACGACAGCCTGGCCGCGCCGCTCGGGCTCGAGCACACCCTGTACTGCTGGAGGCAGCCGATCGTCCCGGGGCGGGCCGAGGGCTACGCCGGCACCGACTCGGTCCGGGGGAGCGCCAAGCTGGACCACCGGGTCCTGGTGAACGCCCAGCCGCTGAGCATGGGCCCGCCGTTCTCGGCCGGTGCGCTGTGCTCGACCGCCGGGGACCTGGTGGAGTGGACGTCTCTGCTCCACTCCGGGAAGGTGGTGAGCCCCGCCTCGTTCCGATCCATGACCACGCCCGACACGCTCCCCGACGGCCTCAGCACGCACTATGGGTTCGGGCTGGTCATGGGGACGCTGGGCGGCCACCGGTACGTGTGGCACAACGGTGGGATCAACGGCTTTCTCACCAGCCTGGGCCGCTTCCCGGACGACGACCTCACCGTGGTCGTGCTGTCCAACTCGACCTCGGTGGGACCGGACCCGCTCCTGGACAAGATCGCCCGCTTCACGCTCGGCGTGCCGGCGGCCTCCATGGCGACGCCGCCGCTCCCGAGTGGACTCGCCGGGCGGATCACGGGGACCTACCAGATGGTGAACGGACACTCGATCGCCGTGACGATGAAGGACGACACGCTGATGGCGCAGGCCATGAGCCCGAAGCCGCTGCCGCTGGTCTACCGGGGTGAATCCGGCCGAGGCACGGCCGAGTTCAGCGTGGGCCCGGAGTCGGGGATCCGCCTCGTGTTCCAACTGCCCCGCGGCCGAGGTCCGGCCCGGCACGTGACCGTCCATGCCGGCATGGGCCTGATCGAGGCGATGAGGGTGGAGGCGAAGAAGTGAGATCGGCGGTGCTCGGCCTGGCGGGGCTGGCCCTGGTGGCCGGGCCGGCGCGCATCCTCGCGCAGGCGCCGGGCGGCGGGCACACGGATCCGGCGGTGGAGGCGCTCCCCGCCGGCGAGCGGCTCGAGTACGGACTGTCGCTCGGGCCCATCCATGCCGGCCACGCCACCCTCACCGTCGGCGAGGCCGCCGAAGTGGAGGGAGCGCGCGCCTATCCGGTGACCCTGCAGGTGAAGGGCGGGGCGCTGTTCCTCACCCTCGACGACAGCCTGGTGAGCTGGATCGCCGCCGGCCCGCTACGCACGGTTCGCTCGGACCGGAGCGTGCACGAGGGGCCGCACAGGGAGGTCTACCGGCTGGATCTGGGCGGAGCGGATGGAAGCGCGGCCGGGAGTGGCGGCGCCAGCGGAAGCGCGGACGCGGACTCGGGCGGCGGCCTGCGCTACCACATCGTCCCGCTGCCCGGGGCGTCCGGAGGGCCGTCGGCCGACCGGCCCCGGAGCGGCCCGATGCCCCGGGATGCCCTGGACGACGTCGCGGTGCTCTTCCTGCCGCGCTCGCTGCCACTCGATCCGGGCGCCGACTACGTGATTCCGCGCTTCTTCCGCCCCTCCAGCGATCCCGTGCGGATCCACGTGGCCGAGCGCCGCTCGATGCGCACCCCCGCCGGCACGTTCGACGTGGTCGGCCTGGACGTCGTCATCCCCGAGACCGGCCTCTTCGACGCGAAGCGGAAGGCGCGCGTGTACGTGACCGACGACGCCGACCGCACCCTGGTCCAGCTCACCGCCGAAACCGCGCTCGGAAAGCTGCGCCTGTACCTGACCGGGGAAGGGGAGTAGGCGAGGGCCGTTCGCCGGATGCCTCCTGCATCCCCGCTTCCATGACGCGGAACCACACCTCGTCGGGGATGTCCCGCTCGCGCTTCCACCGGGCGGAGGCGGTCAGGGGTCCGGGGTCGGCGCCGTGACGTCGGTTGGCGCGGAGCCACTCGTCGAGCAGGAGCGACGCGAGGCGCCCGGACGCGTCCTGGTCCTCGCGTGCGCGGGACTCGTCCCGGGCGCGGGGCGTCTCGCGGCTGACCGGCTCCTCGCGCGTGTGGGGCTTCTCGCGGCTGACCGGCTTCTCGCGCGTGTGGGGCTCCTCGCGGGAAGCCGACTCCCCGCGAGCTCCGGGGTCGTCCGAGGCGACCGCGCAGGCCCGCCCTCCGCTGCGCGCCGCAAGCCACAGGGCTTCCTCGCGGACCTCGTCCATGTGCACGCGGCCGCGCGGGTCGCGGAACACGGCCCGGCCCTTTCCCCACCACTCCAGCCGCCACCCGTCCTCGTGCACGAGCCGGTGGTGGTAGCGGCACAGGAGGACGCAGTTGTCGAGGGTGGTCGCGCCGCCGTCGGCCCAGTGCTCGACGTGGTGGGCGTCGGTGAAGCGGAGGCCGCAGCCCGGGAAGCGGCAGCCGCGGTCCCGGACCTCGAGCGCGCGGCGGAGCGCCGGCGGGATGGTGCGGGTGCGGCGGCCCACGTCCAGGACCGAGCCGTCCCCGGCGTGACGCACGGTGACCACGGCCGCATCGCAGGCGAGCCTGCGCGCGGTCTCCGCCGAGAGGCGGGTGCCGTCCTCGAGGTGGGAGTGGCCGGGCTCTCCGTCGGCGGAGAGGGTCTCGGGATCGACGTGCAGGAGGACCTGGTAGCGTCCCGCCCGGGTGCCGCTGATCGGGGGCTCCGGGCCCTCCCGACCCCCCAGGCCCGCCGCCAGCGCCCGCTCGGCCAGGAGGCCCACGGCATCGGCCCGCCGGCGGGCCGCCTCGAGACCGGTGTCACGCACGGTGTCACGCTCGGCTTCGCGTCCGATCGTCCACTCGACCTCCCGCGGTTCCGCGGAACCGGCCGGAACGGCCACCCCCGCGTTCGCATCTGCGCCAGTTCGCGGTTCCGCGGAACCGCGGGAGCTGGATCGCGCATCGACCGCTGCAGCCACCGCCGCTGCGTCCTCCCGCCGCTCCGGCCTCCGCTCCGGCCTCGGCTCCTCCCGGTACAGCGCGTCGCTGGCCGCGTCGATCGCCCGCATGAGGAGGGCTCCGATCTCGGGCTCGAGCCTCCCCCGGATCACGTACATGCCCTCCTCGTCCGGGACGATCGATAGCCTCCGCAGCCGGTGGATCTCGCGGGCCCGGGCCGCCTCGTCCTGGCGGGTTCCTTTCTTCCATGCCCGCACCATGACCTCGAGCCGCGCGGCCGTCGAGCCCTCGGCCAGCTCGAGCAGGTCGGCCTCCGTGTCCGGTGCAGCGACCCGGGTCAGCGCCCGCACCTTGGAGAAGGAGAGCCGGCCGCGCGACATCGAGCGGCTCGTCTCTGGGAGCGCTTCCAGTGACCGGGCCACCCGCACGTGCTCGCGCGCCGTGCGAGGGTCCATGCCGGTGCGCCATGCGAGCCACTCGGCGCAGCCCCGGTGACCGGCCGCCTCCCAACCGCGGAGCCGGTCGAAGCGGGCGATCAGCGTGAGCAGCCGGTGCGTGGCGACCGTGCCGTGCGCCGCCAGGGTGGCGATCTGGTCGCCGAGCTCCTCCAGGATGTCGGGGTCGGAGGCGAGCTCGGTGTGCGGCGTCTCACCGGGATCGGGGATCGACTCCGATGGTCTCCAGTGGGCCGTGCCGGCGCCGTGGCCATAGGCTTCCTTCTCGACTTCGCTCACCCCCCACGCCCACATCGCTGCCGCGCCGCCCATCGTCGTCCTCCCGAAGCTCCTCGATGTCCCGTAACACAATAGAAAAACATAGCAAGGAGTTTCATCGGCCCCTCAAGTGGAGCCCGGGCCATCCACGCTGGCCAGGAGGCGAGAAAGGATGGAGGGGAGGTGTCGTGGACGCGGGGAGGGAAGAGCGGTGACTCCCGGGCTCGGTCGCCACGGGATCCGGATCTCAGCCCCATGACACCCGAGAGTCCGTAAGCGGGACGGCCCGTTCAGGAAGTGGCGGTGGCTGGTTCCGCGGAGCCGCGAACCGTCGCAGATACGGAGGCCGGGGTCGCCGTTCCGGCCGGTTCCGCGGAACCACGAACCGTCGCAGATGCGGAGGCCGGGGTCGCTGCTCCGGCCGGTTCCGCGGAACCGGCGGCGTCGGCCGGATGGCGGTGCTGGCCCGTCTCCCCCCTCAGAGTCCCAGCCAGTAGGTGAATTTGAGCTCGAACGTGTTGTCCGGGGGGAGGTTCCCGAGCGCGTTCAGGTCGCGGCCCAGCGACATGTTCCCGAACGGCGCGGAGCCGCCCCGGGTCTGCGTCCACACCAGGTAGGCCGTGGATCCGGGCCGCCACTGCCAGCGCAGGACCGCCGTGCCGCGCAGGGAGCGGCGGTCGAAGTTCGGGTTGTCGATCTGGAAGCTCGGGGCCGGCCCGGAGCCGTCGGGATCGATGGTGTAGCCCGTGACCATGGACGCGCCCGAGCCGCCCGCCGCGCCGCCGCCCGACCGCGTCGCCGCGATCGTCCCGATGTCGCGCCCGTAGACCAGCTTGTTCTCTCGCCTCGGGGCGGCGAACTCCTCGAAATCGTAGAAGCGCGCGCTGGCGAGGAGGGGCTGCAGGTAGAGCTCGAAGGTGAGGTCGGGCGTGAAGGTCACGTTCAGGCGCGTCTCCAGCGCGAGCTGCCTCTCGTCCAGGTGCGAGAACACGTAACGGTTTCCGTACCACGAGGCCGCGGTGGGGTCGGCGACGGTGGTCACGTACTGGTCGCTGACGACCGTGTGGTCCCAGGTCGGGCCGAGGCTGACCGACAGGTTGGGCGAGGGGCGCCAGGTAGCCGACAGGTCGATGGAGTGCTCGTAGCCGCCGTCGTCCCTGTGGCTCAGGTTGCCGGTGACGTCGAAGGTCACGGCACGCCGCGGGTCGCTGGTCAACTCGAGCGACCCGAAGTGGATCCCGGGCACGCGCACCACCGGGCCGCCCCGCGTGGCGCGGGGGTCGATGCCGGAGAAGATGCGCTCGTAGACGACCTTGATCTGCCAGTAGTCCAGGAGCTGCCAGATGACGGCGCCGGTCCCGGTGGTCCGGGTGATGTCGCCGTCGTAGTTCCAGTAGCGCTCGATGCCGCCCCCGAACAGGAGGGAGCGGTACCAGCCGGTGGGCGTGGTGAGGTTCCGGATCAGCGAGCCGTTCAGCCACAGGAAGTCGGCCTGGGTCTGGAAGCCCAGGTCGTTGTCCTCGAAGCCCGGACTCACGGCCGCGGCGTTGACGTCCCCGATCCAGGCCCCGCCCTCGCGGTCGAGCCGCATGCGGAAGGCGTAGCCGTTCAGGGCGGTGGCGCCGGGCCGATAGGAGGCCGAGAACAGGCCGTCGCCGGTCGTGGTGCGATCGGGGCGCTGGTAGTAGCGGGCGCTGGACTGCTGCAGGCCCAGGATGGCGGCCGAATCGCCGGTCACGTGCGAGGCGGCGACCGACGCGTAGAAGGAGTAGTTGTGCTGGTCCCAGTAGTACCGGACGTCCGCCCCCCCGACCTTCGCGGAGCCCGGAAGGAGGTCCGCGAGGGCGCGGTCGCTCAGCTTGCGGTCCACCGACGTGAACAGCCCCCCGACGACCAGGTTCCCGCCATCCAGGTCCTGCTTCACGCGGCCGACGAAGTCGTTGGTGAGGGGCGCCACCGCCTGATGGAACACCTCTCCGTCGGGGCGCGCCACCCGCGCGGTCTCCCGGCCCGTTACCGCGTCCATCACGCCCACCGTCGTGCCGCCGCCCGTGCGGCCCGTGAGCTTGGCCGCGCCCAGGATCGTCGTGTTCTCCGGCACGCTGGCGAAGTCGCCCGCGTCCTCGGCGATCCCCGCCCCGGGGGGCGACGCGCCGATGCGGCGCGAGTAGAACAGCGACATGCCCCGGCAGTTCACGTGGCAGCCCGGGCTCCCGAAGTCATCGAAGGTGCTCGAGCCCTGGACGAAGAAGGGCCGCTTCTCGCTGAAGTAGGTCTCGAACGCGGACAGGTTCACGACCGCCGGGTCGACCTCCACCTGCCCGAAGTCGGGGTTCACCGTCCCCGACAGCGTGAAGCTGGAGTTCAGCAGGTACTTGAAGCTGCCGCCGAAGCGGAGGTTGGCCGTGTGGGGGTCGTAGAACGGACTCGACGGATCCGCCGTGCCCAGTCGCTGCACTCGCGTGGTCACGTACGGGAGGATCTCGGCGTGCAGCGGCGCGCTCCCCAGCCGGATCCCGTCCAGGGTGCCGTAGAAGGAGGGTCCCCCCGTCTGGTCCAGCCGGTAGAAGGACCACAGGTCCTTCTCCTGCGAGCGGTGGATGAGGCGCGTGAGCTCGAGACCCCACGTCTGCACCGAGTCGCTGGAGAACTGGAGCTGGCTGAACGGGATCCGGATCTCGGCCGTCCAGCCGCCCGAGTCGACGCTGGTCGCCGCCTCCCACACCGGGTCCCACGAGTCGTCGCCGTCGTCCGAGTCGCCCCGCCACCCCGCCGGGTCCACGTCGAACTGCACGTGGTGGAGCCGGTCGTGATAGGGGTCCAGGTCCACCTGGAGCTCGTCCGATTGCGGGTCGTCGTCCCGGCGGGCCAGGCGGGCCGTGATCCCGCCGGGTGCCCTCGAGTCCTTCATGCGGGCCCCGATGTAGAGCGCGTCGTCGTCGTACAGGAAGCGGACGAGGGTGCGCTGCGTGGGCGCGGCGTCCTCGTCGGGCTCCTGCTGCGTGAAGCCGGTGACCGGCGAGGCCTCCTGCCAGGCCGGCTCGTCCAGGTGGCCGTCCAGGTGGATGAGGCCGGAGCGGTGGACCGCGACGGCGGTGGGGCGCGCGTGGGCCGCGGCGTGGGTCGTTTCCCGGGCGCCGGCCGAGTCCGCGCGCGCCTGCGCCGAGAGCGGGGCCGCGAAAAGGGCGAGAAGGAGCAGGGTCGCGCCGCCGAGGACCAGGGTCGCGATGCCGAACGCCTGGCCGCCGCCGCACGCCGGGGTCGCGCCGCACGCGGCCCAGCCGGTCGGAGCGCTCGAGCCTGTCCGGTACTTCAACCTTTCACCTCGCTGCCTCGTCATCCCCGTCCCGCGCATTGCCTGTGGCGGTCCCACGTGAATCCGTACGGGAGAAGCGCGGCGCCGGTTTCGGCGCGCGGCCGGCCATAGCGGGCTCCGGACGGAGCGGCGAAATTGCACTCGGAAAGGAAGTCGGAGACCGGTACATGGGAGGCCGGCCATGGTCCCTCGACAGGTCACGCGACTCGCGGCGCTCGCCTTCTTCGCCCCGCTCCTCGCTCTCACGCCCCACGCGGCGAGCACCCAGCCGGCGCCCGCGCCGGGCCACTGGGTGAACGTCCAGCCCGCGGACTTCGGGATGTGGGTGCTCGCGATCGAGGACGACGGGGCCGCGCACGTCCTCATGCCGGCGCCGCAGTTCGAGGCCACCTACGCGATCCGGGGGGGACGCGTCGTGATGCGAGCCGGCGATGGCTCGGGCGATTCGAGCCTGGTGGTCCACGGCGACACGCTCGTGGCCGGGGGCCGGCCCGCCATGCTCCCCCTGCGGGGCGCCCGGGGCACGTGGCGAGCCGTGCCCGAGGCCGTCGCGCGGCAGGGCTTCGAGTCGTTCATGACCCTGCGCTCGGACGGTCAGGTAGTCCTGGAGGTGGGCCCGGCCGGCGTCACCGTGAAGGGCGACAGCCTGGTCCTGGTCCGGGAGGGCAGCAGGACCACGTTCCAGGTGCGGCTGGAGGGCGACACCCTGCGCGTGGAGGGCGACGGCCACACCCGGAGCTTCGTCCGTCGGCCGTGGGGATGTCTCGGGGTGCCCGGCTTCGACGGGCCCGCGAAGGAGTGCGCCGGCTAGCCGGCCAGCCCCTCCCGGACGAAGCGGCGGTCGGCGGGGGCGAGGGGAAGGGAGGCGAGGTCGGCGAGGGCGACCCAGCGCACCTCCTGGTGCTCGACCGCCCGGGGCGTCCCCTCGATCTCCACCGGCACGAAGTGGATCTCGAACGGGGAGCCCGGGTCGCGGGCCACGAACAGGGCGGGGGCGCCGCGGCTCACGCGCACGCCCAGCTCCTCCCGGAGCTCGCGGGCGAGGGCGTCCCCGAGCGACTCCCCGTCGAGCACCTTGCCGCCCGGGAACTCCCACATCGAGCCGTGCCGCTTGTGGGCGGGGCGGAGGCCGAGGAGGACCGCGCCCCCGCGGCGGATCACGGCCGCGACGACCGGGATGGGCCGCGACTCGCGACTCAACGCGCCGCCCGTGGCGCAGGGACCGGAGGCCGTGGACCCGGGTGAGCCTGTCTTCCGGGTCGAGGCGGTCGGGGACGCATGGCTGACGCTATCGGGACACGCCGGTCCCCTGTCAACCCCATTGCGTCGCCGACACCTAAGCGCTACGTTGATCTTTCACTTTTAGCCGCTAGAAACTCTCGACTTCCCAACCTGTCCTCCACAGGACGACCACGAGGGAGGGGTGCCTCGATTCCGGGGGTGCCAGCGGTGGCGACGAGGAGCCGGGCGGAAGCGAGCTCCGGTCGTACACACCACTCACCCGACCAGAGAGGTACCTCATGTCCGAGCACAACAAGACCGTAGCGAAGCGGTGGACACAGATGTGGAACGATGGAGACGTCTCGTCGCTGCGCGAGTTCGTCGCGGACGACATCGCGTTCACGGTGAACCAGATCCCGCCCACCCGCGGGGCCGCCGAGCTGGCGGAGGTCGTCAAGAGCCTCCGCGAGGCGTTCCCCGATGGGGAGTTCACGGTCGACGAGCTGGTCGCCGAGGGAGACACCGTGATGACCCGCTGGACCTTCCGAGGGACGCAGAAGGGCGAGTGGATGGGTCAGCCCGCGAGCGGCAAGCACGCGAAGATGACCGGGACGGACACCAACCACTTCGCGGGCGGAAAGATCGTCGCGCACATGACGGACTGGGACGCCATGGGCCTGATGCAGCAGCTGGGGGCCATCGAGGTGTAATCGAGCCCCACAGATCCAGACGGAGCGAGAGCCGCCCGGCATTCGAGCCGGGCGGCTCTCGTGCATCGCGCCCAGGCCACGGGATCGGGCCCCGCGAGCCGTTCGGCCGGCGAGAGCACACGTGGGGCACCTCGACCGTCGCTTCCGTTACCGGCGGCCGACCCCCATCCTCACAGGGACTCGCTCCGGGGCTATCGTGGAGGGGGCGGCGTCGCGTGTCGGGCGACGCCGCGGCCGCAGGCGAGCTCACCCGCGCGGTGAATTGGAGGAGGATCATGGCCGAGAGATCGATGCGATGGACGCCGTCCTGGGGACTCCTGCCACTCCGGGTGGCCGTGGGCCTCGTGTTCGTGGTGCACGGCGGTCAGAAGCTGTTCGTGTGGGGCCTGAACGGGACCACGGCGAACATGACCCACATGGGCATCCCGCTCCCCGGACTGGCCGCGATCGTCGTGGCGCTCGTGGAGCTGGGCGGCGGGCTGGCCTTCCTGGCCGGCTACCTGGCCCGGCCCGCGGGCATCCTCCTGGCCTGCGACATGGCCGTGGCCATCCTCAAGGTGAAGCTCGGGGGCGGCTTCTTCGCCCCGCGCGGCTTCGAGTTCGAGATGGTCCTCCTGGCCGGCGCCCTCACGGTGGCCCTGCTCGGGCCCGGCGGCTTCTCGCTGGCGGAGGCGCGCCGGACGCGGGCGGAGGAGGCGCGATTCGCGGAAGCGCGGGGCGCCGGGGAGGCGGAGGCGGAGGCGTACGCGGAGCCGGTCGGGGACGCGAACGCCGACGCGGGCGGGGCGCCGGGGTCCTGAGACCGGCGCCGACCCCGGGCGCGACGGGGAGCCCTGCCGGGGGACGTCGCCCGGATCGATCGCGCCGGCCACCTCGCTCTTGCCGGTCACCGGCTCCGGCTTTCATCTTGAACTCCTGCAAGAGCTTGACCTGAGACCGCGTCCGGCGGTCCCCCACCTCTCCGGCGCAGGGGTGCCGTGAGCCGATTCGTCGAGCAGTGGCGGGCCGTGTTCGCGGAGCTCAAGCGCCGCCGGGTCTACCGCGTGGCCGCGCTGTACGTGGCCGTCGGCGCCGTGGTCCTGCAGGGCGCCAGCCTCGTCCTCCCGGCGCTGTTCCCCGAGTGGGTGCACGCCCTGTTCGTCCTCCTCGTCGTGATGGGCTTCCCGGTCGCACTCGCGCTGGCGTGGGCGTTCGACATCGGGCCGGGCGGCATCCACCGGACCGCCGAGCTCCCGGACGTGGCGCCGGGCGAGGAGGGGGCCGCGGCGGCGCTCGCCGAGCGCGCGGGCCGCCATGTGGGCCCCGCGGCGCGCGCGGCGCTGGTCGTGGTCGTCCTGGCGGTCACGGCCGGGGCGGGATGGCTGACCTGGCACGCCTACCTCGCCCGGAGCGACGAGGAGGGCGGGCCCGGCGCGGGCGATCGGGCCGGCGCGGGCGGCCGGGCCGGCTTCGGGGGCCTGGGCGCCGACGAGGTGGCGCCCACCCTGCACGCCGGCCTCGACCCGCGGCGCATCGCCGTCCTCTACTTCGACGACCACAGCCCCGGGCGGTCGCTCCGCTACCTGGCCGACGGGCTCACCGAGGAGCTCCAGGGGGCGCTCACGCGCGTCGGGCCGCTGGACGTCCTCTCGTCCAACGCGGTGCGGCCGGTGCGGGACGGGCGGATCACGGCCGACAGCCTGATCCGCGCCCTCCGGGTGGGGACCTACGTGGAGGGGAGCGTGGAGCGCTCGGGCGACCGGGTGCGCGTGAACGTGGACCTCATTGACGCGTCCACCGGGAGCCAGCTGGCCGTGCACACCATCGAGCGGCCCATGGGAGAGCTGTTCGCGCTCCAGGACTCGCTGGTGGCCGAGGTGTCGGAGACCCTGCGGCGGCGGCTGGGCGTGGAGGTGGAGGCCCGTCGCTCCCGCACCCAGACGACGAGCGTGGAGGCGTGGACGCTGGTCCAGCGCGCCGGGCGCCTCATGGAGGGCCTGCCCGACCTGTGGGCCACCGACACCGCCAACGCCCGGCGCGGGCTGGACCGGGCCGACTCGCTCCTGGCGCGGGCGGCGGCGGCCGATCCGCGGTGGCCCGAGCCCGAGATCCGGCGCGGGTGGCTGGCGCGGATGCGGGCCCGGTACGCCGGGGTGATCCCGGGCCAGGCCACCGCGCCGCCCCTCCGCGCCGGCCTGGACGACGCGGACCGGGCCCTGCGGCTGGCGGCGGACGACCCCGATGCGCTCGAGCTGCGGGGCACCCTCGAGTCCGGGCTGGCCCGGGTCGTGAAAGACAGCGCCCAGCACGACACCCTGCTGGCCCGGGCCGAGCGGGACCTGCGGAGCGCGGTGGGGCGCGATTCCACGCTGGCCGAGGCGTGGTGGCAGCTGGGCGAGATCGAGCGCCAACGGGACCGGTTCGCCGAGTCCGTCCGGCTGTCGGAGCGGGCGCTTCGCGAGGACGCCTACCTCCAGGACGCGCCCCAGATCATGCGGCAGCTGTTCTACACGAGCTTCGAGACCGAGGACATCGCGCGGGCGCGGCACTGGTGCGGCGAGGGCCGGCGGCGCTTCCCCGGCTGGTCGGACTTCGTGCTGTGCCAGCTCCTGGTGGACGCCTCGGTCGAGAGCGTGCCGCCCGCCCCGGCCCGGGCCCGGGCCCTGGCCGACACCGTGGTGCTGCTGAGCCCCGCCGCCGACAGCGCGGCGTGGCGGGCCTACGCCACCCTGCAGGTGGCCAAGGTCTACGCCCGCGCCGGCGAGCCGGACAGCGCCCGGGCGTGGATCGCGCGGACGTACGTCGACGGCTCCCCCCAGCCGTGGCTGGCCTACGACGAGGCGCACGCGCGCCTCCTCCTGGGGGAGAAGGCGCGCGCGCTGGAGCTCCTGCGGGGCTATCTGAAAGCCCACCCGGACCGGCGGGCCTACTGGCCCAAGGACTGGTGGCTCCGGTCCCTGTGGAGCGATCCGGGCTTCAAGGCCATGGTGGGCGGGAGGGCGGGCGCGGGCTGACCACGCCGGCCCTCCGCCGGTTCAGCTAGTCGTCGTCGCTGCGGCCCTGGATGACGATGTCCGGGTCCACCGTCCGGATGTTGCCGTTCGCGTCCACGACGGCCACCACGTAGTCCCAGTGGTTTCCCACGACCGCGTCCGAGTGGACGCCGGTACCGTAGGACTCGTTGGACTTCCCGGTCAGCTCCGTGGCGCTGAGCGGCGGTGCGGTGCGGGACGGCCCGCCGGCCGGACCCTCGCTGATGAACTGCACCGCCCACGTCTGCTGGCTGGTGTAGTTGATCGTGTCCCCGGGATGGACGTGGAGCGAGTTGGCGTTCACCCCGTTCTGCTCCAGCGTGATCGTGTTGGTGGCGGCGTCCCAGACGATGTCCAGGTCGTAGGTCGTCGGATTGCCGGGCATGGCGTCCTCCCCGTGAGGGTGGACCCCGCCGGGGACGGCCACGGTGCGCGGGGCCGGGCCGGAGGGGGTTCGGCAAGCGGTGACAGGATGCCGCACGAAAGCGCCGAAGTGCTGGCGTGTCAAGGGGGTGGGGTCGGTGGGCGCCCGCCGGAGGTCAGCGGTGAACGCGTCGCCGCTCAGCGGTTCAGGCGCCGCGGCTCACCGGGCCGTCGCCTCGATCGCATGCAGCACGCCCAGGAAGGTGCGGCGGTGGGAGACGACCGTGAGCCCCGCCTCGCGCACCAGCTCGAGCGGCTCCCGGTTCCAGTGGCAGCCCGCGATGGCCGCGTGGCGGTCGGCGGTCCGGTCCTGGTAGCGGGCGAAGAGCCCGCGGTCGCTGCGGCCGTGCTCGATGAGGAGGATGCGGCCGCCCGG
>CAYXHP010000129.1:0-27577 GCA_964465015.1 uncultured Gemmatimonadota bacterium
AACTTCCGTCGAGGCGGAATCCACCGAATCCGAGCTCGAGATCGCGGCGATCCAGGCTCTCGGCGTCGCCACTGGCCCTGGGCCGGGATCGCGTTCGGCGCTCGCACCGAGTAGGGGACGGAACGGACGGCCGGATCAAGCGCGGCCCTGGGCGCCCGCCTCGGCGCCCACTCCCTCCATGACCTCCCGCTGCCGCTCCAGGAGCTCCTCGATCCCGCCCCGCGCCAGATCCAGCAGCCGATCCAGCTCGTCGCGGGCGAACGGGGCGCCCTCGGCGGTGCCCTGGACCTCGACCAGTCGGCCGTCCTGGAGGGCCACCACGTTCATGTCCACGTCCGCCCGGACGTCCCGCGCGTAGTCCAGGTCCAGCACCGGCTCGCCGTCCACGATCCCGACGCTGATGGCGGCGACCCGCGACCGGAGCGGATTTCGCTCCACGGCGCCCGAGGCCGCCAGCCCTTCCAGCGCCTGCCAAAGGGCCAGGCATCCGCCGGTGATCGAGGCGGTGCGCGTCCCGCCGTCGGCCGCGAGCACGTCGCAGTCGATGATCACCGTGCGCGGGCCGAGCGCCTCCAGGTCGACGGCGGCCCGGAGCGAGCGGCCGATGAGGCGCTGGATCTCCCGGGTCCGGCCGCCGGCGCCGCTCCGCTCCCGGGGCGTTCGCCGAGAGGTGGAGCGGGGAAGCATGGCGTACTCGGCCGTGACCCAGCCGGCGCCGGCGCCCTCGCGCCAGGTCGGGACGCCCTCCTGGACCGTGGCGGCGCACAACACCCGCGTGCGGCCCGCCTCGATGAGGCAGGAGCCCTCGGCGAAGGGAGCGGCCCCGAGGTCGAGGCGCACGGGGCGGAGGTCGGCGGGGGGTCGGGCGGGCGTGTCGTCACTCATCGGGTCTCCTCCATGCAGGGCTCGGACGTAGCGGCGCGCCTCGGCCACGAACAGTGTAACGACTCCCGGGTCTATCCGTGATCGTGAGGCTCGAGGTCGAATTCCCTGGCCCACCCCCCAGCGCTGCCGTAGGCCGTCAGCAGGCCCAGGAATAGGGTCGGCAACAAGACGTCTCCAAACAGCATGGCCATGCCCCAGTTGCCGGGATGTGCATTCCCGGCCAGGACGAAATCGCGGACGTGCACGCCAGCCGCACCGTAGAGAAAGGAGCTCCAGACCGCGTGCCGAGGTCGGGGACTCGCCCTCCTCCCGGATGCGCAGGCACGCCAGCCCGAGAACCCCCAGCCAGTACGCGCTCCCACCGACGGCCCAACGCATCAGGAAGGCGGGCCCGACGAGGGAGAACAGGAAGGGAAGGGCGCGGCTACCTGGCGGGGGATGGCCGATTGGATCTGGGACCCTTGCCCAGAGCATGCGCCCGCCGGAACGCCGGGTTGGCCCCGCGAAGAGTGCGAGACCCGTGACGACCGCCGCCAGACTCGTGGCCGGGAGGATCCAACCGGGGAGTCCCCGGTTCATGAGCTGCGCCTCGACCGGCGCGACGCGGTTGAGGCCCGCCCCGCCCGCTGCCAGCACGGCCAGGCCCAGCCAGCGGGCCGGCGTGCGGACGCCCATCACGCTGCGTCCCCGGCGGCCGGGGCCTCTGCAGCCTTGGCTGCGGCTGAGATCAACCGCTCGCAGAGGGCGACGAGCGCGGCAAGGTCGTCCCCCAGGACTTCGCCGATCCAGGTGTGGATGGCCCCCATGGGTTGATCCAGGCCCCGCAGCAGCTCGGCGCCTCGGCGCGTCAGACGGTGGGGCACCACTCGACGGCCGGACTCGGAACGCTTCCGCGCCACCCAACCGGCCTCCACCATGGGATCGACGAGGCGCGTTACGTCTGGAGCCCGGACGAGGAGTCGCTCCGCGATTTCGGCGTGCGACAGCGCCCCCGATCTCGCCCCGCGCAGCATGCGGAGGATGTTGTGACGCCGGTGGGTGAGGCCGCGGGCGGCGAGCACCTCTCCGAACAGGTGGCCCACATCCGCACACGCCAGGGTGAGCGCGAGCGCCGCCCGCAAGGGGGGGGCAAAGTGCCGGCGGCGCGTGTACGGACGGATCGATTTCGTGGGCGGCCGCGGCATGAGATAGGTTGGACCTGGTCGTCTCCCGATCACATGGGTTCGACTGCCTTCATCAAGGCGAGGACGGAGCGAGACGCGAGAGCGTGACCGATGGACGAAACGCGAACCACGACCCCGAGGAGGCTGCCGTGAGCCCCAGGAAGAGGACCGGGTCCGCCGCGAGCAAGAGCGCGAAGGAGGAGAAGTCCTCCGGAGCGAAGGACGAGAAGGCGCCGGGTTTCAGCGCGGAGGAACGCGCCGCGATGAAGGAGCGCGTCCGCGAGATGAAGGCGGAGGCGCGCGGCGGCTCGCGGGCGGAAAAGAGGGCGTCAGGGGAGGCGGATGTGCTTGAGAAGATCGGGGAGATGGCGGGCGCGGACCGGGCCCTGGCCGAGCGGCTCCACGCGCTCATCATGGCGGCGGCGCCCGACCTCGCTCCGAAGACCTGGTACGGGATGCCCGCCTACGCCCGGGACGGAAACGTCGTCTGCTTCTTCCAGAGCGCGGGAAAGTTCAAGGCCCGGTACGCGACGCTGGGCTTCAGCGACAAGGCGCACCTCGACGAGGGAGCCATGTGGCCGACCGGCTTCGCGCTGAGAGAGCTCACGCCCGACGTGGAGAAGAGGATCGTCGGGCTCGTGAGGAAGGCGCTGGACCGAGGATCCCAGGGTTCGTGAAACGAGCCCGAGCCGCCCGTGGAAACGCTCCAGCCGAGGAGAACCACCATGGCCGCATCCGCATCCCACTCGCCGAATTCGACAGGGAGATGGTCTCTACGCGCCGCCTGATGGAGCGCGTTCCGGGCCAGCGGGCGGAATGGAGACCCCACGAGAAGTCGTTCCCGCTGGGTCACCTGGCGCAGCTCGTGGCCGGAATGCCCGGATGGTTTCCGCTCATCCTGGACCAGTCCGAGCTCGACCTCGCCGGCGGATCCGGCTACAGCTTCGAGCCCTCGAGCGTGCTGCTCGCGCAATTCGACGCTGGTGTCGAGAAGGCGCGCGACGCCCTGGCCCGGGTCACGGGGTTCGTGATCGTCGGCGTCCCTCTTGACCTCGCGCTCGCACCCTTCCCATTCTGCCGGACCCGGATCGTCGTGGAATCTCGCATCTCGAGGCCGAATGGCGCTCCCGTCCGCAAGTGTTTCACGACCGGTACGAGCCCCGCTCCGACGGGTCCAGGCCCGCCGCGATGATGGACACCTCGGGTTGTCGCGGACGCTCCAGGCATGAGCGCCGGCGTTCTTCTGGGGGTGCTCGGGGTCTTCTTCGTCCCCCTTGTGGCCCAGGTTCTCCCCGCCGCCTTCCCGCTCGGTCCCGTGCGGGTCGTCGGACTCCTGATCGCGGTGGCGGGGATCGTGAAGATCGCCCGGGAGATCGCCGCCTGGAACCGCTCCGATCCGTCCTCGAGACCACCGGAGGGATGGGCCAACACGCGAGTCTCCGCGCTCGCGCTCCTTCTCCTGTTCGTCCTTTGCGAGGGAGGCTCGGCCGCCGCCGTCGAGATCGGAGGGATGCACGACTCCTTCTACGAGTTCCGCGCTCGCCAGACCCTCACCTCGACGCCGCTCAAGATCCCGCACCCGTTCCTCATCTTGACGAACAACCCCGAGAACCCGGGGGTGAACTTCCTGGGCTTCCTGGACCGGGACTGGCCGAAGCGCAAGCCGCCGGGCACGATTCGCATCGCCTGTCTGGGAGCATCGACCACGGAGGACGGCTACCCCCGGCTGCTCGCGGAGGAGCTGGCCCGGCGACTGCCGGATCGCCACATCGAGGTCATGAACTTCGCCAACGGGGCATGGACCACGGCCCAGACGCTCATCAACTACGAGCTCACCGTGCGCCATTACTCGCCCGATTGGATCGTCGTGCACCACGCGGCGAACGACAAGAGGAGCTGGAGCCTGGGCCTGACGCGCACGGATTACTCAGACTACTACTCCATCCTTGCGGTCCGGCCGCACGCCGACGATTTCTGGGTGCGCTACTACTACAGCTACGCGTTCGGGAAGTACCTGTTCTACAGGCACACTGGGAGAAACCCCGGCGTCGACTTCTACCAGGTCATGGCCCAGGCGGGCGGCCATGACCATGACCACGGGAGGGTGCGCCCTGCCTCTGCCGGCGACGTCGCCCTGTTCGCGGGAAACCTGCGGGAGATCGTCACCGCCGCGCGCTGGCACGGTACCAGGGTCCTGATGACCACGCAGCCTTACTCGCTCAGCGACACATCGTGGGGCGCGTACTGGGTCGAGGACATGCAGAAGGCCAACGGGGCCATCCGTGATCTCGCCCGCGACATGCATCTGCCCCTGGTCGACCTCGATTCACTCATCACGGGTCACGACGACCAATTCCGCGATCCGATCCATCTTCGCAAGCCGGCCGTCGCCATCAAGGCGCACGCCATCGCGGACGCCTTCGTGACGCTTCTCGGAGCGCCTCCGAAGTCCTAGTCGCGCCGGTCTTCGGCCCGGCGGTTCGACAGCGGAACAGCCGGCCGGCGGCTCCACGCTCAGCCTGCCGTCGCCCCCGAAAGTGTTTGCGCGGCCTCCGCTGCCCAGGTGCAGGCGGCGATGCTCGGTGCCCTCCAGGCGTAGCTGTCGTTCAGCACTTACGACCCCGATCCTCGCGTTTCCTGTGCGCTGGTTTGACGCGCGGGCCAGGGGGCCGCTTGACATACTGATCGGTATCCACATACTATACGGTATGGAAATACCGTTCGGTATGCGAATGCCCGGAGAGGGAGTACGACTATGGCGAGTCCACCGATGACGGGGGAGTCGGCGGAGCGTCTCACGCGGGAGGAGGCGCGCCGACAGACCCGTGAACGCTTGCTCGATGCGGCGGCGGCCGTGTTCCGGCGCGACGGATACGACGGCGCCTCCCTGGACGAGATCGCAGAGACGGCCGGCTACACGAAGGGCGCCATCTACTCGAACTTCGACAGCAAGGCCGACCTGTTCAAAGCCCTCGTCGACCGCTACAGGGAGGCGGAACGCGCGGTCCAGACACGGCAATTCGCCGGCAAGTCGCTCGAGCAGGTGCTCGACAAACTCGACGAGGTCTTCGAGAGGCAGGTCGAAGCGGACCCCGGGTGGATCGCCCTCCAGATCGAATTCATGCTCGTAGCCAGGCGCGATCCGGAGGTCCGAACTCGCATTCTCGAGGGAGCGGAAGAGAGGCGGGCACGGATCGGAGCGTCCATCGATGCCTCGTTGGCCAAAGCGAACCGGGCCGCCGTGTTCACCGGTCGGGAGCTCATCATGCTCATCAAGGCCATCGGGACGGGGCTGGCGTTGCAGCAGATGCTGGAGCCCGAGGCGGTCGATGCACGGCTCTTCGTCCGAGCCGCGCGCGAGCTGGCTGGGATCGGAGAGGCTGGGGGCGAATAGATGGAAGGCCATACGATCACGCTGAAGGACGGTCGAAGTCTCGGCTTTGGCGAGTATGGAGAGCCCGATGGCACTCCCCTGATGCTGTTTCACGGCACGCCGGGCTCTCGGCTGCTCCCGTCACTGGAGAAGGCGGCCTGGATCGAAGCGTTCGGCCTGCGCGTGATCACCCCGGAACGGCCCGGATTCGGGCTCTCCGATCCGTTGCCGGGGCGAACCATCGGCGACTGGGCGAAGGATGTGGAAGAACTGGCCGACGGTCTGAATCTCGACCGCTATCACGTGGCGGGCGGTTCCGGCGGCGGGCCGTACACCCTGGCCTGCGCCATCCTCTCACCCGAACGCGTGCTTTCCGCGACGCTGATTTCCAGCGGCGGCCCGCCGGAAGTGATGCGCATCACCAGAGACATGCAATTTGGAAATCGAGTCTTGTTCTTCGGGGCGAGATATGCGCCTTTTCTCATCAGATTCGTGTTCGCCAACATGGCGAGGGCGATCGAGAAACATCCAGACAAGGTCAGAGCGAAGATGGTCGCGGCTCTGTCCAGAACGAATCCTCATATGCGTGAAGGCGACCGCAGCGATGGCCTGCTCATGACCTTGCGGGAGGCGTACCGCCAGGGCAGCGACGGCGTCTACTCCGACGTTCGGCTGGTCGCCCGTGACTGGGACCTGGATCTGAGTGAGATCAGGGTTCCCGTCTTCCTGTGGCATGGCATGGCGGACCATCTCGTGCCGGTAGCTACCGCGCAGGGTCTGGCGAAACTGCTACCCGGCTGCGAGGCACACTTCATACCGGATGCCGGGCATCTACTTCTGGGCAACGAAGACGTGGCGTCACGGATGATGGGAAGGGTGGCGAGCGCAGGCCGATGACACTCGAGGCTACGCGCAGCGTTCGGGGAAGCCGAGCACGGTGACTGAGAATCAAAGCGATCGTAGGCGTGCTCGCGGAGAGCTCTCTGGTGTTTCCTTCGACGGGGCGGCGGAGCTGCTCCGGGAGGACGGACCGCCGCCGGCGACCCTGCCGGACGAGTGCCTCCACTCTTGAGCCCCGGGCCGGGCCGCCATAGCCTCAACTTCACGACGCCGATCGAAGCCGGCGATGGAGTCCGCCAGGATCGCGGCATCACGCACCGCTGATGACTCCGCCGCCCCGACCCGGGGGACGGAGGGGCCTGGGTTCCCGGACCCCCCGGTCCCCGAAGGCCGCGTGCACGGGAGGTGCACCATGCCCCACCGGTTCCACGGCGAGCGCACCCTGATGCGGATCTTCATCGGCGAATCGGACCGGTACCGGGGAAGGCCGCTGTACGAGCACCTCGTCGAGTTCTTCCGGAAGCGCGGGCTCGCCGGGGCCACCGTGCTCCGTGGCGTGTCGGGGTTCGGGGCGCACGCCACAACGCATACCGACAAGATCCTCCGTCTCTCGCTCGACCTCCCGATCGTGATCGAGGTCGTCGAGACACAGGAGACGCTCGACGCGCTGCTGCCCGAGCTGGACCGGATGATCGAGGGAGGCCTGGTCACGATGGAGCGGGCGCGGGTGGTCCTGTACCGGCCCCACGATGTCTCCGAGAGCGAGCGGAGCAGGCACCGGATCGAGGGGCTGGTGGCCGAGGACGAGCCGGACGCGGAGGCCGACCCGGCGGCCTGACGACTGCGGTGGCTCGGGCGTCGCCGACCTCCACAACGGCCACAAACCGGCCCACGTCGCGGCCGGAAGCGTCTTCGGAGGACCGCTCTCATGCACGATCACCGCCGGGCCCCCCACCTGACGGTAGCGATCCAGGGACTTTCGAGGGGCCGCCTCCGGGCGGCCCCTCTGACGAACCGCGAGATCCTGGCCTCGATCGGAAACAGGCGCCAGGCCCTGCGAACGGCCCGTGCCGGCGCCGTCACGGCTTCATCTTGCTTCGCAGCTCGTCGAAGAAGCCCTGGACCATCACCAGGGTCGTCCCGGTCGTGTCTCTCCAGTCGTTCTCCCGCACCATCAGGAAGCGCTGATCGTCAGGCGCGATCGCGTACGTGCCGCCGCCCCGAGGTTACCTGCCACTTGCCTCCATCGGCGTTCGGGAACGGGCGCACGAACACCTCGTCCTGGCCCTGCTTGTCGTACGCGAGCCAGTGGGAGTCGGGGGACAGCGCCGGACCTTCCCCGTCGTACCTTGTGGCCACCATATGGCGCGCCACACTGTCCACCCCCGGACGGACGGCCAGGATGTCTGCTGGGCTCGAAGCGCCCGCCGAACCGGCCGTGACGAGCACGAGCCATCGGCCGTCGGGGCTCCAGAAGCCCTCGGTCGAGGAGTCCTTCGACCACAGTGGCCGCAGTTGGCTCGTGCAGTCGGCGGTCAGTTCCCACAGGCCGGGACCGCTCGCCTTCGAGGTGGCTTCGGGCGGAATCGGCCGGTTAAAGATGAACGTGATTGCTCGGCCGTTCGGCGACCACCGCGGCACCCGGTCCTTTCCCGGATAGAGCGTGAGACGTCACGCCGGCCCGCGGGCAGCTGCTTGAGGGGCCGGACGGCCCGCTAGGAGCGCCCGCCGACGGGAAGCAAGCGGCGGCGCGGCCAGTCGTGAGGCGATGCCGGAGAGCCCGAGAGCCCGAAGCTTGATTCGGTGTGCCACCCTGTTCCCCCTGCCCAGCCGCCCCACGGGGTGTCGGTAGGGCCGGATGGGTGGCGTGCACGCCGGGGGCACCACCGGCATGATCTGGATCGATAGGTCCGCTCCGTCCCGAAGAGCGACGTTCTGACGCTTTCAATGTCCGTGCCCTTTGGCCGGCCACTGGAGGTGCCTTCCTTTGGTGACGCATCTCGCGTAATTGTAATCAGTCCCCAAATCTGATATTCTAAAAAGTGTAAGCTGCCTTACCTTCTTGGGAGGGGTCGCCGCGATGACCGAACCGAGCACCCCGATCCCCCCTCTCGTGCGCATTCTTCTGGCCGAGAAGGATCCGTCCACCGCACGGCGGATCGCTCGGCATCTGGAAGCATCCGGTGACGCCTACGAGATTTCGCGCGCCACGACCCTGCAAGGGGCGACGGAGAGTCTCGAGCTGCACCTGCCCGATCTGTGTCTTCTGGATCTCGCCCTTCTGGACAGCGGCGGCGATGAAACGGCAAGACGGTTTCGCGCCGCCGCTCGGCGAGTGCCCGTCGTGGTGCTCAGCGAGTCGGAGGATGAGCGAGCGAAAACCGCCGCCCTGAGGAAGGGAGTCAACGGGTGGCTCGTGAAGGACGAGCTCACCCCGCGGCTGCTCGCCCGGACCATCCACGACGTCCTGGAGCTCCAGCAGACCTATGGCGAGCGGCGAAAGGCCCAGGAGATGTGGTCGAAGCTGTTCATGGCCTCACCCATCGCTCTCGCCGTGTCCGAAGCTCGGACGAGCCGCATGATCGAGGTCAACGACGCCTTCGAAGAGATGTTCGGCCAGGAGCGCGAGGAGATCCTGGGCAGGTCGGCGCTCGAGCTGGGTTACTGGGAAAGTCCCGAGCGGCGCCAGGAGCTGATCGCCAGGGTCGAGTCGGCGGACGGCTTTCAGGGCGAGGAGGCCTGGTTTCGGGATGCGCGGGGACGCCGGGGGCGAATGTTCCTCGGATGTCGACGCCTGGGGCTATCCGGCCAGGACCATCTCCTATGGACCATTCAGGACATTACGGCCCGAAGGGAAGGGGAGCGCTGGCGCCACCTGCTGGAGAGCAGCGTGGAAGCGGCCGCTCACGGCATCGTCATCACGGACCGTCAGGGGGACATCGTCTGGACGAATCCCGCTTTCACCGAGATGACCGGCTACAGCAAGGATGAAGTCCTGGGGCGGAATCCTCGCGTTCTCAAGTCGGGCGAGCAAGACGAAGCGTTCTATGACGACCTGTGGTCGACGATCTTGGAGGGGAAGACGTGGCACGGCGAGATCGTGAATCGGCGCAAGGACGGCAGCCGGTACACGGAGCGTCAGAGCGTCGTCCCGGTTCGTCACGGCGGGGGCGAGATCTCCCACTTCATAGCCATCAAGGAGGACATCAGCGGGCAGAAGGCGCGGCGCGAGCAACTCGAAGAGACGGTCCGTCACCTGAACGGACTTCTGGATACGGCTGCCGGCCTGATCTTCCGAGTCCGGCTGCCCGACATGGAACTCACCTACGTGACGCCCAATGTCGGGGAGGTGACCGGCTTTCCGGTGGAGCGCTGGACGGAGGAGCCCGCGTTCTGGAAGACTCGGATACCGGAGGAGGACCTGCAAAGAATCTTCGGCACGATTCAAGGGGCGATCGAGGCCAGAGAGTCCCGGGCGGAGGAGGAGTACCGCCTGAGACACGCGGACGGAAGCCTTCGCTGGTACAGGTCGGTCGCACGGTTCGAGCTCGATGAGGCTGGCCAGCCGACCGCCTTCGTCGGAACCTCGATCGACGTGACGGAGCGGCGCGAGCTGGAGGAGCGACTTCGGCATCTGGCTCTCCACGATCCCCTCACGGATCTCGCAAACCGAACTCTGCTGGCCGACCGTCTGGACCAGGCCATGGCCCGAGTCGAGAGGCATTCCGAGGGCCTCGCGCTCCTGATGCTCGACTTGCGGCGATTCAAGCAGGTCAACACGACCCTTGGGCACACAGCCGGCGATCGCGTTCTCGTCGAGGTGGCCCGTCGACTCGAGAGCGCCGTACGGGGCGAGGACACGGTCGTTCGCATGGGCGGCGATGAGTTTCTTCTCGTGCTGACGGGTCTGAGGGACCGGCAGGGGCTCACGGCGACTCTGGATCGGCTGGTGTCCCAGCTCGGTCGGCCCATTCGTGTTATGGGTCGCGACGTGACCGTGGATGTGGCGATCGGTGGGCTGATCGTCGGCCTTCCGGGAGACCCCGACGCCATGCATGCGGGGCGCGGCGAGGACCTCATCCGGTATGCCGATCGTGCTCTCCAGAATGCGGCCACGAGATCCGGGACGTCCTTCCAATTGTATAGACCTGCGGTGTACGGACGGGATTCCGCTGATCCTCTGGCTCGTGAGCAGGACCTCCGGCGAGGGCTCGAAGCGGGAGAGTTCGAGCCGTTCTTCCAGCACATCATGTCCCTCGAAAGCGGCAAGGTCTGGGGCGTCGAGGCCCTGGCCCGATGGCGCCATCCGGTACGGGGACTGCTTGGCCCCGGCGAGTTCATCGGCCTAGCCGAGGAGACGGGACTCATCGATGAGCTGGGTCGTCACATCATGCTGCGGAGTTGCCGGCAGTTGGGGAGTTGGGTTCGCGGGGCTGGCCTCCGGCTCATGGTAAACGTCTCGGCACGCCAATTCGATCACGAGGGCTTCATCGGGTGGGTCGAGGAGGGACTAGAGAGCGCTTTCCTTGCGCCGGAGCGCCTGCAGCTCGAGGTGACCGAGTCGGCCATCATGCGTGCCGGTCATCAGATCGACGACCTCCGGGCCCTCGGTGTCGGTGTCGTGGTCGACGACTTCGGCACCGGCTATTCTTCGTTGCTGTATCTTCGCGACCTTCCCGTCCAGGGATTCAAGATCGACATGTCCTTCATTCAAGGGCTGAGCCGCGGACGGGCAAACCGCGCGATCGTCGAGATGACCCTGACGCTTGGTCGAGCGTTGGACCTGCTGGTGATCGCCGAGGGAATCGAGACGGAGCCTCACCTTCTAATGCTCCGCCAGATGGGATGCTTGCTGGGACAGGGTTACATCTTCTCCCGGCCCGTGACAGGCGAGCAGTTGGCCGGGACTCTCGATGCGAAAGGGCGGATTCGATCGGTCCGAACTCCCGGGGGCCATTCGGCCGTGTAGCCTTCAGGTCTCTGTCGCCCGAGCGGCCATTTGCGTGGCGGACGCTCGGGCCATGACGGTGCCGGGCCAGCCGGGCTACTCGGGCGGGATCCCGTCCGGGTCCGCGGTCGGGGGCGGCCTTGCAGCCTCGCGTGTCGCGGGCCTGGCCACCTCGGATCGAAAGGGATGTAAGCAATCCTTCCGGCTCTTGAGCTCGTCGATTCGCGCTCACAAGATCCAGCTCGGCTCACAGGGCGTGCTGGGGTCGGACCCGCCGCGCCATCGACTTACCCCTGCCCAGCCGCCACACCCTCCTGCTGCCGTGGGAGCCTGCACCCGACGTTCTGCATGCTCGCCTCTCGCCCGAGGCGAACGAGAGCACGCGTCGCAACGAATCGGCGACCGCCACGTATGCGATCGCCTACCCGGGCAGCGTGGGAGGCTTCGTCATCTCGAGCCTGCAGGAGACGGGGATCGCCAGGGGGGACCGGTTCATCCTGCAGCTCACCGACCGCGACACCGGGCCGCACCCATTTGGGGCGACGTGGTGACGTGGCCGGCCCTCGAGCTGGACCCGCGACGGATCCGCTCGGTCAGTCCGGGTCGACTTCGTCGAGGAGCGTCTGAATCCGTTCCTTCAGGCCTCGGGCCCGGACGCTCGGCAATCCCTGCTCCCGAATGTGGTCGAGGAAGGCGCGCTCGAGCTCGAATCGGGGCCAGCACCGGCGGCACGTCTCGATATGGTGACGCACCTTCTCCGTCCACGCCGGCCCCAGCTCGCCGTCCAGGTATTCGTACACCCTGGCGAGGGCCTCCTGGCATGTGATCATGTCCGGCGTCTCGGGATCGTTCCGACGCCGCCTGAGCCAGTTCCACATCATGAGACGAGCCCCGCGTCGCGCGCGTAGTCGTACAGGTCCCTCTGCAGCTGTCGCCGGGCCCGGAACAACCGCGACTTGACCGTCCCGACCGGGACGCCGAGGCTCTCGGCGATCTCCCGGTACTTGAGGCCCTGGAGGTCGGAGAGGACGAGCGGAAGCCGGAAGTCGTCCGGAAGCGCGTCGAGGGCCGCGACGATACGCTCGTCGACCACGCGCTCGAAGAAACGGGCCTCCGGATCCTCCGGGGAGCGGTCCTCGAAGACGCTCCACTCGCCGACCTCGTCGTAGTCGACGGGCGTCGGCTGCTTGCGGCCGGCGTGGTACTCGTTGATGAACGTGCTCCTCAGGATGGTCATGAGCCACGCCCGGCAGTTCGTGCCGACCTCGTACTGGCTCCAGCGCTGGTAAGCCCTGAGGCACGTCGTCTGTACCAGGTCCTCGGCCCACGGCTCGTCACCCGCCGTCAGGCGGAGGGCCAGGCCGTAGAGGTCGTCCAGGTGTACGAGAGCCTCGGCTTCGAACTGGGCTCTCTTCAGATCCCTGTCGACATCCGTCATCCCGGCACGGTCTCCCGTCGACGACTCCGCACGACACGGCGGCCTCTCGTCCGCCGCCCCGCCGGGCTCAATCTCCACCCTCTCGGGGCATGCAGCAACGATCGCGCACATGTCGGGAACGACCACGGGGCTCTCAGGCGAGGAGCCACCCTGGCTCGCGGATCCAGCGCCGGGCCAGCAGTCCGAGCACGAGGCCGTAGACGGTATGCGCGAGGACGACCGTCACGATCATCCAGGGCATGTCGAGCGCCAGGAAGCCCACGCCCAGTGAGCGGACGGCCGGGCTCACCAGGAATCCAATCCCGACGAGCTCGGCGAAGGCCAGCGCCCACGCCAACGGCTTTCGGCCCAGGAGGACGGCGAACACGATCCCGAAGGTCGCGCCGTTCCAGAAGTGGTAGGCCCAGCCGACCACGTTGGAGAGCGCCGAGGGCCCGAGCATGAACCGGTTCAGCAGCAACACGCCGAGGAGCTTGGGCATCGAGCCCGGCATGCCGCCCAGGTGGAAACCCGCGATCCGCACGGCCTCGAGCCCCACGGTCGCCACGAACCCGGCGCCAGCTCCTGCCAGGAGCCGATTCACCAGCCGCTGGTGCCCCTGCTCCCGGGCCGCCACCAGCACGGCCGCGAGGACCACGACCGAGGGGACGAGCACGTGCAGGCCGAGCCACGACAGCTTCGCGTAGCCGGCCTGCGCGATCCAGAACAGGTTGGGGGAGACCCCCGCCGCCGCGAGGGCGACGAGGGACTCCCCGGTCTCGAGCGTTCGACTCGTCGAGCCGCGCGTGTCGGAAGGCATGATCGGCCTACGACGTGGCGGCGGCGGACGCGATGGCGTGCAGCTTCTGGTCGAGCATGGGCGCCATCTTGTCCAGGACCGGGGAGCCGAACGCCTTGAGCTCCTCGGAGGGCTTGAAGTAGCTGATGACCGTGTGCCCCTGGCCGTCCCGGTACACGTTGATGCGGACCGGCACCGCCACGCCCACGCCCTCGTCGGCCGCGAACAGCTTCTTGCCGAGCTGCGGGTTGCCGAGGAAGAAGGACTGCGACTCCACCTTCGCGCCCGTCATTCCGAGGATCTTCCCCTGGTTCAGCTGGCCCATGACCATGAGGCCGTTCTGGCTCACCGCCTGCTTCAGGCGGCCGGCCACCTGCGAGACGGAGCCCTGGGCCTGCACGCGGACGAGCAGGTCCCCGTTCGCCTGGGCCTTCAGGCCCGGGGCGAGGGACAGGGAAAGGAGGGCGGCGGCGGTCACGGCCAGTGCGCTGCGGTAGCTTCGTGTCTCCTTCATGTTCCCGGCTCCTTTGCGGTTCGAGAGTGGTTTCGACTTCGTGCTACCGGTCGGGAACAGGAGAGCCGGGCGGGTTGTTCCCGAAGCCCTCTCGGACATCCATCGCATGAAGATCCGGCACCTGGACGGCGGGAAGACGGTGCTTCGGTCGGCCCGTCAGGCGCCCCCTGCCCGCCGCCCCCACCGCCAGCGCCTCGGGCACGTGCGTAGCCATCCTCACGGCTTCGGTTACGGGCAGCTGGTGATTCCGTCGAGCCTGTCCCGCAGCGACTCCCCCTCCACGTACGGCATCAGGTGGAACAGGAAGGAGTCGGCCTCGCCGGAGTCGAACGGCCGAAGGATGCCGGGGTGCTGCAGGTTGGCGGTGGTCGGGATCTCCACCAGGAAGCGCTCCGCGCACACCACGGCGGCCAGGCGGGTGAACGCGTCCTTCACCGGGCGCACGAGGCGCCGGTCGTGCGGCGCGCACGTCCCACGGCAGCATGCCAACTCACGACCTCACGACCAGGACCCCTTGTCCGATCCGTTCCCTTGACGCCGGGCTCCAGCTACCGAGGCACCGGTGGGAACGAGAGGCCGGGACGACAGGTCCTCTACGGGCCGGTCGCCGCCGCCGCCCCGGCCGTCGGCTCCGACTCCACGTGGGTCGTGAACAGCCCCAGTGCGATGTAGCGGTGGCAGATCACCTCGGCGTAACGCCGGGAGAAGAAGCGGCCCACGCTGAAGACACGGCCGCCTCGTGCCGGCTTCATCTCCGCCCCGGGGATCAGGGAGCGGACCGCCTCCACCTGCTCCTCGTTCTGGGGCACGATGACGACCTCGAAGGTGGTGGAAGCCTGCCCTTCACGGTGCAGGTAGCGGGCGATCAGAGCACTCAGCTCCTCCACGACCGTCTCCTCCTCGGGGCTGACTTCGGTGTCCACGCGCACGAACACGCGCAGCAGGTCCACCAGCTCCGAGGCCTGCTCCGGCGGCGGATCCAGGGCCAGGTAGTCCAGCACGCTGTCCCGCACGGCCAGCAGGCTCGAGTCGCCGTCGACGGCGCCGGCGTGCAGGTCGGGTGGGTCGAGCTTCCAGCGCCGGGCGAACTCGTCGATGAGCCCGATCTCGCGCCGATCGATGCGCCGGTCCACGCGGGCCAGCTGGTCCAGGATCCGGAGGATGCGGTCGGCACCGCTGGGCTGGACGAGCGCCTTGATCAGGTCCGCGGACTCTCGGCGCTCCAGGTTGAGTGCGCGCAGGAACAGGGACGAGAAGCCCTTCCCGCGGTTCTCGGCCACCCACAGGCCGGAGCCGATGACGAGCAGCACCAGCGCGGTCAGGATGCCGATGGCCTGCTTGAGGGCCGGCAGGGGCGTGTGGTCGATGACGGTGAACTCGATCAGGAAAGGCACCCCGGTGGCCAGGCCCAGGAGCGCGGCTCCCAGCGAGACGCTCTCGGCCACGTCCTTCTTCGTACGGCGCTTCCAGAGTTTGTTGATGATCAGGTAGTTGCTCAGCGCCGAGATCCCGACGCTGACGGCGACGAGGAAGCGTACCGACTCGTGGAAGAAGCTCATGTCCTTCGCCTGCCTGGGATTCCGGAAAGTGGATCCGGCGACGGGGAATGCGCGAATCTAGGTGCGTCCGGCGCGCGGGCAAGGTCCGCGGAGGACGTGCGGCGTCCAGGTCGATTGCCTGGTGCCCCGTGACCGCGCCGACGCGTCGGAGGTCCTTACTCGACTGGGCGTGCGGGCCGACAATCGGTTGCGGGCCGCGCCGGGAGTCGCCTACAGTGTCGCCCCCGCGGGAAGTCCTGCAGCCAGGCTGCACTCCCTCCGCGACACTCTGGAGAGCGCTCGGATGCCAGCGCTCGGGAACGGACGCAATGAGGACGCACACCGACGAGACCGACGCGTTTCCGCTGGCGGAGAGGTTCGAGCGTTACTTCGAGACGAAGACGTCACGCGACGTCCAGGGCACCATGTCCTTCTTCTCACCGCACCTGGTAACGTACACCGACGCCACGCTCGGATGGGACCTGGCTGGCTACGACGCGGTGGAGGCCCTCTTCCAGCGGTACATGCCGACCTGGGACCCACGCGCGCGATCGTACCTCACGGGTGCCTGGTCCAACGAGACGAGTGCGCTCCTCCAGATGGTGGACACGCCCGAGCTCTTCGGCGGAGAGCTCAGGATCCTCGCAGCGGTCGACTTCGCGGACGACAAGATCGTCGGCGGGTCGACTACTGGGATGCCTCGTCGTTCGACGGAGAGCTGTACGGCCAGCTCCGGACGCCGGAGGAGGACTTCCCCAGGGACCTGAAGGAGTCCGAGGTCGAGACGCGGGCGGCCCCCAGGCTCGTGGCGGCGGCCACCTCCCTTCACCACGCGTTCGAGGCGGCGGATGCGTCGGCCGCGGGCGAGCTCATGCACACCGATGTCGTCCTGGTCGACATGGCTCTGCGCACGCAAGTGATCGGCCGGATCGAGGTGACCCGATACCTGGAGCGGGTGCTCGGAGAGGTTCCATACGGTCGCTCGAGCCGGATTCGGCACGTCGTCGGCGGGACCGCGGGCGGCGGCTTCGAATGGACCGCGGGCGCGGAGTCCGACGGACTCGCCGGGATCACGGCCCTCGAGCTCGACGCCGACGGGCTGGTGACGTCGATCACTTCCGTCTACGACTCGCGCCAGCTCGAGCCCGGTCGCAAGGCCGCGCTCGTCGCCGCTTCCATGACCCCGTAGCTCTTCGACCTTTCGCGCGGCCGGACGTTCGGCGGCGTCCGGCCGCTCCGGACCGTGCCTTGCGACTACGACACGCGTCATACATCGTGGTGTCATGGTCGATTCCTCCTCCCCGGCTTCCGAATCCCGGCTCCCATCCGACGCGGAGCTCCGCATCCTTCGCCACCTTTGGGAGCGGGGAGAGCAGACGGTCCGTGAGGTCCACGACCACCTCTCCTCCGGTTGGGACGTCGGCTACACGACGGTCCTGAAGCTCCTCCAGCGCCTGCACGAGAAGGGGATGGTGGAGCGCCGGCGGACGGGACGGGCGCACGTCTACCGGGCCGTCGTGACCCGCGAGCGGACCGAGCGGCGCGTGGTCCGCGACTTCCTGGAGCGGACCATGGAGGGCTCGCTCAGCGGCCTCCTGCAGCGCGCGCTTCCCGAGAAGCCGGTGAGCCCGGAGGAGCTTCAGGAGCTCCAGCGGCTGCTGGACGCGTGGGGAGGAGGCGGCTGACGATGCAGGACCTGGCATGGCTCGTGGCCGGTGCCCTCCGCATGCTGGCCTGGACCCTGATCCACTCCGTGTGGCTGGGGGCGGTGGCGGCTCTCGCCGTCGCCTGCGCTCTCCGCTGGATCCCGCCGACCCGGCCCCACGTCCGCTATCGTCTCGCATCGTGCGCACTCGCCGCTCTGGTGATCGGAACGGCCGTCGTCGGCCACGGCCTCGAGGCCGGCTGGGCCGAGCACGTCGGATGCTGGGAACGCGTCGAGCACGCCGGGGCGGCCCCCCCGGTCCTTCCTCGGCGGTGCCGGGATCACGTCGGCAGCGTCGCGGCTCGGCTCGGGGCGATCTGGACTCCCGATCGCCCGGTCCTCTCCGGGCCCGGCGGAGGCGGGAGCGCCGACGGGGCGATCGACAGGGACCTGGCCGAGGCGGGCGGCTTCCTGCGCCTGGGCCGGGCCGAGCGCGAGGCCATGAGGCCCGCGGTGACGGCGAGCGGTCCGCTGGACGGCCTGGCGGTCCTGTGGGCGGTCGTCGCCGCGGCGCTGCTGGCGCGCTTCCTGGCGGGCGTGGTCCTCCTTCGGCGAAGGGTCCGGGATGCGGCTCCGCTCGCCGACACCGAGGCCGGCCGCCGACTCCACGCTCTGGGCCGGGTGCTGGGCATTCGCCGCCACGTGGCGGTCTCGGAAGCTCCCGGGCTCGACTCGCCCGTGCTGGCCGGCTGGCGCCGGCCGACCGTGCTCATGCCCTCCCGGCTGGCGGGCACGCTTTCCGGGGAGGAGCTCACGGCCCTCCTCGCGCACGAGCTGGCCCACGTGCGGCGGGCCGACTACGCGGTCAACCTCGTTCAGCGGGCCGTGGAGGCGCTCTTCTTCTTCAACCCGTTCGTCCTCTGGATCTCGCGCCGCGTCCGGGCCGAGCGGGAGGCCGCCTGCGACCGCGACGTGATCCGCTCCGGCGCGACTGTGGCCCGCAACTACGTCGCGGGACTGGTGGCGGCGGAGTTCCGGCGGACGCACCGGGGCGCTCCGGCCGCGGCCCTCTCGCACGCCGGAGAGGACCTCCTGGATCGTGCCCGCAGGCTCGCGATTCAGGGTGACGAGAGCGGGGACGCCGGGCATCACACGTCGCGTCCGGTACGGACCGCCGCCGCCGTCGCGGCGTTCGTGTCGCTGGCGCTGCTCTGCCTCCCGGTGGCGTACGGGGCGTCCAGCGTGAGCTCCTATGGCGTGATGTCCGTGGACGGCCGGGCCCGACGTGCGGCGCTCGCCGCACGCTCCGGCCCCCCGTCGGCCCGCGTGTCCTCCCCGCGGCTCTCCGCCGCTCGACCCCGTCGGGACGGCGCCCACCCGGCGCCCTCGCACTCCCGCTGACCTCGTGAACGCTCCGTCCGGGACTCGCCGTGCACCCAGATATCCGACACTCGTCGTAGAAGCGTCTCATCCCTCGCACAGGAGGTGCCCCGTGCGCGCCGTCTCGCTCGCACTCGTCGCTGCGCTCCCGGTCCTCGCGGCGACCTCCGGCCCCACGCCGCCCGGGGCCGATGGCTCCGCGAAACCCTGCCAGAGCGTCGATCCGGCCTGGTCCCCCGACGGCCACTGGATCTACTTCGCCTCGAACTGCCTCGACGGGGAGCTCGACCTGTATCGAATCCCGGCCGGAGGAGGGGAGCCCGAGCGCCTGACGACGACGCCGGGAGATGAGCACGGTCCGGCCTTCTCGCGCGACGGGTCACAGGTGGCCTTCGCCTATCAGCCCAAAGGCGAGCCGCCGGACCTGTGGATCGCGGGCGCCGACCTCACCGGCAGGCGGAGGATCACGCACGACGGGCACACGGACTGGGACCCGACCTGGTCGGCCCACGGGCAGCGGCTGGCGTTCGAGAGCGGCCGGGACGGCAACGTCGACATCTGGACCGTGGACGTGAAGACGGGCGAGGAGGTGCGCGTCACCCGAAGCCCGGATCCCGACGTGGGACCCGACTGGTCCCCGGACGGCTCGGTCATCGCCTACCAGTCCAGGCGCGAGGGGCACTACGGCATCTACGGGGCCAGCCCATCCGGCGGAGACGAGCGAGCGCTCGTCGTCCTCGACGTGGACGCTGCGGCTCCGGCCTGGTTCCCGGACTCGCGCCGCCTGGCGTTCATCAGGGTCGAGGAAGGGCACCACGAGATCTGGACGGCCGCGGCGGACGGAAGCGACCCGAAGCGCCTCCTGGGCGACCCGGATCTCGCCGAATTCCTTCCGGCGGTGTCGCCCGATGGCCGGTCGGTCGCGTTCATCGCACGCCCCGCGGGCGGCGACGGGACGTGGGACATTGAGGTCGTGGGTACCGACGGCTCGAACCCGCGCCGACTCACCCGAACGGGGGGATGGTAGGGATGCCCGGGCGGAGGTCGGCGGCGGCCCTGGCCCTGGCGGCGTCGTTCGTCTTGTCCGGACCGGTCGCCACCGGCTTCGTCCGGGCGCCGGCGGCCGCCGCCCCGGGCCGACCGTCGCGGCTGGCGCCGCAACGCGGCGTGTTCTGGCCGGAGGTGTCACCGGACGGACGCCACATCCTGTACGAGAGTCCCACGCGGGGCGGGCCGATCCACATCGCGGAGGCGGACGGAGCGCACGCACGTGTGCTCGCACCGGGCACGAGAGTCGCCTGGTTCCCCGACGGCCAGCGCATCCTCGCGGTAGTGAAGCGCGGATCGAAGGACGGTCTGGTGGTCCTGGGCCCGGAAGGGGGCGCGTCGGACACGCTCGCGTACACGCACGCCAGCCCGCTGTGGCGGCCCCGCATCTCGCCCGACGGGACGCGCATCGTGCTGGGCGAAAATGGGCCCGGGCCCCATCCCAACGTCTTCCACGTGCTCCGCCGGGACGGGACGGAGGTCCGGGACCTCCACCCCTCGGCGCGCGGGGAGGTGATCGAGCCCACCTGGTCGCACGACGGCCGGCTGGCGTTCGTGGCGGTTCGGCGGGACTCGGCGAGCGACTCCAGCTCCACCGACCTGTACACGATGAACGGAGATGGGACCGGGGAGCGGAAGATCGCGACGATGCCGGGCGGGGCGCAGTGGATCACCTGGTCACCCGACGACCGGCGCATCGCCCTCCAGGACGACAGAGGCCAGCACGGCGACATCGTGGTGGTCGACGTGGCGACCGGAGACATGCGCCGGATCGCCCCCCACACCCGACCGTACCTGGATGAGACTCCGTCCTGGTCCTCCGACGGGCACATCTACTTCCAGAGCGACCGCACCGGCACGTACGCGATCTACCGCATGAATCCGGACGGATCCGGGCAGCGCTGCCTGCTGGGATGCGCGACCGGGACGACCGGGCGCACCGTCGCACTCACCTTCGACGACCTGCCGTGGGTGCACGACTCGGTCCCGCTGGACAGCGTCGAGGCGGGGACCCGCCGCATCCTGGGGGCCCTGCGGCGCCACCATGCGCCCGCGGTGGCCTTCGTGGTGGGCAGCAAGGTGCTGGAGGCGCGCGACGTGGACGGTCGACTGTCGCTGCTCCGGGCCTGGCGGGACGCGGGCGTCCGGCTGGCCAACCACGGCTACGATCACCTACACTTCCAGACCACGCCGCTCGCCCGGTACGAGGACAACATGGTGCAGGGAGACGTCGTCCCGGCTCTCCTCATGAACGAGACGGGCGCGAAGCCTCTGTATTACCGGCCCCCGTACAACCAGACGGGTCCCACGCGCGAGATCCGGGACGACTTCCGGGCGTTTCTTGCGGCGCGAGACTATACCCTGGCCCCCTTCACCGTCGAGGACGTCGACTACGCCTTCGACGACCTGCTGCGCAACGCCGCGGGTGATTCGGCCCGACGGGCGCGGATCGAGGCGACGTACCGGGCGTTCTTCGACACGACCATGGCCTACGGAGAGAAGGTGGCTCGGGAGACCTTCGGACGGGAGATTCCCCAGGTGCTGCTTCTCCACGCCAACCGGCTGAACGCGCGCAACCTGGGGTGGATCCTGAGCCGGCTCGAAGCTCGCGGCTACCACTTCGTGGCCCTTCGGGAGGCTCTGCGCGACCCGGCGTACGCCACCCCCGATGGCTACGTGGGCCGGTGGGGGATCTCGTGGCTGGACCGGTGGAGGATGGGCATGGGACTGCACAGTCTCCTGCGGTCCTCACCGGATCCCCCGCGCTGGGTCCTCGACGACTATCGTAGGATCCACTGACCTGTGAGGAGAAGCCCGCTGAGGAAGATCCTCCTCTGGGCCGGGGTGGTGGTCATCGCCGCGGCCGCGTGGATCACCTACGAGTTCGTCCTGACTCGGGGCTCGACTCCCGCCATCGTGGATTCCAGGGGCCGACCGGTTCCCAACAGCATCGCGGAGCTCGACCGCATCGACCTGGGGGGCGCGGCCCAGTGGACCCTGATCCGGGGATGGAGCCGCGAGAACCCGGTCGTCCTGTTCCTGCACGGCGGCCCGGGCATGTCCTCCATGTACCTGGCTCACGCGTTCCAGCGCCCGCTGGAGCGGCAGTTCACGGTGGTCCAGTGGGACCGGCGCGGCGCGGGCAAATCCCACGATGGCTGCGCGGCCTCGTACTCCGTCCGGCAGACCCTCGAGGATACCTACGAGCTCACCCGCCGCCTGCGCCGTCGCTTCGGGCAGCGCAGGATCTACCTCGTCGGTCACTCCTGGGGCACGTACCTGGGCCTCCTGGCCGTCCGGGAGCACCCGGAGTACTACCGGGCGTACGTCGGCGTGGCCCAGATGACGCCCGACACTGCGCTCGACCGGGCGGCCGAGCGCCGGGCCCTGGCCGCGCGTGCCCTGGCGGTCGGAGACGCCGACTTCTCGAGAGCCATCGCGAGCGGGAGCCGGCGTCCGACCGAGGACGACCTGTTCCGCTACGGTGGGGAGCTGTGGGGACACTCGAGCTACTTCCCGATTCTGTGGACGGGCCTGTGGGCCCCGGAGTACACGCTGGCCGACGTGTTCAGGGTTCCTCGGGGCCCGGCCTGCGTGGGGCCGCGCATGCACTACGACGTCGATCCGGGTCTCGCCACCGACAGCCTGCGGCTGGCCATCCCCGTCTATTTCTTTGCCGGCGCGCACGATCTGAACACTCCGCCGGGGCTCGCCCGGGCGTACCTGGAGCGGATCGCGGCCCCGTTGCGCCGATTCGTCCTGTTCGAGAACTCCGCTCATTTCCCGTTCCTGGAGGAGCCGAACCGCTTCAGGGAAGAGCTAGAGAGGGTGGACCGGGAGGTGACGAGGTTCTGGCGGGCGTCCGACAGCCCGGGTGCCCCGTGATGATCGCGGCCAGGTAGCGTGCCGGCCTCGCCTCTCCAGCGCCTCCACGACCGAGGATCACGACGCCCCTCATCTCGTCCTTCCGAGGTCAGCGTGGAGTGGACTCGCCCCAACACAGCACGGCCGTGAACGCCAGCCGCTCGATGCGCCCTCGTGGACGCCCGGCCGTGGAATCCGACACCTCGGCGCCGGTGATGCGGAGCTCGCCCCGGCCCGCGCGGTCCAGCATGGCCGTCCACGTGGCGCGGGCCGAATCGCCGGCGGCGTCCCACTCCGACTGCGTCATCCCCTGCGGCCGGGACGAGACCAGGACCTCCACGGCCCGGGCCAGGGAATCGTAGGCCGCCTCGCTCGTCACGAACCTGAAGCTTCGCACATCGCGGGCGACGGCCTCCTGCGCGTCGAGCCCGTAGGAGGTGTCGAGGTAGCGCGGGTTCCACCAGTGGTAGGGGGGAGTGGCGACCCACACGAAGTCGTGCTCGCCGTCGGCCCCGGCCCGTACCTCGACGGTCCAGCCGTCGGGGTTCGGAGGAGCGCTGGCGTTCGCCCGGAGGCGGAAGGAGAGCCCGCCGCCGAAGGGGTGCCGGTAGCTCTCCCCCGCGCGGACGTGGCCGGAGAGGGTGTCGCACTGCGCGGCGAGCCCGCGCGGGACGAAGATCCACGACAGAGCGGCGAGCCCCATGGTCCTCCAGATCCATCTCGACACGCCGGCCTCCTCGTTCCGTTCGGGTCCGTCGTCGGTCGCGTCCCTTCGGGAGAGGCCTTTCGCCGGGTTGGACGGTCCACCCCGACCCAACGCCGGGCGGATGCCGCCCGTTCCGAGTATCCCCGCAGGAGGTAGGTTATAGCCGTCACCGGCGCGGCGCGGGAGGAGCACATGACGGCTGAAGCCTGCATCGCCGCCTCGCGGCCCGGGCCGCGGCGGAAGGCCTAGGGCACGTGGCCGACCTGCCGGCCGCCCTCGTCCGGTTCGCCGAGCTCGTGAACCGGGGCGAGTTCTGGGAGAGCCACGAGGTGCTGGAGGAGGCGTGGCGCCGCGCGGGGAGCGAGTTCTACCACGGACTCATCCTGTACGCCAGCGCGTTCGTGCACGCCCGGCGTGGCACGCCGCACGGGATCTTGGCCCAGCTGGAGAAGGCCGAGGAGGCGCTGGCCGGCTATCCGGCTGCGTATCTCGGGGTGGATGTCCGGGGCCTCCTCGCGCATGTGCGCGAAACGCGCCGGCGGGTCGAGGCGCGGCGCTCCGGCCGGGAGGCCGACCGGCGCACGGATTGGGGCGAGGTGGTGACCTGGCCGGCTCTCGAGCTGGATCCGGGCCGCGTCCGGGGCGATGAGCCCGAGCTGGCGGAGGGCTGACGGCCGCCGCGAAGCCCGCGGTCAGCCTGGCACAAGCCGGCGCGCGGCCCGGCGGCGTAGCGACACGAGACCCGCGTCCCGGAGTCAGACGAACATCGACGGACTCGTCTCGAAGTCGATCACGGAGATCTGGTCCGCGGGGAGCCCGGCGCGGCGCGCGTGCTCCAGGATGAGCTCGGCCGAGGGCGCCTCGTACTCGCAGTAGATCTTGCCTTCGGCCTGCGAGATGTAGCTCCGGATCCACACGACCCCCTCCATGTCCGCCAGGACGGCCACGGACCTCCGGCCGGCCTCGTCGAGCTCCTCCTCGGTGACCTGTCCGACGTTTCTCTCGATGATGAAGTGCGGCATCGCTTGCCTCCTCTGGCTTCGGTGATCGAATCCCGCCCCCGCCCCGTCCTCGGTCAGTACCGCTCCCGGGCCGTCGCGGCCTGGATGAGCTCGTCGTCGCCCACCCGCGAGGCGATCTGATAGGCGCGTCCGTTCAGGTCCCGGACCCGGTCCAGGGCGCCCCGTCGCTCCTCCTTGACCGCCCGTGCTCACCTCCAAGCGACCCGAAGCCGGGCCCGGCGTCGATCGGCACGCGCTGGGGGCCATCGTGAGGCCCGATGGCGCTCACCAGGTGACCTACCATGGCCACCCGCTATACCTGTACTACAACGACGCGTACATCCCCGGCTTCCCGTACAACAACGGAGATCCCACCATCAACGGAGCGGGCGCGACCACCGCGTGGGGCGTGTTGGACACGATCCCCACGCTGCCGTAGCTCCGACCGGACAGTCGGAAGGAGAAGCGAGCGCACCCGGCCCGGCCCTGGCGGCCGGGCCGGGTGCGCTAGCGGCGTCCCCGGACCCCCGCGCCCTCTTCATGTGTTGCAGTCGAATGACATTCTTTTCGCTGACGCCGTGCCCTCGCAGTGCGCCCGCGGTCTTTTGGTAGGCCTCACTCCCTTGTCTCCCTCGATCATGGAGCTCGCCGCGTCCGACGCGCCGATTCGGCCCGCCCCTTGCTCCTCTCGTTCGGCTCGGCGCCCGGCGACCGTCGGGGCCGAAGGCTCTGGACACGGACGGAGGAGAACAATGGGACGCAGGTTCGTGAGATCGGTGGTATGTGCGGGGAGCATCGCGGCGCTGGCCGCCGGATGCGGCGGCGCGACGGGCCCGAACGGCGCGGGGACGGTTTCCCTGTCGCTGGCGACCGGCGGCACCGGGACGGCAACGCCGGACGTCCGTCCGGCCTTCAGCCTCACGCAGACGAAGGGCTCCAACACGCTGGTGATCCAGAGCGTCGACATCGTCCTTCGGAAGATCGAGCTGGAGGCGCAGGACGGCACGTGTCCCACCACCGGGAATCCGAAGGAGGGCGACGGCTGCGAGGAGTTCGAGACCGGTCCTGTGCTGCTGTCGCTCCCGCTGGATGGGAGCGTCGACCAGGCCGTGGCCGTGGACGCGCCGGCCGGGACCTACGACAGGCTCAAGTTCCAGATCCACGCACCGACCGCCGACTCGGCCGACCAGGCCTTCCTGAAGGCCAACCCGGACTACGACAGCGTCTCCATCCGGGTGGAGGGGACCTACAACGGCGACCCCTTCACGTTCACGTCCCACCTGGACGCGGAGCAGGAGGTCGAGCTCAATCCGGCGCTCGTGGTCGGCTCCAGCTCGACCAGCACGAACGTCACCCTGCACGTGGACGTCTCGACCTGGTTCGTGGCGCCCGACAGCAGCCTGATCGATCCGTCCACGGCCACCCGGGGCCAGCCCAACCACGGCATCGTGACGGAGAACATCGAGCATTCCATGCACGCCTTCGAGGATGAAAACCACGACGGCGTGGCCGACCACTAGAAACGAACGCATGGCCTCGAGGCCGCTGGCGGCCGAGAGGTAGCCTGACACGCTTTCGGGGGCGCGGGGCTCGGACCTCGCGCCCCCGTGGCCATTCTGGCTCGCCGTCCCGGCCGGCCCCTACTCGTCCGGGCTGACCTCGGGCGTCCCCTGGTCGGACGTGCCCGTGCGCCGCTTCTGCCGCTCCTCGCGCGCCAGCTGCAGGTAACGCGCGCGGAGCCGCTCCAGCTCCTTCTCCTCCAGCTCCTCCAGGTCCAGGAGCACGTTGTGCGCGCCCTCGATCGAGCGGATGAGTTCGTCCAGCTTGAGCTGCATGGCCTCCCCTTCCCGGTTCTGCGTGTTCTGAATCAGGAAGACCATCAGGAAGGTGACGATCGTCGTGCTCGTGTTGATCACGAGCTGCCAGGTGTCGCTGAAGTCGAAGAGCGGACCGGACGCGAGCCAGGCCACGATCATCAGGCAGGCGATCGTGAACACGAGCGGGTGGCCGGCCGTGCGCGCGGTCCACTTGGCGAAGCGCGAGAAGCGGCCCTTCCGATACATGTGGCTCCTCCAGAGGTCTTGAGTGAGCCGGGTTTCGTCGAGCTGGAGCCCGGAACGGGCTCGATCTAGTGGCGGGTCATCTCAGGGACTCGCGGGAACGAATTTCTGGATCCTCCTGCCCGTGATGTCGCCGACGTAGAGTTCGCCCCCCGGGCCCACGGCGATGTCGTGCGCGATCTCGAGCTGGCCGTCGTAGTTCCCCCAGCCGCCGAACCGCTCCCGGAAGGTCCCGTCCGGACCGACGACCGCGACGCCCGAGCGATCCGGCGGTGACGTCGGCTGGTCGCCGCCATCGGCGATGAACGCCGTGCCGTCGGCTCCGATCGCGATATCGTAGGGTCGGCCGATCCCGGGGCTCTTCCACTGCGCCAGGAAGTGCCCGTCGGCACCGAAGACCTGGACGCGCGCGTTGCTGCGATCCGACACGTAGACCCGGCCCGCACTGTCGAGCGTCACGCTGTGCGGCAGGTCGAACTGGCCGGGACCGGTGCCCGGCGTGCCCCACTGGAACAGGAACTTCCCGGCGGGCGAGAACTTCATCACGCGCGTGTTCCGGTACCCGTCGCTGACGTAGAAGCTGCCGTCCGGCACCACGGCGACCTTGGTAGGCCGGTCGAAGTGGGCGCTGTCGTTTCCCGCCACGCCGCGCACGCCGAGCGTCATCAGGAGACGGCCGTCGTGCGAATACTCGAACACCTGCTGCAACGAGACGTCGGTCAGCCACACGTTGCCGCGCGCGTCCACGGTGAGGCCGTGCGGCATGGCGAAGGTGCTCGCGCCCCACTCCGACAGGATCTTCCCCGTGCGCCCGTCGAACACCGTGACCGTCGGCAGCGTGATCGGATCCGTGGACAGGGAATCCGACGCCGGCCAGACCCGATCATTGCGGTGGAAGACGAATACGTCGCCATGCGGATCCACGCTGACGCCGGATACCTCGCCGAGGTCGCGGCCCTTCGGCAGCTGCGGCCAGCCGTGAACCACGTGATAACGGACCGGCGCGGCCTTCGGCGCCGCGAGGCCCGGGCTGGAGGCGGGGGAGGGCGCTCCGGCCGCCGAGCCGGCCGCGATGACGAGGAGGGCGGGCGTCAGGATCCGTGCGCGCATGGGAGCTCCTGGTCGGTTCGTGGACGAGGCTCGCCGCGATCCCGACAAGCTACTCGTCTCGTCAGGATCGGGCACTGGGCGAAGAGTGAGGTCCCTTGCTTCCGGCGCTCTCATCGTCTAAACTGGTCTGAGACTGGTCGGATCGGAGGAAGACATGTCCACGGTCGGTGCCTACGAGGCCAAGACACATCTCGCCGCTCTCCTGGACCGGGTGGAGCGGGGCGAGCGGATCACGATCACGCGGCACGGCCGGGAGGTGGCCATGCTCGTGCCCGCGGCCGGTGCG
>CAYXHP010000130.1:0-2541 GCA_964465015.1 uncultured Gemmatimonadota bacterium
AGGACTTCGTCAAGGTGCTCGACTTCGGCATCTCGAAGATCCGTCAGGCCGGCTCGAAGCTGACGCAGACCGGGATGGTAATCGGCACGCCGCACTACATGTCGCCCGAGCAGGCGACGGCGGAAAAGGACATCACCGGCCGCTCGGACGTCTACTCGCTGGCCAGCGTGCTGTACGAGATGCTGACGGGCGACCCGCCGCACACGGGATCCTCCGCACAGCAGATCCTCATGAAGATCGTGACCGAGGAGGCGGCGCCGGTCACGAAGCTGCGCCGCTCGGTGCCGCCCAACGTGGCGGCCGCCGTGGCGAAGGCGCTGGAGAAGCTGCCGGCGGACCGGTTCGAGAGCGCGCGGGCGTTCGCGGACGCGCTGGTGGATCCGGGGTTCCGCCACGGTGGCGAAACGACGGCCGCGGGCGGCGTCCGCGGTCCCTGGTACCGGCACGTCGCCACCCTCGCCCTGGCGGTGGTGGCTGTGGGGCTCGGGCTCGCCCTGCTGGCGGTGACGACGCGGGGGAGGAAGGGCACGGACGAGGCGCGGCCGGTCATCCGCTTCGCCCTGTCGGCCGATCCCGCCGTTCACGTCGACACGCGGACCACGCGTCCGTTCGCGGTGTCTCCCGACGGGAGAACCGTGGTCTTCCGCGCCTCCACGGACAGCACGCCGGCGCAGCTCTGGGTGCGTCGTCTCGGCGAGGCGGAGGCCCATCCCCTGGCCGGGACCGAGGGCGGCTGGAACCCGGCGATCTCCCCCGATGGAACGTGGGTGGCGTTCATCGCCGACGGCCACCACATCCGGAAGGTCCGCCTGAGTGGCGGAGACGTCTCCACCGTGGCCGCTTTCGAGGTCAACTCGGCGGCGCTGAGCTGGACCTCCGACGAGGACATCCTGTTCGAGACGCTGCTCGGAGCCGGCGCGCCCGCCGTGGGGATCCAGCGTGTGAGCGCCGTCGGTGACCCCCCCGTCCTCGCGGTGCCGCTCGACTCGGCCGCCGGGGAGATCCAGCAGCGCCGCCCCTTCGTCCTCCGCGACGCGGGTGTGGTCGTCTACGGCAGCTCCGTGCGGAGCGAGAGCCAGACCACGCTGGTGGCCTACCGCCTGTCCGACGGGCGCCGGACGCGCCTCGGCATCCCGGGCATCGGCGCCCTGGCGTTCGTGGACGGCCACCTGATCTACTCCCTCGCGGACGGCACCCTCATGGCCGTGCCCTTCGACCCTTCGGGCATGCGCCTGGGCGGCGCACCCGTGGAGCTGCTCCCCCGGGTAGCCAGCAACGGTAGCATCGGTACCGCGGTGGGGTTGTCGGAGAGCGGAACCCTCGTCTACCGTGCCGCCGACGCCTCCGCGAGGGCGTATCTCGAGCTCGTGGACACCGCTGGACGGACGACTCCGGTGAAGGGGGACTACAGCCTCGTCGAGTCTCCCCGGTTCTCGCCCGACGGTCAACGCATCGCCGTGGTCAGCGCACGGGCCTCCAGCGCTCGGGGCCCCGACCCGTCGGGTGACCTCTGGGTCGTGGATGCGACGACGGGCGTGTCCACGCGCGTCACCACGGACGGCTTCGTCGGCGATTTCTCCTGGTTTCCGGACGGACGCCGGGTGGCCTTCATAGCGGGCGCGACCGGAAGCGCCGCGACAGACCGGGGCTCCGAAATCCGATCCGTCGCCGTGGACGGGAGCGCGCCGCCTTCCGTCCTCCTGCAGACGCGTGAATCCGCCGAGAACGTCGACGTCGCCCCGGACGGGAGATCCCTCGTCGTGGCCGGATACGTAGAGCAGGGCGCGACCCTGCTGCGGTACTCGGTGGACGGCCGCTCCCGGGTGGATACGTTGCTTATGGGTGCGGAGCAGGGCGGGCGCCTGGTCGCGTACGACCCGCGGGTGTCACCCGACGGCCGCTGGGTCGCGTTCGTGGAGTCCTACTCGTCGGACGTGTGGGTTCGATCCATGGACGGCCGCACCCTGCTCCAGGTGTCCACGTCGCCGACGAATGCGACGCCCGTCGTGTGGGGCCCGGACAGCCGGCACCTCTACTACGTGGGCACCGAGGGGCTGGTGGACATCGAGCTGCGGACCTCGCCCACGCTGGCCGTGGTGCGGCGCCATACGATACCGGCCGTCCTCTCCGGTGCGAGGCTCTACGACCTGTCGCCGGACGGGAGGACCTTCGTGGTCGCGCGCACGCCATCGAGGACGGACGACGTGCTCGTGGCGGTGGACTGGCTCGACCAGGCGCGGAAGGCCTGGCAGGGAGCGGCCCCATGAGTGATGCTTCGAGTCGCCTCGCCGCCGCCCTGGCCGACCGCTACCGCATCGATCGTGAGATCGGCCAAGGCGGCATGGCCACGGTCTTTATGGCCGAGGATCTTAAGCACAACCGCAAGGTGGCTATCAAGGTCCTGAAGCCCGAGCTGGCGGCCGTCCTGGGCGCCGACCGCTTCGTCCAGGAGATCACGACCACCGCGCAGCTCCAGCACCCACACATCCTGCCCCTGTTCGACTCCGGCACCGCCGACGGCTTCCTGTACTACGTGATGCC
>CAYXHP010000131.1:0-17246 GCA_964465015.1 uncultured Gemmatimonadota bacterium
CACGATCACCGAGATCCGTTCCAACCCGAACGTCTCCGGCTGATCCCAACCCCCGCTCCGGCGGGCGAGCGCGGCCCGGTCTCCTCCACGGAGGCCGGGCCGCGTCACATCCGGGACGGGCGGCGGGAGAGAGGGATAGGCTAGGGAGGGAGCGGTCGGAGGGACGAAGGAGCCTCAGGGCCCTGAATCGCCGAAGCGGCCCGTGCGCAGGAAGTAGGTGCGCAGGTCTCCCACATCGAACCGACCGTTGACGTTCCCGGCCCGGTCCAGGTACTCCAGGACCGGCGCCGGGAGACCACCGCCCGTCGCGAGCGCCCCGACCAGGTCCGAGGTGGGCAGGTCCAGGTCCTCGACCTGGAGCTTCACGCCCGCCGCCACCTGGCGGCCCTTCGCATCCGTGATCCGGAGCCCGAAGTCGAACGTACCGATGTCCTCGGGAGTGCCGTCGATGCTCGCGCCCTCCGCGTCCGCGGCCACCGACAGGCCCTGGGGCAGCGCGCCGGCCACGAGCGCCACGGCGTAGGGCGGCGTGCCGCCCGCCACCCGGACGCTCCCCGTCACCGGCTGCGCCGCCGGCACCGGGCCCGGGAGGTCCGTGCTCACCACGCGAAAGCCGGTGCCCACGGAGAGCACGACGTGGGCCGCTCCATTGAGGATCTGTATGGAGTGGATGACCAGCGTGGTCGAGCCCCCCAGGTGGTCTCGGGTCGAGGCCGGCGTCGTGTCGTTGAGCATGGCGACCGCGCCGCCCCTCGCGAACACGTCGGCCGCGTCTCCGCGGTCACCGCCGTCCGCGTCGACCCTGCGCAGCGCGTAGTCGCCGTCCGCCTCCACCAGGTGGTAGGAGAGCGCGGGCGGCAGGCCGACCGGCACGGGACGCGGGCCGTCGTAGGTGTCCTCGTCGTAGATCAGCACGCCCTCGGCCGGGAGCACCTGGTCCGGTCCCGTCCGGGTCCGGTACTCGAGGATGAAGGACTCCGTTCCGCCGGGATCGAGCCGGACGCGGAGGGCCCGCTCGGAGCTCGACACGGGCGGGAGTACGAACTCCCGGTGGTCCGCGCTGTCCACCTCCTGCATGCCGAGCCAGCCCAGGCGCTCCTTCATCAGCGGCGACAGGCCGGCCGGGCCGAAGGTCGCGGGCGTGGGCCCGTTGCCGCATCCCCAGGCGCCGGAGGCCATGAGGTCGAAGCAGCCGACGGCCCACAGCCGCTTGTCCGCCTCGATGCCCTCGGAGGCCACGTACAGGTCGGGGAGGCCGAGCACGTGGCCCAGCTCGTGGGCCCGCACCCCGACGCCCTCCGGCTGACCCGCGCAGTCCAGGACGCCGCTCATGATATACAGCGGCACGTAGATGGGCTGGCCATTCGGTTGTCGGTCGTTCGTGGCGATGGGGCCCCCGTCGGTCCCAAATGCGGGCCCCAGGTGTGGCCAGGGTCCGGGGCCACCGCACGAGCCCGGGATCTCCGAGTACTCGATGGCCACGGCGTCGACGAGTCCGTTGTCGTCGCCGCTGTTGGGCACCCCGTCCGGGCCGTCGTCGTCGAACTGCCCGAAGTCGACCTGGTCGTCGGCGAGCGCGATGGCCTGGCGCACGTACTCGGCCATGGCCGGCCCGATGTAGCCGTGACCGTTCAGGGACCCCGCCGCGTCAGCCAGCGTCACGGAGGTGCGCTCCCACGGAAGCACGGTGCCGTGGATCTCGAGCCGGCTCCCCGACTGGTCGGCGTAGTACTGGGTGAGCGTGCTGCGCGACGAGGGACCGTCGAAGATGATCCGCTGGAGGTCGTCGCGGGACACCGGCGGGTCGGGCGAGTCGGAGAACAGGGCCGGTATGACCAGCACCGGGAACGGGCCCTTCCGGAGCAGGATGGCCGCCCGGGGGGCGCGAACGAACGCGTCGGCCGACGGGATGCCGAGGTCGGGCCGCCCCTCGGCGGCCGCGCGGAGAGCCTCCCGCGGCACCTCGACGCCCGGGCGCCGCGACGCCGGCTCGAGGTAGACGTGAGCCGCCTGGGCCCGGAGCGAGCCGGGAGCCGCGGCGCACAGCCAGGCGGCCGCGCCCAGGAGCGCGAGCCCGGGGCCGCGGAGCGGACCGCCGCCGGTCGCCGCCCCCCTCAACGGACCACCTTCACGGCGTAGCCGGAGACGTCCGGGCGGAGCTGGTTCAGGCTGTCGGCCACCTGGAGGACGGTCGGGTGCAGGGCCGCGCCGGGGTCCGACACGGTGACGACGGCCCGGAGCTCGCCGGGCCGGGCCGAGAGAAGCACCACGCGCAGCCGCTGTCCGACCCTGGCGAAGTACACGCGATCCGAGTCACCGCTCACGTCCTGCACGGGCGCCGCGTCGAGCTCGAGGACGGCCGCCCCCTCGGGCCCGTTGGGCGACACGAGGCGGAGCGTCACGGACGATCCGCCCCGGGGCGGGGGCGGGCCGGTCGTGTCTCCACCGCACCCGGAGAGCCCCACGAGGGCGGCGAGCGCGGTGGCGGCGAGCCGAAGCGAGACCCCGGCCAGCGAGCGCCGCCGCCCGGCGTCGATGGCCGTCACAGGTCCGCCGCCTCCACCGGCAGCCTCCGGATCCGCCGGCCCGTGAGTCGGTGGAGAGCGTTGGCCACGGCCGGCGCGAGGGGACAGACCACCGGCTCGCCGAGCCCGTTGGGCCGCTCCCTCCCCGGGTCGACGAAGTGGACCTCGATCCGGCCGGGGGCCTCGTCCATCGTCACGACCCGGAAATCGTCGTAGTTGGACTGCCCGGCGATGCCGCCCTTCCAGGTCACGTGGCTCTTCATGTTGGAAAGAGACCACGTGATCCCGCTCTCCACCTGCTGGCGCGCGCCGCGCGGGTGGACGAGGAGGCCGCAGTCCAGGGCGCACACCACGCGGTGCACGCGGAAGGGGAGATCGCCCTCGCCCGCCCCGTGCCGCAGCGAGACCTCCACGACATACGCGATGTAGGTCCCGGTATGGAAGAAGTTGGCGGCCACTCCGAGCGCGCGGCCGTCCGCCACCGGGCCGCCCCAGCCGGACGCCTCGCGGACCCGCTCGAGCACGGCCCGCAGCCGGGGGCGCTCGATGGTCTCCCCCTCGATCTCGTACCGGGCCGGCACCTTGCCCTTCCCGCCGCCGAGCAGGTCGAGCCGGAGCTCGATGGGGTCGCGCCCCGCCGCCCCGGCCACCTCGTCCAGGAAGCACTCGCGGGCGAACACGGCCGGGGGCGAGAACACGGCACGCCACGGACCGATGGAGACCGGGATCGGCACGTGCCGATAGGTCGCCTCGAAGCCCGAGGCGTGGTAGGGCTGATCGTAGACGCCCCACGCCGAGCCCCGTACCCGGTCGGGATCCGAGGTGTCGATGCGCGAGGGGTCGGCGCCGCGCGTGTTGTGCATCGAGCACGCCTCCCGGTGCTCCCACGCGACCACGCCGCCCGCCGCATCGAGGCCGGCCCGGAGGTAGTGGGCCGAGGCGGCCTGGAAGTGCCCGTGCCGGAGGTCGTCCTCCCGGCTCCACACCACCTGGACGGGCGTGCCCCTGAGGGCCCGGGCCAGCTCCAGGGCCTCGGTGTCGAAGTCCCAGTTCAGCCGCCGCCCGAAGCCGCCCCCGAGCAGCGTCACGTGCACCGTGACCGCCTCGGGCTCCACGCCCAGCATCTTCGCCGCGGCCCGCTGGACCGTGTTCGGCGCCTGGGTCGGAGTCCAGATCTCGCACGTACCGTCCGCCCTGACGTGCGCGGTGGAGTTCATCGGCTCCAGCGCGGCGTGGGCCTCGAAGGGATAGTCGTAGCGGGCCTCGACGAGGCGGGCGGCCCCGCTCAGAGCCGCGCTCCCGCCGCCGTCCCTGCGGATCGTGACGCCCGGCGAGCCGACCGCGTGCCGGAGCGCGATCCGGTGGGCATCGGTGTCGAAGTCGCCGCCCGCCCCGCGCGTCCAGGAGACCTCGAGCTCCTCCCGGCCTCGCAGGGCAGCCCAGGTGTGATCGGCCACCACGGCCACGCCCGAGGCGATCTGGAGCACGTCGCGCACGCCGGGCACCCGCCGGGACGCCGACGCGTCGAACGAGGCCACCGTGTCCCCGAGCGCCGGGCCCCGGGCCACCACGGCGTAGACCATGTTCGGCACCCGGACGTCGAGGCCGTACCGCGCCCGTCCGTACACGATGTCGGGACCATCCACGCGCGGCCGGTCCGTCCCGATGAGACGGAAGGCCGAGCGGGGCTTGAGCGGCACGTCGGCCGGAACGGCCAGGCCGGAGGCCGCCGCCGCCAGCTCCCCGAAGCCGGCGCCGCGGCCCGAGCGGTCGTGGAGCACGCGGCCGGTCTCGGTCCGGCACTCGGCCGCGGGCACGCCCCAGCGCGCGGCCGCCGCGGCCACCAGCATCGCCCGCGCGGTGGCGCCCGCCCTCCGGAGCGGCTCCCAGCTCTCCATCAGGCTCGAGCTTCCGCCGGTGCCGAGGTCCTGGAAGTCGGGTCCGGGCATCGCCTGCTCGATCCGCACGCGGTCGGGATCGGCATCGAGCTCCTCGGCCACCAGCATCGGGAGCACCGTGCGCACCCCCTGCCCCATCTCCGAGCGTCCCACCCGGACCCGCACCGATCCGTCCGGGTCCACCCGGAGCCACGCGCTGGGCGAGAACGGCTTCCCCGGCCCGGTCTCGGGTGAGCAGGAGAGATCGATCCCCAGCACCAGGGCGCCCGTGCCCGTGGCCAGGAGCTTCACGAAGTCGCGGCGGCTCGTCACGTGGCTCTTCCCCCGGCTGTAGAGGTCCGGATTCTTTTCATCAACGCGCGCGGGGCGAGAACGGTTCTGCAGCCACACGCCGGGCCCGGACCGGAGGCCCCCGGCGGCACGACGAGGGTCGCCGTCGCGGACCCTGCCATCGCCGGTCGAGGTAGGAGGTACCCTCGCCCGCGGTGACCGCGCGGACGTCGCATCGCCCACAGACTCGGAGGACGCGTGGCCTCGCTCCCCGGCATCGACATCCGCCGACCCGCCCGGACGGAGGACCGGCTGGCGCGGATGCGAGAGGACGTGCGGGACGGCCTGGGCCGCCGGCCCTACGCGCTTCCGCCCAAGTACTTCTACGACGCCCGCGGCTCGGCGCTGTTCGAGGAGATCACCCGTCTCCCCGAATACTACCTGACCGGCGCGGAGCGCTCCATCCTGCGGCGCATCGCCCCCTCCCTGGCCGGGGAGGGTCCGCCGACGGCCCTGGTCGAGTTCGGGTCGGGGAGCTCCGGCAAGACCGAGCTCCTCCTGGAGGCCTTCGAGGCGAGCGGACGGCTGCGCGGCTACGCGCCCATCGACGTGGACGGGGACGCCCTCGAGCGGGCGGCCGAGCGGTTGCGGGAGCGATTCCCCGGCCTCGCCATCGTCGGGACGGCCGGCGACTTCCAGTCCGAGCTGGAGCTGCCGTTCGGGGACGGGCCTCGCCTGGTCCTCTTCCTGGGCAGCACGATCGGAAACCTCCGGCCCGCGCAGGCCGCGGCGTTCCTGCGCGGTGTGCGCCGCCGTCTGGGGCCCCACGATGCCTTCCTGGTGGGCTTCGACCTGGTCAAGGACCGGGGGCGGCTCGTCGCGGCCTACGACGACGCGCGGGGCGTGACCGCGGAGTTCAACCGCAACGTGCTCCGGGTGCTGAACCGGGAGCTGGGCGCCGGCTTCGAGCCCGCGGCCTGGTCCCACCGGGCCGTGTGGAACGAGGCGGCGGCCCGCATCGAGATGCACCTCGTCGCGGACAGCGCGCGGGTGGTCCCGATCCAGGCGCTCGGTCTCGAGGTCCCGTTCGAGGCCGGCGAGTCCATCTGCACCGAGCTGAGCCACAAGTACACCCGGGAGTCCGCCGGGGAGCTGCTGGGCGGGGCCGGATTCCGGGTGGAGCGCTGGGAGATGGACGGGGCGTCCCTGTTCGCGGTGGCGCTGGCGCGGCCGGACTAGGGGTCACCGACGCCGCCAGGTGGTCGAAGGGGAGTCCGCGCACCCGGAGCGGGACGTGAACGCTCCAACCCGAGCTCAGCCGTCCCGCCGCTCCAGGGCCGCCCGGTCCCACGCGCCCAGCTCGGCGGCCGCTTCGTAGGTGCTCCGCAAGAAGTCCCGCACCATGCCCTCCGGGTCGCCGGACGTGCGCACCGCCTCGTAGGGGAGGATGTACTCCCCCATCTCCGGGCTGTAGAACGCCTCCGCCGGCCGCGTGGCCGCCGCGCCGAAGCCCTCGGGCTCCGGGTAGGCGTAGGCGTAGAAGGCCGGCGCGTCGATGGCCGGCGCCCCGTTCCCGGGCCAGAAGCCGGCGCTGGCGCACTCGTGCGAGTAGGCCTCGCGCGCCACCCAGTCGGCCAGGTTCGGGACCCCGCCCGGGTGCGGGGGCGCCGTGCGGCCCGAGAAGAAGGTCATGGCCAGGTCGAAGCTCCCCCAGAAGAAGTGGACCGGGCTGGCCTTGCCCAGGAAGAAGCTCCGGTGCTCCCGCAGGGCCAGGTCGGCCCGGACGAGCGCCGTCCAGAAGCGCCTCACGTACTCCGGGGCGTAGGAGGCGTGCGCGGTATCCTGATCGAACGGGATCGCGTCGACCACCTCCACCGGGTGCGGCCAGATGTGGACGTCCAGACCGAGCCCCTCCAGGGACCGCATCACGCGGTCGTAGAACTCGGCCACCGGGTAGGAGCCGAGCCGGAACGCGCCGCTCTCTCCGTCGCTCGTCTCCACCCGGAGCCGGTGATCCACGAAGTCGAAGTCGATCCGGAAGGTCCGGAGCTCGTGGAACATGGCCGAGGTCGTGAGGCCCCTGGGCGTCACGTACAGCGGGACCTGCCACCAGTGGTTCACGGACGGCGTGCAGGCCAGGCGGACCTTGCCCACCACCTGGGTCCACATGTGGAGGGTGTCGCAGCTCTCCCTCCACGCGTCGAGCGGAAGCTCGGGCCAGGCTTCGGAGGTGGGCGTCATGGCGGAGGCTCCCTGGGGGTCGGCGGCATCGGGACGCTCCGAGAAACGGACGGAGGCCCCGGAGGAATCCTCAGTACTCGGCGTACGCATCGTCGGGATAGCAGTACAGCCAGCGCTCCCCCGGCTCGGCCGACGCGATCACGGGGTGCCCGCTGGAGAGGGCGTGGGCCCTGGCGTGACGGTTGGGCGAGCTGTCGCAGCACAGGGTGCGCCGGCACGCCTGGCAGGCGCGCAGGTGCACCCACCGGTCGCCCGTCTTCACGCACTCCTCGCACACCCGGCGCGCGGGTCGCTTGACCTCGGTGATCTCGCCGATGTGGGAGCAGGGTTCGCCGGAGCTCACGCGCACCTCCTTCGCCTCCGGGGCCAGCCCTCCCGTCCCGCCCGGCTGCCCGGGCGGCGTGCGGCGCTTCGCGGTGCGCCGGCCCCGAAACCTACGCCGCTGCGCAAGCGGCGCCGAGGAGGACAGGGCGCCGCGTACACGCAGTAGGCCACCACGACCACGCCGACCAGCCCACCCGCCCCGACCGCGAGGGCGGCATGTGCGAGGCCGTGCAGGCCCGCAACGAGCAGGTTGGCCACCGCCAGCGCCACCGCGATTCGCTCACGACCGGCCAGAGAGGAATCCCTCCTCCACCCACGTCTCCACCACGTCGTCGAGACCCTCCCGGCAGGTGGGGAAGGACGGAGCCCACCCCAGCTCGCGGCGGATCCTGGCGTTGGACGTGTTCATCGACGTGGTCAGCGACTCGAGGACGTGAGAGCCCAGGAGCCAGCGGGCGAGCCACAGCGGGAGGTGCCGGGGCGGAGGCGCGCCCACCCTCGCTGCCAGCTCCCCCAGTAGATCGGCGAAGGGCACCGGCTCGTCGTCGACGACGTTCCAGGTTCCCTCCGCTTCGGCTTCGACCGCCATGACACACGCTGCGGCCATGTCGTCCACGTGGATGGGAGCCACCAGATGCTCGCCCCTCCCCGGAACCGGGAGTCGCCGCGCTCGGAGGCGTCGAGCCATGTCTCGCATGGACGTGTCCGGACCGTAGAAAGCACCCTCCCGGAGGACGCAGACGGAGAAGCCGTGCTGCCTTCCCTCGGCCACGGCGATGCGTTCACCGTCGACGGCGGAGCGGAGGAGCTCCGGCGGGTCGGGAGACGTGCTCTCGTCGAAGAAGCCGCGGCCCGCATCCCCCTTCACGACCCAGGCGACGCTCATCTGCAGGTAGCGGCGCGCGCCCACCGCACCGGCCGCCGAGGTGAGCGACCGCGTGCCCTCGCGCCGGATTCGGTCGTTCAGGCTCCAGCCGCCGCGCGAGCGGGCCGTCCGGCCGCTGGGAATCGAGGTGGCCGCGTGGATGACGACCTCCGCGCCGCGGGCCGCCACGGTCAGGGCCGAAACATCGAACAGGCTGGACTCCGCCGGCCGGCCACCCAGCGACCGGACGCGATCGGCGCCGGCCGGATTCCGAGCCAACCCCACCACATCGTGGCCCCGCTCGGACAGCCGCGCCACGAGACGCCGTCCCAACACACCGGTGGCGCCCGCGAGAAGAATCCTCAAAGGCCTCCGGCACCTCCGTCGAGGGTGGAGACACCGCGTCGAGGCTCCCGCCCGCCATGTCGGGCCAGCCGTGAGCGTGCGGACGCCACGACGGTCCAACCGACCCGAGATTCGGTTCCCGGCATTCTCCCTGGCGCCCCGCCTCCAGAGCGCCCCGTCGATCGTACGAGAGCACTCGACCACCGGATGACCGGACAGCCTGGCGGTGGTGCCACGGCTACGGCTGAATCCTCAACGACAGCCCACGGGTCTCGGCCAGCTGGTTGAAGGAGGCGACGTCCGAAGTCCGGAACGCCTTCAGCTCCGCCTCGGACGTGTCCATCCAATGCTCGAACTCCTGGTTCACCGAGACCTCGCTGGCCGTCGGACCCAGGTCCGCCTCGCCCTTGTCGTAGAGCGCGGTGAGCTTCTGGTAGAGCTGGCTCGGGTGGCGGTTCAGGTCCTCGTTCCCGTCCGTGAGGTGGACGTCGATGAGCTTCCCCTCGATGGCGATGGCGCTGTCCGCCAGCGCCCGGGCGGCGTCCATCACCGGCTTCATCTTCGCGTCACTCTCGTACTGCATCTCGAGGGCCGCCACCTGCTTTCGCACCCACTCCAGCTCCTCGATCATGGAAGCGACGTGGTCGATCTCTCCCACGACCCGCTCCCGGAACGCATGCTCGGCCGCCAGGGTCTGCGGCGTGCCCGGCGAGTGCGGATCGGCCAGGACCTTCAGCGGCGCGGTGAGGGTTCGGCCACCGGTCGTGAGGCTCACGGTGTAGCCGCCCGGCACGACGAGAGGTCCCAGGACCTCGCGCGGCACCATGATCCCCGTGAGGAGGTGGAAGCCCTGGTCGTTGTTCTTCACCCACTTCGCATCGGGGGGCGGGACGAGCATGTGCGGGAGCCGCCCGTCCGGGCCGCGGAGGTCCCACCACACCCGGTTCACGCCCGCCGCGCCGTGGACCGGGAGGGTACGGATCGTGTCGCCGCTCGCATCCAGGATGGTCAGGCTCGCATGCGGGTCGGCCTCCGGAAGATAGAAGTCGACGTCCGCGCCGTAGGGCGGGTTGTGACCCACGATGCGCGCGCCCGGCTCCGAGAGGTGGCGCGAGTCGACGTGCCGGAAGCGGTAGGCGGGGCGCGGGTCGAACAGGTGGGGCGCACGGGCCGCCTCGGCCTCCGGGAGGCCGCGCAGCGAGCCGACGTCGTCCAGGATGTAGTCGCCGCGCCCGTACGTCGCGATCACCAGGTCGTCGAAGCGCTTCTGGAGCGTGAGCCAGTAGACGGGGGCGGGCGGCAGGTCGTGGCTGATGGACGTCCAGTGCGCCCCGTCGTCCCACGTCACGTACACGGCGTTGTCGGTGCCCAGGTAGAGCATCCCCTTCCGCACCGGGTCGGCGATCACGCAGTGCGCGGAGCTGTTCTTGGTGTGAGGCACGCCCGCGCTGATCATGCGCCACGATTTCCCGTAGTCGGCCGTCTCGTAGACGTAGGCGTCGTAGTCACCCATCTGCTCGCGATTGACCGTCAGATAGGCGGCGCCCGCGTCGAAGGGCGAGGGCTCGATGTTCCAGATCGTGCCCATGGGCTCCAGGCCCGGGAGGTTCTTCGTCACGTTGACCCAGTGGGTGCCGCCATCGGTCGTGAGGCTCACCTGGCCGTCGTTCGTCCCCGCCCAGATCACCCCCTGCTTCACCGGGGACTCGGCGATGGCGTACAGGGTCGACGCGTCGTACGTGTAGAGGTTGTCGTAGGTGATCCCACCGGCGTTGCCCTGGTACTTCTTCTCGTCCAGCGTGAGATCGGGGCTGATCTTCTTCCACGTCTGCCCGCCGTCGGTGGTCTCGTGGACGTACTGGCTCCCGACGTAGACGCGCTTTGAGTCGAAGGGTGAGATGGCAAGAGGTATCGTCCAGTGCCATCGATACTTCACATCCATTGGCGCCCACCCGTCCGCCACGTCCGGCCACACGCTCACGTCCCGGGACTGGCCGTCCCTGAGGTCCATGCGGCTGATCACCCCCTCGTAGCACCCCGACCACACGACGTCCGGGTCGGAGGGATCGGGCGTGGCGAAGCCGCTCTCGCAGCCGCCCACCGAGCGGAAGTCGGCGGCGTGGATGCCGCCCCCGTAGCCGCCCGAGCCGTGCAGGTTGTTGCTGGGCCCGCGGAAGGAGCTCGCGTCCTGGATGTTGCCGTACACGTGGTAGGGGACCTGGTCGTCCGTCGTCACGTGGTAGACCTGCGAGATGGGCAGGCGGATGTGCTCGAACGAGCGGCTTCCGTCGAGGCTGATGGAGACGCCCGCGTCGTTGGCCACCATGATCCGGTCCGGGTTGGTCGGGTCGATCCACATGTCGTGGTCGTCCCCGCCCGCCGAGGCGAAGCCGGTACGGCCGTAGGGCGGGACGAACGTCTTCCCGCCGTCCTGCGAGATGACGTAATTGGGGCTCAGGAAGTAGAGACGGTCCGGATCGGTGGGCGAGACGCCGAAGCGCACGTAGTAGGAGTCGCGCTGCATCATCATGTGATCGTGGCTCACGAGCTCCCACGTCGCCCCCTCGTCGTCCGAGCGGTACAGCGAGGGCTGGTCATCCTGCACCAGGGCGTAGACACGCCCGGGATCGCTCGGCGCGACGGCCACCGCCACCTTCCCCACCGGATGGTCCGCGGCCGGCATGCCGTGCCCGGCCGCCTTGTGCCACGTCGTCCCGCCGTCGTGGCTCACGTAGACGCCCCCATGCGGCCCGCCGCTGTCCAGGCTCCACGGGTGGATGAGGAGCGGCCACATCCCCGCGTAGAGCGTGTTCGGATCGGCCGGGTCCATGGCCAGGTCCGAGCAGCCCGTCGAGTCGCCCGCCGCCAGCACGTGCTCCCACGTCTTCCCGCCGTCGGTGGTGCGGTAGACACCCCGTTCGGGCTGGGGCTTGAAGAGCTGGCCCAGCGCACACACGAAGACGCGCTGCGGATCCCTCGGGTCGATGACGATGCGGCCGATGTGCCCCGTCTCCGCGAGGCCCATGTGCTGCCAGTGGTCTCCCCCATCCGTGGACCGGTACACGCCGTTCCCCATCGGATAGAAGGGCCGGATCAGGAAGGTCTCGCCCGTCCCCGCCCACACCACGGAGGGCGATGAGCGCGACACCGCCAGCGCGCCGATCGCGGCCACGTTCTGGTGGTCGAAGACCGGCTCCCAGTCGACGCCCCCGTTCCTCGTCCTCCAGATGCCGCCGGCGGCCGCCCCGGCGTAGGCGATCATCGGGTCGCCGGCCACCCCGGCCACCGCGGCCGTCCGGTTCCCGATCGGCCCGATGAAGCGCCAGTGGAGCCGCGAGAGGTCGGCCTCCCGGCCGGACGTCGTCGTGTCGGATCGCGGTGGCGCGGCCGTCACCGCCGCCGGCGCGGCCGCCACGAACAGGACGAGAAGGCAAAACGGGATCGAGCGTCGCATGGACATCGAGCCTCCGGATTCGGGTCCCTCCCCATATCAGGCCGGGGAGCCGGAGTGTCAAGTTGAGAGAGGACCGAACGTTCACGCGTTGACGCGCGACGTTCCATATCGTAGCTTCCCTATAGATTCTTATGTATAGCCGCGGCCAGGCCATCCCCGGCCGCTCGGGACCGTGACGCGAGGAGGTCGAGTGGAGCTGCTCCGCGGCACGCTGGACGCGATGGTCCTCAAGGCGCTCTCGTGGGGTCCCCGGCACGGCTACGGCGTCAGCCGCTGGCTGCGCCGCCGGGCGGAGGGGACTCTCGACATGGAGGACGCGGCCATCTACCAGGCCCTCCACCGCATGGAGGGTCGGGGCTGGTTGGCGGCAGAGTGGGGCGTCTCGGAGAACAACCGCAGGGCCAAGTACTACCGCCTCACCGGCGAGGGTCGGGCGCAGCTGACCCGCGAGATCCGCTCGATCCGCAGGTACACGGACGCCATGTGGAAGGTGCTGGGGGCGGAGACGGCGTGAGGCTGGACCGGCTTCCGCCCGGCGTGCGCCGCCTCCTCCGGCTTCCGCGCGACGTGGGCCGCCAGGCCTCCGACGACGTGGAGGCCGAGATCCGCTTCCACCTGGATTCGCGGGTGGAGGAGCTGGTGGCCGGCGGTCTGGAGCGCGGGGCCGCCGAGCGCCGTGCCCGCGAGGAGTTCGGGGACGTGGACGAGGCGCGGCGCACGCTCGGCGCCCGGACGGCACGCACCGAGCGGCGGCGCCGGCGGATGACGTGGCTCCGCGAGCTCGCGGCGGATGTGCGCTACGGCTGGCGCAAGCTCCGGTCGCGACCCGCGTTCGCCGTCACGGCCGTGCTCACCTTCGCCCTCGGGCTCGGCGCGACGACGGCCATCTTCAGCGTCGTCTACGCGGTTCTCCTGCGTCCCCTCCCCTATCCGCGCCCGGACCGGCTGGTCCGGATCTGGGATGTCCATCCCGGCGGCTACGACCACAACATCGTCTCCAGCGGAGACTACCTGGCCTGGCGGGAGAGCGCGCGGTCGTTCCGGACGCTGGGGGCCTTCGGCTGGAACTTCGGGCTCGGCATGATCGGGCGGGACGGGAAGCCGGTGCGCGTGGAGGCCACGCAAATCGCGCCGAGCGTCTTCCGCATCCTGGGCGAGAGCGCCGCGCGCGGCCGCACTTTTTCCCCCGCGGAGGGCCGCGACGACGGCGGACGGGTCGCGCTCCTGAGCTGGGGGCTGTGGCGCACGCGGTTCGGCGGCGACGACTCCGTCGTGGGCCGGAGCGTCGAGCTGAACGACGTGGCCTATACCGTGGTGGGCGTCATGCCGCGCGGCTTCGACTTCCCGAACCCGCAGGTGGACGTGTGGCTCCCGCTGCAGCTCGGAGCCGCCGACCGCGGAGACCACAAGGCCCACAAGTGGCGCGTCATCGGGCGCCTGCGCGATGGGGCCACCCTGGGGCAAGCGAGCTCCGAGATCGAGACCATCACCGACCGGCTGCGGCGCCAGTATCCGGAGACCATGGAGGGCTGGGGCGTGCACCTCGTCCCCTTCCGCTCCGACCTCGTGGCGGGGGTCCGGCCGCTCCTCCTGGCGCTGCTCGGGATGGTGGTGCTGGTGCTCCTGATCACCTGCGCCAACCTGGCCAACTTGCTCCTGGCCCGAGCGCTGGGCCGCGAGCGGGAGGTGGCGGTGCGCGCGGCCCTGGGGGCCGGCCGGGGACGGCTCGTGCGCCAGTTCCTGGTGGAGAGCCTGGTGGTGGCCGTCCTCGGCGGTCTCCTCGGCGTCGGCCTCGTGGCCCTGGGCCTCCACGGGCTCGTGGCCCTGGCCCCGCGCGACATCCCGCTCCTGGGCCACACGCGGATCGATCCGGCGGTCCTGGGATTCTCGGCCGCCACCACGCTCGCGGCGACCCTGCTCTTCGGAATGGTGCCGGCCCTCCGGGCCACGGCGGCCGACCCGGCCGGGTCGCTCGGAGCCCGCGGCGGGGGCTCCACAGGGCACGCCGGCAGCCGGATCCGCTCGGGACTCCTCGTCGCCGAGGTCGCCCTCTCGGTCGTGCTCCTGGTGGGCACCGGCCTCCTGGTGAGGAGCTTCCTCAAGCTTCACGAGGCGGATCTGGGCCTCCAGCCGAATCACGTCCTGGCCGCCACCGTGGACCTCCCGAGGTCCCGGTACCCGGACACCGGGGCGCAGGCGGCCTTCTACCGGCAGCTCGTGGACCGCGTCGAGGGGCTACCGGGCGTGGTCTCCGCGGCCGGAACGGCGGAGCCACCCGTGGTGGGCTACGACATGACCTTCGGCTTCGCGATCCAGGGACGGCCCAGCTCCCGCGCCAACGGGATGGAGAGCGACGTCCCGGTGCGCGCCGTCACGCCCGGCTACTTCGCCACCATGGGAATCCCGCTGGAGCGCGGACGGGTCTTCGACGACCGGGACCGGCCGGAGTCCCCGCGCGTGGCCGTGATCAACCGCACGCTCGCGCGGCAGAGCTGGCCGGACGCGGACCCCATCGGCCAGCGCATCAGCTTCGGCGGGCCGACGGGACCCGACTGGTGGGAGGTCGTCGGCGTGGTCGGGGACGTCAAGAACCGGGGCGCGGATCTGCCCGCGCAGCCGGCCATCTACCTCCCGCTGGCCCAGAAGACGTGGGACTGGATGTCCTGGCTCACGATCGTGGCGCGGACGCGCGCGGATCCCGCCGCCCTGGCGACCCCCTTCCGCCGCGCCCTGTGGGGCCTGGACGACCGGCTCCCTGTCCAGCGCCTGACGACGATGGACGCGATCTACGCGGAGAGCGTCGCGCGCCGTCGCTTCGCGGCCCTGCTCGTGGGCGGCTTCGGCGCCCTGGCGCTCGTGCTGGGGCTCACCGGCGTGTACGGAGTCCTCTCCTACTCGGTCGGCGAGCGCCGACGGGAGTTCGGGGTTCGCATGGCGCTCGGGGCCGGCCGACCCGCCATCGCCGCCGCGGTCGTGGGGCGCGGTCTCCGGCTCTCGCTCCTCGGGACGGGCATCGGCCTGGTCGCGGCGCTGTGGCTGACGCGCTTCCTGAGGTCGCTGCTGTTCGAGGTCCCCGCGACCGACCCGCTCACCTTCGTCGCCGTCCCGGTCCTCCTGGTGGCCGTGGCGTGTCTGGCGGCCTACCTGCCCGCGCGCCGGGCGGCGCGGCTCGATCCGATCGACGTCCTCCGGAGCGAGTAGCGCGGGCGGCCCTCCACGCGGCCACCGCGGCGAGCGCCGGTGCCTGGGCTCAACCTCCCGATGCCGCCGCGCTCGCGTCTCCGGCCGGAGTCCCGCACGAGGGCACGGCCGGAAGAGGCGAGGCCGCCGCCACCGGCTGCCGGTGGTTCCGGCGCAGCACCGAGTTCAGGGCGTCGAGCGGCCGGCCGTTCAGCGTGCGCCACCGGGTCGCGACGTCCGCCAGCTGGCGGCACTCGTGAACCCAGGCGGCCTTCATCGCCCCGGTCGGCGCCAGGTCGCCCGTCTCGAGGCGTTCCAGCTGCTCCACCAGGGCACCGTTCTCGCGCACGAAGTCGGGAGGCGGCGGACCCGAGCGTCCCGACGGTCCGCCGGAGCCGCCGGGCCCCGGCACCCGGCCGGCCACCGAGTCGACCCGCGCCTCGAACGCCTTCGCGGCCCGAGCCACGGCCGCCGGGGGGCTCTCACCGACCGCTCGCTGGACGGCCGAATCCATGGCCGCGGCCTGCGCGTGGCCGGTCCACGCCTCCCCGATGGCCCCGTAGACCTTCATTTCGAGCGCGTGCTGCGCTGCCAGGTCGGCCGAGTCGACGGTCGAGCGCGGGTCGTTCCTGACGCTCACCTCGTGCTCGTAGCGGCGCCCGTCCACGGTGAGGCGCACCGTGTAGATCCCGGGCAGGGCCAGCGGTCCCTGTGGCGAGGGCGGCGTGAGACCGGGGTTGGCGTTGATCTCGAACGTGCGCTCGAACGCCGGTGGATCGTCGTAGCGGATGTCCCAGTCCGCGCGGTTCAGCCCCACCTCGGTGGGCAGGGGCGCCGGCCACCGGAGCCAGTGGTTCGGTTCGGGCGGATAGCGGTACTCGGGCCCGGGCTCCACGGGAGCGCTCGACATGTGGCGGACCACGGTGCCCGACGCGTCCAGGATGTCGAGGCTCACCGAGTCCCGCGGCGCCGCGCCCAGCGAGTAGTAGAGGAGCGCGCCGGAGGGCGGGTTCAGGGAGTGCGGCACCTCGGGGTGGAAGGGTGTGTTGAAGTTCACGTTCCGGCGCACGCGCACCGCCTCGCCCGGCGCGAACAGGTGCGCGCGCTCGGAGGCCACGGACCCCGTCATCTGCCGGAGCGGTGAGATGTCGTCCAGGATCCAGATGCCGCGCCCGTAGGTGCCCACCACCAGGTCGTTGCCGTGGATCGTCGCGTCCCGGAAGGACGTGGTCGGCAGATTGAGCCGCAGCGACTGCCAGTGGTCGCCGTCGTCGAAGGACACGTACATCGAGCTCTCGGTCCCGGCGAACAGCAGGCCCTGGTTCTTCGTGTCGGCGCGGATCACATGGGCGAAGCTCCCGCTCGCAAGGCCCATCGGCAGCCCGTCCACGATCTTCGTCCAACTCTTTCCGTAATCGCGCGTTCGGTACAGGTAGGGCGTGTAATCGCCGAGCCCCGAGCCGTTGATGGCCACGTACGCCTCGGACGGGTCCTGGTGGGAGGCATCGATGGCCGAGATGTCCGAGAACGTCGAGTCGGGCAGCTCCGGGATCGACACGTCCTCCCACGTCTCGCCCCCGTCGCGCGTCAGCTTGACGAGGCCGTTGCTCGTCCCCACCCAGATGAGCCCCTCCTTCACCGTGGAGGGCGAGATCGATTCGATCGCCCCGAGCCGCGCGCCCGAGCGGGTGCGGGGTAAGCCCGCCCCCTCGGCCGGCGGTTTCGCGCCCGCCGGCAGGCCCAGGTCCGGGCTCAGCCTGCGCCAGTGCGCGCCCCCGTCCGTCGTCGCCATCAGGTACTGGAAGCCGGCGAGGAGCTCGTGCGGGTTCCAGGGCGCGAACGCGATCGGGTTGGTGGACGTGGAGCGGAGATGGGCCTCCGGGTCCACCTGCGGGCTCACGTTGACTCTCTGCTCGGTGGGCCAGGTGATGCGGGTGATGCTGGCGTACGAGGGGGCCCCGCCGTTGCTGCTGTACACGACCTTCGGTTCGAGCGGGTCCGCGATCACCGTGCCCCACTCCCAGCCGCCCACCGGGCTCCAGTCCAGGGGCGTGATCTCGCCGTAGTTGCCGCGGCTCCGGACCCGGATGGCGCCGGCGTCCTGCTGCGGGGCGTACACCCAGTACGGCCACGAGTTGTCGGTC
>CAYXHP010000132.1:0-9724 GCA_964465015.1 uncultured Gemmatimonadota bacterium
TGCCGGTCGTCTCGATCGAGACCTCGTGCAGCTTCTCCACGATCTTCTGCACGGCCGTGTCGATGCCGCGCTTGAGCGCCATCGGGTTCACGCCGGCCGTCACGCTCTTGAGGCCCTCGCGGAAGATGGCCTGTGCGAGCACCGTCGCGGTCGTGGTGCCATCCCCCGCCGTGTCGGAGGTCTTGGTGGCGACCTCCTTGACCATCTTGGCGCCCAGGTTCTCGACCGGGTCCTGCAGCTCGACCTCCTTGGCCACCGTCACGCCGTCCTTGGTGATGGTGGGGCTACCGAACTTCTTCTCGAGGACGACGTTCCGGCCCTTGGGGCCGAGCGTCACCTTCACCGCGCGGGCGAGCTTGTCGACTCCGGTCTTGAGCCGCTGGCGCGCGGAGGTGTCGAATTCCAGGTCCTTGGCCATGATGTGTGTCTCCTGTCCGATCTAGAGGTTCGTTCCCTTCGTGCGTCTCGTCCGTTTGCTACGACTCGAGCACCGCGAGGACGTCGCTCTCGCGGATGATGAGGACATCGCGGCCGTCCACGGTCACCTCGGTCCCCGAGTACTTCCCGTACAGCACGCGGTCCCCCTCGGACAGCTCGATCGCGATCCGCTCCCCCTCGTCCGTGAGCCGGCCGGGGCCGACCGCGATCACCTTGCCCTGCTGGGGCTTCTCCTTGGCGGTGTCCGGGATGTAGAGCCCTCCGCGCATCTCCTCGGTCTCCTCCAGCGGCTCCACGACCACCCGGTCCGCCAGGGGCCGCACGGTCATCTTCTCCTTGGCCTTCGATGCAGTTGCCATCTTCGTGGTCCTCCTTGCCTGAACGCTGACGTCATCGCCTGGGTCCGTCCGCGACCGCGCCCCGGGGGCGACGGCCGCGTCCCTCATGTTAGCACTCCGAAGCCGAGAGTGCTAATGCCGCGACCCGCAGAAAGCGGGAGGACGATCCCGGCCGGAACCGCGACCCGCGCACCCCTGTGGTGCAGGTCACGTGCCAGCGAAAACGGGCCCCCGGACCGCTCCGATGCGGCCGTCCGGTCCCCGACGCTGCCACCCTGGCGCCTCTCCTGTCAGTATGACGGCCCGGATCGCCCCCGGTGCGCCGTGACCCGCCCGGGCGGCACGCACCGGCGGCCCCGAACGTGCGCCGAGACGGAGCCGGAAGATCGTGAAACCCGCGATCATCCAGGCTCGTAGGAGAGGGTGCGGGCCGGACGTCCCGGCCCCGGATGAGGACGAAAACGAGCCCCGAAGGCCGGGCGCGCGATGGGCCGGCGGGGTGAAGGAGGAACGATGATCCGTGCGCTCTTGCTGATGTTCGTGGTGGGCGTGGTCGGGCTCATGGCCGTCGGGCTGCTGCTCGGCGTGCTGCTGCCCCTGGCGGTGGTGGCGATCAAGGTCGCCGTGGTCCTGCTGGCCGGCTACTTCATCCTGCGGCTGGTGCGGCCCGACCTGGCCGAGAAGTGCCGCTCGCGCGTCCAGGGACCGTCCTGACCTCCCGGCCCGGGGCGGCCCTCCGCTCCGGGCCGGCCGGCCGGCGATCACGGCCGGCCCGGCCGGGACCCCGGGTCACGGCTCGGACAGGGCCCGATCGGCGAGCGCGAGGCCGATCAAGGTGAGGTGGGGCTCGATTCGCTCCACCGTCCGGCAGTGCGGCGCCAACAGGCCCACCAGGCCACCCGTCGCCACCACCAGAGGCTCGACCGATCCCCACTCCTCCAGGATCCGCCGCACCACCCCGTCGATTCCGTCCACGATCGAGTAGAACACCCCGGAGCTGAGGCACGCCTCGGTGCGCCGGCCGATCACCCGGTCGGGTACGGCGATCTCGACCTGCGGCAGCCGCGAGGCCGCCGCCGTGAGCCGCTCCAGGCCCGCGCGCGGCCCCGGCGCGATGACGCCACCCACGAACACGCCGGTCGCCGTGATGCAGTCGAACGTCGTGGCGGTCCCCAGGTCCACCACGACGGTGTCGCGGCCGTACAGCCGGGACGCGGCGAGCGTGTTCACGATCCGGTCCGCGCCCACACCGGCCGGGTCGTCCACATCGAGCCGGATCGGCAGCGGGCTCCCGGCCGCGATGGTCGCCAGGTGCAGCCCCAGGGACTCGCAGGCACGCGTCCACACCCTGTCCATGACCGGGACCACGCAAGCCATCACGGCGCGCCGTAGAGGCCCGTCGCTCGGCGACAACGATCGGTCCAGAAAGCCCTGCAGGACGAAGGCGTGCTCGTCGGCCGTGCGGCGCCGGTCCGTGGCCAGCCGCCAGGCGTGGATCGGCCCGAGGTCGCTCACCGCCTCCTCGACTCCCGCCTCCGGGTCGGGTTCCTGGAAGAGACCCAGGACCGTCTCGGTGTTGCCCACGTCGATGGCGAGGATCACGTCTCCGCCTCGACCGTCACCCGGGTGACACGGCGGAGCGCCCCGCGGTCGGGTCGGAACAGGAGTGCGCCGTCGGGCGCGATGCCCACACAGGTGCCAGTGGACGTCTCCCCCCCGTCGAGCGGCGTCACCGCGACCCGCCGGTCGCGCAGCCAGTCGTACCGGTCGGCGAGGGCCAGCAGCGACGGGTCGAGGCGGGCGGGAGCGCGGGGCACGAAGGCTTCGAGGCCCGCGATCACCGCGTCCGCCACCTCCACGAGCGGGACGTCCCGACCGGTCGCCGCGTTCACCGACGTGGCCAGGCTCCGAAGGCCCCGGGGCGCACCCTCACCCAGCCTCGCGACGTTGATGCCGGTGCCCACGACCAGGTGCCGGATGCGGCCCTGGCCCCAGGCGGCCTCGCTCAGGATGCCACCCAGCTTCCGGTCGCCCGCCATCAGGTCGTTGGGCCACTTGACCGAGGGCGCGAGCCCCTCGATGCGGCGCTCCAGCTCGCGCACGATTCCGAGGCCCGCCAGCAGAGGCAGGAGCTCCGGGTTCTCGGCCTCCTGTGGCCGGAAGATCATGCTGAGGTAGAGGCCGCCCGCCGGCGAGTGCCATTCCCTCCCCGCCCGTCCCCGGCCACTGCCCTGCTCGCGGGCGAGGACGACGGTCCCGGCGGCGGCGCCGTCCTCGGCCAGCTCGCGGGCCAGGTCGTTGGTGGAGTCGACGGCGCCATACAGGTGCACGTCCTCCCGCCCCCAGCGCTTCCGGAGCTGCTCCGCCGACAGTCCGCCCCACTTGCTCACCTTCCGATGGGTCATCGAGCCTCCACGAGGAGGGACAGGTCGAGGGCCGGCGCCGAGTGGGTGAGCGCGCCGACAGAGACGAGGTCCACACCGCACCGCGCCACCTCGCGCACGGTCTCCAGGCGGATTCCCCCGGAGGCTTCGAGGAGGGGATGCGGCGCAGGGGAGGCTCGCACGCGGGCGACCGCTTCGCGCAGCCGATCCGGTGACATGTTGTCCAGCAGGATCCGGTCCGGGCGGCCCGCCAGCGCCCGCCGGAGCTCCTCCAGCGTGGTGACCTCGATCTCGACCTCGAGGCCCTCTCTCGCGGCACCCGCCCGGACGCCCTCGAGAGCGGCCGCGATGCCGCCAGCGGCGCGGATGTGGTTTTCCTTGATGAGCACCATGTCGTACAGGCCGAGCCGGTGGTTGACGGCGCCGCCCGCCCGGGTGGCCGCTTTCTCCAGGGTCCGCCATCCGGGCATCGTCTTGCGCGTGTCGGTCACGCGGCACCCGGTCCCCTCCACGGCCGCCACGAACCGGGCGGTCAGCGTGGCGATTCCCGACAGGTGCGCCAGGAAGTTCAGCGCGGTGCGCTCCGCCGACAGGATGCTGCCCAGGGAGCCCTCGACGCGGCCCACCGACTCCCCCGCCTCGACGCGTCCGGCATCCTCCCGCTCCCAGGAGACCCGCAGACTCTCATCGACGCGGTGGAAAGTCCGGGTGGCCGGTCCGGTCCCGGCCACGACGCCGGTCTCGCGTGCCACGACGCGCGCCGAGCCCTGGAGGGACGAGGCCACGGTCCACGCCGTGGTCCGGTCCCCGTCTCCGAGGTCCTCGGCCAGCGCGGCCTCGACCAGCTCCTCTTCGCCGAGCGGCCCACGGGCCAGAGACCTCAAGGCCCACCCTCCGGGACGTGGGAGCCCTCCGGGGCACGATGGGCTCCAGGGGTCTGTTCGGCCGCCGGGTTGACGTGCTGGCCCCCTCCCCCGCCGCCCAGGATCTCCTCGTAGAACGACTCGTACTTCGGCACGACACGGTCGGCCGCGAACCGCTCCACGGCCCTCTCGCGCGCCGCCTTCGAGGCCGCCATCCACACGTCGCCATCCTCGAGCGCCCGGGCCCCGCTGGCGGCCATGGCCTCCACATCGCCGACCGGGTGGAGCCAACCGGTGACTCCATCCTCGATCACCTCGGCCAGGCCGCTTCCGGCCGAGCCCACGACCGGCACGCCACTCGCCTGCGCCTCGAGCGCCACGAGCCCGAACGACTCCTCCTCGCTGGGCAGGAGAAACAGGTCGGCGCACGAGAGGAGCTCGGCCACCGACTCGAGCTTGCCCAGGAAGACCGTCCGGTCCGTAACGCCCTCCACTTCGGCCACGTGCGCGGCCGCAGCACGCTCGGGGCCATCTCCGATGAGGACGAGGCGCGCCGGAACCCGCCGCTGGATGCGTGCGAACACCCGCACCACGTCCTCCACCCGCTTCACCTTGCGGAAATTGGAGATGTGCATCACGAGTCGCTCTCCGGCGCGCACCAGATCGCTCCGGTGGCAGGGGGTGTGGTCCCGGTTGTAGCGCGAGGGATCGATGAAGTTCGGGATCACCCGGATCCGGCGACCGTCGCAGCCGAACGCCTCCAGGGTGCGGCTCTTCAGATGCGCGGACACCGCGGTCAGGCCGTCCGAGCGCTCGATCGAGAAGCGGGTGATGGGCTCGAAAGAGGGGTCCTGGCCCACCAGGGTGATGTCGGTGCCGTGCAGGGTCGTGATGATGTGCACGTCGCCTCCCTCGGCCCGGAGCATCTCGCGGGCCACCCACGCGCTGGTGGCGTGCGGGACGGCATAGTGCACGTGGAGAAGATCCAGGCCGTGGTCCACCGTCACCCGGTGCAGCGAAACGGCCAGCGCCAGCGAGTAGGGCGGGTACTCGAACAGCGGGTACGGCATCATCTCCACCTCGTGGAAGAAGACGCCCGGCCGGAAGCTCGTGAGCCGGAAGGGCTGGGCGTAGGAGATGAAGTGCACCTCGTGACCCCGGTGGGCCAGCTCGAGCCCCAGCTCGGTGGCCACGGCGCCCGAGCCGCCGTAGGTCGGATAACAGGTGATGCCGATCTTCATCGCTCACTCCCGCACGCGCCTCGGCCGCCCCGCGGCCGTCCGCTTCGAGCCTGCAACTTCGCCGGAGCGCCGCCGGCCGTCCAGCCGGCATCGGCCGATGCGACGCTCTTACGATTCCGGGGTTCCAGCGCGGCCCAGGCTCGTGGCGTTCCAACGCAAGAAGCCGAACCACAGGGCGCGCGAGTCACGCCCTCATCACCCGGCGGAGATCCCCTTCCATGAACGCATGCCAGTCACGTGCCGCTCTCCGACGTCCGCCGACGTATACCTCTCGTCGTGGCCCGCCCTCGCGGAATCCGGTGCCCGCATGGCGGCTCAGGCCGGGCCGCCGAGCGGCGGAGGCGGTCGGATCCGCCCCCTCGCCCCCTCCCAGGCGGCAGCCACCTCGTCCGCCAGCTCGGCGGTCGGGCGACGCGCATCGAGCCGCGCCGCCCCCCCGGGTGCCCGGTGGCGAAACCAGGTCCGCTGGCGGCGGGCATAGTGCCACGTGCTCCGCGTCACCGCTTCGAGCACCTCGTCGCGTCCGGCTTCGCCCGCCACCATTCGCGCCACGGCCTCGTATCCCAGCGCGCTGAGGGCCGGGGCCCGCTCACTGGTCCCTGAGGCCAGAAGCCGCTGCACCTCCTCCGGCCAGTCTCCCTCGAGAAGTGATCGGGTACGGTGCCGAATCCGTTCGCGGTGCTCTTCGGCGGGCAGCTCCAGCACGAAGCACAGGAGATCGAGCGCGGGCGCCTCGGGCGCGCCGCACCGCTGCCACCAGGTGACCGGCCGGCCGGAGAGAAGCGCCAGCTCCAGGGTCCGGGAGCAGCGCTGGGGGTCGAGAACGTCGAGCTCACGGTCCAGGCCGGGATCGAGGCGCCGAGCCCAACGTCGGAGCTCCTCGGGAGGCCGGCGCCCCAGCCAGTCCGTCAGCGCGTCCCGGCGGGCGGGATCCAGGGGCGGCTCCCGGAACACCGGGTCGGTGAGGGCCGAGAGGAAGAACCCGGTGCCGCCGGCCAGCAGCGGAACGCGGCCGCGCGCGGCGATCTCTTCCATCCAGCCTCGAGCGAGCCTGGAGAATCGCCCGGCCGAGTAGCGCTCACCCGGCGCCAGGAAGGCCACCCCGTGGTGTGGGACCGCGACGCGTTGAGCCGGCGTGGGGGCGGCGGTGCCCACCTCGAGGCCGCGATAGGCCTGGCGGCTGTCGACCGAGATCACCTCGCCGTCCACGCGGCGCGCCACCTCGACGGCCAGCTCGCTCTTCCCGGTCGCCGTCGGGCCCACGAGCGCGATGCCCGCCGGACCGGCGCGCCCCTCCCTGGAACGGCCCATCAGCTCCGCCCGAAGCGCCGCTCGAGCTCGTCCAGGGTGAGGCGGAGGACCGTCGGGCGGCCATGCACGTCATGCCCCGGGAGCTCGGTGGCGAACAGCCGATCCACCAGCTCGGACATCTCCTCGTACGCGAGCGGCTGCCCCGCCTTGATCGCGCTCTTGCAGGCCAGGCTCTTGGCGATGCGCTCATGCTGGTTCCGGGCCGAGTCGACCAGCGGCGAGCCGTGCGTCAGCTCGTCGATCATGGCCGTGAAGCACGTTTCCGCGTCGAAGCTCGAGTGCGGGTGCGGGCTGGCGTGAATGATCACCGTGCGCTCGCCGAAGGGCTCGATCTCGAAGCCTGTCTGACGGAGCAGGCTCGTCAGCTCCTCGACCGCGGCGTACTCGTCCGGCGCCAGCCGGAGCGTGACCGGGAACAGAAGTCGCTGCGAGGCGCCGCGCCCGGCCTCGAACCGGCGCATGATCTCCTCGAACAGCACGCGCTCGTGCGCCGAGTGCTGGTCGATGAGGAGCAGGCCGTCCCGCACCGAGGCCAGGATGTAGCGGTCGTGGAGCTGCCACAGGGGCGGGCGCCGGGCCGTGGCCCGCGTGCGCGCGCTCTCCTCCGCGCCGCTCCCCTCCTCCTCGGAGGAGCCTCCCGGTACGAACAGGGCGAGCTGGGAGGGAGCGGGGACCTCCTCGCCGAGCCCGCCCGTGCCCCTGTCGGCGGGCCCACGCTCGCGGACGGTCCGTGCAGGCTGGCTGGCTGCCGAAGGCGCCGTCTCCACGCCGGGCACCGTCCGGCCCCGGGTGGCGGGGGCCGCGCTCTCGAGGGTCCCCAGTCCGTGGCGAACCGCGGCACGCACGGCCTCCTCGACGGCGGTGCGGTCGCGGAAACGGACCTCGGCCTTGGTCGGGTGGACGTTCACATCCACGTCGCGCGGAGGCAGGCTGACGTACAGCAAGAACGCCGGGTGCACCGCGCCCGGCACGGTCGTCCGGTAGGCGTCGTCCACGACCCGGTGCAGCACGGCCGACCGGAAGGGCCGCCCGTTGACGAACAGGTAGCGGCGGCTCGTGCCTCGCCCCGCCGCCTCGGGACGCTGGATGAGCCCGGCCACCCGGATGGCGTCCGCCGCGCGGTCCACCTCGAGCATCTCCGCCACCGCCTCCTCGCCCCACAGGTCGGCGGCGCGAGTTCGGAGGAGGGTGGCGGCCGGCAGGTCCAGGAGCAGCCGTCCGTTCGACTCGAGCCGGAAGGCCGCCGGCAGGTTCGCGAGCGCCAGCAGCATGACCGCCTCGCTGCACGAGCGGGTCTCGGCCGTGGTCGAGCGCAGGAACTTGGCGCGAGCCGGGAGGTCTCCGAACAGGGCCCGCACGACGACCGTCGTTCCGGAGCGCCGGGCCGCCTCGTCCACCGACAGCACCCTCCCGCTCCGCACCCTGATCCGCGTGCCGCGACCGCCCCCGGCCGGCGCGGTCTCGAGCTCGAATCGGCTCACCGCCGCGATGGACGGCAGGGCCTCGCCGCGGAAGCCGAACGAGGACACGCGGTGCAGGTCCTCGGCCTCCCGGATCTTGCTCGTGGCGTGGCGGTCCAGGGCCAGCAGCGCGTCCTCGCGCTCCATCCCGATCCCGTCATCGGCGACGCGGATCTCTGTCTTGCCGCCGGCCCGTAGCGAGACCTCGATGCGCTCGCTCCCGGCGTCCAGCGCATTCTCGACCAGCTCCTTCACCACCGAGGCCGGGCGTTCCACGACCTCGCCCGCGGCGATCTGGTTCGCGACCCGGTCGGGCAGGATCTGGATGCGGCGCGTCATGCGGAGAGAGGCCTTCGCTGTTCGGGTCGGAGCCGGCTACGGCCGCACCCGTGGCGGCACCGTGGCTCGCGCACGGGTGGGCGGCGCCGAAGCTACTCCGGGAGCCGGTCCACCTCAACCGGGGCGATCCAGTCCGCCCGGCTCGCCCCGACGAGCGGCGGGCTCAGGCCAGGAAGTACCGCAGCAGCTCGAACAGGCCGGCCGCCAGCGCCCCCGCGACGGGGAGCGTCACGATCCACGAGTTCACGATCCGTCCGATCGTACGCAGGTTGATCGCGGCCAGCCCCCGGGCCAGCCCCACCCCGATCACTGCGCCGACCAGCGTGTGGGTGGTCGAGACCGGGAGGCCCATGCGGGAGGCGACCAGGACGGTGGTGGCCGTGCCGAACTCGGCGCTGAACCCACGCGTGGGCGTGAGCTCGGTGATCGCCCGGCCCACCGTGGCGATGACCTTGTAGCCCCACGTGGCCAATCCGATCACGATGCCGATCCCCCCCGCGACCAGGATCCACTCGGGGACCGGGACATTCGGGGGGAGCGCGCCCAGGGAGTGGATCTGCACCACTGCGGCCGCAGGACCGACGGCGTTGGCCACGTCATTGGCACCGTGGGCGAACGCCACGTAGCACGCCGTGACGATCTGAAGCCGGCCGAACACCCGCTCCACGTAGGCGAAGGGCTGCGCGGGACGTCGCCGGCCGCGCTCGATGAGCGCCTTGGAGGCCAGAAAAGCCAGCCCGGCGACCGTCGCCGCCACGCCCAGCACGGACCACCACGGCGGCGACCCGACGATCCCGCGCAGGACCTTGTAGACGAAGCTGAGGACGAGGAGGAAAGCCACCGCAGCTACGAGATGCGGAGCCAGCACCCGGGTGGCGGCCGCGGGATCGTCCCGGCGCAGGATCCCGTAGGAGATGAACAGGAACATCCCCGCCGCGACCATCGCGCCGAGGATCGGCGACAGGACCCAGCTGGCCGAGACCTTGGCGACGACGCCCCAGCGCACCGAATGGCTACCCACCGAGACGAGCGCGAATCCGACCAGGGCGCCCACGATCGAGTGGGTCGTCGACACCGTGAGCCCCAGGCTCGTGGCCAGCTGGAGCCACAGTCCCGCCGCGAGGAGGGCCGACACCATCCCGAGGAGGAGGATCCTGGGGCCCTCCGGCCCCAGGATGGGGCTGTTGGAGGCGAAAGCCGAGGTGTCCAGGATGCCGGTGCGGATGGTCTCGGTCACGTGGGTTCCGACGAGCGAGGCCCCGGCGAACTCGAAGATCCCGGCCAGCACAACCGCCCCCGCCAGGGTCAGAGCCCCCGAACCCACCGACGTGCCCATGGCATTGGCCACGT
>CAYXHP010000133.1:0-8999 GCA_964465015.1 uncultured Gemmatimonadota bacterium
ACCTGGTAGTCGATCCACGCCTCGTAGGAGAGGGGGGCCACCCGTTTCAGCATGCCCGCCATCACCTCGCCGTAGGCGCGGATCTCGTACTGGGCGTGCGGGTCCACGCGCAGGGTGAGGAAGTGGAGGAGGTTGTGGAGGTCGATCTTCCAGTACCACTGCGTATAGGTCGACAGCGGCAGGTCGATGCGCGCCAGCTCGCGGGCCACTTCCTCCCCCACGAGCCACTCGTACAGGCCCGCCGCCTCCTCCCTCCCCCGCTCCCAGCGCCGCAGGGCCTCCCGGTGAAACGCCTCGCCGGCGCTCTCGGTCCGGCGGCCCTGCCGGTTCGAGCGGCTCTGGAGGGCGAAGTCCCGGGCCCGGGGCGTGTAGAACAGCATCGGGATGAGACTGTACCGACCGCTATACTCGTTCACCGAGTTGTGGGTCACGATGCCGTTGGCCACGAAATTGTGGTGCGGACCCTCCACCTCCAGGTCGTACGTCTCCCGGATGCCCACGTACTGGAAGGACTCGATTTCCACCAGCCGGGCCTCCGTGAGCCGATTCCACGGAATCCCGGGCGCGGGCACCCACTCGGCCTCGACCGGCGGGCCGCCCAGGCGCTCCACGTACTCGAGCTCCCGGCCCTGGATGCCGCGATGACACTGGGCACAGAGCGTCGTCAGGTTCTCCTCGTCCCGCGCACGGCCGGGGTCGGCCCAGACCGGGACGACGTGGTGGCAATGCAGCGAGCCGGATCTCTGGTGGCACAGCTGGCAGGTCCAGCCGTTGCGACGGTGCACGCGTAACGCGGCCTGGGTCGTCCAGCGGCCGATCGCCTCGCGGTCCGATGAGGTTCCGCCTTTCCAGAAATTGGAGGCCTCGCCGGACCGGGCCCTGCTGTTCGCCTCCAGCCACGCCTCGCTCAACTCCCGGGGGCCCGTGCGGTACGTGAGGCCGCGATTCCACGGGCTGTGGCCCTCGGTGAACCTCTTTCGGTCCGAGGGAGCGTGGACACCGTGGATCCGGAGCCACTTGCGGACCGTGTGCACCGAGACCCGGCACACGTCCGCGATTTCCTCCGCCGTCCGGTCCTCGCCCACGTATTCCCGGGCCAGCCACCGCTGGTCGCGATAGACTTCGGGCACCAGCGTCGAGGAGCCGTTGACGTGCACGTGGTAGGTGCCCGATCTCCAGACGGCCTTTCCATGTTTGACCCGGAGGTCGGCCGCCTCGCGGAGCGTCCGCCACCCGTCCGCGAACAGGAAGCGGTGATCGGCGGTGCACTCGATGGCCTTCCCGTCAGCCAGCGTCATTCGGTAGACGGGCTTGGGACCGTTCCGATAGACATCGACGATCCGGGTGTGGTCGATCTCGCCGGTGTCCTCGTCGAGGTGACGGAGGTTCATCCCCTGGACGCGGTCGCGTTTGAAGTACGGGTTGCGCTGCTTGTCGGGGCGAGTCCGATTCCGGGTCGGCTGGAACCGCCGCCAGATCTCCTCGATCGTGAGCTTGTAGAGCTGGTTTCCTCTCCGCTCGATCCCGCCCGGGAGATCGAAATAGAGCTCCGTGGCCGCGGCGAGACAGGCCGTTCGATGTCGTATCCACTGCCGGGCCACGAAGATGGGCATGCAGCAGTGGAACTTGAGCTCCACCATCTCGCTGGGGGTCGTGTGGCGGTGGCGGCGGAGGTAACGGATGAGACCCCGCGTGGCGCTGCGCTTGCGGGTGCCGTAGCCGTAGCTCACCCGCGCGGCGCGCTCCACGTCCTCGTCGCCGCCCATGTAGTCCACGAGCGCGACGAACCCGTGGTCCAGGACGGGAAAGTAGCCGCCCAGGATCTCCTCGGCGCTGGGGCTGGTGGGGCGGCGTGTCTCCATCGGCTCCCTGTCGGACGGGTGAGGGCGGCGACCCCGAGAGGCCGGCCGGAGGGCACGAACGGTCTTTCCCGCGCAGGCCCGAGGCGAGAGAATAGAGGGCGGGAGGGAGCGACGCCACCCGCCCCTCGCAGCGATCCTCGATACCCCGATCGCCCCGACGCGCGAGGCCGAGCTGAGTCCGAATCCACGCCAGCCAGGGAGTCACGACGCTTCGGGATCCGGCGGACGGGAGGGGCCCCGCCCGCACCGGGATCCTCGCGACATCGTGACGCCCCACGCCTTCCGGATCGCCCCCGAGCTGCTCGGGGCTCCGCTGGCGGCGCCGGCCCGGCGCGGGTTCGCCATGCTGCTGGACCTCATCGCCGTGGGGACCCTGACGGCCATTCTCCGAAGCATCGGCGGGATCCTGTTCGCGCTCATGCTCGCCTGGATCTTCTGGCGCCTGGCCAGCCGCCGCGTGGACGAGGCGGGCAACAGCCGCTTTGGACGGCGCGTCCTCCAGGGCCTGGCCATCGTGGCGCTGGTGGTCGCCGTGAGCCAGGTGGGGGACGCCATCTCCGGCATCGGCGGGTCGCACCGCGGCGGCGGGCGCGAGAGGGTGACCGTGGGCGGGGACACGGCCGCCGTGACCACGCTGCGCTCGCTGGGGCTCGGCGACCTCGCGGGGGGCATCGGCGACGTGGTCTCGCTCCGCGCCGCCTCCCGGTCGCCCGACGAGGCCCGCGCGGCCGGGGAGCGGTTCGCCACCCGGCTGATGGAAGCCGGGGCCTCCCGAGAAGACGTTCGCCAGGCGCTGCAGGGCCTCCTCGAGAACCAGGCCGACTCGGCCACGCGACAGACCATCATCTCGTCCGCCATGAGCCGGGTCGACTCGCTGCAGCGCAGGAGATCCGCCTCCACCGACACGCTGCTCGCCGCCTGGGCCGAGGCCGAGAGCAGCGGGGACACGGCGGCCGCCGCCGCGCGCCGCGACGAGCTGGCGAGCGCCCTCACGCACGGCCGGGTGGAGCGGCTTCGGAGCCAGAACGAGGAGCTCCAGAAGCAGCTGAATGAGGCCCGGAGCACCCCGGGAATCCTGAGCTTCCTCAAGGGGATCGCCCACGACCTGGGCATCGGCTTCGGGTGGATGGCCCTCTACTTCACGGCCTTCCCCGTCTTCTGGGACGGGCGCACGCCGGGCAAGCGCCTGCTGGGCATCCGCGCCGTGTTCCTCTCGGGCGAGAAGATGGGCTGGTGGGGCTCCTTCGAGCGGTTCGGAGGCTACGCGGCCGGCCTCGCCACCGGGCTCCTGGGCTTCCTGCAAATCCTGTGGGACGCCAACCGCCAGGGGATCCACGACCGCATCTCCGGCACGGTCGTGATCCAGGAACGGGGCGCGTGAGGTGAGACGGGGGGCCCCGGCCTTTGCCCGGGTCGCCCCGACGTGTGGTTCCGCCGCAACAGACGGGCCTTCCCGCACCGTTCCTCCGGTCCAGCCACCAGGACGTCAACACACTGTAACAACATAGATTAGGTCCCATCATGGTCGCGGGGGACACCCCTTGCAGGGACCGGAGCCCCATGAGGTACGAGCCACTGCGGGACTACGGCCTGATCGGAGACATGCGCTCGGCGGCGCTCGTGTCGCGTAGGGGCTCGATCGACTGGTGCTGCCTGCCGCGGTTCGACAGCCCGAGTGTGTTCGCCCGCATCCTGGACCACCAGCACGGCGGCTACTGGAGCGTGGCCCCTTCCCGACCGTCGGACTCGGCGCAGCGCTACGAGGAGGGGACACAGATCCTCGTGACGACCTTTCGAGGTCCCGGCGGAACGCTGGAGCTCACCGACCTCATGCCCGTCGCCTCGACCCGTCCGGGAGCGCACGACCACCGCGAGATCCACCGCCGACTGGAGGTCACCGAGGGCGAGGTCGAGATCGAGGTGCGCTTCCGGCCCGGCTTCGACTACGGGCGCCGATCGACGCGGTACAGCGTGCGCCGGCACGGCCTCCTGGCCTCCGATGACGAGCACGGGCGGCTGGCGTTGTCGGGCATCGCGGGCGAGGAGTGGAGCGTCGCCGAGTCGGACGGCGAGGCACGGGCGCTCCTGCGCCTGCGGGCGGGCGATCGCCGGCTCCTCGTCCTCCGGCACGACGATGACGAGGTGTGGCCGATCGTCGACTACGGCGCCGACCGGGCCCTCCTCACCACGCGGTCGTTCTGGCGCCGGTGGGCTTCCGGCATCCGATACGAGGGGCCGCACCGGGCGCTCGTCGAGCGCTCGGCCCTCCTTCTGAAGGCCCTCGTCTACGCCCCGACCGGGGCCGTGGTGGCGGCGCCCACGACCTCGCTGCCCGAAGCGGTGGGCGGCGGCAGGAACTGGGACTACCGCTTCAGCTGGCTGCGGGACTCGGCGTACGGGCTGTTCGCACTGCACGCGCTGGGCAAGTACGAGGAGCTCGAGAGCTACATGGCCTTCCTGAAGAAGGTGGCACGGCACCGGACGGGCGACCTCCAGGTCCTGTTCGGAGTGGAGGGAGAGCGGGAGCTACCGGAGGAGGAGCTGGACCACCTGGAGGGCTACCGGCGCTCGCGGCCCGTGCGGACGGGGAACGGGGCGGCTCGCCAGCTCCAGCTCGACATCTACGGGGAGGTGCTCGACGCCGTGCACATCTGGCGCAAGCGCGGTCCCATCACCGAGGGCCTGTGGGAGCTGTGCTGCCACCTGGCCGACGAGATCGCGGCCACGTGGCGCCGGCCCGACCGCAGCATCTGGGAGGTGCGCGGACCGCCCCGTCACTTCGTGTTCAGCAAGGTGATGTGCTGGGTGGGTCTCGACCGGGCCATCCGGGCCGCGCGCGAGCTCGGGCTCCCCGGGAACGTGAACGGCTGGCGCAGGGAGCGCGACGCCATCCGCCGGGAGGTGCTCGGCCGCGGATGGAACGCGGCGCGCGGGACCTTCGTCCAGCACTACGACACGGACCGCGTGGACGCGTCCGGTCTCTTCATCCCGCTCGTGCGCTTCCTGCCCGCCGATGACTCGAGAGTACGCGCCACGGTGGCACGGATCCAGACCGACCTGGGGCACGACTCGGGCCTCCTGTACCGCTACCGCGGGCCCGACGGCCTGGACGGACAGGAAGGGGCCTTCTGGATGAACAGCTTCAACCTGGTGCAGGCCCTTGCGCTCCAGGGAAACGTGGCCAGGGCCGAGGAGCTGTTCGAGCGGGCCGTGAGCCACGCCGGGCCGCTGGGGCTGTTCAGCGAGCAGGTGGACCCGGCGACCGGCGAGATGCTGGGCAACTACCCGCAGGCGCTCACCCATATCGGCATCATCAACGCCGCCCACGTGCTGGAGCGAGCCCGGAGCGTGCCGCGGCCGGCCACGGCGGAGATGCTGGTGAGCTAGCCTTGCCGACCCCACCTCCTGGACGCATCCCGGCCCGGCTACCCGGAACCGCCGAGGATCCGCGCGACCAGGTTCCCTTCCGACAGGATAGCGTCGTGATGCCGACAGTACTCGCGCCCCGGGTCGCGCAGCGCCGCGACCTCCGGCTTGGCGAAGTCGACGATTCCGCGCAGCGTGCCGTCGCGCAGCAGTGGCTCCACGCGCACGTAGAATCCCTCCGGGTTCGCATCGTAGGGAAGCACCGCGAAGAGCGGCAGATGGCGGGGCTCGAGGCCGCGGATCGCGCCCACGAGACCGACCGCGCTCTCTGCACAGACCAGCACGGCACGAACCTTCTCCATCAGCCGTCGCTCGGAGAGGAACGTCGGCACGTTGCCGGCGATCAGGTCGCCGCCCAGCTCGATGATCAGGGCCTCCGGCGCCGTGGCCGGCGCCAGCATCTCCGCCAGCAGGCGATCGATCGCGGCCAGGTACGTGTGGGCGCCGACCCCGTGAGTCGTCGGGAGGCCGGCGACCGGGAAGTCGAGCACGGGGTCTGCCCCTGCGTCGGCCAGCAGCTGCACCTCCTCGTACCAGCCGGTTCCAGCCCCCTTGATCGCGCCGCACGATCCCGACGCGCGCAGGTGGCGGATCAGGTGAGCGCAGACGGTCGTCTTGCCCACGGTCGTGGCGGTCCCAACCACGACGACCGTGGGTGGCCAGGCAGCCGCCGGTGCCAGGAGAGGCGAGCGCTCGGCCCGGTCGATCGTGTTCAGCAGTTCGCCGCTTGCACGATCGCGCAGGGTGCCCACGACACGGACGCCCGGCGCCACCCCCGAGCCCGATTCCCGGACCATCACCGGCGAGAACCCCGTGGCGCGTCCGACACCGCCCGCCTGCGCGATGAGCTGCATGGAGCGGCCGCCGCGCCATCGCGTGCCTGGCGGGACCTCACCGGAGAGGAGCTTCGTCGAGACTCGGGCGCACAGGACGCCGACGTAGAGACCGCCCACCTCCAGCGGCACCCTTCGCCCTTCGAGCGTCTCGATGTCCGGATATCCGCCTTCGGTGGTGTGCTCGAAGAGAACGACGTCCCCGACCCGCGCGTCGCGCGCCGGATCGGGCACCACGTCGATCCCGGAGAAGAGGTCACCGGGCAGCGGCGTCCTGCCGGCGCGGATCGCGTCCCGCAGACGGCCGAGTTCGGCCGTGAGCAGCGAAAGGTCCCGGATCAGCGATCCAATGCCGACAACGGCACGGGCCGAGAGCGGATCGGGATCCAGATCACCGTGTCCGGCGCCGGGGGGCGTAGCTCCGAAATCCGTACGAGACACTCCATCCTCCCTGCCCGCTCGACCGCCCGGACACCCGAAACTCGACTTCCACACTATATTTCCAGCACGCGCCGCAGCCAACGGAACAGGATGGGAGCCACCGCATGGAGACACTGATCCCGTTTCGTTCGCTCCTCTTCGAGGAGATGGTCAGCACGCCCGCCATGCGTGCGGTCTGGTCCGAGGAGAACACGGTGCGTCGGTGGATGGACGTCGAGGCCGCGATCACGCGCTCGCAGGCGCGACTGGGTTTGATTCCCGGGGACGCGGCCAGGGTGATCCTCGATCACCTGGACCCCGACGGCCTCCCGGTGGCGGACATCCGCCGCAAGAAAGCCGCGCACGGCCACCTGATGGTCGCCTTCCTCAAGGCGTTCCGGGACGACTGCGGGCCGGCGGCCGAGCACTTCCACGTCGGACCGACCACCCAGGACATCACCGACACCGGCCTTGTCCTACAGATTCGGGAAGCGGACGACATCCTGGGCCGACAGCTGGTGGAGCTCGAGGAAACGCTCTGTGACCGGGCGCTCGCGCACCGCGACACGGTCATGATGGGCAGGACGCATCAGCAGCATGCCGTGCCGCTCACACTCGGCTTCACGCTGGCCCTGTGGGCCGCCGAGGTCCGCGACCACACCACGCGCATGGCGGAAGCGCGGGCCCGATGGGCCTTCGCCAGCCTGGGTGGCGCGGTCGGGACCCAGAGCGCGTACGTCGAGCTGGCGGGTACGGAGCGGACCCTCGAGCTCGAGCTCGAGGTGTGCCGCGGGCTCGGGCTGGCCAGGCCCATGATCGCGCTGCACTCGCGGACCGACCGGTTCGTCGAGCTGACCTCGAACCTGGCCATGCTGTGTGGCTCGCTCGCCCGCATGGGCATGAGCATTGTCGGGCTGCAGCGGTCGGAGGTGGCCGAAGTCGAGGAGCCGTTCCACGGGGATCGCTACGGCAGCAGCACCATGCCCAACAAGATCAACCCCGAGTCGAGCGAACAGGTCGCGGGCCTGGCCAGCCTCGTGCGAGGCTACGCGCTCTCGATGCATGACGTCGTCATGCACGACCAGCGCGATTCTACGCGCATCCCGGTGCAGTACACGGCGCTGCCGGGTAGCTTCATGATGACCGCGCGCGCGCTGACGACGATCACGGAGGTGGTCGGCGGTCTGGTCGTGAACGCGGACCGGATGCGCGCGAACCTGGACCACCCCCACGTCGGCGGCCAGGCGGTCGCCGAGCGGCTCATGATCCACCTCTACCGCAAAACGGGGAAGCGCGACTGGGCGCACACCCGCCTCCACGAGTGCGCCCGCCGCTGCCGCGAACAGGGACGGCCCTTCCGCGACGTGGTCACGACCGACCGGTCGCTGGCGGGCCTGATCTCCGAGGCGGAACTCGATGAGATCTTCGACCCGACGCACTACCTGGGGACCGCGGTGCGACAGGTCGAGGAAACCGTTCGGACCTTGCGCGCCACACGCGCCCCGGGCGCGACCGCGATGCGACGGCCGGCGGACGGCACACTCCCCCGAACCGACCACCGGTCCCGCGCGGTGTAGCTCGGTGCCCCGCGATCCCGGGAGGCCCCTACACGTCCAGATTCTTCACGTACCTGGCGTTCTTCTCGATGAACTCGCGCCGGGGGTCCACGTCCTCGCCCATCAGGTCCTCGAAGAGCCGTGAGGCCGCGGTAGCCTCGTCGATCGTCACCTGGAGGAGGGTGCGCTTCTCCGGGTTCATGGTGGTCTCCCACAGCTGGTCCGGGTTCATCTCCCCGAGCCCCTTGTAGCGCTGCACCCCGATCCCGCTCCGGCCCTTCCCGTCCCCGAGCCGCTCGATGATCGACTCGCGCTCCTCCTCCGTGTAGCAGTAGAATTCTTGCTTGCCCTTGTGCACGCGGTAGAGGGGCGGCTGGGCGATGTAGATGTAGCCCGCCTCGATGAGCTCCTTCATCTGCCGGAAGAAGAACGTGAGGAGGAGCGTCCGGATGTGGGCGCCATCCACGTCCGCGTCGGTCATGAGGATGATCTTGTGGTAGCGGGTCTCGGCCAGGTCGAACTCCTCGCCGATCCCGGCCCCGATGGCCGTGATCATGGCCCGGATCTCCTCGTTGGAGAGGATCTTGTCGATCCGGGCCTTCTCCACGTTCAGGATCTTGCCCCGGAGCGGCAGGATGGCCTGGAAACTCCGGTTCCGGCCCTGCTTGGCGCTCCCACCGGCACTGTCGCCCTCGACGATGAAGATCTCGGACAGCTCGGGGTCGGTGATCGAGCAGTCGGCGAGCTTGCCCGGCAGGATCCCGGTCTCGAGGGCCGAGCGCTTGCGGGTGAGATCGCGCGCCTTGCGGGCCGCCTCGCGCGCCCGCGCCGACTGCACCGCCTTCTCGATGATCGAGCGGCCGGCCGACGGGGTCTCCTCCAGCCACGTCGAGAGCTTGTCG
>CAYXHP010000134.1:0-12006 GCA_964465015.1 uncultured Gemmatimonadota bacterium
TCGCGGAACACGTCCTCGCCGCCGATGACCATGATCTCGTCCGCGCCGGTCGTCCCCCGTCCGCCGACGCCGTCGGTCCCGGTGGCGGTCTCCGTGGCGCTCATGTCTCCACTCCTTCGAACAGGAGGTGGTTCTCGACGAAGGTCTCGAGCTGGATCTGCAGGTGGCTGAAATTGCGCATCTGCTCCTCGAACTCGGTGAGGAAGAACGGAATCCCCTCGCGCTCGAGCGCCTCGGCGTAGGCCACCTGCTCATCGAGGCCGGGCTCGCACATCTTGGCCGCGGACACGATGGCGGCCTCCGCCCCGGAGGCGCGGATCCGCTCCAGGAGCATCTTCTCCTTGGGCTTCCTGAGGTCGTGCTGCACCGGGCTGTAGGAGGAGTGGTCCAGGTAGGCCCGGGCGAGGGCGGCCAGCGGGTCGTCCGCGTGGGCGGGGACGTCGTCCAGGATCCACCGCAGCCCGATCAGCAGGTCATCGTCGACCACGTAGCAGAACTCGGAGATCGCGCTCAGGAGGTCGAGCGGCGGCTGCTCGCAGAAGCCCCCCTCGAACACGACCCGCATCCGGTCCTGTCGGTGCGCCTCCCGCTCCCGGATCCGCGGGAGGACGTCGGCCAGGAGCGCGTTGTGCTCCTCGCGGGTCACGAGCCCCCCGACGACGGTGAGGACGTAGGCCTCGTGGACCGGCAGCTTCCACGGCTCCTCGCGCTTGATCCGGTACAGGTCCCGGAGCAGGCGCCGGTTCTCGTCGAACACGCGGATCGAGGCCCGGAGGTCCTCCCTGGACACGCGCCGACCGGCGATCTCCTCGATCCCCTCCAGCACGCGGCCGTACTCGGCCGCCAGGTAGTCGGCCGAGAAGCTCGAGTTCGGGTTCTGCGGGAAGTAGAGCGTGTCGACCGGCGTCTCCAGGTTGCGCGCCCAGATCCCGGCCAGGTTGCGGGCCGCGTCGCAGATCGGGTGGGTCACGAACAGGTCCGGCGCCAGCCGGCCGGTGAGGGCCAGCTCGAGCGTGGTGCGCAGGACCGAGCAGATGTAGGAGCCGAAGAAGGAGTCGGCGTCCCGGCGCTCGACGGTCCCGCCGCGCATCTTGACGGGAAGCATCCCCGCCGCGTGCGCCAGCTCTTCGGGGAAGTAGACCTGGAAGTGACCCAGGACCTTGCCGCCCCGCTCCCTCCACGCGCGCACCGTCGGGAAGTCCATGTCCTCCACGACCTCGCGCAGGGCGCCGAACGTCTCTTCCAGCGGCGCGCCGGGTCCGACCGGGAGCAACGGATCGTACGCGGCCGCGGGCGGCCCGCCGTTGCCCAGAGGACCGGAGCCCGGACCGGCCGACCCCGCACGCGGCCCCGGACCGGCGGTCCCGCCGGTGGAGCCCGCCGCGGCGCTCACGAGAATCCTCCCGTGACCGTGGCGATCACCAGGTCGACCGCGAAGGCCAGGCACCCGGCCACCCACCGCACCCATCGCGTGCCATTCATCGCAGTGCCTCCCGCGAGCGCTCCCGGGCGCGGCGCCCGGGAGCTTCCCGCTACGCGTCCGTCCAGACCGGCTCCCGCTTCTCCAGGAACGCGGCCACGCCTTCCGCCGCGTCCCGGAGCGCGAGGAGATCCTCCACGTACAGCGCGTCCGCCCGGTCGAGGGCCGACTCGATCGGCAGCTCCGACCCGGCCCGCACCGACCGCCGAGCCAGGGCCACCACCGGACGGCTCAGCCCGGCCAGCTCCCCCGTCCACGAGCGCACGTCCTCCTCGAAGGAGGTCGCCGGCGACACGCGGGTCACGATCCCCAGCCGCAGGGCCTCCTGCGCATCCACCACCCGGCCGGTCAGCACGAGGTCGAGCGCGGCGGCCGGGCCGACCCGGCGCGGAAGCAGCGCCGCCGCCGCGGGCGGGAAGGCACCCACCCGCACCTCGGGCTGCCCGAAGCGCGCATCCTCGCGGGCCCATGCGAGGTCGCAGGCCAGCGCCAGCTCGCACCCCCCGCCCAGCGCCGCGCCGTGCACCACAGCCACCGACGGCACCTCGAGCGAGAGCAGCGCCCGGATGACCGTGCCGAACACCCGGATCATCTCCGGCGCGCGCGCCGGCCGGTGGTCGGCCACGTCCGCCCCGGCGCAGAAGGCCCGACCCGCTCCCGCCAGCACCACGACACGGGTCTCCGGGGAGCGAGCCTCCGTTCGGAGCGCGGCCTCGAGCGCCTCGAGCATGGCCAGGTTGGCCACGTTGAGCGGCGGCCGATCGAGTACCAGCCGGAGGACGCCGCCCTCCCGCTCGCATCGGACCAGGGGCGCGCTCACCACGTCGCCCGCCGCCCACTCAGACACCGGACTCGCCGGCGGCTCCGGCCGCCGCGGGGTGCGCGGTGCTCGAGTCGCCGTTCGTGCCCGACTCGCCCAGGGGCGCGCCGCACGCGCCGCAGAAGGTGAAGCCGGCCGGGATCCCCTCGGCGCCGCACGACGGGCAGGTGCGGCGGTAAGGCCCCCACACGAACTCGCTGGAGCCGCCCGTGGCGCCCAGCTCCCGCAGGTGGCGGTAGCGGGGCGCGCGCTTCTCGACGAAGGCCCGCATGCCCTCCCACGGCTCGAAGCCGGTGTAGTGGACGGAGAGCCAGTCGCCGGCGGCGCCGATCGTCTGGTTCCAGGCCATCTCCTTCCACACGTTGACCTGGAGCTTGGTGAAGCGGGTGCACTCGGCGAACTTTTCCAGGAGCTTGTCCACCACCTCGTCCACGGCCCGGTCCAGCGCCTCGAGGCTGAGGCCGTAGCCGTCCTCGCCCTTCCGCGCCTTCTCGATCTCCTCCTGGGTGGCCCCGTGCACGAACGAGCCATCGCGGACCACCGACGGGACGACGCGGTTTACGAGCCCCCAGTCGAGGGCCTTCTGCGGGGAGATGCGCTCGTTCAGATACAGGATCTCCCGGGCGCGCCGGTCGCCGACCAGGATCGGGAGCCACTGCGTGGCCCCACCCGCCGCCACGCTCCCGACGCGCGTGCCCACCTGCCCGATCCAGGCGTGCTCGGCGATCAACGCCAGGTCGCAGGCCATCTGCGACTCGTTGCCGCCGCCCACCGCCATGCCGTTCAGGCGCGCGATCACCGGCTTGCCGCAGCGGAGGATGCTCTCCAGGTAGCTGCGGAAGAGCTGCATGTACTTCCAGTAGTCGCGCGGCCGATCCGTGTAGAGGCGCTCGTACTCCTTCACGTCGCCCCCCGTGCAGAAGGCGTCCGTGCCCGTGCCCGTGTAGACGACCACGGCCACCGAGTCGTCGAAGGCGGCGTCCTGGAAGGCGGTGGCCAGCTCGCGGAGGGCCGGGGTCGAGTAGGCGTTGTAGTTGTGCGGGCGGTTGAGCGTGACTCGGGCCACCCAGTCCTTCTTCTCGTACAGGATGTCCTGGAAGTCGAAGCTGCCGGCCGGCCGGGATTCGAAATGCGACATGGCTCCTCCGTGGGTCTATGCGATCATCGCCTCATCCGGCTGCGACGCTCACCGTCGAGTCGGTTTCCTCCTGAGCCCGCGCCAGGACCCCGTCCACGAACGACTCCGCCGGTGTGGCCAGGAGGTCGTGCAGCCGCTGGAAGAGCCCGGCGGCGCAGTCGCCCGCCCAGTCGTCCGGCAGCAGGCGGCGGGGGAGGTACGGGTCCTCGAACGGGAACTGCCGGTACTCGTGCACGAGGTCGAAACGCTCCACGAATGCGCGCTCGCCCGCGGAGGCGGCCGCTTCGCGTCCGTTCCAGCCGGATATCTCTCCGCGGCCGTTTCGGGCGGCTCGCGCGCCCTTCGGGGCCGCCCGAGGAGCGCATCCGTCGGGGTCCGCGTTGGTCCGCCGGCCTTCCAGCTCCGCCTCCCAGCGCCGCAGCCGTGCCAGGTGACGATCGATGAAGTCGAGGTACCGGCCGTGCACGGACGCCAGGTCCCAGCTGCGCCTCACGATCTCTTCGGGTCGCTCGAAGGCGGCCCGGGCCGAGCCGAACACCTCCAGGCCCTCCTCGATCTCCAGGGCCGCGGCCAGCGCTTCCACTCGATCGGTGAGGTCGTGGGGGGTGATCCACAGGCCGCCGCCCATCGACCCGCACCCGAGCCAGGAGAGTCGCAGCCGCAGGCGGTCGCGCAGCGAGCGGTCCTCCTCGGGAATCGAATAGTGGACCAGGCACCAGGTTCCGTCCCAGGGCCGGTCCCAGGTGGGCCTGTAGATCCGTGCCTCGCCCTCCTCGAGCAGAGCCCGGCCCTTCCGGGTGAGGGAGTAGAAGGCGTTCCTCCCGCGGCGCTCGGAGACGAGCCAGCCGCGGGAGCTCATGCGGGAGAGGGCGGTGCGGGCGGCGCCCTCGGACAGGCCGAGAGGCTCGAGCAGCGCGATCAGGCTCCCGACCCAGACGGCGCCGGGACGGTGGAGGAGGTACTCCCCGAACAGGGTGAAGACCAGGTCCCGCGGGCTGCGTGAAGCGGGCATATCTCTCTCCTTTATATCACGGTCGTAATCTACTTGTAATATATTTTGACGTCAAGAGCGCCCGGGGGCGCGGATCGGCAGCTTCAGCTGGTGGCGGGCGGCGCCGCGCGTCCGGCCTGCGAGCGGTCGGTGGCCGGCGTCCGACGGCGTGGCGGGACCGGACGTCCCGCGCCCCCGGCCGGCGAGGCGGCGTTGGGCGGACCGGAGAGGGAGAGGGGCGGGTGATCGCGGAAGGAGAACAGCGGACAGAGCGCCCCGGTGCAGCGGACTCCGTAGTCCAGGCAGATCACCCGGGCCGCGTCCGCGGGCGCGAAGCGCACGCCTTCCTCGGCGGCCGGATCGAGGAGGACCGGAACCGGCCGGTCGCACGCGGAGCAGTAAGCGGTGCGCCTCTCCATGGCGTCCCCTGCCTTCGGGGCGGTGACGCCGCCGGCATCGCGCCGCCGGCCCCGCCCGGCCCGAAAGTTAGCCGACAGGGAGCGCGCCGGCCAGTTCAGTGCGTCGTCAGGGCCCCGATCGCGCCGAGCATCATCGCCGGGATCACCACCACCAGCCACCCGATGACCGCGGTGGCCACGGCCTTTCCGGTCGAGACGTCGAGCGCCTGCCGGAGCCCGACGATCACCGTGGCCAGGATCCAGAAGAACAGGGCCAGGCGCACCAGCCCTCCGAGCAGGGGGAGGATGCCGAGCACGGCCAGGACACCCGGCGCCTGCGCGAAGCCGACCGTGCGCAGCACCTCGCCCCAGGTGGCCTCCGCCTCGAAGAGACGGGTGCCTATGAAGAAGGTCACTCCGGACCAGGCGATCCAGCCGATGAACGCCCACACCAGGCCGCCGAACACGGCGAAGCCGCCGTGGCCGATGGACCCGATCGCGCTGGCCGCGGCCGAGAGCGCCACCACGCCGGCCGCCTGGCCGGTGGCGTGCAGGTCGTGCTCGACCTCCTCGTAGGTGGGGATGTCCAGCAGGGCCGCTCCCTTCATGCGGTCCGTCATGCTGCGTCCGGCCACAGTGCTCATGGGCTCCTCCGGGGTCGAAGGAACGGTGCTGCGGGGTCACCACCCAAGCTGGGCCCGCGCCGGCAGGGTCGCCAGTCGAGACGTCGCCCTCGCGAGATCGACCGCTCGGCGTCAGCCGCGAGAGCGGGATCGCCGCCAGACGTGGTAGGCCGGGACGGCCAGGAGCATGAGACCGAAGCTCAGGAGGCTGGAGACCGGGCGCTGCACGACCGCGTTGGCCAGGAGCCCGACCGAGGCGGCCAGGAAGACGAGGGGCACCCAGGGGTGGCCGGGGACGCGGAACGGGCGCGGCGCGTCGGGTCGCCGGCGGCGGAGGACGAACAGGCCCGCCACGGCCAGTGTGTAGAAGGGCCACATGCCCAGCACGTACGCGTCGGCCAGCTGCTCGAAGCTCCGGAACGAGACGAAGACGATGGCGAGGCCGCTGGTCACGAGGATGGAGATCCAGGGCGTGCTCCAGCGCGGGTGCACGGCCGCCACGGGGCGGAAGAACAGACCATCGTCGGCCATGGCCCAGAACACCCTCGGCACCGTCATCATGGACCCGTTGAGGGAACCGAAGGTGGAGAGCACCACCAGGGCCGCCACCGCGGCGGCGCCCGGTCGACCGAACACCACCGTGGCCGCGTCGGCCGCGACCAGCCGCGAGCCAGCCATGCGATCCAGCGGGAGGAGCCGGAGGCAGGCCGCGTTGACGAGCAGGTAGACCAGCCCCACCACCAGGGTCCCGCCCAGGAGGGCCCGGGGCAGCGTGCGCCCGGGATCACGCACCTCCCCCGAGATCTTGGTGAGGTCCGCCCACCCCGAGTAGGCCCACAGCACGGCGATCACCGCGAGACCGAAGCCGCCCCACGACGACGGCGCGAAGCTCAGCGGACCGGACAGCGCTCCGGGCGCGGCGACCGCGCCCGCCGCTCCGGTCGCCCCCTCGGCGCCGGCCGGGCCGCCGGCCGCTCCACCGAGCGCGAAGGCCAACGCGGCGAGGCCCACCAGGGCGAGGGTCTTGGCGGCCGTGGTCACGTTCTCGAGGCCGGCCCCCCACAGCACCGAGCGGACGTTGGCCGCCCCGACCACTGCGATCGCGCCGGCGGCGGCCAGGTGGACGCCCCTGTCGGACAGGGGCACGAAGGCGCCGAGGTATCCCGCGAAGACCATGGCGATGGCTCCCGTGGCCGCCGGCGCGGTGAGCAGGAGGTCCACCCACCCGTAGGCGAAGGCCGCCACCGGTCCGAAGCTCTCCCGCAGGAAGACGTAGAGGCCGCCCGATTCCGGGAGCATGGCCGACAGCTCGGCGATGCTCAGCACGCCGCAGGCGACGATGACGGCGCCCGCGGTCCACGCGAGGGCCACGGACCCGACGGACCCGACATCGGCGGCCACCGTGCTGGGCACGCGGAAGATCCCGCTCCCTATCGTGATGCCGACGAGCACCGCACCCGCGCTCCAGGGACCGAGGCGCCGGGGGAGTCGCCGGCCCGAGCCCGGCGGTGCGCCGCCCGGCGACGGAGCCGAGCGGACCGCGTCCCGCCCTCCCGGCGTGATCCGGCTCAGGGGGCTCCGTGCTCCCGTGCCCCACCGAATCCGCGCCACAGCCAGAAGACCGGGATGCCGAGCAGGATGAGACCGAAGCCGAGGAGGGTGGAGCCGGGCTGCTGGATGGTGGCGTTGACCAGGAGCCCCAGGGAGGCGAGCAGGAAGACGAGTGGTACGACGGGGTAGCCCGGGGTCCGGAAGGGGCGCCGGGCGTCGGGTCGGCGGCGGCGCAGGACGAAGATGGCCGCCACGGCCAGCGCGTAGAAGGGCCAGATCCCGAGGATGAAGGCGTCGGCCAGCTGCTCGAACGTCCGGAAGGACACGTACCCGATCCCCAGCGCGGTGGCCAGGAGAATGGCCGCCCACGGCGTGCGCCAGCGAGGGTGCACCGCCGCCACCGGGCGGAAGAAGAGGCCGTCGTCGGCCATGGCCCAGAAGATCCTCGGTCCGGTCATCATGGACCCGTTGAGCGAGCCGAAGGTCGAGAGCATGACGAGGGAGGCCACGATCGCCGCTCCCGCTTGCCCGAACACGACGGTCGCCGCGTCGGCCGCGACCAGCTCGGAGCCCGCCATCCGGTCCATGGGCAGCAGGTAGAGGTACGCGCCGTTGATGAGCAGGTAGATGACCACGATCGCGAGCGTCCCACCCAGGAGCGCGCGGGGGAGCGTCCGCGAGGGGTCCCGGACCTCCCCGGCCATGAACGTCAGATCCGCCCAACCGTCGTAGGCCCACAGGACCGCGATGAGCGCCACGCCGAAGCCACCCCACGTGGTGGGCTCGAGGCGAAGCGGACCCGCCAGGGCGCCCCCACCCCCCGCTCCCCCGAACAGGAAGGCGACGGCGACCAGGGCCACCAGGGCCAGTACCTTCGCGGCCGTGGTCACGTTCTCGAGGCTCGCTCCCCACACGACCGACCGGATGTTGGTCGCTCCCACGACGGCGATCGCCGCGGCCGCCACGACGCGGATGCCGGTGTCCGACAGGTGGGCGAAGGTGCCCGTGTAGCCCGCGAAGACCATCGCCAGGGCCCCGAGGGCCGAGGGCCGGATGAGGAGGATCTCGGTCCATCCGAACAGGAAGGCTGGCAGCGGCCCGAACGCCTCGCGCACGTAGACGTAGACGCCCCCCTCCTCGGGGACGAGGGTGGCGAGCTCGGAGAGCGTGAGGGCCCCGCACACCACGATCGCCGCGCCCAGGATCCACAGCAGCACCAGCGCGCCCACAGTCCCCACGTCGGCGGCCACGGTGCTGGGCACGCGGAAGATGCCGCTCCCGATCGTGCTCCCCACCAGGACCGCGGCGGCGCTCCATACGCCCAGCCGGCGCGGGAGGCGTTCCCGGGCCGCGGGCTCGGAAGCGTGGGGATGGCCGGGGGCCGGGGAGGGCTGCGACATGCCGCAAGCTGGGTCGCCGGCGGTCCCTCCGCCAGCACGCGGCCGCGCGCGCCGTTGCCGGCGGCCGGGACACCGGCCAAGTTGGGGCGATCCGGATCCCGGTCACGATCCCGTTCCCCCCTACGGAGGCGGCTGGCTCATGCTCGACGATCCCACGCGGGCCCTCCCGGCCCTCGCACTCCCGCTCCTGCTCCTGATCGGCACCCCGGGCCGGGGCGCCGAGCTCCGTGTCGCGCCCGCTCTTGCGGCCGCTCCGGCCGACACCTCGGGCATGTTAGGCTTCTCCGCCGAGGGGTCTGCTCGCGAGCGCTCGCTGGAGGCGAGCTTCGACTCGGCCCTGCACGAGAGCGACCTGGAGGCCTGGAACAAGCGCATGAGCTCGGAGCCCAACCAGGTGGGCTCCCCGCACGGGAAGGCGAACGCGATGTTCGTCGACTCGCTGTTCAGGGCGTGGGGCTTCGAGACGCGGATCGACACCTACCAGGTGCTCTTCCCCACCCCGAAGGAGCGGGTGCTCGAGCTGGTGGCCCCGACCCACTACGCGGCCACGCTCAAGGAGCCGCCGGTCGACGGGGACGCGACGTCCAGCATCTACGAGCACCGGCTGCCGCCCTACAACGCCTACTCGGCCGATGGGGACGTGACCTCGGACCTGGTCTACGTGAACCAGGGCATCCCGCGCGACTACGAGGAGCTGGCGCGGCTCGGGATCGACGTGAAAGGGAAGATCGTCATCGCCCGCTACGGGGGCTCGTGGCGCGGGATCAAGCCCAAGGTGGCGGCCGAGCACGGTGCGATCGGCTGCATCCTCTACTCGGATCCGCTGGACGACGGATACCACGCCGGCGACGCCTATCCGAAGGGTCCGTTCCGGCCGGCCGAGGGCGTCCAGCGGGGGTCGGTGCTGGACATGCCGCTCTACCCGGGAGATCCCCTGACGCCCGGCGTCGGTGCCACGGCGAACGCGAAGCGGCTGTCGCGCGACTCGGCGAAGTCGATCATGAAGATCCCGGTCCTCCCGATCGCGTACGGGGAGGCGCAGCACCTCCTGTCCGCCCTGGGCGGGCCGGTGGCCCCGGAGAGCTGGCGCGGCGGGCTACCGATCACCTACCACGTGGGCCCCGGCCCGGCCAGGGTGCACCTGAAGGTCGCCTTCGACTGGAAGCTCACGCCGGCCTACGACGTGATCGGGATGATCCGGGGCTCCGGACGGCCCGACGAATGGGTGGTGCGCGGCAACCATCGGGACGCGTGGGTGTTCGGCGCCGAGGACCCGCTCTCGGGGCAGGTGGCGCTGCTGGCCGAGGCGCAGGCCATCGGGAAGCTGGCCAGATCCGGCTGGAAGCCGCGCCGCACGATCGTCTACGCCTCGTGGGACGCCGAGGAGCCCGCCCTCCTGGGCTCCACCGAGTGGGGCGAGGACCACGCTCAGGAGCTCCGCAAGAACGCGGTCCTCTACATCAACTCGGACAGCAACGACCGCGGCTTCCTGGGCGGCGGCGGCTCGGGCACGCTGGAGACCTTCTTCAACCAGGTGGCCGGCGACGTGCCCGACCCCGAGACGGGCGTGAGCGTCCGCCAGCGCGAGATGCTGGCCCTGGCCTCCATCGGGCGCGGCAAGGAGGTCGAGCACGGCCTCGCCCTCTCGCCGCTCGGCTCGGGCACCGACTACACGGTCTTCCTGCAGCACCTGGGGATCGCCTCGCTGAACGTCGGCTACGGCGGCGAGGGCGAAGGCGCCGGGATCTACCACTCGGCCTACGACTCCTTCGACTGGTACCGCCGGTTCGGGGATCCGGGCTGGCACTACGGCGTGGCGCTCGCCAAGACAGGCGGCCGGCTGGTCCTGCGCTCGGCGAACGCGGCCGTCCTCCCCTTCGCCATGGGGCCGTTCGCCCGGCACGTGGGTGCGTACGCGCACCAGGTGATGGGGTTGGCCGACTCGCTGCGGAGCGCCACCGAGGAGCACAACCGCCTGGTGGGAGAGAACGCCTTCCGCATGGCGCACGATCCGACCAAGCCCTTCACGCCGCCGGACAGCCAGGCGACCGTTCCCTACCTGGACTTCTCTCCCCTGCAGAACGCGGTCGCGCGGCTGCAGGCCAGCGCGAAGGCGTACGCCGAGGCCTATGCCCGCGCCACCGCGGGCGGGAAGAGCCCGCCGGAGGCCGCCTCCGGCCGTCTCAACGACATCCTCCAGGGCCTGGAGCAGACCATGCTCCGGGACGACGGCCTTCCGCGCCGCCCCTGGTTCCGCCACCAGATCTACGCGCCCGGCTTCTACACCGGCTACGGGGTGAAGACGCTGCCCGGCATCCGCGAGGCGATCGAGCAACGCAGCTGGGACGAGGCGACGAAGGAGATCGGAATCGTGGGCGGAACGCTCCGGGCGGTGGCCGATCAGATCGACGCGGCGCGCACGGAACTGGAGGGCGCCGGCGCCAATTGAGCCGCAGGAGGCCGGTGCGGGCGCCTCTTGTGCCGGGCGCCCCGCACCGCTTCCTTTGCGCGCTGGCCTGGACGTGACCCCGGCCTCCCGTTCGCGGGGAGGCGGCCGCGTCGATCGACTCACCCAGGGGGCTCGCCCGTCGCGGGCCGGGAGGTGCACGTGAAGCTGTTTCGTCGAAAGACGGTCACGGATCTCCAGAACGAGGCGCGGACCGACCAGACCCTGCGGAGGGCCCTGGGCGCGCTCAACCTGACGCTCCTCGGGGTCGGAGCCATCATCGGCACGGGGATCTTCGTCCTCACCGGGACGGTGGCGGCCCAGAACGCCGGTCCGGCGGTCGTTCTCTCCTTCATACTGGCGGGCGTGGCCTCGATCTTCGCCGCGCTGTGCTACTCCGAGTTCGCCTCGCTCGTCCCCATGGCGGGGAGCGCCTACACGTACGGGTACGCCACCCTGGGCGAACTCATCGCCTGGATCATCGGGTGGGACCTGATCCTGGAGTACGCGCTCGGCGCCGTGACCGTGGCCATCGGGTGGTCGGGCTACGTGGTGTCCTTCCTGGACGGAATCGGGATCTACATCCCGCCCGAAGTGCAGGCCGCGCGCGGCACGCACCTCATCCAGGTGCCCGGGCACGGCTGGCAGGTGATGAGCACGGACCTCATGCACAGCCTCACGCAGAGCGGTGTGAACGCGGCCGCCCTGCCCCACGCCACGGCGATCTTCAACCTGCCGGCCGTATTCATCATCTTCTGCGTCACCACCCTGCTCGTCCTCGGGATCCGCGAGTCGGCCACCGCCAACAACGTCATCGTGTTCATCAAGGTGGCCGTGGTGCTGCTCTTCATCGGCGGGGCCGTGGCAGCCATCAACCCCGCCAACTGGCACCCCTTCATCCCGCCCAACGCCGGCACCCGCGAAGCCTTCGGGTGGACCGGGATCATGGCCGGCGCGGGGATCGTGTTCTTCGCCTACATCGGGTTCGACGCCATCACCACGGCGGCGCAGGAGGCGAAGAACCCGCAGAAGGACATGCCCAAGGCCATCATCGGGTCGCTCCTCATCTGCACGGCCCTCTACATCGTGGTCTCCCTGGTGGCGACGGGCGTGGTCCCCTACAAGCAGCTCGACGTGCCGGACCCGATCGCGCTGGCCG
>CAYXHP010000135.1:0-52537 GCA_964465015.1 uncultured Gemmatimonadota bacterium
CCACGACGTCCAGGGCCCCGGAGCGTACCAGCACCTCGGCGATCTCGAGCGCCTGCTCGCCGGTGTCGGGCTGGGAGACGAGGAGGTTCTCGGTGTCGACCCCCAGCCGCTCCGCGTACTGCACGTCCAGGGCGTGCTCGGCATCGATGAAAGCCGCCACCCCGCCCGCCTTCTGGGCGTTGGCGATCACGTGCAGGGTGAGGGTCGTCTTCCCCGAGGATTCCGGCCCGTAGATCTCGGTCACCCGCCCCCGCGGCACGCCCCCGATCCCTACGGCGTGGTCCAGGTTGAGGGCCCCGGTGGAGATGGCCTCGGTCTTCACGCGCGCCCCCTCGGCTCCCAGCCGCATGATGGCGCCCTTCCCGTGCTGCCGCTCGATCTGGCTGATCGCCACGTCGAGCGCCTTCTTCCGGTCCTCCGTGGTCTCTACCGGCATCGGTGCTCCCTGCCTCTTCCTCTCGTTCGTGCGGCGTCCATCGCGGACTCCGAGTATACGCGGAGCGACGACCCTTCGCAATTTGTTCGGGTCCGGCCGAGACCGTCGTGAGCGCCCCGCGGAAGCGTCCGGCGCCGCGTCACGGGAGCGTCAACGCGGGAGCGAGACCGCGACGCCTGCCGCGCTCGCCCCTCCCCTACGCCGCCACCGGCGCGACCGAGGCCCGCAGCGCCTCCAGCGCCCGGTCGATCCCCGCATCGTCCACGTCCAGGTGGGTCACGGCGCGGAGCCGACCGGGCCCCTCCGGCGAGATGAGGACTCCCCGCTCCTCCAGCCGGCGAGAGAGCTCCTCGGGGCCGGGCGCCCCCTCCTCGCAGTGGATCATGACGATGTTGGTGTCCGGCGTGTCGACCCGGAGCCCGTCGATGGAGCCGCAGGCCTCGGCCAGGCGGCGGGCCCTGGCGTGGTCCTCCGGGAGTCGCTCCAGGTGGTGGTCCAGGGCGTACAGGCCGGCGGCGCACAGGATGCCCACCTGGCGCATTCCGCCTCCGAGCCGCTTGCGCGCCAGCCAGGCCGCCTCGATGGCCTCGCGGGAGCCGGCGAGCATCGAGCCCACCGGGCAGCCGAGTCCCTTGGAGAGGGAGACCATCACGGTCTCGGCGCAGGCGGCGTACTCCTCCAGGGTGGCGGCGCCCGTGGCGGCGGCGTTCCACAGTCTCGCTCCGTCCATGTGCACGGGCAGGCCTCGTTCGCGGGCCAGCTCCCGCACCTCCAGCAGCGCCGCGAGCGACACCACGACACCGCCGTGCAGATTGTGCGTGTTCTCGATCCACAGGACGCTGGTGGGCGAATGGTGCGGGTCGCCGGGCCGGATCGCGGCTTCGTAGGCCTCCCGCGTCACGTGCCCGCGGTCGGAGGTCACGGTCCGGAGCTGCATGCCAGAGAGGAAGGCGGCGTCGGCGTACTCGTAGTGGAAGACGTGCGTCTCGGCCTCGCAGATGGCTTCCGTCCCGGACCGCCCGTGGACGAGGAGGGCGGCCTGGTTGGCCTGTGTGCCCGAGGGGAAGAAGAGCGCCGCCTCCTTGCCCAGGAGCTCGGCCACCCGGCGCTCGAGCCGGCCCGCCGTGGGGTCCTTTCCGAGCACGTCGTCCCCGACCTCCGCCTCGGCCATGGCGCGTCGCATCCCGGGCGTGGGACGCGTCACCGTGTCGGACCGGAGGTCGACGGGCGGACCGTCGCTCACGCCTCGTCCCCACCCACCGGGGGACCATGCCGGCCGGACGATCCGGGGGGGTCTTCCCTGCCGCCCGGGCCGGCGCCCTGTTCGCGCGCCCTGTTCCCCACGACCGGGGCCCCGCAGCCGGCGCAGAAACGAGCCCCTGGCCGCACCGGCTCGCCGCACGAGGCGCACACGGCCGGAGCGCCGGCTCCGTTCCCCCGGGCGGCGAACGGCCCCACGGCCGAGTCGACCTCCTCGTGGGCGGCCACCGCCTCGCGGGACAGCTCGGGGCGCAGACGCCGGTACTCCTCCTCCGTCACCACGCCGGTCTCGTGGTCGAACTCCAGCTCCCTGAGCTCGTCGAGGAGAGCTTCCTGCCGGGCCTCGGGGGCGGGGAGGGCATCCTCCGCGATGGACTCCCGCCGGTCGCGCGTCGCAGAGGCGATGACGCTCGCGATGAGCGCCACGAGGAGGGTGACGAGAATGATGTAGGCGATCATGGGATCTCCGCGTGTGTCGTGTGTCCCCTGCGGCCGGTGGCGAGCTCCAGCGCCCGCGCCACGGCCGCGTCGGGCTCGATGAATCGATCGATCGGAAACAGCTCGCCCAGCGAGTCCAGCAGGCCCACGAGCGGGATGCCGAGCTTGAGGCACAACGCGGCCTCGTTCCGGGTGCCCCAGCCTCCGGCCACGGCGATCACGGCCTCCGAGGCGCGGACGACGAGCACGTTCCTGGCCTCGCCGAGTCCGGTGGCGATGGGTACGGTCACACCCGGCGCGGCCGCCGAGGGATCCTCGCCCGGAAGGAGGCCGAGCACCAGCCCGCCCTCATCGGCGGACCCGGCCGCGGCCGCCGCCATCACCCCACCCAGCCCTCCGCACACCACCACGGCTCGCGCCCGGGCCAGAGCGCGACCTACCCCACGGGCCGCCGCGAGGGCCTCCCGGCCCGGGTCCGTCCCCGAGCCGATCACTCCGATCCTGAGGGGTGGGGTGGCCGGGGAGCGGGCGGCGGGGCTCTTCACTCTCTACGCCTGCGCTCCGCACCCGGCGGTCGTGGCGGCGTGAGCGCGGACCGCCTCTCGCCATGCCGCTGGGGCCAGCTCGCATTTCTCGCTGCTCCACTCCGGCTCCGCGCCGGAAGAGCCCCGTCGCCCGCTCCCCTCCCGGTGTGAAGAGCGGTGCCTGGTCGGCCCCGCGGTCGCTCCGGCACTCCTCCCGTCCGCGCCGGGCGTCGATCCGGCATTGGCCCGCCCCGTGCCACGGGCCGATCCGCCATTCCCCTTCCCCCGGGGCACGGTCCCCGTCGGCCGGGACGGCGATCTGGAGGCGTGGGCGCGGCGTACCCCGGCCAGGGCCCGACCCGGCGGGGGGGAGGGGCGCGGGGGATGCGTCCCGCAGCCGAGCCGCGGCGAAGCAGCGAAGGATGCCCGTAAGACCGAGATCCTGGGCGTTCCGGTGCGCCGGCCCGAGGCCGAGGTGCTCGGCGGGTGCGAAGTGAAGGCGAGCGCAGGGACGCGCCCCCGCGCCCCTCCCCGCCCCACGGAGCCACGCCGCAGAACGCCGCCCACGCAGCCCACGTTCAGCCCGCGTCCCGGTCGATGAGGATCGTGACCGGTCCGTCGTTGACGAGCTCGACCTCCATCATCGCACCGAACTCGCCGCTCTCCACGGGGACGCCGGTCTCCCGGCACAGCGCCAGGAAACGCTCGTAGAGCTTCTCGGCAGGACCCGGATCGGCGGCGTCGATGAAGGAGGGGCGCCGACCCCGGGAGACGTCACCGTACAGGGTGAACTGCGACACGACGAGGAGGCCGCCGCCGGCGTCCCGCACCGAACGGTTCATGCGGCCCTCCTCGTCGGGGAAGACACGGAGTCCCGCCAGCTTCTGCGCCATCCAGGCCAGCTCCGCCTCGCCATCACCCGGCGCGAAGGCGGCCAGCACCACGATCCCGGTGCCGATGGACCCGGTGGCGCGGCCCTCCACCCGAACCTCGGCGCGCGAGGCGCGCTGCGCGATGACTCTCACGACGCCTCCCGGAACAGGCGCGGAGCGTCGGCGATCCGCTTCGCGTCGAGGACGGCCCCCCGCTCCCGGATCCGGTCCACCACGCGGTTCAGGAGCGCCTCCTCCGGGAGCACCTCCCGCAGGCCCTCGACCGCGGCGACCACGACCAGCATGTGCCGGGTGCGCGACAGGGCCACGTTGAGGAGGCGCGGGAAGTCCCGGTTCCTCCCCTCGTGAAGGAACCAGCTTCGGTCGGGTGGCGCGTCCACGGTGTCGAACACCACCAGGCTCTTCTCCCGGCCCTGAAAGCGGTGGACGGTGCTCACCTCGAGGTCCCGGGGCGCCGCGCGCCCGAGACGGGCGCGCACCAGCTGTCCCAGCCGCCGGGCCTGCAACCGGTACGGGACGACTACCGCCACGTCGTGCACGCCCTCCTTCGCCGCGACCTCCAGGAAGCGGACCACCGCCTCGACGTGCTCGGCGTTGGCCCGCGAACCCTCGATGCGCTCGACCGACGGCTTCAACGAGTCGGTGTCGAGGAGGACGAGAGGCCAGGCGGGGCCAGCGCGCTCGACGACCGAGGCTGCGTCCTCGAGCCGGCCGCCGTAGAACAGGTCGCTCACCAGCTCGCGCACCGGGGGGGCCATGCGATACTGCTCGGTGAGCATGGCGCACAGCTGGTCGTGGGCGGCCGGTAGCACGATCTCGCCGGGAGGGGCGTCGCCCACCACGCCGGCCTCGCGGAAAGCGTCACGGGAAAGCCAGCGCTCCGCCGACTCGCCGCGCGAGACCACCACCGCCGGGAGTTGCTGGAAGTCGCCGATCGCCACGGCTCGGCCGGCGGTCTGGGCGGCCGCCAGGCACACGTAGGGGAGCGGCGAGGTCGACGCCTCGTCCAGGACGAGCGAGTCGAAGCGGAGCGCGGCCAGGTCGTCCCACACGGCCAGCCGGGCCAGCGTCGTGAGGACGACGTCCGCGTCTCGGAGCGCCAGGATGGCCTGCTTCTGGAGCTCGCCGGCCAGGCGCGAGAGCCTCCGGAGCGCCTCGTCGTCCCGGGTCGTGCGTGCCATGGCCACGAGCCGACCGTGGCGCCGCCGGAGGCTTCCTCCGGCCTCGCGGCGCTGGGTGCGGGTCAGCATCTCGCGCTCTATCGCCTCGAGCGCCTCGGAGAGCCGGCCGGCGCCTCCCCGCACCCGCCGCTCCACGGCCGCGTCCAGCGAGAGGGCGGGATCGCCTGTGGCGCTGTACTCCGCACCCACCCGCACGATGCGGTTGGCCTCGACGGCGCCGCGCCCCAGCACCGCGGCCACCCGGGCCGCCGCCTCGTCCAGAGCGCCATTCGTGGTGGCCGCCACCAGCACGTTCCCCCGCTCGGCCAGCTCGGCCACGGCGTGGCCCAGCAGCAGCGTCTTCCCGGTCCCGGGAGGCCCCCACACGAAGTGCACGTCGCTCCCCAGGAGCCGCCCGAGCGCTCGGCGCTGCGAGACGTTGAGGTCACCGGAGGTGGCCCGGAGAGGCTCGGCCTCTCCGAGCTCGGGGTAGGCACGGCCGAACAGGCGGAGCACGGTCTCGGGGTGGTACTGCCCCGGCTCCTCGCGCATGGCCTCGAGGCGGCCGGCGAGCGCGGACAGGAGCCAGGTGGGATCGAACTCGAGCTCCACCGGCTCGGGGTGGCGGCCCAGCCAGTCGCTCACCGCCACCCGCACCACGGAGCGAGCCCTCTGGTAGCCGAGCACGAACCCCTGCGCCTCGGCTGTCTCGGTGCGGACGCGCACGGCGTCATCGGGTCGGATGTCGAAGCGGCCATCCGGGATCTTCCACTCGTAGAGGAAGCTCCCTCCGGCCGCGTCCTGCACCCGTCCCTCGCGCGCCGGGAGCGGCGCGTCGAGACCGCGCCGGGCGAGCTCCTCCTGCACGGCGTGGACCTCCTCGCCGAGCGCCTCCAGGCAGCCGTCGAGGATGGCCGCGAACTCGTGATCCAGAGCCACCTGCGTCATGGGCGCTTCAAGTTAAGGCGGAGACGAGCCGCGGGCATCCGTCTCATCCGTCCGCGGCGGCCAGGATGATCCGCGCACCTCCTTCTCGCTTGGCCCGATACATCGCCTGGTCGGCCCGCCGGACGATCCGCTCGTATGTCTCCTGCTCTCCAGAGATTGCGGCGCCCACGCTCGCGCTCAAATGCACCTCTTCCTCTCCGATCCGGATCGACTCCTCCAGCGCGTCCAGCGCTCGCCGACCCGCCTCGAGCAGCTGCGCCGGAACCAGTGTGTCGTGAAGGAGGATCGTGAACTCGTCCCCGCCCACGTGAGCCACAGCATCCCCCAGCCGGATGATCCCGGCGAGCCGTCGGCCGACCTCGATGAGCACCTGATCGCCCGCGGCGTGCCCCAGCGTGTCGTTCACTTCCTTGAAACCGTCCAGGTCCAGGAACAGGAGCCCGATTCGGGAGTGGGTCCGGTGGACTCGCGCCAACGCCTCCTCACATTCCTCCCTGAACCGGATCCGGTTCGGAAGGTCGGTGAGAGGATGGTGGTTGGCCCGGTGCGCGAGCTTCCGCTCCAGCTCCTTCCGGGTGGTGACGTCGCGCAGGATCACCTGCGTCACCCGGCGTCCAGCGTGCTCGAAGGAGCTCATCGAAAGCTCAACCGGGAAGGCGGAGTCGTTGGCCCGACGGAAGGTCACCTCCACCTCCGGCGTGCGCTCCTCGGATCCGAGGAGCGCCTCGAGCTCCGCCCTCTCCCCGCCGGCCACCAGGGACTCCACCGGCACGTCGATGAGCTCGCTCAGCCTCCGGTCCAGCATCTCCAGCGCGGAGGCGTTGGCGTCCACCACGCGTCCCCTCTCCTCCACGAGGAGGATCCCGTCGACCGAGTGCTCGAACAGCTTCCGGTAACGGGCCTCGCTCCGGCGAAGCGCGCGCCGCACGGACCGCCCTTCGCGCCGCAGCAAGAGGACGGAGCCGACGCCCAGGACCGCCTCCCAGGCGAGATCCGCCTGAATGGCGGCGGTCGAGATCACGGTGAGACCATTGAGGCCGGGCGCGCCGTGACCTCCGCCGTGGAGCGAAAGCAGGTCCCGCACGCCTCCCCACGCGTAGATGGCCTGGTCGAGGCCGTACAGCAGGAAGCCCGACATGACCAGGGCCTCGGCCACGCCGACGCGCTCCCGGTGCGTGCGCCTGAAGGCCACGGCGCACAGCGGGAAGACGAGGGCCAGGCCGAGGCTGCGCGGCGTGGTCTGAAGGGCGACGGCCGCGAACGAGGTGGGCCCGTAGTGGAGGCTCCCGATCCCGACGACGAGGCCTGCCAGCGCGGCGGCGACCAGCACGGCCGTCGCGAGCCGCCACCCCATCCCGCGGCCGCGCAGGAGCTCGACGGCGCCGAGGGCGAAGGCCGTCACCTCCCACGCCCCGAGCACCGGAAGGGCAGCGAACCCGATCTCCCCCGGAGACGACATGGACGGGAGGTCCAGGAGGACGCGCCCGACGAGAATCTGCGCGGCGAGCGCGAGCCAGCCCGCGGTCCACCAGCGGTAGAAGGACCAGTCCTCCAGGTCCTCGGCCAGGAACCACGAGAGCGCCACGAGAAGGAGCGTGAAGACGAGCTGGACCTGCATCCGATCGCCTGCGGCTCGGGGTGGGGATCGGGTACCGGGGGGCTCGGGCTCGGTGGGCGCGGTCGGGTGAGGGAACCCCTCGCTTCGATCGGCCTCTGTCTCGTCTGCCCGTCTTCAATCTAACGACCGTAGGCGCGGCGGGGGACCGACGAGCCCGTGGCGGTGCAGCGCCTCCCCCGACATGATGCCTCTCCGTGCGCAGGGCGGGCCGATACGCCCTGGCGGGCCCACCGCGGCGAGGAGGAGCGATGACCGACCGGCTCGAGGAGTTCCGCAGCTACCGCGAGCGAATGAACGAGAAGATCCTCGGCTCGGGAAACCTCGGCATCCGGCGTTTCTTCCGCCTGGACGGGGCCGCCTACGAGCCCGGCGCGCTCGATGCCCGGACGAAGGAGATGCTGGGCCTGGTGGCCTCCCTGGTCCTTCGGTGCGACGATTGCGTGAGCTACCACCTGGTCCGCTGCCGGGAGGAGGGCGTCCGGGACGAGGAGCTGTTCGAAGCCTTCGAGGTGGGCCTGGTCGTCGGGGGATCCATCGTGATCCCGCACCTCCGGCGAGCGGTGGACCTGCTCGAGGAGCTGCGCGCGGAGCGCGACGAACCCGGAGCCGAAGACCGAGGAGTCTGATGCCCTTCCTCTTCTGGACCGGACGGATCCTGTTCTCGGGGGTCTTCATCCTGTCGGCCCTCAACCATTTCACCGAGCTCGAGGCGATGGCCCAGTACGCCGGATCCAGGGGTGTCCCCTTCCCGCGCGTCTTCACGCTGGGGGGCGGGCTGCTCATCCTGGCCGGCGGGATCAGCATCCTGTTCTGGTGGCTGATCGACATCGGCGTCTGGCTCCTGATCGGCTTCCTGGTCCCGGCCGCGCTGATCATGCACGACTTCTGGGCGATCCGGGATCCCCAGGCCAAGCAGACGGAGATGTCCCATTTCCTGAAGAACTTCGCGCTGGCCGGCGCGGCCCTGCTGTTCTTCGTGCTGCGCCGGTCGCCCGGTCTGGCCGGGTGAGCGCCCCGCGCGGTCGGAAGGGACCCGGCCCCGCGGATCTGGCGGGGTGCCGACGCGGTGCGGAGTGGGCGCTGGTGGCGGCCACGGCCCTGGAGATGGGGATCGCGGACGCGCTGGCAACGAGCCCCGCGTCCATCTCCGACCTGTCCGCGGAGCTGGAGCTCTCGCGGCGTGGCGTGGAGATCGTGGTCCGCGCGCTGGCGGAGCTGGGCCTGGTTCGAGACTCGGCCGAAGGTCTCCGTCTCACCGGCGCTGGCCGGGCGAGGCTCATCGACCGGGATACGCCCGACTTCGAGGGCGATGCGCTCCGCTTCTGGCTGACCAGCCTTCGGCGCTGGGTCGAGGGCCTTCCAGAGGCGGTGCGCACCGGAGCTCCGCAGGTGGGGCCCGAGGGACGCTCACCCGGGGGGCTGGCCGCGTTCATGGCCGCCATGGCCAACAAGCGACCCGACCTGGTCGACGCGGCAGTCGAGGCCGTTCTGCGCCGTGCCCCGGAGGCAGCGACGGTGCTGGACCTCGGCGGCGGGCCCGGGACCTTCGCGCGTGCCTTCGCCCGGCGCGGCCTGCGGGCCGTCCTCTTCGACAAGCCGGAGGTGATCGAGCACGTTCGCGGAACCTACCGCCTGGAGGAGGAGCCGGGGCTGGAGCTCCGCTCGGGGGACTTCGTGGAGCGTTTTCCGGAAGGCTCCTTCGACGTCGTGCTCCTCGGCAACATCACCCACATCTACGATGCCGGGACGAACGCGCGGTTGCTCGCGCGTGCCGCTCGAGCGGTGAGGCCGGGCGGCGTGCTCGCGATCCTGGATTTCGTGCGGGGAGAGTCAGCGTTCGCGGCGCTGTTCGCCGTCACCATGCTGCTGAACAGCCGTCACGGTGGGGGCACCTACACGCGCGAGCGCTACGAGGCGTGGCTCGAGGAAGCGGGACTCGCGAACGTGCGCCTGGACCGGTTGGACGAGGACCGTCACCTGGTCACGGGCGTGCGTCCCGCCGGGAGCGTGAGCGCGGAACCGGACGGCCCGAGGCGGACCTCGACGGAGGACGGGTCTTGAGTCGCGACATGAACCGCGAGGCATTCCTCGCCGCCGCCGCCTCCGCCGCGGCGTGGGTGGCTCGTTACCGCGAGGAGATCGAGGAGCTCCCGGTCCTCTCGCGCGCCGAGCCGGGCGACGTCGCGCGGCTGGTGTCCGAGGAGCCTCCGGAGCGCGGCGAGCCGTTCGAGAACCTGGTCGAGGACCTGGACCGGGTGGTCGTGCCCGGACTCACGAACTGGTGCCACCCCGGATTCTTCGCCTACTTCCCGAGCTCGGCGGCTCCGCCGGCCGTTCTGGCCGAGTTCGTGGCCGCGGCCCTCAACCAGAACGCCATCCTCTGGCGCACCTCACCGGTCTCCACCGAGCTCGAGACCCGAATGGCCGACTGGCTGCGCCGCCTGCTCGGACTCCCCGATGGCTTCCGGGGCGTCCTCCAGGACACGGCCTCGCAGGGCAGCTTCACGGCTCTCCTGGCCGCCCGCGAGGCGGCCGGAGTGGAGGCGCGGGTCCGCGGGCTGGCCGGTCGGGAGGACCTCCCGCGCCTCACCGCGTACGTCTCCGAGCACGCCCATTCCTCGCTCGAGAAGGCGGCCATCGCGGCGGGGATCGGGCAGGAGAGCCTGCGGCACATCGCGGCCGACGCCGCCTTCCGCATGGACCCCGCGGCGTTGGAGCGGGCGCTGCGTGAGGACGAGGTGGCCGGGGCCCGCCCGGTGATGGTGTGCGCTACGATCGGCACCACCTCCACGGCCAGCGTGGACCCCACCGGCGAGATCGCCCGGGTGTGCGAGGCGCATGGCGTGTGGCTTCACGTGGATGCCGCCTACGCGGGCCCGGCCGCCATGCTCCCCGAGCAGCGCGAGCGCTTCGCCGGCTGGGAGCGAGCCGACTCGATCGTGGTGAATCCGCACAAGTGGCTCGCCGTGCCGGTCGACTGCAGCCTCCTGCTGTTCCGGGATCCACGCCCGTTTCGCGCCTCGCTCGCCCTCACCCCCGAGTACCTGACCAGCGAGGACGAGGCGGAGGTCAACCTGCACGACTTCGGCCTCTCGATGGGCCGACGGTTCCGGTCGCTCAAGCTCTGGTTCCTCCTCCGCTACTACGGGGCCGGGGCCATTCGGGAGCGGCTTCGGGCCAACATGGAATGGGCCGGGGCGTTCGCCGGGTGGATCCGCGAAGACCCGCGCTTCACCCTGGCGGCCCCGCCCTCCTTCTCCACCGTGTGCTTCCGGGCGCTACCGCCCGGCGCGCGGCACACCGGCGTCGACCCGGAGGACGCCTTCGATCCCGAAGCGGGGGGCGAGCCGGCCGACGATCTGAGCCGGCGCGTCCTGGAGGCGGTGAATCGCGAGGGGCGAGTCTTCCTGTCGCACACGGTGCTCGGCGGCCGAACCGTGATCCGGCTCGCGATCGGCTCCGAGCTCACGCGGGAGGCGCACGTGCGGGGGGCCTACGAGGCTCTGGTCAGGGCCTGGGAGGCGAACGCGCGCTGAGCGGACTCCCCCGGTCAGCTCGGAGCCTTGAGGATGAGCGCCGCCTCGCACGACGGACAGTGCAGGCGGAGCGGCAGCTCGGCGGATTCCTCCAGGTCCCACGTCCCCGTTTCGCCGCACACCGGGCAGCACGCCTCGAAGGGCTCGAACCGGTCTTTCCTGCGCCAGCGGATCACGAACAGCCCGATCCCCCCGAAGAAGAAGCCGGGAACGAGGATGAGGTGGGCGATCGGAATGAACACGGAGACGGCCGCGAGGAGCCACAGGAGACCCAGCCCGGCGAACGCCCGGCGGATCCTCCGGCCGCGCGGGTGGCGGAGGACCTGGAGACGGACCGGGGTCCCCTCCCCGCGGGCGTAGAGAACCGCGGACACGTCGTCGACCCTCCCCGACCCGGCGCTCTGCTCCCGCGCCCTCTCTCCTCCCGTCACGACCTCCTCCTCACGGCCTTCACCTCGAAGCTCATCGTCATCTCGTCCGCCACCTCGATCGCTCCCAGACCGAACGAGTACGGCCGGATGCCGTAGTCGGTCTGGCGGAGGGGGAAGGTGCCACGGGCCACCAGCGTGTCGCCACGGGCGTCCAGGGTCGCGCTCAGGGTCACGGCGCGGGTGGAATCCTCCAGGGTGAGCTCTCCCTGGATGCGCACGCCGCCGCCGGTCGGCTCCACCCGGCGGGAGGTGAACCGGATCGTGGGGTGGCGGTCGGGGTGGAGGACGTCGCGAAGCATGTGCTGCCGGATGGCGTGAAGCTGGGCGGGACTGGCGTCCGCCGTCCGCACGCGGAGGCTGTCCACCGCGACCACCACGGCCACGCTGTCCCGGGACGGGTCGGCCGAATCGTAGGCGAGGTACGCGTGAAACGTCCCGGCCACGACCCGGTGCTGGTGCGAGAGCGCCGCGAGGAAGCCTCTCGCTCGTGTCGTGACCTCGAACCGGCTGGAAGGCAGGACGCGCCAGCCGGTGTCGGGCGCGGCCAGTACGCGTCTGCCGAGCGGCACGCATCCGGCGGGCCGAGCGGGGCCAGCGCCGGCCGCGCTGAACGCCGCGAGCCAGACGACCAGCACGCAGGAAACGGGTTGGACTCGGCGCGAACCGCCGGTTAGACTGCTCGGACGTGGCGCCGGCGGGGCCGAGCCCCGGGCGCCGGCTCCCACACCCCGACCAGGGACCTCACACCATGCTCCGCACCCGACTCTCGCTGGGCTCACTGGCTCTGGTCCCGCTTCTCCTGCTGGCGTGGGGCTGCGCCGACAAGGACGGCAACGCCCAGACGACCTCCGACAGCGGGTCGGTCGTCCCATCGGACATCCAGGTCATCATGCAACGGGCGGACCGGGCGCGCATCGAGGGTGATTCCACGGCCCCCGTCCGCATGGTGGAGATCTCCGACTTCCAGTGCCCGTTCTGCAAGCAGTACTACGACCAGACCTACGCCAGGATCGACAGCGCCTACATCGAGACGGGCAAGGTCCAGTACCTGTGGATCTCGTTCCCGAACCCGAACCACGTGCATTCGTGGCCGGCGATCGAGGCCAGCTTCTGCGCCGGAGCGGTCGGCAAGTTCTGGCCCATGCACGACCTGCTCTTCCAACACCAGGAAGAGTGGGCCAACTCCGACACGCCCATGACCTTCTTCGAGAAGTACGCCCACCAGCTCGGAATCGACGCTGAATCCTACGGGACCTGTCTCGAGGAGGACCGCCCCGCCCCGCTTCAGGTCCGTGACCTGACCAGCGTCACCCGGGTGGGCGTCAACGGCACGCCCTTCTTCATCATCGGGGACTCGATCTCCCTCGAGGGCGCCGCGCCTTTCGACAAGTTCAAGGAGGTCATCGACTCGCTGGTGGCCGTGCGCTCCAAGGCCAGCTCCAAATCGAACTCGGACGGGTCCGACGGAGGGGGAAAACCCGCGAAGAAGGAACCCGCCGGCCGGTCATCCGGCGGCTCCGGAACCGGCGGCTGAGCGCCTACTCCTCCCTGAAGATCGAGCGCATGCGCTCCAGCGCGGTGGCCGCCGTGCGGGAACCGCACTCGAACACGTGGGCCAGCTCGCGCTCGCCCGGCTCCTCGGCGACACGCGGCAGCTCGAAGCTGAAATAGACCGAGACTCCGGCCGGCCGCACGCCCGCCGGAGCCTCCGCCCAGGCGCCCTCGGCCTCGAGGGCGCCCTCGATGTGGACCTCGACCGAGTCCGCCTCGTCCCCCGTCTCCTGGGCCAGCCGCGCCAGCTTGGAAGCCAGGCGCTCGTCCGCGGCGGGGTCCGATTCGCGCCGCTCGAGCCACAGGGCGGGCGGCGCCACGTCCAGGTTCATCCAGCCGAGGCGGACATCCGGGTGCAGGAGGAGGCCGGCCGGATCCACCCCTTCCGGCCCGGCGTCGGGCGCGGAATCCGCCCCGGGCGGCACGGCCAGGTAGCTGGCCAGCCCTTCGGCGCCGAGGTTGGCACACGCCAGGGCCATCTCGTCCACGGCGAGCTCGACCAGGGCCGAGGGCGAGTGGAGGACGTCGACCGCCCCCGACTCGAGGATGTCGAGCTCCGACTGGTCGTAGGCGAGCCCGCGGAAGAACCACGACAACGGCTCCTGTCGGCCCTCGAACAGGTCCCGGACCCCGAGACCGGCCTGCCGGAGAGCCTCCAGCAGGGCCGCGCCCATCTGGTGCCTGGTCAGCTGTGTCAACGCCGCCTCCCGCTCCCCTCTCACCGCTTGCGGGCCCTCCCCTACGCCGGCATCCTGCGCCCGGCCCAAGGGTGGGCAACCCTGGATTCCACTTGGCGGAGGAACCTCTCCATGTCCGGTGCCACGTACAAGTCGATCGAGCTCGTGGGAACTTCGCCCGACAGCTACGCCGACGCCACACGACGCGCCGTCCGACGCGCGTCGGAGACGATGCGCAACCTGCGATGGTTCGAGGTCGTCGAGCAGCGTGGCCACATCGGCCAGGGAGACGTCACGGAGTTCCAGGTCCGACTTCGAGTCTGGTTCTCGCTCGAGGCCTGAGGGCGGGAGACCCCCCACAGGGCGCCGCGCGAGTTCCCCACCGCGCTGGCCACGCTTCCCCGGACAGACTCCGGCCGGCACGACCGGTAGCTTCGCGCTCGCTGGTGGACGCGGCCCGGGGAGCGGCATTGAACCGTGGGCGCGCGCACCGTAGCGTGGGCGACGCTCCGCCGCGGACCGATGCGAACGAACAGGAAGGTGGAGATGCGAATAGCCGTTCCGAGAGAGACGGCCCCGGGTGAGACCCGCGTGGGACTCACACCCGATGTGGCCGGGAAGCTCGTCGGTGCAGGCCACGAGGTCACGGTCCAGGAGGGAGCGGGCCGGGACGGTGGCTTCACCGACCAGGCCTACCGGGAGGCGGGCGCCTCGGTGGCCGACGCCCGCGATGTCTGCGAGGGCGCCGCCGTGGTAACGCGGGTGGGCCCACCCCGACGGGCGGCCGACGGCCGGGACGAGACGGACCTCCTTCCCCGCGGTTCCATCCTCGTCGGCCTCCTGGACCCCCACGGGAACGCCGAGCTCCTCGCGCGCCTCGCGGAGGTCGGGGTCACGGCCCTGGCCATGGAGCTCATGCCCAGGATCACCCGGGCGCAGAGCATGGATGCGCTCTCGGCCATGAGCACGGTGGCGGGCTACAAGGCGGCTCTCGTAGGCGCCGACACGTCGGTGAAGTTCTTCCCGATGATGATGACCGCCGCGGGGACGATCGCGCCCGCGAAGGTGTTCGTGCTCGGGGCCGGGGTGGCGGGGCTCCAGGCCATCGCGACCGCGCGCCGGTTGGGGGCCGTCGTAGAGGCTTTCGACATCCGCCCCGCCGCGCGCGAGCAGGTCGAGAGCCTCGGCGCCACCTTCGTGGCCACGGAAGAAGTGCACGAGGAAGCCGAGACCGAAGGTGGGTACGCCCGCGAGGTCACCGAGGAAGAGCGAGCGCGCGAGCAGGAAATGATCGCCGAGCACGTGGCCCGGTCGGACGTCGTCATCACCACGGCCCTCGTCCCCGGAGGGCGCGCTCCGATCCTCCTCACCCGGGCGATGGTCGAGCGCATGCGACCCGGATCCGTCGTGGTCGACCTGGCCGCGCCCGCGGGCGGAAACTGCGAGGTGACGCGGCCGGGTGAGACCGCGGACCACGGCGGCGTCCGGGTCCTCGGGCCCCTGAACCTGGCCGCCTCCCTCCCGTTCCACGCCAGCCAGATGTACGCCCGCACGGTCGCCACGCTGCTCCGGCACCTGGCCCCCGAAGGGGAGCCTGTGATCGATCTCGAGGACGAGATCACGAGCGCGATCTGCGTCGTCCACGACGGCGAAGTCCGTTTCCAGCCATGACCGACGGCTCGTCCCCACCCCGATCCACCATGGAGGAGGCTCGATGATCGGACCGCTCCTGGTCGGCGTCTACGTGTTCGTGCTGGCCATGTTCGTGGGCTGGCAGGTGATCACGAAGGTGCCCCCCACGCTGCACACGCCCCTCATGTCGGGCTCCAACGCGATCTCGGGCATCTCGATCGTGGGGGCGCTGGTGATCGCGGGGACCGCCTCCGACACCCTCATGACCGTGCTCGGGGTCGCGGCCGTGGCCCTGGCCACGGTCAACGTGGTGGGCGGCTTCGTGGTCACCGACCGGATGCTCAAGATGTTCCACCGGCGCCCCTCCGGCGGATCGGAGGACTAGGGCCATGGGCGGAACGCTCTTCCAGCTGGCCTACCTCGTCTCCGCGGTCCTGTTCATCGTCGGCCTCCAGCGTCTCTCCTCGCCGGAGACGGCGCGCGGCGGGAATACGATCGCCGCCGTAGGGATGCTGATCGCCATCGTCGCGACGCTCCTGGGCGAGCACATCCTGTCCTTCACCTGGATCGTGGTGGGCGCCGTGATCGGATCGGGCGCCGGGCTCCTCATGGCCCAGATGGTCCCGATGACCGCGATGCCCCAGATGGTCGCCGTGTTCAACGGGTTCGGCGGTGCCGCCTCGGCCCTGGTCGCCATCGCGGACTACCTCGAACTGGTGAAGGGGCACGAGGGGATCGAGGTGGCGCACGGGGTCTCGATCATGGCCGGCGTCCTCATCGGGTCGGTGACCTTCACCGGGAGCATGATCGCGTACGGCAAGCTCCAGGGGTTCGTGACCGAGAAGCCGGTGACCTACCCGCTGCAGAAGACCTCCAACTTCATCCTGCTCATCGCCATGCTGGCGGCCGGAACCTGGCTCTCGCTCACCCCGCCCGCCGGGCAGGAAGGCATCTTCTATTTCCTCATCGCAGCGTCCCTGGTCCTCGGTGTGCTGGTGGTGATCCCGATCGGCGGCGCCGACATGCCGGTGGTGATCGCGCTCCTGAACTCCTACTCGGGCCTGGCGGCCTCGGCGGCCGGCTTCGTGCTCGAGAACATGTCGCTCATCATCAGCGGCGCGCTGGTCGGCGCGTCGGGCCTCATCCTGACGGGCATCATGTGCCGCGGGATGAACCGCTCGCTCGGAAACGTGCTGTTCGGCGCCTTCGGAGGCGGCGGAGGGCCCCAGGCGGCGGGTGGTGGCGGTCCGGGCGGAGACCGCACGGCGCGGGAGATCAATCCCGAGTCGGCGGCCATGATGCTGGCCTACGCCCGGCAGGTCGTGGTGGTGCCGGGCTACGGGCTCGCCGTCGCGCAGGCGCAGCACAAGCTCCGCGAGCTGGGCGACCTCCTGGGACGCAAGGGCGTCACCGTGAAGTACGCCATCCATCCCGTGGCCGGCCGCATGCCCGGTCACATGAACGTGCTGCTGGCGGAGGCCAACGTCCCCTACGACCAGCTGTACGAGATCGAGGACGTGAATCCGGAGATGGCCGACACGGACGTGGCGCTGGTGGTGGGCGCCAACGACGTCGTGAACCCGGCCGCGCGCGACGACCCGACGAGTCCCATCGCCGGAATGCCGATCATCGAGGTGGACCGCGCCAAGCAGTGCATCGTCATGAAGCGCAGCCTGAACCCCGGCTTCGCGGGCGTCGACAACCCGCTCTTCTACCTGCCGAACAACTCCATGCTGTTCGGGGACGCCGCGGACTCTCTGGCCGCCCTGGTGCGGGAGGTGAAGGAGCTCTGACCCGTCGGCCCGGCCGGGTCCCGGCGCACCGGGATGCGGCCGGGCCGCGCGTCGGGCCAACGACCGGCGGCCCGGACATGTATCTTCTCCGGGAGCGATCGAAGACACCCGACACTCCGCGGGAGACGACCATGAGTCACCGGAGTCCCGATCCCCTCTCCAGTCTCCGCCGGGCCGCCGCACTGACTTCCGTGGGCCTCCTGCTCGCCGCCGGCGCCCTGCTCCCCGCCCCGCGCGCCGCCCTGGCGCAGCAGGACAGCGCCGCCTCGACCGGGGCCGCGCCGGGAGCGGACATCGCGCTCTATCCCGGAGGCCCGGCCCTCGTGCGGGAGGACCTCCCGGTCACGCTCCCGGGCGGGCTCGGCACGGTCCTGTGGAACGCCCCTCCCTCCGGCCTCGACTTCACGAGCCTGTCGGCCACCTTCCCGGAGGCTCCGGCCGCGCGCGTCCTCGAGCAGCGGCGACTGACGGGCGGCGCCGGGATGGGCGAGCTCCTGGAGGCTTCGGCGGGCCGGGATGTGGCCCTGGTGCTCGCCGGGGGGGACACGCTGCAGGCCACCCTCCTCTCGAGCTCGGGAGGACTCCTCCTGCGGCGGGGCGACGGGTCCATCATCTCCGTCGCCCCGGGACAGGTGCGCGAGCTCCTTCTCCCCGCGCTGCCCGAAGGTCTGCGCCTCGGGCCCGCCATCGCCTGGCGGGTGCGCTCGCCGAGGGCGGGCCGGGCCCGCGCGAGGCTTCGCTACCTGACCGGCGGCCTGGACTGGCACGCCGAGTACGCGCTCACCCTGGCCCCGTCCGACAGCTCCCTCGAGCTCGAGTCGTGGGCCGACCTGCTGGACGGTGCGGGGCGTAGCTGGCCCGGAGCGCGCGTCCGCCTGGTGGCGGGAGAGCTGAGCCGGGCCTCCGGGCCCCGGTCGTTCGGCGGTGTGGCCCGGGCCAAGGCGCTGGCGGAGGCCGCACCGGGCTCGGACCAGGCCCGGGAGCGCAGCTTCTCGGAATACCACGTGTTCGAGCTTCCGGCGCCGATCTCGCTCGAGCAGGGACAGACGGTCCGCGCACTCCTCCTGCGCGCCTCCGACGTTCCGGCCCGCAAGCTCTACCTGTACGCCGGCGGCGAGGGCTACGCATACGGATCCACCCGCCCCATCCTGCAACCGGAGCCGGGGCAGGGATCGAGCGACACCAACGTGGCGGCGTACCTCGAGTTGTGGAGCGGAGAGCACACCCCGCTGGACCGGCCGCTCCCGGCCGGACGGGCCCGCATCTACGAGGAGGATGCGGACGGCTCGACGCTCCTCTCCGGCGAGGCGGACGTTCCCGACCTCATGGTGGGCGATACCGCGCACCTGCCGCTCGGCCTGGCCTTCGACCTCACGGCGGAGAGGACGCGAACCGACTTTCACCGCCCCGATCCCCACGACCTCGTGGAGAGCTACCGGATCGTCCTCAGGAGCGCCAAGAAGTCGGCCGTCCCGGTCCACGTCACGGAACGCATGTTCCGATGGCGGGAGTGGCGGATCGAGTCGGAGACGGTCGACGGCCGCGCCGTCGGGCACGCGAAGCCGGACGCCGATCACGCGCGCTGGATCGTGACCGTGCCTGCGGGTGGTCGCGCGACGCTCGAGTACACGGTTCGCTACACCTGGACCGACATGGACCTGCGGTAGGGGAGCGGCGCGACGGGCCTCCGCCGGTGCGAGGCCGACACGAGACACGCACCGCGGTCCCTCGCCGGCCGGGCTAGAAGGAGAAGCTCAGCCCCGTGATCAGGGTGAGGTCGTTCTTGTGCCTCGCCAGGCCGGTGGTCGGGTCGATGTAGGGAGCGGAGTTGAAGTCGTCCTGGAAGTCGACGTTGAGACCCAGGCCGCCCACGATGGTGGTCGTGATACCGACCTCCCCGTGCAGCAGATACTGGCCCAGGTCGCTCACCTTGGGGCTCCAGTTGAGTTGCTGCGTGAGCTTCGTGGTCTGGCTCACCGACCATTCCAGCTTCTGGCCGAGGGCCGCGTGCACCGCCGCGTCGGTTGAGTCGTTCACGAAGCGGTCCTGGATCCAGCTCGCGCCGCCCTCCAGGCTGACGCGCAGGCGATCGGTCCCCACGACTACGTAGCCGGCGCCGGCGGCCGGCGCGAGGCGCCGCGTGAGGCCGGCTGGCTTATCGTAGCCGATCTGGGCGCGCCCGAACAGGAAGAAGCGCTCGCCCGGATAGTAGTCGTACTGCAGCTGGCCGGTGCCGCGGTTGGCGGTCTGGTCCCCATCCGTCGTGGCCCGCAGGTACTGGCCACTCAGCGTCCACGCCTGGCGCCGAAGCGCGTAGGCCATCTGCAGGCCGAGCGACAGGTTCGTGGTCCGGGAGTTCCCGGCCGTCAGGGTGAAGCCGGCATTGGCGCTACCGCTCCACCCGCTGGTGTCCGCCGGGGGGCCCGCCGGTCCCCCGGCCACCACTCCGTCCAGGTCCCACTCCATCGGTCCGTTCTGGGCCCGAGCCGCGCGGAGCGGCAGCAGCCCGGCACCCGTCACGACGATCCACGTCAGCGCCACGGCGATCCCTCGGGTCCCGCGGTCTCGAGGCGCTGTCGACGCGAGCGGCCGCTCTCCCGAACCTCGCTTCATCTGGTGTCTCCATGGCGTGTGGCGCATCGTGTCTCGAAGGCGGGACCGCACCCTTCCGCGGTCGTGGATCCCGGCCTCCGGCAGCAGGCGCCTTGCGCCTCCCTGGCCGTGACTGTCTCGTGTACACATGAACTGGAGCCACCTGTTCGTGGGCATCCGCGGACTGCTGGACTTTCCGCTCTTCCGGCTGGCGGGGACGGAGGTCACGCTGGGCGCCCTCCTCTCCGCCCTCCTCGTGATGGTGGTGGCCTGGTTCGTATCGGCCGCGCTGCAGCGCGGCGTGCGCCGGCTGGTCGGCGGCCAGGGCGTGCATCGTCGCCGCGGGGCCCAGGTCACCGGCCGGCTGGTGCATTACACGGTCATGCTGCTGGCGTTCATCCTGGCGCTGGACGTGCTGGGTGTGAACGTCTCGGCCCTGTTCGCCGCCGGGGCCCTGTTCGCGGTGGCGATCGGGTTCGCCATGCAGAACGTCACGCAGAACTTCGTCTCGGGCGTGATCCTCCTCGTGGAGCGGTCCATCCGACCGGGCGACGTCCTCGAGGTGAACGGCACCGTGATCCGGATCGAGGAGATGCGCATCCGGGCGACCGTGGGTCGGACCCGCGACGAGGAGGAGCTCATCATCCCCAACTCCTCGCTCGTGGCCTCGACCGTGAAGAACTTCACCATGCGAGACTCGCTCTATCGCGTGCGCGCCCCCGTGGGCGTGAGCTATGGCTCCGACATGGAGCGCGTGCGCAAGGTGCTCGAAGAGGCGGCGCGGGGCTATCCCGGCCGGGAGGTCTCCCGCGAGCCGGTCGTGCTCCTCACGGGCTTCGGCAACTCCTCGGTGGACTGGGAGGCCTCGGTGTGGATCGACGACCCCTGGAACGCGAGGGTCATCCTCTCGGAGCTCCAGGAGGCGATGTGGCGCGCGCTCGGCGAAGCGGGCATCACGATCGCCTTCCCGCAGCTGGACGTGCACCTGGACCCGGACGTGCTGTCGGCGCTGGAGCCGTCGTCCCGGCCGGAGAAGCCTGTGTCGTCCGGGCGATGACCGGGGACCTCCGGGACGCGGGGCGATACTCGCAATCGTGAGTCTGGCACTCCTCCCCCGAGGCCGGGAGACGCCATTGGTCGATCAGCGACCGGCCGGACGATGACGACCGCCCTGGGCGTCGTGGCCGGCTACGTCGTCTACTGGCTGGCGATCCTCGTCCTGTACGCGGTGGCCGGACGGGAGCCGCATGCCGCCGGATCCCTGGGCTTCCTGGCGGGGAGCACCGTGCTTCGCATGGGCTTCGCGGCGGCCGGCGGGCTCGTGGCCGCACGCATCGCCGGCCCCCGGCACCGTACCGCGGTCCTCTCGCTGGCGCTGGTGCTCGCCGCCGGGGCGGTGGTCTCGCTCATGGAGCGTCCCGACGTCGCCTCCCGGTGGCCCCAGCTCGCCGGACTCCTCCTCGTGGCTCCATCGCCGCTCGGGGCCGACTGGCTCCGCCAGGCGCTCGCGCGTAGCCGGCCCACCGAACGCTCCTCGCCCCCATGAGCGACACGCCCCGGGTGACGGTCCGAGCGATGCGCGCCGGCGACACCGCCGATGTGCTACGGATCTACGAGGCCGGGATCCAGACGGGCCTGGCGACCTTCGAGACGCAGGCCCCCGCCTGGGAGGAATGGGACCGGTCCCACGTGGACCGCTGCCGACTCGTGGCGGAGGAGAACGGGCGCGTGTTGGGCTGGGCCGCGCTCTCCCCCGTGTCGGACCGGTGCGTGTACGGGGGGGTCGCGGAAGTGAGCGTGTACGTCGCTCCCGGTGCCCGCGGTAGGGGCGTCGGGAGCCTGTTGCTCGAGGCCCTGGTTCGCGCCTCCGAAGATGCCGGCCTGTGGACCCTGCAGGCCGGCATCTTCCCCGAGAACGAGGCAAGCCTGCGTATCCACGACCGGGCCGGTTTCCGACGGGTGGGCCGCCGGGAACGGCTCGGGCGGCGCGACGGCGCGTGGCGGGACGTGCTCCTCCTCGAGCGGCGCAGCGACGTCGTGGGCACCTAGGCGAGGCGGCGACCGCGAAACCGGCCCGGCGCGGCACCCGTAGGGAGAGGAGACGGAAGGACGCCGGAGGTGAGGATCTCGAAGCGGGAGGATAAGCTCATGTGCCGCCTGGTCAGCGCACCGCCACCCACGACCACGCGCCGCGGTCCGACCGAGCCGCCCCGCCGTCATCCCTCGGCGCGACGGCCCGAGCAGGGATGGTCCTCGTGAAGATGGGAGCGTGGACGGGGCTCGGCGCCGGCATCGGCGCCGCGATCGGGGTCGCGACGCATCACGGCGCGGCCGGCCTCGCGGTGGGCATCGCGGCCGGCCTCCTCGTGGGGTTACTCTACTCCCGACGCTAGAGCCACGGGAAAACCGATGGGAGCGCGCGCGGAGTGGGATTCATCCGGGACCTCATCCAGCCGGGTCAGCTTTCGGAAGCCAGACAGCGCTCGGACTCGCTGGTCGGGCGCCCGCCGCAACGGGAGCGTGAGCTCGCGCAGACGCGGGACCTCCGCCGCCAGCGGCTCGAGAGACGCCTTGGAGAAGACATCGACGGAGACGGCCGGGTAGGCAGTCGGTGACCCGCGGTCTGCGCGAGTCGGTGTGTTCGTAGGTCACGCGGCCGTGGCGCTGGCCGCCCGGAAGAAGACTCCGAAGGTCTCGCTCGGTTGGCTCGTGGCCACGTCCTTCGGGCTGGACCTGCTGTGGCCGGTTCTCCTGGTGGCCGGGGTCGAACGGGTCAGCATCGTCCCCGGCATCACCGCGGCCAATTCCCTGAGCTTCGACTACTATCCCTGGTCCCACAGCCTGCTCATGGCCGTGGTGTGGGGTCTCCTGGTGTTCGCCTTCGCGCGCTGGCGCCGGGTGCCTCGGACGTCGGCGTGGATCCTGGGCGGCCTGGTGGTGAGCCACTGGGTCCTGGACCTCATCGTGCATCGGCCCGACCTCCCCCTGTGGCCGGGCTCGTCCCCGCTCGTCGGACTCGGCCTGTGGAATTCGGTCCCCTGGTCCCTGGGCGTGGAGGGAGCTCTCTTCATTCTCGGCATCGGCATCTACCTGCGGACGCGACCACCCGCCGACCGGGTCGGCAAGCTCGCCTTCTGGAGCTGGATCGGGGCCATGACGCTGATGTGGCTTCCCGGACCCTTCTCCGCTCCTCCGCCCAGCGCCCGGGCGGTGGCGTGGGTGTCGCTCGGCATGTGGCTCCTCCCGTTCTGGGCGGCGTGGGCCGATCGACATGCCGCTCCGGCCACCGTCCCGGCCCCCGCCGCGCCCGCGACGGCCGGTTGAGGAGCGGGCACCCAGCTTGCACCGATCGCGGGACCCGTGCGGCCCGTGGCCCCGTCCCGCGCCCGGTTCGATCCCGATGCCTCGATGATGCGATGAGAGGAGCCCCATGGAGTACGTGAAGCTCGGCGACACCGGCCTCGAGGTCTCGCGCCTGTGCCTCGGCATGATGAGTTACGGCGACCCGGGGTGGCGCTCCTGGGTGCTGGGCGAGGAGGATGCGCGCCCGTTCGTGGGCCGCGCCCTCGACCTCGGGATCAACTACTTCGACACGGCCGACATCTACCCCCTGGGCGTGAGCGAGGAGGTGACCGGCCGGCTCCTGGGGGAGATGGCGCGTCGCGACGAGATCGTGATCGCCACCAAGGTCTTCTTCCCGTTTTCCGAGCGCCCCAACCGTCGCGGCCTGGGCCGCAAGCACATCCTGGACTCCGTGCGCGACTCGCTGCGCCGCCTCGACGTCGAGACCATCGACCTGTACCAGATCCACCGCTGGGACTACGAGACCCCCATCGAGGAGACCATGGAGGCGCTGCACGACTGCGTTCGGGCCGGCTACGCGCGCTACATCGGCGCCTCGAGCATGTACGCGCATCAGTTCGCCCGCGCCCAGCACGTGGCCGACATGAACGGCTGGACGCGGTTCGTTTCCATGCAGAACCACTGGAACCTGCTCTACCGGGAGGAGGAGCGGGAGATGGTGCCCCTGTGCCGTGACGAGGGGATCGGCCTCGTCCCGTGGAGCCCGCTGGCCCGGGGCTACCTGGCCCGGCCTCCGGCCGAGCTGGAAGCCACCGAGCGCGGCGAGACCGACGACTTCTCCCGCCGCATGTACGACTTTCCCGAGCGGGAGGCCATCCAGCGCGCCGTGGGCGAGGTGGCCGAAGAGCGCGGCGGGACGCGCGCCCAGGTGGCGCTGGCGTGGCTCCTGGCACAGGAGGGCGTGACCGCACCGATCGTCGGGGCCACGAAGATGCCCCACCTGGAGGAGGCGGTGGCGGCCCTCGACCTCGAGCTGGACGGCGAGGAGATCGAACGCCTCGAGGCTCCCTATCGGCCGCGCCACATCCAGGGGCACCAGTAGACGGTTGCCGGCGTTTTTCTCGACGACTAAGGTCCAGATCCCCTCGTCGCGGAGGAATCATGCACCTCACCCGGCTGATCGTCCCGTCCGCTGTCGCAGCCACGCTCCTGGCGGGCGCATCCACGTCCGCCCTGGGCCAATCCCCGTCCAGTGGCGCCTTCGTGGCCACCCTCGGCCGGGACACGGTGGCGGTCGAGAGCTACACGTTCTCCGGCGACCGGCTCGCCGGTCAGAGCGTGGCTCGCTACCCGAGGGCCACGATCCGTTCCTATGCCGTCACGTTCGGGCCGGATGACCGCGTGGAGCGGGTCCGGCTCGAGATCGCGCCGCGAGCGGGAGGCACTGCCACGACGGTCGACTACACGTACGGGGCCGACAGCGTAGTGGCGGAGATTCGTCGCGATACGCTCTCGCGCCGGCTGGCGGTGGCGACGGGCGGTGGTCGCCCCCTCCCCTTCTTCGAGGACGTGTTCGCCCTGTGGGAGGTCGCCGTCGCTCGGCAGATGGCCTCGAGCGCCGACAGCGCACGGTTCGGCATGGTGGCCGGAAGCCGCGTGCTGCCCATCGAATTCCGTCGGACCGGCCCCTCGTCAGCCGAGTTCAGCGCCGACGAGTGGGGCACGGTGAAGGCGGATCTCGGACCGGACGGTGGCTTCCGCGAGCTCGACATGTCGGGGACCACGACCAAGTTCCGGGTCGAGCGCGTGTCCTCCGTCGACGTGGAAGGGACCGCATCGGCCTGGGCCTCGAGGCCGCAGCCTGGCCGGCTATCCCCGAGGGACACGGCCCGGGCCGAGATCGGTCCGGCCCACGTGGCGGTGGACTACAGCCGGCCATCGATGCGGGGCCGCAAGGTGTTCGGCGGCATCGTGCCGTTCGGGGAGGTGTGGCGCACGGGGGCCGACGCCGCCACTCAGCTCATCACCGACCACGACCTGGTGATCGGTGGCAAGAGCGTCCCGGCCGGCTCCTATTCGGTGTGGACGATCCCGGCCCAGTCCGGCTGGACCCTCATCCTCAACTCCCAGCATGGGCAGTGGGGCACCGAGTACGATGCCGCGCAGGACCTCGTGCGCGTGCCGCTCACGGTGACCCGAAACGACGCCCCCGTCGAGCGCTTCACGATCACCGTGGCCGGCGGCGAGGCCGGTGAGGGCTCGATCGCCTTCGCCTGGGAGCGTACCCGCGCCACCGTCGTGGTCGAAGCCGGAAAGACCCCCTGATGCCGCGCTCTCACGTGGAGCGCCACCGAACGCGGCGCATCGGCTGGCTCCGAGCGGCCGTGCTCGGAGCCAACGACGGCATCCTCTCCACCGCCAGCCTCGTGGTGGGCGTGGCCGCGGCCGAGACCACTCGCGGCGCGGTCCTGGTGGCGGGCGTCGCCGGGCTGGTGGCCGGCGCCATGTCGATGGCCGCGGGCGAGTACGTCTCGGTGAGCTCGCAGGCGGACACCGAGCGCGCCGACGTGGCGCGCGAACGCCGGGAGCTCGAGACCGATCCGGCCGGAGAGCGGGAGGAGCTTCGCGGCATCTACGTGTCGCGAGGCCTCGATCCCGACCTCGCGGGCCGCGTGGCCGATCAGCTCATGGCGGGAGATGCGCTGGCCGCACACGCCCGGGACGAGCTCGGCATCATCGAGACGCTGGCCGCACGCCCCGTGCAGGCGGCCCTCACCTCGGCGGCCACCTTCGCCTCCGGCGCCTCGGTCCCGATCCTCGCGGCGGCGCTCGTTCCGGCGCGGAGCCTGGGACTGACCGTGTCCGCCGTGTCGCTCGTCTGCCTGGCCGTCCTGGGAGGTCTGGCGGCCGGCGCCGGCGGCGCGGGCGTGGCCCGGGGCGTGGCGCGTGTCACCCTGTGGGGCGCGTTCGCCATGGCGATCACCGCCGCGGTAGGGAGACTGTTCGGCACGATCCTCTGATCGCCCGGCTCCGGGGAGGGCAGACCGCGACCCGACCCGGTTGTCGTCAGTCGGATCAAGCCCCGTCGGAGCCCCGTTGGCGGCCCGCCCGCGACGCGGAAGCGCTCCCCGAGTTCTGGTGGGGCGCCGCGACGAGGCGGCCTCGCAGCGGTCGCTGGACCAGTCCCGCCGCGCCGTCTCCTGAGGGCCGCCGCCGGGAGGGTGCGGAGAGGTGCCGCAGCTCGCGAACTCAGAAGCCGTTCAGACGGGCCCTGATCTCCGGATCGGCCCGCCGCCAGGCTCGCTCGACATAGCGTCGGTAGACGGCAGCGCTGTCGGCGCGGCCGGCGGCACGGAAAGCCCGGGCCGTCCACAGGTCCAGCTCGCTGTGGGGCACGTAGCGCCCCATGGCGTCGAGCGGCGCGGCCCGGGCCTCCCGCAGTGTCGTGACCGCGTCCTCGGCCCGCCCCAGGGCGAGCTCGGCACGCGCCAGGTGAACCAGCGTGGCCGTCCACCCGGCGTAGCCCCAACGGGCGCGCCGGAAGTCTCGCTCGGCCTCCGCCTGCCGTCCCTCGAGCTCGGCGATCAATCCCCGCACGTGAAAGGCCAGGAGCCGATCGCGGCCGTAGTAACTTCGCCGCGAAGCCTGCTCGATCGAATCGGCCAGCCGGCGGAGCCGGAGGGTGTCGCCGGACCCCGCCAGCGCCTCGGCTTCGAGTGCATGGCCCCAGCAGAACTGGCGCGCGCGTCCGCCTTCGAGCCCGCTCACGGGCGTGAGCACGGTGTCGAGCGCGGCCTCCTCGGCATTCGGGTGTGAGAGCCGCTCGTCCAGCGCCGCCGCCCGAGTCCACTCTCCGATCGCCGCGAGGCTGCTCCCTTCCTCGAAGCCGAGGACACCGGCGCCGCGCGGGTCCTCACTTCGCGCCGTCTCGATGGTTCGGATGGAGGCGCGCATGAGGCCCCTCTCGCGCTCGAGCAGGGCCTCGAGATCCAGCGCGTCCACCCGAGCCTCGCGGTCCGTGGAGCGCCCCATGCGGGCGATGGCCGTATCGGCGGCCGCGTAGCGGCGGGCCACGAGCAGCGCCCGCACCAGGTGGTCGTCGTACACCGGGTCGTAGGGAGCGAGAAGCCGGGCACGCCGTGCCGCCGCCAGTGCACCTTCGAAGTGGCCCTCCGCCTCGAGCGCGGTGGCCAGCGTAGACCAGGCGGCCGGCAGGTAAGGCCGCGCCGCGATCCACCGGCGCGCCAGCCGCTCGGAGGCGGCCAGTCTCCCCTCCTCGATGGCATCGGTCGACAGGGCCCCGAACGCGGCGCACGAGGCGCAGCCGCGGCCCGTCGCGGCGCCTCCGGCCGAGTCCAGCGCCAGCTCCCTGTGCAGCACCGAATCGGCCGCCGGCCAGTCTCCCCGGTCCTGCAACACGCCGGCGAGGATCCCGTACGCGCGGGGATCGTGCGGGTAGCGCTCCAGAAGCTGGCGGGCCATGGCCGCGCCGTGATCCGGTCGGCCACTGCGGAGCGCCGCGTACGTGTCCAGCTCGAGTCGGTCCCAGGGGGTAGCGCGCGACCGCGCCCGCCGGTAGGCCGCGGTCAGCCGGTCCAACGTGCGTCCGTCCGCCTCCTGCCAGGCGATGCGCATGCGCTCGGCCAGCGCCGTGACGAAGCCCGAGTCGAGGGCGATCGCGCGGTCCAGCTCCGTACGTCCGTCCACGTCCCTTCCCTCGGCCCGAAGCTCCTGGGCGTGCACGAAGTGCTCGTACGCCTCGAGGCTCGCGGTCTCGACATCGGCGAATCGAGGACCGGGCTCGTGACTGCGGGCCATCGCGATCACGCGGGCCGCGGCCCGGTCCGCGAGCGTCGGCAACGTACGTCCCTGGATCGTCAGAAGGCCCAGCGAGCGGCCCGCGGCCACGTCATGCAGGTCGACATCCAGTACGTACGTCGTGTCTCCGCGCGTGAGTCCCCCGGTCACGATCCAGGTCGCACCGAGTGTCCGGCCCACGGAGCTCGAACCCGACCCCGACGGATCGGCGCCGCTCGCGGCCGTGGACATCTCGGTCCGCCGCACGCGCTCGGGGGCCACGATCTCGAGGGCAGGACTCCGCGCCAGGTCGGCGGCGATCATCTGGGTAAGCCCCTCCCCGATCCAGGCGGCGGTCGTGTCGCCGCGGAGGTCGCGGATTCCGAGGATCGCCACGACCGGACGCGCGGCGGAATTCGTCTCGGGCTCACGGCGGGCCAGCTCGAAACCGAGGGCGGCGAGTGACAGGAGTCCGACCGCGGCGGCGCCGCCGACCCAGCGTCCCACACGCGAGCGCCGCGGCCGCGAGACGACGAGAGGCGTGGCGCGGGAGGCTGTCGCCCGCTTCGTCGCCATCCCGTCCGGGCCGGGTCGCACGGGCGACAGCGGGAAGGCGGGCGGGTCCGCGTGCTTCGCCGCCAGGGCGTTGCGGATCTCGGCCGCGACCGCGACCACGTCGGGAGGCGGAGCGGCATCGTATTCCCGGAGCAAGCGCGCCGCGAGCCGGTCGTACGCCCCGAGCGCCGCCCGCTCGGCGGCCGGCGTGCCCGGCTCGCGCAGGGCGGCGAGGAGCTCCAGGGCCGGCTCGGCCGCCAGGGGACGGCTCGCGCTCCAGCGTGCCGCGAGAGCGGCCACCTCACTCCACCGCCCCGCCGCGCGTAGCCGGCCCACCTGCGCCTCGCACGCGTCGGCGAACGCCTGCTCCAGGCGCGCGGCCCGGGCCGCGACCCACGTTTCGAAGCTGGGCGCGTCCCGGACGAACACGCACTCGAGGAAGGGGCCGCGGTAGAGCGCCGTGGCCCGCGCCCAGTCCCCCGTCTCGCACGCAGCCTCGAACGCCAGCGCATCCACGTCGAGCGCTGCGCCGGCGGCCAGGGCCACCTCGTCTCCCCGGGTGACCAGGGCCTCGGGACCCATCACGCGGCGGATCTCGGACAGGGCGTCGCTCAACGAGTGCCGGGCCCGCCGCTCGGGTCTTCCGCCCCAGAACATCTCGGCGAGGGCATCGCGCGCGACCGACCCGCCTCCGACCGCCAGCACCGCCAGGAGAGCGAGCTTGCGCCTTCGCCGGGCCAGGGGCACGGCCGGCTCGCCGGACGGGGCCAGCAGCTCGAGCCGGCCCAGCGTCAGGAGCCTGAAATCACCGTCGACCAAGCGGTTGACACCGGTTGAGGAAGGTCTGACCCGGTCCCGTCATCGTACGGGCCAGGAAGACCCGGAAACCGCCCTTCCCCGTCGTGCCGGGGCGAGGGACGCTCCGTCGTCTCCAAGAAACCACCGGACGGGCCGTCGCGGCAAGACGCGCGCGCCAGTCCCGCGACCGGCCCCGGAGGTCCCGGAGGACCGGCGAACCGTCACAGGAACTCTCCCGGAGGTCGCCTTCATGAATCGCCTGATCACCCGTTCGCTCGGCATCGCGTGCACCCTGGCCCTGGTCTTCGCGGCACCCGCCCACGCTCAGGGGCTCTTCAAGAAGCTCAAGCAGAAGGCCAGCGATGCGGCCAGCCAGGCTCTGGGAGACCGTTCCGATCAAGCCCTCGATTCGTTGATCGCCAGCGGCCAGCACGTCATCGACTGCGCGGTCTCGGACCAGAACTGCATCGACAAGGTGCACGCGGCCGGCAAGCAGGTCCGGTACGTGGACACGTCCGGCAAGCCCGTGGCGAACCAGCCCGATCTCCAGGACCAGCAGGGCGCGGGGAGGCCGGTCGCGGACTCGGCGGGCGGCGCGGGGGCCGACGCCCCTCCCGGCAGCGGGGCGTGGCTCAACTACGACTTCGTGCCGGGCGACAAGGTCCTGTTCTTCGACGACTTCTCCGGCGACCACGTGGGCGACCTGCCCACGCACGAGGATGTGACGGACGGCAACGCCACGATCGTCGACGTCAAGGGGCACAAGTACCTGCACACCACGACGGGTGCCACGTTCTGGATCGACCTGCCGGACACGCTCCCCGACCGGTTCACGATCGAGGCCACCTACTGGGCCCAGACGGGCGGCACGAACTCGATGGTCATCCGCCTGGGACAGGGCACCGACCACCCCATGGACGTCTGGTGTTATCATGCGTCGGGCGGCGTCGAGGGCGAGGGAACGCACGGACAGAAGCACTCGGAGCAGGACGCGACCGGCATCGGCGACAACGCCTTCGTGCACTGCAGGTTCAGCTTCGACAAGGGCTACGTGAAGGCGTACCTCAATTCGCAGCGTGTGGGCCAGCTCAACGGACTCCTGTTCACGCGGACGAATCAGGTCCAGATCCGGCTCCCGGCCGCTCCCGACGAGCAGCACCCGACCCTTCTCACCGACATCCGGATCGCCGAGGGCGGGAAGCCCCTGTACGATGCGTTGACCGCGGCCGGCCGCGTCTCGACGCACGGGATCCTGTTCGCCTCGGGCTCCGACCGGATCGAAGGCGAGTCGACGCCCACGCTCAAGGAGATCGGGGACATGCTCACCGCGCATCCGGACCTCAAGCTCCTGATCGAGGGCCACACCGACAACGTGGGGGACGCCGCATCCAACCAGGCGCTCTCCGAGCGTCGCGCGGCGGCGGTGAAGCAGTACCTCGTGGTCCATTTCAAGGTCGATGCGGCGCGCCTCTCCACCAAGGGCTACGGCGACACCAAGCCGGTCGACACCAACGATACGCCCGAAGGACGGCAGAACAACCGACGCGTGGAGCTGGTCAAGCAATGAGCTGCTGAGAGCTCCCATCGCAGGCGGTCTGGCCGCGGGAGGGCCCGGGCGCCTTTCCCGGCGAGGGTCCGGCGCTGGAGGGACCGCTCTGCGACCACGGCGGGCCGGCGGCGCCGCACCGGCCCGTCCGGCCCGGTGACCAACGCGGGCCGAGCGTTCGCCGGGGCCATCCGATCCGCCTGTCGGAACCGGAGGTCCGAGCCGCATCGTTGCGCAGGAGATCGCCGGCGGGAGTCAGGCTCCGTTCACAGGCACTTGACGGTCGCCGCCCGGTCCGGCACCCTGAAGCGCTTCAACCCGGGCCCCGGACGACGAGGACGTGCTGCTTCCACTTCTGCTCGCGCTGTCGCTGCCTCCCACCCCGCAGGCCGCACCCGAGCCCCGTCCCGTTTACGACGGGCGGGCCGGGGACCTGCAGGTCACCATACCGCGCCTGGACACCTCGGCCGTGATCGACGGGAACCTCGACGAGCCGGTGTGGCGGCGCGCCGCCCTGCTCACCGGCTTCTCGCAGTACCGGCCGGTAGACGGCCTGCCGGCGGTGGACTCGACGCAGGTCCTGGTCTGGTACGCCCCGCACGCCATCTACTTCGGCATCCGGGCCTTCGAGCCACACGGCCGCGATGCGGTGCGCGCCACCCTGGCCGACCGCGACGCGATCGACGCGGACGACAACATCCAGATCCTCCTCGACACGTACGACGATCACCGCCGGGCCCTGGAGTTCGCGGTGAACCCGCTGGGGATCCAAGAGGACGGCGTGCGCACCGAAGGGCAGTATGCGGGGGCCGCCGGGGGCGGGAATGCCAACGGGCGCTTCGACGGGGTGGTGGACCTGAACCCCGACTTCGTGTGGAGCTCGCGTGGTCACCTGACCCCGTTTGGCTACGAGGTCGAGGTCCGCATTCCCTTCAAGAGCCTGCGCTACCAGAGCACCGCCTCGCAGACCTGGGGGCTCCAGGTGGTGCGCCAGGTGATGCACTCGGGCTACGAGGACACGTGGACACCGGTGGTGCGCGCCAACGCGAGCTTCCTCATCCAGTCGGGGAGCCTGGTCGGGCTCCACGACCTGGAGCGGGGCCTGGTCATGGACATCGATCCCGAGGCGACGACCAAGATCGAGGGGGCGCCGCGAAGCACCGGATACGGCTACCACGGCACGCCCGAGCTCGGCGGGACCCTGCACTGGGGGATCACCAACAACCTGGGGCTGGCGGCTACCGCGCACCCGGACTTCTCCCAGGTGGAGGCGGACGTGGCGCAGGTCACGGTGAACCAGCGCTTCGCCCTCTTCTATCCCGAGAAGCGTCCCTTTTTCCTGGACGGGCTCGAGCAATTCGACACGCCCAACCGGCTCATCTACACGCGCCAGATCGTGCAACCGGTCGCCGGCGCGAAGCTCATCGGCAAGGTGGGCTCGACCAACGTGGCCTACCTGGGCGCCGTGGACACGCGCGATCCGGCCACGGGGAAGAACCCGGTGTTCAACGTCCTGCGCGTGCGCCGCGACCTGGGAGCCAGCTCGACCCTGGGGCTGGTGTACACGGACCGGATCGAGGGCAGCGATTACAACCGGCTGGGGGGGGCGGACGCCCGGGTCGTGTGGCGCAAGATCTGGTTCTCGGAGCTCCAGATGGTGCGCTCGTGGACCCGTGACGCGTCGGGGGACGTCCGGCAGGGCACGCTGTGGGACGCCACGCTGGCCGACCGCACCGGCCGGAGCTACGGAAACCACTTCGAGCTCAAGGGTTTCAGCCCCGACTTCGTGGCCGCGAGCGGGTTCGTGAACCGGACGAACATCGTGTCCGGATCCGCCTTCAACCGCTTCACGTGGTACGGCAAGCCGGGCGCGCTGGTCGAGGAGTTCTCCACCTTCCTCATGGTCCAGCCCCTGTGGCGCTACGATGACTTCTGGCACGGGCGCGCGCCCCTGGAGGGAAACTACGGCGACAACCTGACCGCGACGCTACGGGGAGGCTGGAGCGTGAACGCGGGCTTCTCCGACAACCCGGTTCGGTTCGACACGGCCGCATTCGCCGGCTACGGCGTGGTCCGGCCGGGCGCCGACACGGTGCCCTTCCCCGTTCCCGGCGGCACTCACCACCTGTGGCTGGCCAACGCCGGCTTCGCGAGCCCCAACCGGCCCCTCACCGTCTCGGCGAGCGTCTCCTACGGCGGGGCGGCCATCTTCGAGGAGGCGGCCGAGGGACGCGAGCTCGGTGCGCGGCTCCAGCTGGCCTGGAAGCCCACGCAGTCCCTGCGGACCTCCCTGTCGTGGACGCACGACCGAATCGTTCGGAGCCGGGACGGGAGCGAGTTCGCGCTCGCCAACATCCCGCGACTCGAGGTCGACGTGCAGCTGGCTCGGCCGCTGTTCGTCCGCTACATCGGCCAGTACGTGGCCCAGCGCCAGGCGGCGCTCGAGGACCCGCGGACGGGGCGGCCCCTCGCCCTCCCGGGCGCGGTCGCCGGGAGCTACGCGCCGGCCTCCGCCCTCGAATCGAACACGTTCCGCAACGACATCCTGTTCTCCTACAAGCCGTCGCCCGGCACGGTATTCTTCTTCGGCTACGGCGTGCTGTTCACGCAGCCCGAGGCCTTCAGCCTGTCGGGACCCGGGCTCCACCGGGAGACCGACGGCTTCTTCCTCAAGCTGAGCTACCTGTGGAGGCTGTAGGCGGTCTCCCGCCGTAGGTGCCTCCCCGGCCGCTCCGCGGCCCACGTCCACGATCTCCGGCGCGCGCCGCCGAAGCCGCGGCCGGAGGACGGTTCCGCGGTCCTCCCTACTGCGCCTTCTTCATCGCGGCTTCCAGCGCCTGGATCCCGCGCCGGGTCTGCCCGTCCAGCTCCTGGAACACGGCCTGCTGAGCCGACGTCGGCTTCGCGTACGCCATGTCGAGCTCGGCGCTCAGGTAGGCCAGGTGGCTCCGGAGCCTGGACTCGTGCAGCAACGGACCCTCACTGGAGTGAAGATTGAGCTGCACCAGGCTCACGATCGTGCTGTCGAGCGCGGCCACGGCCCGGGAGCCCTTGCCCCCCCGACCCTGGAGCCGGTCGCGGAGGTCGATGGCACGGTTCAACGTCCGGTCCAGCGAGTCGAGGTCCGCCTGGATCTTCTGGCGCAGCTCGAGACGGGCCTGGAGATCGGCCTGGCTGGCGTCGAGCCGCGGGTCGAGCGCCACTTCGAAGCTCCGGGTCTCCACCTTGCCCCCGTAGTCGAGGGCGACGCGATAGGTGCCCGGCACGACCACGGGCCCGTCCACCTCGTCGGTGAGGCCGCCCGCGGCCACCGGCACGTGGAAGCCCTTGACCTCGGTCGCCTCGGAGTAGCGCAGGTCCCACTGGAAGCGATTCGTGCCCGGGACGATCGCGGTCAGCCGCTTCTGCGCCTCGGCCCTCTGCTCGGCGGGAGTCTTGGTGACCGCGTGGCCTCCCTCGGTCTCGCTCTTCCCGGGCTCCGCGCTCTTCTCGTTCATGTGGAGGTCGAAGCTCCGCACGGTGTCGCCCGCGGCGTCCATGAAGGTGAGCCTGACGGGCGTCTTCCCATCCCAGGACTGCGGGATGTGGAAATAGACCGCCGCTCCGAAGGCCGGGTTCTCGCCCGCATCGCCGCCCCGGGGCCGGGAGGGCCGACCGTAGGCGTGGGTGAGCCACACCTTCTGGGGGGCGAACAGCGCGGAGGCGTCCTCCGCCAACTCCTGCCCCTTCGTGGCCTGCTCGAGCTGGCTCAACTGATCCAGCGCCCAGAACGCGCGGCCGTGAGTGGCGATCACCACCTCGCCCTCGCGATTGTCGAAGGCCACGCCCCGCACCTGGACAGGTGGGAGGTTCAGGGAAAGGGGCTTCCAGCTCCCGCCACCATCGAGACTGGCGTATACGCCGGCCCTGGTCCCGAGCAGCAGGAGATCGGCGTCCTCGGGGTCCTGCGCGATGGCCCACGCATAGTCGTCACCCGGCAGGCCGGCGGTGATGCTCTTCCAGTGCGCGCCCGAGTCGGTGGTCTCGAACACGTAGGGCCTGAAGTCGTCCCACATGTACCGCCGGACCGTCATGTAGGCCGTGGCGGGATCCACGTGCGACGGCTCGATCATGCTCACGAGCGCCGTCTGGGGCAGGTCGGGCGGGGTGACGTCCTTCCAGTGCTGCCCACCGTCCGTCGTCACGTGCACGAGCCCGTCCGAGGAGCCGGCCCAGATCACGCCGCCGTCCCTGGGCGAGATGGCCAGGGCCGAGACGTACGGATAGATCTCGGCGCCCGACTGGTCCAGGTCGATCGGACCGCCCGTGGGGGCCGCTGTGGCCGAGTCGTTCCGGGTGAGGTCGGGGCTGATCACGCTCCAGGTCTGCCCGTAGTCGCCACTCTTCATCACATACTGGGAGCCGATAAACAGCTGCGTGGAGTCGACGGGCGAGAACAGGATCGGGTGTGTCCAGGCGAAGCGGTACTTGAGCTCGCCGGCCGAGGCGCCCTCCTGGTAGAGGGGCCACGGGCTCACGCTGCGGAATTCTCCCGTGGCCAGGTCGTAGCGCAGGAAGATGCTGAAATAGCCCGACCCGTAGTTGACGTCGGGCTCGCCCGGCTGCGGCACCGCGGGCGTGCTCTCCCCGTAGGCCACGCGGTTCCATTCCGCCAGGGAGATCGACTGCCCGCTCGAGGCGCTCGGCCCCTCGAAGGAACCCTCGTCCTGCTGCGCGCCGTAGATATGGAACGGGAACCGGTGATCCAGGTTCACGCTGTAGAACTGGCCCGTGGGCTGGTTGTGCTCGCCGCTCCAGGTCTTCCCGCCATCGGTGGAGACGGTCGCCCCGCCGTCGTTCCCCTCGAGGAGGATCTTGGGGTTGTCCGGGTTGATCCACACGATGTGGTTGTCGCCATGCGGGGTGTGCAGCTCGCCGAACGTCTGCGCTCCGTCGTGCGAGACGAACAGGGCATCCACCTGCGGCATGTAGACCGTGTTGGGATCGGTGGGATCGACGAAGATGGCCATGTAGTAGAAGGCGCGCTGGCGGAGCTTCCACTCGTCGTTCACCCGCTTCCAGGTCTGGCCGGCATCGTCGGAGCGGAAGACACCCCCCTCCTTGGCCTGGATGGTGGCGTACAGGGTGTTCGGCTGGCTGGCCGCGACGGCCAGGCCGATCTTCCCGAGGATTCCCTTCGGGAGCCCCGCGTTCCTGGTCAGGTTGGTCCAGTGCGCCCCGCCGTCGGTGGTCTTGTAGATGCCGCTCCCGGCGCCGCCGCTCATCAGCCGCCACGGCTTGCGGTACGCCTGCCACGCGGCCGCGTACAGCACGTCGGGGTTCTTCGGGTCCATGACCAGGTTCACGACCCCGGTGCTGTCGTTCACGAACAGCACCTTCGTCCACGTCTTTCCACCATCGGTGGTCTTGAACACGCCGCGACTGGAATCGGGGACGAACACGTGCCCCATGGTGGCGTCGTAGACCACATCCGGGTTTCTGGGATCGACGACCAGGCCCATGGTCGTGTGCGTGTCGGCCAGGCCGGCCTCGTGCCACGTCTTGCCGGCGTCGTCGGACCGGAACACCCCGTCGCCGGTGATCATGTCTCCGCGGATGTCGGCCTCGCCGGTCCCCGCGTAGAGCACGTCGTGGTTGGAAGGCGCCACGGCCAACGCTCCGATGCTGATGCTGGAACCGGGCAGGGTCCCGTCGGAGATGTTCTCCCAGCGCAGCCCGTAGTCGGTGCTCTTCCAGATCCCTCCATCCACCGCGCCCATGTAGAACAAGTTGGACTCGCCCGGCACCCCGGTGACGGCCACGACACGACCGCCGATGAAGGGACCGACGAGCCGCCACTTCATGGCCTGGAGCGCGATGGGCGCCTTCGAGGACGATGCGGCGGAAGCGGACTGGGCGCCGGCGGACGCCGGCATCGCCGCGAGGGCGGCGAGCGCGACCAGGTACACCGGACGCGAAGCGAGCACCGAAATTCGACGTGACATCCCTGATCCTCCTGTGAGTGGACGGGCCATGATATGGCATGTCGCGGGATCACGACAAGAAGACCGCGCACCGGGACGAGAGATCACGTCGTGCCGGCTGCGCGCCCGAGCACGACACTGCCACGAGGTGACTCGACGCCCCGAGGCCCGACCGCGATCTTGTAGGTCATGATGCGACTCCGCGAGACGAGGATCGGCGGGCCCGAAGACCGGGGCCGCTTGCGGGAGCGGTCCGAGTGAGCGGCCCGGGGGGCGGCCCGCCCGTCCGTGGGCCCGGCACGCTCGAGGAGGCGCGCGAGCGGACCATCCACGATCTCACCCGCCACTTCTCCCGCGACCACCTGGACGTCGAGGAGCTCGAGCGGCGGCTCGACCAGGCCATCGCCGCTCCCGACCGGGGCGCTCTCGCGGCGCTGGTCCGGGACCTCCCGGCCCTTCCGGTGGAGGAGCCCGCCGCTGCCGCCTCGGCCGTCCCGGCGCCGAATCCGGGGACTCGCGTGTCGCCCGGCGTCACGCCCCGAGAGCACGGCTTCGTCCTCGGCCTCCTCGGACGGTCGACTCGCAAGGGCGCCTGGGTCCCGCCCCGGGAGCTTCGGGTGCTGGCCGCCATGGGGGGCGCCGAGCTGGACTTCCGCGCGGCCCGCTTCGGCGCTCCGGTGACCGAGGTCGAGGTGCTCGCCGTGATGGGCGGGGTCGAGATCCTGGTCCCGCCCGGGATCCACGTCGAGGCGCACGGGCTGGGCATCATGGGCGGCTTCGATGACCTCTCCGGCGGGGCCGCGGCGGACCCGGAGGCCCCGATCCTCCGGATCAAGGGGCTCGCCCTCATGGGAGGGGTGCACGTCGAGCAACGGCTCCCCGGGGAGTCCAGGGGCGACGCCCGCCGCAGGCGCCGACGGGACCGGAGGAGCCGCCGGGGCCGCTGAGTCACTGATGCGAATGCGTTCGCGCTGCCGGGGCGTGGACGTCGGCGCTCCCCGGTCAGCCGGACCTCGCGGGCCGGAGATCGGGCCCGGGCGGCGACGGCCGGGTCAGCCGCCCCCTCGCACGCGGGCGGCCGTCTCCAGCATCGCGACCAGGCTCGCCTCCACGTCGGCATCGGTCGTGGCCCAGGAGCTCACGCTGATCCGCATGGCCTCCCGCCCGTGCCAGGTCGTGCCTCCGCACCAGCACGTTCCCTCTTCCTGTAGCGCGGAGATCACGGACCGGGTGATCTCGGCGCCCCCGAACGACACGAGGACCTGGTTCAGGACGACGTCGTTCATAACGTCGTAGCCGGCGTCGGACAGCCCCTCGCCAAAGCGCGTCGCGTGGCGGCAGCAGCGCTCCACGAGCTCCGCAACCCCCGAGCGGCCGAGGGCGCGCAGCGCCGCCCACACCTCCACACCGCGGGCCCGACGCGACATCTCCGGCGTGAAGCTGTACGGCTCCCGGGTCTGGCCGAGCACCAGGTAGCCGGCGCTCACCACCATCGCGCGCCGCAGGTGCTCGGGCTCGCGGCAGATCGCGATGCCGCAGTCCTGGGGGACGTTGAGCCACTTGTGTGCATCGAGGCACCAGGAGTCGGCCGCCTCGAAGCCGCGGGCCAGGTGGACACGATTCGGAGCCGCGAGCGCCCACAGGCCGAACGCCCCGTCCACGTGCACCCATGCGCCGGCGTCGCGGGCGGCGGCGATCAGCTCGGGCGCGGGGTCGAAGGCGCCGGTGTTCACGTTGCCGGCCTGGAGGCAGAGGATCGTGGTGTCCGACAGGGCCGGGAGCGCGTCGGCACGCATACGGCCCTGGTCGTCGGTCGGGACCCGCACCACTCGCCCGCGGCCCAGGCCGAGGAGGCCCAGGCCCTTGAGGAGACTCACGTGCACCTCGTCGCCGACCACCACCGTGAGCTCCGGGCCGCCGTAGAGTCCGCGCTCCTCGACGTCCCACCCCGCTCGCTCCAGCAGAGCGTGTCGCGCGGCCGCGAGGCCGCACAGGTTGGCCGCGGTCGCCCCGGTCACGAAGCCGACGCCGGAGCTCGCCGGGAGCCCGAGGACGTCCAGCACCCACCGCAGCGCCACCTCCTCGAGCGCCGCGCACCCCGGCGCCAGCGCCACGGCGCCCACGTTCTGGTCCCACGCGGCCGCAAGCCAGCTCGCGGCCACGGTCGCGGGAAGGGCGCCCCCCACCACGAAGCCGAAGTAGCGGCCGCCGGTCGTGGCGACCGTGGCCGGCGAGACCGTCTCGTCGAGCAGCGCGAGCGTCTCGTCGGCGGGGCTCGGCCCCTCCGGGAGGGGCTCGTCCAGGCGGGAGAGGTCGGCCAGCGCCTCGGGCGAGGGCATCACCCGGCGCTCGCGGATGCCACCGAGATAACGGACCGACCGTTCGGCGGCCGAGTCGAGGAGCTCCCTCAAGTCGTTCGGATCCCACGCTCCGCTCATCAGATGCGTCTCCGGCTGGGTCCATGTGGGGCGGCGGTCGGCTCCGCGCTGGCGGTGCCGGCCGGGTCGGGCAGCGAAGCTACGTGCGGGATCCGTGGCGCCGCGAGGCGCCGCCATCCGGCGGAGTCCGGCCGGACGTCGGGGGTGACCGCGCCGCACGGCCGCGCGCATCTGGACGTCCGGGTCTCCGTGGGCGATCGTGGCGTGGGCGTCCGTCCCCGCGCGCGAGAGCGGGCCTTCCCCGTGGACGTGATCCGGAGCGACCGCTGCGTCCCCGTTCGACCCTCTCAGGCCGGCTCCCCGACGCCCTCACCGCTGTGCGGCTGGTTCTCGTCCCGCTCCTGTGGGTCGCGGCCCTGGCCAGCCGCGGGGACCTGGTAGGCTGGGGGCTGGTGGTGGCCGGCTTCACCGACGCGGCCGATGGCTTCGTCGCCCGACGGCTGGGCACGGGCGGCACGGCGTTCGGAGCGCGTTTCGACTCGCTGGCCGACAACCTGCTCCTGCCCTCGTGCGCCGTGTGGCTGTGGCTCCTCCGGCCCGAACTCCTCCGTGCGCACCCCCTGCTGGTCGGCGCCTGGGGGGAGTGTTCGTGGTGTCGATCGGCGTCGGCTGGATTCGCTTCCGACGTTTCGGGAACCTCCACCTCTACTCCGCCAGGGTCGCCGCCATCGTGCTGTACGTGTTCATCGTAGGCGCGCTCCTGGTCCCCGACCGCATGGACTGGCTGATCGTGCCGGCCGGGCTCCTGGGAATTCTCACCGAGACCGAGGCGATTCTCGTCCTCCTCTCCCGCCGTGAGGTCGATGAGCACGTGGGCTCGATCCTGCGGCCGCGCGGCCCCCGGTCGTGAGCTCGCGCCGAGGCCCGGCCCCAGGGAACGGCGGGCCCGGCCGCGGGAGAACGCCGGTGAAGCTCCGGCGTACCCTGTCGACCCTACCTCTGGTCTTCATCCTCTACTTCTGCACCTCGGGGGGACCCTACACGACCGAGGAGCTCGTGGCTCAGGTGGGGCCTGGCCTCGGGCTCCTCATCCTCGTCCTCATCCCGATCGTGTGGAGTGTACCCGAGGCGCTCATCGTGGGTGAGCTGGCCAGCATGCTCCCCGAGGAGGGCGGCTACTACCGGTGGGTCTACCGCGCCTTCGGACGCTTCTGGGCGTTCCAGAACGGCTGGTGGACCTGGATGTACTCGCTGTTCGACATGGCCATCTACCCGGTCATGTTCAACACCTACCTGGCCTACTTCTTTCCGCATCTCACGGCCGGCCGGCAGTGGATCGTGTCGCTGGTGGTGATCTGGGGCGCCACGGCCGTGAACCTGCGGGGCGCCCTCCCGGTCGGGAGGGTGTCGGTCGTGGCCGGCGGCCTCATCCTGGCGGCGTTCGGGGCGGTGGTGGGCGCCTCGCTCCCGCACATCGGGCACGTTCCCTGGGCGCCGTTCCATGCCCCGGGGCACGCCGGCGTGGGCGCGCTCGGCGTCGCCCTGTCGCTGGCCCTGTGGAACTACATCGGATGGGACAACGCCTCGACCGTGCAGGGCGAGGTGATGGACGCGTCGCGAAGCTATCCGCGGGCGCTGGCGTGGAGCGTCCCGCTCGTGGTGATCAACTACCTGGTCCCCCTCCTGGCGGCCCTCGCGGCCACCGATTGGACCACGTGGCGTGACCGGGCGTGGCCGGAGATTGCTCGCATGGCCACCGGCTCGGTCGGACCGGCGCTCGGGGTGGCGGTGGCGCTGGGCGGCATGCTGAGCGCGCTCGCGCTGTACAACTCGCTCCTCCTCGCCTACTCGCGTATCCCGCTGGCCATGGCCGAGGACGGAATGCTCCCGCGCGCCATCGCCCGCACGGACGACCGGGGCACGCCGCGCAACGCCGTCCTGTTCGCGGCCCTGTTCTACTCGGCCTTTGCGCTCATTCCGCTCGCCGGGCTCGTGGTGGCCGACGTCCTCCTTTACGCCATGGCCCTGTCGCTCGAGTTCGCCTCGCTGGTGATGCTTCGTCACCGCGAGCCGCGGCTCCGGGGTCCCTTCCGCATCCCGCTCGGGAACGGGGGAGTCACCTTCATGGCCGCGGTGCCCATGGCCATCCTGGTCGTGGTGGTCGCCATGGAGCTCCGTCAGCCCGACTACGGCTTTCCGGCGGTGGTCGGAGCGCTCGGGACGGCGTTGCTCGGCCTCCTCGCGTATGTTGTGTTCGAGCGCCGGCCCGCGTCGCCGCCTCCGACGCCGGAGAGCGAAGGGCGCCGGACCGCCCCGACGGGAGGAGGAGATGAGCGTCGCCCGCCACCTGGGAATCGAGCTCGGTGAGTACGACGCCCGCATTCGTGGCTTCGTGCCCGGCTATGGCGAGATGTTGGCCGAGGCGGCGGGCGCGCTGGCCCGACTCGCCGCGCCTCATCCCGTGATCGTGGACCTCGGGATCGGGACCGGGGCGCTGGCCGCGGCGTGCCTGGCGGTGCGGCCCGGCGCCCGCCTGATCGGCATCGACGCGGACGCGGCCATGCTCGAGGGCGCCCGCGCCCGGCTGGCGGCGCTCCCCGGCATCGAGCTGCGGCAGGACGACTTCACGCGGGCGGAGCTGCCCTCCTGCGACGCGATCGTGGCCTGTCTGGCGCTCCACCACGTGCGTACCCCGGAGGCCAAGGGAGCCCTGTACCGGCGCTGCGCGGCAACGCTCCGCACCGGCGGATGCCTCGTGACCGCCGACCGCTTCGTCGGAGAGGGAAGCGCGGCCGACGCCGAGCGGGCGACGTGGATCGCGCACCTGGAGCGGACCTATTCCACCGCGGAAGCCGAGGAGTATCTCTCCACGTGGGCCGAGGAGGACGTCTATTTTCCACTCGCCCAGGAGCTCCGGTGGATCGGCGAGGCTGGCCTTGAGGCGGAGATGGCCTGGCGGCGTGACGGCTTCGCCGTACTGGTCGGCCGGAGAATATCGGAAGGGCGCGCCGCTGCGACCTCGCGCGGAGCGGAACCCGATCCTCCGGTACCGAGAGAGGACGCATGATGGCGGACCCGACGGAAATGGAGCTCCTCAAGTACCCCGTCGGCCCATTCGAGCCGCGCGAGAACCTCACGGCCGCCGATCGCAGCGCTCTCATCGAGGAGATCGGCGCGCTCCCCGGCCGGCTCGAAGCCGCGGTCTCCGACCTCACGGACGTGCAGCTCGACACCCCCTACCGGCCGGGTGGCTGGACGGTCCGTCAGGTAGTGCACCACGTGCCGGACAGCCACCTCAACAGCTACGTGCGGTTCAAGCTGGCGCTCACCGAGAACCGGCCGACCATCAAGCCCTACGACCAGGCCGCGTGGGCCGAGCTGCCGGATGCGCGCGGCGATGACATCGAGGAATCGCTCACCCTCCTGGCGGGCCTCCACCGGCGCTGGACGTCGTTCCTCGAGTCGCTGGAGCCCGAAGACTTCGGCCGGGAATTCGTCCACCCCGAGGCCGGCACCGTGGACCTAGCGTGGAACCTCCAGCTCTACGCATGGCACGGCCGACACCACCTGGCCCACGTAACCCGGCTGCGCGAGCGCATGGGCTGGTGAGGAGGAGATACCGATGACCCGAACCGCACGCCTGTCCTGGCTCGCCATCGCCCTGACCGCCGCCTGCCTCCCCGGCGCCCTGCGCGCCCAGGCGGCCGACACCGCAAGCTTCTCCCCGGACCAGAGGCAGGTGTGGCAGCGCGAGGTGACGTACTGGAAGCTCTGGAAGGCGGGCGACGAGGACGGGTTCATGGAGTTGTGGGATCCCCGGTTCGTGGGATGGCCCGAGTCGACCTCCGGGCCCATCGACCGTTCGACGCTGGAGCAGCTGGTGCGGCAGCAGTTCCAGTTCGTACGCGCTGGACAGTTCGACTACGAGCTCCATCCGCTGGCGGTCTTGGTGCTCGGAGACGTGGCCATGACCTACTACGCCGTTCACAACCACTACCGGGCGCCGGACGGCACCGAGTCCTCCGGGGACAGCCGGCTCACGCACACCTGGATGCGGACGGACGGGACGTGGCGCATCGTCGGGACCATGAGCGCGCCCCCAATCGCCCGGGACACGGCCGGAAGCGACTAGTCTGCGGGAGGTCCAATGAAGATCCGCACGCTTTCCGTTCTGGCCTTCGCCGTCACCCTGACCGCCTGCCCGGGCGGTTCGCGCAAGTCCGGCGGAGGCTCCCCGGCCGACACGCTGACGACGCGGCAACGCGACAGCGTGATCGGTGAATCGCCCCTTCCGGGAGCCAGGGGCGTCCGCTCCGCGCTCCGGATCGCGGACTCGGCGGCGGCGAGGACGGCCCGGATCGACTCGCTGGGCGGCTCCTAGGGAGCGGACCCTCCCGGAGAGCTCGGGCTCCCGGAGGGCCGGCTACTTGAGAATGGTGTCCTCCTCCGCCGCGTCCGCCATCGGCTTGCGCCTGAACCCGTACAGCACCGCGCCGATCAGGGCCGCCACGCCGCCGGCCACGAGACTGGCCCGGCTGGAGCTCGCCAGGAGGGCCACGGACGTGAGGAGGGCCAGTCCGGGGACGATCGGACCTCCGGGGATCCGAAAAGCTCCCGGATCATGCGCGAAGCGCCTCCGAAGTACCGGCACCGCGGCGGCGGTGGAAACGTACGACACCAGCCGCGCGATGACCGAGAGCAGCGCCAGCGTGACGAAGGATCCGGACAGGGCCAGGAGGAGAGCACCGGCCCCCTGCAGCAGCACGGCCGCCGCCGGCGTCCTGTACCTCCGGTGGATGCGGGCCAGGAAGCGCGGACCGAACCCGTCGGCCGACAGCGCCAGGACGAAGCGCGGGCCGGCCAGGGTCGAGCTGGCGTTCGTGCCCAGCATGGAGACCAGCGCCCCGACCGTCAGGAAGAGAGCCGCCCCCGGACCGGCGAACCGGCCGGCCGCCTCGGCGAGGGGAGAGCTCGACGAGGCCAGGCCCGGGAGCGTCCCGAGGGCCACCGCCTGCACGCCCGTGTACAGCGCCATCACGATGAGGACGGTGGCCAGCACGGCGAAGGGCACGTCCTTGCGCGGATTCCGGTATTCTCCCGCCGGGGCGGTCGCGTTCTCGAATCCGGCGTAGGCGAACAGCAGCAGGAGCGCCGCCCTGCCCAAGCCTTCCGAGCTCGGCATCCCGAAGTTCACCACTTCCCGCCAGTGGACGAACCACACGCCGACGAGGACGAAGAACAGCAGCGGCAGCCCTTTCCCGACGAGGAGCACGACGGTGGCCCGGGCTCCAGCTTTCACGCCCACGACGTTGATCCATGTAAGAGCGCCCAGTGGCAGAGCGATGACGGCGATGCGGCCCCAGCCCCCGGCGGTGACCGGCCACAGGAAGCCCGTCGCGAGGGCCATGCCGTTGGCGAGCGACGCCACCGACGACACCCGCGCGAGCCAGCACATCCACCCCACCTCACAGGCGACGAACGGTCCGAAAGCCTCCCTGGCGTACAGGTAGGGTCCGCCCGGCTCGTCGTAGTGGCTGGAAGCCTCCGCGAAGCACAGCGCCACGAGACCCACGGCGAGGCCGGCCGCCACGACCGCCAGGAGGCTGGCCGCACCGAGCACCGCCGCGGCGGCCGCCGGGAGCAGGAAGACGCCGCTGCCCACCACCTGATTGACGGAGATCGCGACGATCTCCCAGCGGGAGACGACGCGAGCCAGGCCGGGCCGATCCCGGGAGCTCGCCGTGGGGGAAGGCATGGTCCCTCCTGCGAGGTAGCGGAGTGCGCCGATGCCACCGAGGCGCCCGGTCGGGAGTCCCGGGCAGCGGAGCCCCCTGAGCCGTCGGAAGATCGCGCGCGGGATCGGCGACGGACATGGGGCCCCCGGGGGAGGAGAGGTCGGGCGGCGCCCACGATCATACGGCGCTCGGCGGAGCTCCCACCAGCCGGGACGGCCCAGGGCCAGCCGGGTGGAGACGGCGTGGGCGCCCCTCCTGCTTGCCCGCGGCGAGATCCCGGTTCCCGGACACCGATCTCTCGCGTCGGCGACCGATCGACACGATCTTGGGGACCGCCCGGAGCGGATCATCCTTCGCCAGGAGCTCCCATGCTCGAGACGTCCGTCGGTCGTCGGCACCCAGGCTTCTTCCCTTCCCGTCCCCGACTCGAGGGCGGCCGCCTCCCGGCAGCGGGACTTCGCCGGCTCGTCGGCACCCTGGGTCTGGCGCTCACCTGCGCCGCGTCCGCGGGTGCCCAGGCACCACCGGCGCAAGGTGGCGGTACCCGCCTGCTCCGTCAGCCCACGTTGAGCGCGACGCAGGTGGCGTTCGAGTACGGGGGGGACATCTGGGTGGTGAGCCGGGAAGGCGGCGAGGCGAGGCGTCTCACCGCGACCCCCGCCATCGAGACCGATCCTCACTTCTCGCCCGACGGGAAGTGGGTGGCCTTCACCTCGAACCGGACCGGCAGCCCCCAGGTCTGGGTCATCGCCGCGGACGGGGGCGAGCCCCGGCGGCTCACGTATCATCCGTCGCCCTCGCACGCGCGGGGCTGGACGCCCGACGGCAAGGAGGTCCTCTACGCTTCGGACCGCGGCTCGGCGCCCGTTCCCTACACGCACCTGTGGCTGGTGCCCGTCGCCGGCGGCCCCCCGCACGAGGTGCCCGAGGCCATGGCCTACCGGGGCTCCTTCTCCCCGGACGGCACCCGACTCGTCGTCGACCGGGTGGACCGGTGGGACACGGAGTTCAGGAATTACCGCGGTGGCCAGAACACGCCACTCACCATCCTGGACCGGAAGAGTCTCGACGAGACGAAGCTCCCCAACGACCGCACCACCGACACGTGGCCGGTGTGGCTCGGGAACCGGATCTGGTTCCTCTCCGACCGCGACTACACGACCAACGTGTGGTCGTACGATCCGGCCACGAAGCAGCTCTCCCAGGTGACCCACTTCACCGACGCCGACGTCAAGACGCTGGGCGGAGGAGCGAAGGATGCGCTGGCCTTCGAGGAGGACGGGTGGATCTGGCTGCTGGACCCCGCCACGGGGAAGGCCCACAGGCTGGACATCACGGTGCGCGGAGACTTCCCGTGGGCCATGCCGCACTGGGAGGACGTGAGCCGCGAGATCGCCTCGGCGTCGCTGTCACCCACCGGCAAGCGGGCTCTGTTCGAGGCGCGGGGCGACATCTTCACCGTGCCGGCCGAGGAGGGCGATGTCCGTGACCTCACGCACTCGCCGGGCGCGGCCGACCGCTCCCCGATGTGGTCCCCGGATGGCGAGAAGGTGGCCTGGTTCTCCGACTCCGGCCCGGGCTACCGGCTCCTGATCGACGACCAGAAGGGACTCGAGAAGCCACGTGAGGTACCGATCGGAGACGAGACGAAGTACGCCTGGTCCGCCACCTGGTCCCCGGACGGGAAGCACATCGCCTGGGTGGACCAGCGGGCCCGCATCCACGTCCTCGACGTGGCCTCGGGCAAGCTGGTCACGGCCGACACGGACGGGACCATCCAGAACCGCGGCGGGCTAGACCTCACCTGGTCGCCCGACTCCAAGTGGCTGGCCTACGCGAAGGAGTACCCGAACCACTTCCACCGTATCGTGGTGTGGTCGCTGGAGACCGGGAAGGCCACTCCGCTCACCGACGCCATGGCCGACGCCGCGTCCCCGGCATGGGACAAGGGCGGGCGATGGCTCTACTTCCTGGCCAGCACCGACCTGGGTCTCGCCAGCGGTTGGGCCAACCTGAGCAACCAGCAAGCTCGGCCCACTTACGGCGCCTACGTAGCCGTGCTGCGCGCCGGCGACCCGACCCCGTTCGCCCCGCGCAGCGACGAGGAGGGCGAGACGCCCGAGAACGGCGCGGGCGCGAAGTCGGCGAGCGCGGCGGCCGTGATGGGCGGAGCGAAAGGCGGCGCCCGAGCGAAGGGCGGCGCCTCCCCGGAGAGCGCCGACACCGCGGTCGACGTGCGCATCGATCCAGCCGGGATCGGCCGCCGCATCGTCTCCCTTCCCGTCCCGGTGCGCCGGTACGAGTCGCTGGCGGCCGGCGAGGCCGGGGCCGTCTTTCTGGCCGAGCGCATCCAGAACGAGCCGGGGCTCACCCTCCATCGCTTCGACATGAAGAAGCGCAAGGAGGAGACGTTCGCCGAGCGCGTGCGCCGCCTGGCCGTCTCGCGGGACGGGAGCAAGGTGCTCCTCCAGGAGGGCGACGCGTGGCGGATCGTGGGCACGTCCTCTCCGCCCAAGCCGGGTGACGGCGCGATCCACGTGGCCCTGCGCATGCACCTGGATCCGCCCGCGGAGTGGCACCAGATCTTCGAAGAAGCGTGGAGGATCGAGCGCGACTTCTTCTACGCCCCGAACCTGCACGGGGCCGACTGGCCGGCCGTGCACGCCCGCTACGCTCCGCTCGTGCCCTACGTGCGAAGCCGCGAGGACCTCCGCTACATCCTGGACCAGGTCGGCGGCGAGCTCAGCGTCGGCCACAGCTTCACCGGCGGCGGCGACTATCCCGCCGTCGACACCGTGCGCACGGGCCTCCTCGGCGCCGACCTCGAAGCCCGGGACGGGCGCTGGCGGATCACCCGTATCCTGACCTCCGAGAACTGGAACCCGGACCTCCAGGCGCCCCTCGCCGCCCCCGGTGTGAAGGCGTCCGAGGGCGACTACCTGCTGGCCGTGAACGGCCGCGATCTCACGGCTGACCAGAACCCGTACCAGCTGCTGGACGGGACGGCCGATCGCCAGACCATCCTCCGACTCAACAGCAAGCCCTCGGAAGCCGGCTCGTGGACCGTGACGGTGGTTCCGGTGCGGCGCGAGGTGGGTCTGCGCCAGCGCGCATGGGTGGAGGCCAACCGCCGCACGGTCGACTCCCTGTCCCACGGTCGACTGGCCTACGTGTGGGTTCCCAACACGGGCAACGGGGGCTTCGTCTCGTTCAACCGCTACTTCTTCGCCCAGCAGGACAAGGACGGCGCCGTGATCGACGAGCGCTTCAACGGCGGCGGCCTGCTGGACGACTACATGGTCGACATGATGAGCCGGAAGCTGATCGGCGGCGTCACCAACGACGCGGCCGGCGGGATCGACTTCCGGCTCCCGGAGGCGGGGGTTCTCGGCCCCAAGGTCCTCCTCATCAACGAGCGCGCCGGATCGGGCGGCGACTACTTTCCCTGGGCCTTCCGGCAGCACAAGATCGGTCCGCTGATCGGAGCCCGGACCTGGGGAGGCCTGGTGGCCGCATGCGTGCCCTATCGGCTCGTGGATGGCGGCTACATCACCTCGCCCTGCAGCGGCGTGTTCTCGGACGATCACTGGGTGGCCGAGAACCAGGGGGTGCCGCCCGACATCCCGGTCTACTACGACGCGAAGGACTGGGCCGCCGGACGTGATCCCCAGCTGGAGCGCGCTACCGCGGAGGCGTTGAAGCTCCTGGAGACCGAGGGCGTTCCGGCACCCCATCACCCGCCCTTCTCCGACAAGGTCCGCCGAGCGGGGGAGGGCTCGGGAGGCCCGGGGCGCTGAACCTCGCGGCCGCTGGCGGCGCCAGGAGCCGTGACGAGCCCCGGCCCTCCACGCCCGTCTCCCCCCCTGCGCTCGGCCCCTCGGCGCCGCGGCGGGCGGGCGGATGCTCCGGCGGGCCGGGTCGTGGCGCGAAGGAGGGACATTGCCGACATTGTGGCAATCGGTCCCGGACTTGGGGCCGGCTCGCGTGACCTCGCACCATCGTCACCCCGGACCGGAGGACGACATGCGTCGATTCGCACGATCGGTCGCCCTGCCCCTCGCCCTCCTCGCCCTCGGAGCCTGCCAGCCTCCTCAGCAGGGCGCATCGAGCGCGGGCTCGATGGCCATGCCCGACAGCGCGGCGCTGGCCGCCGCCGCGGACTCGATCCGTAGCCTCGATCAGCGATGGTTGCAGATGGTCGCCGACCACGACACGACCGGCATCGTGAACGTGTACGCCGAAGATGGTCGCCTGATGGGTCCCGGCGAGCCAGCGGCCATCGGCCACGACGCGATCCGGAAGGCGTGGGCCGCCATGCTGGACCTGCCCTCCCTGACCTTCGGGCCCGACGTGATCCGGGTCTCCGCGTCGGGGGACGTGGCTTACGACATCGGTCACGGAACGCTCGAGCTGCCGGTCGCCGGCGGCAAGACCCGCATGGCCGAAGGGAAGTACCTGGTCGTGTGGGTCAAGCGCAACGGCCAGTGGAAGGCGATGGTCGACATGTTCAACTTCAACCAGGCCGGCTCCTGAACGGGACGTGACGAGGAAAGGAAGGCGCGCATGCTCGAAGGAGGGAACGGGGAGACCGTGCTCGACGACCGCCAGCGGGTCCTGGACGAGCTCCAGGCGGCGCCGGGCATCGGCGCCAGCTTGGCCCGCGACCTGGTGAGCCTCGGGATTACCGGACTCCCCGACCTCAGGCACGCCGATCCCGAGGAGCTGTACCGACGCCAGTGCCGGCGGTGCGGCTGCAAGGTCGATCGCTGCGTCCTGTACGCGTTTCGGTGCGCCGTGTACTTCGCGTCCCACGACGAGCACGACCCGGAGCTCCTCAAGTGGTGGAGCTGGAAGGACCGGCCGCCGCTGGCCGAAGCCTGAGCCAGGACCCCGGTTCGAGCGCTCGGCAAGCCCACCGGGGCGGGCCCCTTGGCCCCGGGCGCCCGAAGGCGCAAGATGACGACGCGCGTCGCCACACTCACTCCCGCGCAGGAGGTCACGAAATGGCTCGCTCATCGGCGCTGCCCACGTTCACGATCATCCTCGGCCTGATCGTCTTCGTCCTGGGGGTCATCGCCCTGTTCATCGGTCTCGTCCACGGCCAGGGCGTGCAGCTGATGTCGCTCGCGACCATGATCGTCGGCCTGGCCGGCGTGGTGATCGGGCGGCGCATCAAGCGTAAGGCCGGGGCGAGCACCCAGACGCTGTGACCCCGGCGGCTCCGGGAGCCGCTCGGCGCACCGCCCCGGCCTGGCTCGTCTCCAGCCTGCTGATCGTGCTCCTCCTGTCCGGCTGCGGGCGGAAGGTGCGGCTGGAGACCCCCGACGGGAGCGTGGCGCTCGAATACAGCTGCGGGGGGACGGGGGCGGCGCCGGCACACGCCCGCACGCGCGCGGAGAAGGCGCTCGTGCGGGGTACCGCGCTTCGGGTGATCCGCCGTGCCGACCGGATGCGCGAGTTCGACCAGGCTCGCCGGCTGACCCGAATCTTCGAGACGGGGCACGAGGCCGACCTCGAGCGCCGGGTCGTGTCCTACCTGTGCGCGAACGGCGCGGCCGACGCGCCGGCCGATGTCGCCGTCTTTCCGGACTCCGGCACGGTCGCCCCCGGCCTCACTCTTCCCCGTCTATCGGCCGATGGCCGGGTCGGCCGAACGGACAGCGTTCGACTCGCCGACTACCGGGGCCGCTGGGTCCTGGTCTCCATCTTCGGCACGTGGTGCGAGCCCTGCAGGGCCGAGTACCCGGCCATGCTGCGCCTGGCGCGGCGCTTCCAGGGACGGGACTTCGCCATTCTCGGCGTGCTCTACCAGGACACTCCGGCCGCAGCCGCGGCCTGGCTCCGCTCGAACGGCGGCCTCGCCTATCCGATCGGTGTGGCCGCCGGCGACGTCGGAGACCGATACCGGGTCTCCGGAGTGCCCGAGCTCGTGCTGGTCGACCCGGCCGGCCGCGTGGCCGGCTTCTGCGTGGGGTGCCAGTACAGCTGGATGGGACCCGACAGCCTGGGTGTCCACCTCGATTCCCTCGTGAGCTGAAGGACCACTCATGCCCCTGCGCACTTCCCCACGGGTCGACCCCACGGGCCCGTCCCCTTACAGGGCCATGTGCGCCGCCGGAACGGTCGTGCTCGTGGCACTCGCGCTCGTTTCCGGCGCCGTGCGCGCGCAGACGCCCGACGCGGCACCACCCGTGGACGCGGCGCTCTCCCGTTACATCGCCGGTATCCGCGCCATCGACGACCACGCGCACCCGATGCTCCCGGTCCCTCCCGGCATGCCGCCCGACACGGACTACGATGCGCTCCCGCTCGACGGGATCCCGCCCTTCCCGCTCCCGTGGCGGCTCACCCTCGCCTCCCCCGTCTGGTCGCGCGCGGCGGGGGATCTCTACGGACCCGCCGCCGCCGACTCGGGCGCGGCGGGGCGAAGAGCGCTCGAGGCCGCCCGCGCGGCCGCCCTCCGGAGCCACGGCCGCGCCTTTCCGGCCTGGGCCCTCGACCGCGCGGGCATCCAGGTGATGATCGCCAATCGTGTCGCCATGGGCCCCGGCCTCGATCCACCCCGGTTCCTGTGGGTCCCCTTCGACGACGCGCTCCTCTTTCCGCTCGACCCGAGCTCCGAGGCGGAGCGCACGCCGGACACGCGCGTGCTGTACCCGAAGGAGACCGCGCTGCTGCACCGCTACCTGGAGGACCTGGGCCTGGCCGCGGTGCCCCGCACCCTGGACGAGTACATCACGCGAGTCATCCTCCCCACGCTGCAGCGCCAGCGGAAGGCCGGCGCCGTGGCGGTCAAGTTCGAAGCGGCCTACCTGCGGCCCCTGGACTTCGCGGACCCCGATCCGGCCCGCGCCCACCGGGTCTACGCCAGGTACGCCGCCGGCGGCGCCCCCTCGCGCTCCGACTATCGAGCGCTGGAGAACTACCTGTTCCGGGTGATCGCCGCCGAGGCGGGCCGCCTGGGGCTGGCCGTCCACATCCACGTGCTCGAGACGTTCGGGGGCTACTACGACGCCCGGGGTGCGCAGCCCGAGCGGCTCGAGCCGGTGTTCGACGACTCGACCCTGCGGGGGACGAACTTCGTCATGCTGCACGGCGGCTGGCCCGCGTGGGGCGAGACGGAGGCCATGATCAGCAAGCCGAATGTCTACGCCGACTTCTCCATGATGGACCAGATGCTGGCGCCCTCCGAGCTGGCCGGGGTGCTCGAGCACTGGCTCGTCCGTTTTCCCGACAAGGTCCTGTTCGGGACCGATGCCTTCGAGGGCGGCCCGGACCAGGGGTGGGAGGAGGGCGCGCGTGTCGCCTCCACGACGGCCCGGCGGGCGCTCGGCATCGCGCTGACGGCGCTCCTCGCCGAGGGGGAGATCGATCGGCCGCGGGCCCGGGAGCTGGCCAGGATGGTGCTTCGGGACAACGCCATCCGGCTCTACCACCTGGACCTGTCCGAGTAGGGGCCGGGCATGCGTGATCCAGTGCGGACCCTGGCGGCGGATCTTCGGGCGAGTCGCGCTCGGTGGTGGGGAGCCGGCCGGACGTCGGGTTGGGCCGGTCGGTTCGGAGGCCCGGTCCCGCTGGCCTTCCTGCTCCTGGCGCTTCAAACGGCGGGGGGAGCCGCCCAGCAGCTCGACCCGGTCCACCTGCAGCAGCTCCGCTACCGCTTCATCGGGCCGGGCGGGAACCGAGTGAGCGCCGTGGTCGGCGAGCCGGGGAACCCGAACGTCTACTACGTGGGAGCGGCCTCCGGCGGGGTGTGGAAGTCCACCGACGCCGGCGCCCGCTGGCGGCCCGTCTTCGACTCGGCCGACGTCCAGTCGATCGGCTCGATCGCCATCGACCCCGGGCGGCCGCACACCGTGTGGGTGGGGACCGGCGAGCCCTTCATCCGGAGCAACGTCTCCCTGGGGGACGGGATCTACAAGTCGACCGACGGCGGCCGCACCTGGCACCATCTGGGCCTCGAGGCCACCGGC
>CAYXHP010000136.1:0-58718 GCA_964465015.1 uncultured Gemmatimonadota bacterium
GAGGCCGGATGGGCCGCCGTCGTTTCGCACCGCTCCGGCGAGACCGAGGACACCTTCATCGCGGACTTCACGGTGGCGACCGGATGCGGCCAGATCAAGACGGGCTCGGTGTGCCGCTCCGAGAGGGTCGCCAAGTACAACCGGCTCCTCCGCATCGAGGAGGAGCTCGGGAGCCGCGCCCGGTACGCGGGACGGGAGGCGCTGGTCCGTGGGTGAGAGCAGCCGCCGCACCCTGCGCCGCGTCGCCCTGGCCGCCGTGTGGCTCGGTGCCGTGTACTACCTCCTCCTCGGGGGCGAGTACTCGTGGCCGGACCTGCACGCTCTGCAGGCCGAGGAAACGGCGGCCGGGGTTCGACTGGACTCGCTTCGATCCGCGGCCGACTCCGTGACCCGACGTGCCGACAGCCTGGCCACCGACGCGTTCGCCATCGAGCGACTGGCGCGCGAGCGCTACGGCTTCATCCGTGACGGCGAGCACCTGTACCGTTTCGTGTCCACGGGCACCGGGGATGAGGTTGACCGACCCCGGGACCGCGACTAGCTTTCGGGTGCTGTGCGGGGTGGAGCAGTCTGGTAGCTCGTCGGGCTCATAACCCGAAGGTCGCGGGTTCGAATCCCGCCCCCGCTACTGGAAGTTCCCAGAAAGGCACGAGGCCGGGGCCATGCTCCGGCCGCCGCTTTTTGGGGATCCCGGCAGGGTAGCTCAGCCTGGTAGAGCAAGGGACTCATAAGCCCTGGGCCGCGGGTTCGAATCCCGCCCCTGCCACTCTTCGGTCCGGCGCGCCACGCCCGGGATCCGTGTCTTTGCTCGCCGCCCGTGGCATCCCTAGCTTCCACGCCCGCTCGCACCCCCGGGGCCCGCCGTGATATCGTCGCGTCCGGACGAGGTCTCCCGGGCGCGGCCGGGGCGCCGTTGGGCGTGGACGAGAGGCGCCGCCGCGAGGCGGAGCCGCCCCGGCGAAGATCGTCGAGGGGAGGAGCATGGCCAGCAAGCGAGCCGACGACCCGCCTGGGGAGAGGGGGAGCGTCCGCCTGGCCCCCGAAGGCCGGGGCCTGGTGGTGGTCGTGACCCTGGTGGCCGCTGCCGTGGTGGCCGCTGCCCTGGTGGTGGACCGGTGGCCGGTGTGGGTGGCCGCCGGCGGACTCACGGCCGTGGCCCTGGGCATGGCCTACTTCTTCCGGGATCCCGTGCGGAGCGGACCGCGGGGCGACGAGCTGGTGCTCTCGGCGGCGGACGGCCTGGTGCTGGGCGCGGAGCCCGTCGAGGACGTGACCTATCTCGGCGAACCGGCCGTGCGCATCTCGGTGTTCCTCTCACTCCTCGATGTCCACGTGAACTGGATGCCGGTCTCCGGAACGGTGGAGTGGCGCGAGGACCGGGCGGGCGGATTCGAGCCGGCGTGGCGCGAGAGCGCTAGCCACGGCAACGCCAGCGTGGCCCTCGGCATACGTCGGGAGGACGGGCGACGCATCGTGGTCCGCCAGGTGGTGGGTCTGGTGGCGCGACGGATCGTGAACCACGCGCACGAGGGTGATCAGGCCGTGCAAGGAGCCCGGATGGGGATCATACGCTTCGGCTCGAGGGTGGACGTCTTCCTCCCGCGGGGCGCGCGCATCCGGGTCGCACGGGGGGAGCGGGCGGTCGGGGGCGTGACTGTGCTCGCCGAGCTCGAGTCCGCGCCCGGTCGAGGCGAGAGCACGCCGGAGCCCGGCATCCGACCCGATACGTCCCCGGATCGGTAGGTGGCCTCGATGACGCCCGAAGCGGGCGCCCCGGAACGAGCCGCGGCGGGCCGTGGTCCGTCGGCGCACCGGCGAGGGTCCGTCGGGCATGGCCGCCCTCCCCGGCGGGCCCGCCGGCGGGCGGTCCTCGTGCTCCCCAGCGCCTTCACTCTGGCCAACCTGTTCTTCGGGTTTTGGTCGGCGGTCTCGACCTTCCGGGGTCGGTTCGGCCTGGCTGCGTGGCTGGTCATGCTCGGAGCCGTGTTCGACTGGCTGGATGGCCGGGTGGCGCACCTGTCGGCCGGAGACAGTCACTTCGGGCGCGAGCTCGACTCCCTCGTGGACCTGGTGAGCTTCGGCGTGGCGCCGGCTCTCCTCACCTACGCGGCTTTCCTGCGCGACGAGTGGTCCTGGTTGATGTGCGGGGCCTTCGTGGGGGCGATGGCCGTGCGGCTGGCGCGCTTCAACGTGGAGCAAGCGGGAGGGGCCAAGCAGTATTTCCTGGGGCTTCCATCGCCAGCGGCCGGCGCCTTCCTGGCCATGCTCTACCCCTTCAGCACGACGTCGGTGTACCGCTACTGGCTCGCGTCATGGCCGTGGGCCACGATCGTGCCCGTGTCGGTAGTGGCACTCGCGGCCCTCATGGTGAGCCATGTGCCCTACGCGGCCCTCCGGCCCGGCCTGCGCGGTCGGCACGGCCGCATCGGGCTCGCCTTCCTGCTGGTGGCGCTGGTTCTGGTGGCGATCGCCCCCGAAGAGACGCTCTTCCCGATCCTGGCGGTGTACGTGGTGTTCGGGATCGCGAAGGCGATCGGGATGGGGCTGGTGGACCGCCTGGCGGGCCGTGACGCCGTCGAGGCGGAGCTCGCCGGTCGAAGCGGCGAGGAGGTGGAGGAGTGAAGCTTGAGGAGCTCACCAACGACCGGTCGGACCCGGGCGGCGGCGGCGCCGCCGACGGGCCGCCACCGGCTCCCGTGCGCGTCATGCTCCGGTTCTCGGGCGAGCTCACGACGAAGTCACGGGGCACGCGCGCCCAGTTCCAGCGCCGCCTGGTGAGAAACCTCGAGGACGCTCTCGCCTCCTCGGGGCTCGAGGGGCGCATCTCCGAGGAATGGAGCCGGCTGTACGTCGACGGAGACGAAGGAATCCTAGAGGTTCTGGCGCGCGTCTTCGGCGTGAGCTCGCTGTCGTCGATCGAGGGTCGATGCCCGGCCGAGCTCGAGGCGATCGTGGAGACGGGCCGCCGCCTGTACGGACCGCGGGTACGTGGCCGGCGCTACGCCGTGGATGCTCGCCGGAGCGGCCGGCACGACTTCGGGTCCTACGACATCCAGCGCGAGCTCGGAGCGGCGCTCAACCCGGGAGCGGTGGTGGACCTGGACGAGCCGGAGATCGTCGTCCACGTCGAGGTCCGGGACGAGACCGCCCGCCTCTTCTCCGGGCGTACGCAAGGGCCGGGCGGCCTGCCGCTCGGCGTCCAGGGGCGGGCGATCGCGTTGCTGTCCGGCGGATTCGATTCGCCGGTCGCCGCCTGGATGGCGCTGCGGCGGGGGATCGAGCTGGACTACGTGTTCTGCAATCTGGGTGGCGGGGCGTACCGGCGGATGGTGACCGAGGTCGCGCTCGTCCTCGCCAGGCGGTGGAGCCACGGATCGAGGCCGGCCCTGCACGTGATCGAGTTCGACCGGATCGTCGAGGCGATGCGGCGCGCGGTCAAGCCCGCCTATCTCCAGGTGGTCCTCAAACGACTCATGTACCGCGCTGCGTGCGCCGTCGCGGCGGCGCGAGGCGCCGATGCGATCGTGACCGGAGAGGCGGTGGGACAGGTCTCCTCCCAGACGCTCGCCAATCTGCGGGCCATCGATGGGGCGTCCGACCTTCCGGTCCTTCGGCCGCTGGTCGGATTCGACAAGCACGAGATCATCGACCGCTCCCGCGCCGTGGGGACGCACGATCTCTCCGCGCGGATCCGCGAGTACTGCGCCCTCGCGCCCGCGCACCCGGTCACGGCCGCCACCCCGGAGCGCGCGGCGGAGCAGGAGGCACGCCTGTCCCCCGAGCTGCTCGAGGCGGCTCTCGACGGACACGACGTTCTCGATCTCCGCTCCATCGGACCGAGGGAAGTGGTGACCGAGAACCTGTTCGTGGACCGGATACCCGACGGAGCCGTGGTCGTGGATCTGCGCCCGCCGGCCGAGTACCGGACGTGGCACTGGCCCGGCGCCGAGCGCCGGGACGCCGCGGACGTGGAGGAGGGCGCCGGGACGCTCGAGGATCGGCCGCTCGTCCTCTACTGCGAGGTGGGAACCCGGAGCGCCCATCTGGCCGAGCGGCTGCAGTCGCGGGGCCTGGATGCCTACAGCTTCCGGGGTGGGGCTCTCGCCCTGAAGCGTCTGGGTGAGAGCGCTGCGAAGGCGGTGGGTTGAGCTCCCGACCGGTCGAAGCCCGAGAGCCGGCCGAGCTCCTGGAGGCCGTGCGCCGGGGCGGCGGACCGCCGACCCACGTGGCCGTCATCATGGACGGGAACGGTCGCTGGGCCCACGAGCGGGGACTCGCCCGATGGGAGGGGCACCGGGAGGGCATGAGCGCCGTCCGGGAGACGGTCGAGGGAGCGGTCGAGGTCGGCCTCTCCCACCTCACCCTGTTCGCCTTCTCCAGCGAGAACTGGTCCCGGCCCGACGTGGAGGTCGCGGCCCTCATGGACCTGCTGCGGGAGTTCGTGGACCGGGAGAAGGAGGACCTCCTCCGTCACGGCGTACGGGTGCGGGTCTTCGGGGAGCTCGACCGACTGTCCGGGCGCGCGAGAGAGGCCGTGCGCGAGCTGGAGAGCCACACGCGGCTGGCGGAGCGAATGCAGCTTCACCTGGCCATCAGCTACGGGTCCCGGCAGGAGATCGCGGCGGCGGCCAGGTCGCTGGGTCGACAGGTGGCGCGTGGCGAGCTGGACCCGGAGACGATCGACGAGGAGCGACTCGCGGGAGAGCTGTACACGGCCGATTGGCCGGACCCCGACCTCCTGGTGCGCACCTCGGGAGAGATGAGGATCTCCAACTTCCTCCTGTGGCAGATCGCCTACGCGGAGATCCACGTGACCGATGTGCTGTGGCCCGATTTCGGACGGATCGACCTGTACCGCGCGATCCTGGACTTCCAGGGTCGCGAGCGGAGGTTCGGGGGTGTCTGATCGCCTGAGCGAGCGGTCCGGTCTCGAGACGGCGATCGTGCCCGAACCATCGCGTACCGACGGCGGAGGCGGACGCGCGGCCGGGGAGCTGGGGGTCCGCCTCCTGGTGGCGGGCGTCGGGATTCCGGTGTGCGTGGTCGTGGTGTGGGTCGGAGGACTGGCGTTCGCGATCGGGCTCGCCGTGCTGGCCGGAGTCGGCATGGGTGAGTACGTGGCCATGTTCACGACCCGTGCCCGGCGAAGCGGCACCGGCGCGGGCGTCCCGTTCGCGGTCGTCGGCGTGACCGCCGCCGCGTGCCTGCCGCTGCTGGCGTACGCCTTCGGCCTCGGCGCCGCGTGGGCGTCGGTCCCGATTCTCCTCCTCGTGGTCGGCGCCTGGGCCCTCGCCAGCCGGCCGCCGGACCGGGGGCCGATCGTCGCCGCAGCGCTCACCGTGTTCGGGGCTCTCTATCTGGGCGGTCTGCTGGCCTTCGCCGTGCCCCTCCGCGAGGCTCTGGGGCTCGGGCGCGCCGGCGGCACGCTCCTCTTCTTCCTGCCGGTGGTCGTGACCTGGCTGGCGGACACGGCGGCTTACTTCGGTGGCCGTCGCTGGGGACGCCGGAAGCTGGCGCCTCTGGTGAGTCCCAATAAGACGGTGGCCGGAGCGGTCTCGGCGCTGGTGGCCGGGCCGATCGTGGCCCTGGCGTACGGCATGTGGCTGCTGCCGCTGGGCGGGGTCGTCCTCCCCCCGGCGCTGGCCGGACTGTTCGGGCTCGTGGCCGCCATGGCGGGCATCACCGGCGATCTCGTAGAATCGCTGGCCAAGCGGGAATGCGGGGTGAAGGACGCTTCCCACATCCTCCCGGGCCACGGCGGGATCCTCGACCGCCTGGACTCCCTGCTGTGGGTCTTCCCGGTGGCGTACCTGTTCCTGGTGGCCTCGTGAGCGCTCCCTCGCGCGGCGTGGTGGTGCTCGGAGCGACGGGGTCGATCGGCGGCTCCACGACGGCGGTGCTCAGGCGTCACTCCGCGCGCTTCCGTGCCGTCGCGCTCACGGCCCGAACCGATGCCATCGCCCTGGACGCGCTGGCCTGCGAGCTGGAGCCCGATTTCGTGGTCCTGTCGGAGGAGCCACCGGCGTCCTTCCGGCCCCGATGGAACGGAGACTGGCGCTTCGGGCGGGAGGCCCTGGTGGCGGCGGCCGCCGCACCCGGTGGAGACGTGGTCGTGAACGGCCTCGTGGGCGTGGCGGGGCTCGAGCCGACGCTCGCGGCGCTTCGAGCCGGCCGCAGGCTCGCCCTCGCCAACAAGGAGTCCCTGGTGGCCGGCGGGGACCTGGTCCTGGAGGCGCTCGCGGCCGGGGGTAGCGAGCTCATCCCTGTGGACAGCGAGCACGGGGCCGTGCACCAGTGTCTGTCCGGCCGGCCGGCCAGCGAGGTGCGGCGCGTGGTCCTCACCGCCTCGGGCGGGCCGTTCCGTACTCTGCCGGTCGAGCGCTTCGGCGAGATCGGTCCCGATGATGCCCTGGAGCATCCCACGTGGAGCATGGGAGCGAAGATCACCGTGGATTCGGCCACCCTGGCCAACAAGGCGCTCGAGGTCATCGAGGCACACCATCTGTTCGGGCTGTCCTACGACCGCATCGAAGTCGTCGTACACCCCGACTCGATCGTGCACTCGATGGTCGAGTTTCGCGACGGCTCCGTGCTGGCCCAGATGGGCCGCCCCAACATGGAGGTACCGATACTGTACGCTCTCGCCTTCCCGGACCGCCCGGTCGAGGACGCCCCACCCTTCGACCCGGTCGAGGCCAGCCCGCTCACCTTCGAGTGGCCGCGCCGGGAGGACTTTCCGCTCCTGGAGCTCGGCATCGCGGCGGGTCGCGAAGGAGGCTCTGCGCCGGCCGCGTTCAACGCGGCCAACGAAGTCGCCGTATCGGCCTTCCTCGAGGGACGACTCCCGTTCCCGGGGATTGCGGAGGTGGTGCGCTCCAGCCTGGAGCGGACCGGGAAGCGGCCGCTGAACTCCCTGGACGATGTATGGGACGCGGACCGGGAGGCTCGCGAGCGAGCCGATTGCGAGATCCGGCGCCGGGCCCGGAGCTCGGCGCCGTGAGGGGGCACACGTGGTGATCACGCTGCTGGCCACGGCGGTCGTCCTCGGCGTGCTCATCTTCGTACACGAGCTCGGCCACTTCGTGTCGGCCAAGCTCGTAGACATCGAGGTGCCGCGCTTCTCGATCGGCATGGGACCGAAGGCGGTCGGCTTCCGCTGGGGAGAGACCGAGTACGTGCTCTCCTGGTTGCCACTGGGCGGTTACGTGAAGATGGCGGGCATGGGAGAGGAGGAAGCGTTCGAGGGCCTGGAGGGAGGACCCGCCGAGCGCGATGCGGACCGGGAGCCCTCCGATCGGGATTTCGACGCCAAGTCGATCCCGGCTCGCGCGTTCGTGATCTCGTCCGGCGTGTTCATGAACGGGCTCTTCGCGGTGGCGGCCTTCACCTTCATTGCCGCCATGTGGGGAGTCCCGCCCGTTCCGGCGGCGCGCATCGGAGGCGTCGACCAGACGACCCTGCCTCCGGGAGCGCAACCGCTGGCCCGGGTCCCGGTGGGCACGACGATCGATTCGGTCGATGGGACCGCGGTGCAGAGCTGGAACGACCTCACCATGGCGCTGGCCACGCGGGAGGCCGGACCGGTCCGGATCCATCTCAGAGGCGCGCCGCCGATTACGATCCAGCTTCCATCGAGCGACTCGATGCGTAGCGCCCTGCTCGGCTCGATCCAGCCGGACCTGGGGCTGCCGGCGCTGCTGGGCGACGTCGAGAGCGGCTCGGCCGCCGACTCGGCCGGGCTGCGGACCGGGGACCGGGTCGTGTCCGTGGACGGGCAGCCGGTGCTGGGCTGGCAGGACCTGGTGCAGACCATCAAGGCCCACCCCGGGGACACGATCGCGGTCGTCGTGGATCGCGACGGTCGTCGGGTCTCGCTGACGGCCGTGCCCAAGGCCCGGACCGCGGACGGGCGCAGCGACACGCTTCGGTACGGCTATCTGGGCATCGGGCCGAGCAGCGAGCTCCTGTCTAGCCAGCTGGCCCCCGTTCGCGTGGGCCCCATCCAGTCCGTCGGGTACGGCGTGTCGGAGACCTGGCGCTGGATCTCCACGACCGTGAACGTGGTCGTCGGGCTGTTCACGCATCGAGTCTCGGCGCGCAGCCTGGGTGGTCCGATCCTCATCGGGAAGATCAGCGGTCAGGCGGCCCGCGCGGGGCTGGATGCCTTCCTGCGCTTCATGGCCGTCCTGTCCATCAACCTCGCCATCCTGAACCTGCTTCCGATTCCGGTCCTGGACGGCGGCCATCTCCTCTTTCTCGGGATCGAGTTCGCCCGGCGGCGGCCGCTCAGCCTCGAGACGCGCCTGCGCTGGACACGGGTGGGGCTGTTCATCGTCGCGGCGATCATGATCTGGGCGATCGCCAGCGACGCGCTCCGGTTGTTCGGAGGCTGATCGGGGGGTGCGTCGCCGGCGACAGCAAGCGGGCCGAGCCCGCCTTTCGCCGCTCCGCTCTACCGGAGGCCCGCCCGGAACAGGTCCAGCTGCCGGCCGGTCGGCGACCGGGACAGGAGGCTGGGGAGGTCGAACAGCGGCGAGGGGTGGTCCTGCTCTGCCACGTGCAGGGTCCCGTCCCAGCCGCGGGCCGCCAGCGCCGCCGCCACGACACCGCGGGCCCGTCCGGGGTCGTTGCACTCCCGGCTCAGATGGGCCAGGAGGATGCCGCACAGCCCGGGATGGAGGAGTTCGACCGCCAGGTCCGCGGCGAGCCGATTGGAGAGATGACCGCGGCTCCCGCCGATGCGCTCCTTGATCGACCACGGGTAGGGGCCCTCGCGCAGGAGGACCTCGTCGTGATTGGCCTCCAGGACCAGGAAGTGGCATCCCGCCAGGGCGTGTCGGACGGCCGTGGTGGGGCGGCCCAGGTCCGTGGCGACGCCCACCTTGAGCCCACTCTCCAGCCCGGTGAGCGTGATGGCCAGCGGATCAGCCGCATCGTGGCAGGTGAGGAAGCTCGTCACCCGGAGGCATCCGATCTCGAAACGCGAGCCACCCTCGAACAGGCGCACCTGCTCTTCGCCCCGGAGGAGGGAGGCGCAGGCCTCACGGGTCACCGGGCTCATGAACAGGGGCCAGCCCCAGCGCCGTGCGGCCACCCCGACGCCGGCCGTGTGGTCCCGGTGGTCGTGGGTGACGATCACCGCGTCGACGGCCGCGGGCTCGACGCCCAGGGCGCGAAGGCGGCGCGCCAGCTGCGCGCCGCTGAACCCCGCGTCCACCAGCACCCGGGTACCGCCCTCCTCGACGTACAGCGCGTTGCCGCGGCTGCCGCTCCCGAGGCTGGCGAGCTTCACGCCCGGTCTGCCGGGCGCTTGGATCGATCGGGTCCGGGGCGGTCCGCCGGGCGCCCGGCGCCGGGGCCCGCGGCGTTCGCCTCCCGGTCGGTGGCCGCCGCGTCCCATACGTCGCCCAGCCACCCGCGGGCGGAGGCCGTGAGCTCCACGCCGCGCCGCGCCATCACGGTGGCCGCTGTGGCGAGGAAGGCTTCCCGGCGGTAACGGCCCGCTCCCTCCCCGAAGCCCCACGCGAAAGGCGGCACCCATCTGGGCGGGCGCCCGGGCCCGAAGAGATTGGATCCCGCCCCCACCACCGTGCCGGTGTCGAGCAGGGTGCCGATGGCGGTTTTCACGTGATCGCCGACCAGTGAGCCCAGCTTCATGAGACCGGTGTCGCGCTCCCGGCCCGGCGGTCCGACGCGCACGTGGCCGTAATTGTTCTTGAGGTCGCTGTTCGTGGTCCCGGCTCCGAGATTCACCCAGCGGCCGAGGACGGCGTGTCCCAGGTGTCCCTCGTGCGCCTTGTTGACCCAGCCGACCGTATGCACGTCGGCCACCTCGCCCCGGAGGTAGCTGACCGGGCCGGCCGCGAGGCCCGAGATCGGTCCGCCCAGGAGGAGGCTTCCGGCTCCCGCCCACACGGGACCCTCGAGCCGCGAGCCCGCGCGCACCTCCACGCGCTCGGCCAGGCCGATCGGGCCGTGGCGAAGGTCGAGAACCACGCCGGGTTCGAGGGTGACCCCGTCGGCCACGTGGAGAGGCTCGTCTCCCATGCACCATACGCCGTCGGGGAGGACGCGAACCGAGCCGGTCCCGCGCGCGACTCGGGCCACGTCGCGAGCCGTGCGCTCGGCCCCGAGCCGGACCACGTCCCAGGGCGCCTCCAGGAGCCGACCCGCGACCTCACGATCGGAGCTCCCGGCCAGGCCGGAAGGCCGGGCCAACCAATCGCGGTCGGGAGTGTCGGTGCCCGGCGGGAGCCAGCAGCCCACCGCCTCTCCCTCGCACACGAGGAGGAGGGGCCCCTCCCGGCTCGCCTCCAGCATCTCGGAGGCGTCGAGCCCGCTCCCGTCCGCGGGCACGAAGCGGGAGCCGAGCAGGAGCCGTCCCTCCGTCGGCGACAGCGTGTCGGGCTCCACGGCGGGCGGCGCGTCGGGCTCCTCGTAGGACGACAGCCAGGGTCGTGTCAGATGCCCCGCGGCGACGAGGCCCGTCCACGCCTCGAGCCGCTCGCGCAGGAGCAGCGCCCCGAACCGGAGCTCGCCGATCGGACGGGTGAGGGCGAAGGGCGCCCAGCCGTCCGCGACCGCATCGTCGAACAGGTAGAGCTTCACGTGGACTCGCCCAGGGCGGAGAGGAGGCGCTTGAGGTCCGGGGCGCGGTCGACCGTGGTGACCAGGGTCTCGCCGCCGCTCCGCACCACGACCAGCCCCTCGACTCCGAACAGGGTGATCCTCCCGTCCTCGGCCCACACCACGTTCCCCGACGCATCGACGAGCCTGGCCTCGCCCACCGACACGTTGCCCTCGGCGTCGGCGGGAAGCGCCCGACCGAGGGCGCTCCATACCCCCAGGTCGTCCCACGCGAAGGTGGCCCGCACGACGCCGACCGCCGGCGCTCGCTCCATCACGCCCACGTCCACGCTCACCGGCTGGACCGAGTCGAAGTAGCCGGGCACGTCGCCCCGGTCCAGCCGGGCCAGCGCGCCGGCGATCTCGGGCGTTCGGGAGCGCACGATGTCGAGGAAGTCGGCGGTGCGCCAGGCGAACAGTCCCGTGTTCCACAGGTACTCGCCCGATTCCAGGTAGGCGGCGGCCCGCTCGGGGTCCGGCTTCTCCACGAAGGCGAGAGCCTCGAACACGCCTTCGCCCAGGGCGTCGCCCAGGTGGAGGTAGCCGTAGCCGGTCTCCGGCCGGTCGGGGGGGATCCCGATGCAGTAGAGTCGCTCGCCATTGGCGGCGGCCGCGACCGCTCGAGCCATGGTCTCGTCGAACGCCTCGTCCGGCGCGATGCGGTGGTCGGCGTGCAGCGAGACCATGACGGCGTCGGGCTCCTCGCGAGCCACCTGGTGAGCGGCCCAGGCCAGGGCGGGTCCGGTCCCGCGTGGCTCCGGCTCCGCCATCCAGGCGGCGCGCTCCAACTCGGGCACGGCCCTCCGCAGGGCGGGGAGAAGGGAGCGGCCGGCGACGACCCGCACGCGGCCGGGGCCGGCCAGCCGGTGAGCCCGGCGGACCGCCGCGGTCACCAGCGGGGTACCGTCCGGTCCGAGAGGAAGGAGCTGCTTGGGCCGGTCGGGTCGGGAGGCGGGCCAGAAGCGGGAGCCGATCCCGCCGGCCAGCACGACCGCATGGACCGGGTGGGCGGGCATCGGCACCTCGTGGCGGCAGGGTGTTCGCCCGGCCGTCCCGGCATGCCGGGACCGCCGCACGCGAGCGGCTCGCGAACGGACGGGAAGGTACCCTTCGACCCCCGGGATCGTCAAGGAGCGAGTACGCGTGAAAGCCTTACAGGATGCGGGTTCTAGGGCGTCGCACCTGCTTGACACCCGTGGCAGGCCGGCCGATCTTCGGGGCGTGATCCACGAAACGGAGAGCCATCGTCCAGGTGCCCGGCCCGCGGCGCTCCGCCGGGTCCTGCTCGGCGCCCTGGTCGCGCTCGTCCCCACGGGGGCGGCGCTGGCCGTGGCGGCCGTCCTGGCCTCGGGGTGCAGTAACTCCGGCCTGCTCGCTCCGGTGCCCGACTCGGCCAGCGAGGCCACGCTGTCGGATTACCGGTCCGCTCCCCTCGGCTCTCCCTCGGCCTTCGACGTGCTCTCCGGGCTGCCGATCCGGACCGAAGTCACCTCGGGCTGGGACTTCCTGTTCTACGTGACCCCGGGCGGCACGATGCAGCTCCGCCCGCGCGACATGGTCGTGGGGGGGACGTCCGGCCAGGGCCTGCAGAAGGTCACACAGAGCTTCACCGGGCTCACCGAGGCACCGTCGAGCGGCTACGTCACCGACAAGGCGGTGGCGGTGACCACGGGGGACGTGCTGGCGGTCGTCAGCCGGTCGGACCCGAACTACTCTGTCCAGTGCCGCTACTACATGAAGATGAAGGTCCTCTCGATCAACAAGACGGCTGGCACCCTGACGTTCCGGTGGCTGGCCAACCCCAACTGCGAGCAGCGGCTCCTCGTGCCGGGTCAGACCGGGGGCTGATGCTCGACATCAGGGAGCTGCGCGCCGACCCCACCGAGGCCCGGCGTCGGCTGGGGCGCAGGCACGACCCGGAGGTCCTGAAGCTGCTCGACGAGGCGCTCCGCCTCGACGCGCGCAGACGGGAGATCCTGGGGGAGGTCGAGCGCCTCCGCGCGGAGCGGAACGAGGCCTCCAGGGAGATCGGGATTCGGAAGGGTGCCGGCGAGGACGCCTCCGCCCTGATCGAGGCGATGAAGGGCGTCTCGGCCCGGATCGGTGAGCTCGACGACGAGCTCGCTGGCGTGGAGGGCGCACTCGGCGCCTGCATGGCCAGCCTCCCCAACGTGCCCGATCCACGCGTGCCCGAGGGGGAGGAGGGCGAGTTCGAGATCGTCCGCTCCGAGGGCGAGCCGCCCGAGCTCGGGTTCGAGGCGCGGCCCCACTGGGAGATCGGCGCCGAGCTCGGGATCCTGGACCTGGAGCGGGGCGCGAAGATCACCGGCTCCGGCTTTCCCGTCCTGATGGGCGACGGAGCGCGCCTGCAGCGGGGGCTCATCGACTTCATGCTCGATCTCCACCGGGACGAGCATGGCTACCGAGAGGTGGCGCCTCCCTACGTCGTCCATCGCGACTCGATGGTCGGAACGGGCCATCTTCCCAAGTTCGCCGAGGATGCGTACCGGACCGAGCCGGACGACCTGTACCTGGTGCCGACCGCCGAAGTGCCGGTCACCAACCTGCATCGCGGGGAGATCCTGGACGGGGAGCTTCTGCCCGTCGCCTACGTGGCCTACACCCCGTGCTTTCGGCGTGAGGCCGGGTCGGCCGGCCGGGACACCCGCGGCCTCCTGCGGGTGCACCAGTTCGACAAGGTGGAGCTGGTGCGGCTCACCCCCCCGGAGCGCTCGTCCGACGAGCTCGAGCTCCTCACCGGTCACGCGGTAGAGGTGCTGAGGCGCCTCGAGCTCCCCTTCCGCCGCATCCTGCTTCCCACCGGCGACCTCGGGTTCGCCAACGCGATCACCTACGACCTCGAGGTGTGGTCGGCCGGAGTGGAGGAGTGGCTGGAGGTCTCGAGCTGCTCCTCCTACGCCGACTACCAGGCCCGGCGCGCCGACATCAGGTTCCGGCGCGGCCCGGGCCGAAGCCCCGAGTTCGTCCACACCCTGAACGGGTCGGGGGTGGCCCTGGCCCGCGTCATCGTGGCCCTGCTCGAGAACGGGCAGCGGGGCGACGGTTCCGTGGTGCTGCCCGAGGCGCTCCATCCCTACGTGGGCGTGGAGAGGCTCGCCGCGTCGTGAACCGCCGCCTGGTCACGGTCGCCGTGGCGGTCGTGTGCGCGGCGGTTCTCCTCTCGTACGTGATCTACACCCGGCAGCTGAACGACCTCCTGCGCCGCGATGCCCAGGTGTTCGGCCGCATCTACGCGAGCGCCTTCCAGGGCGTCAGCGCCGAACCGGAGCGCCGACCCGAGCTCATGCTCTCCGTCCTCCAGGAGAGCGCCAGGCGCGAGATCCCGATCGTCCTCACCGACTCGGCCGGCGTACCACGCTCGGCCGCCAACCTGCCCTTCGAGTACGACCTGCGCGACACGGCCAGTGTCCGCAAGGTGCGGGAGTACGTGGCGCGGATGGATGTTCGCACGCCTCCCATCGCACTCAGACAGTACGGGGTCGAGATCCACACGGGGGAGCCGCTCTTCCTGAGTCGGCTCAAGTGGGTACCATGGCTCCAGGCCGCCGTGCTCCTGGTCACCTTCCTGGCGGGAGGGTGGGTGATCTACACGTCCTTCCGCGGGGAGCGGGAGCGCATCTGGTCGGCGATGGCGCGCGAGTCAGCCCACCAGATGGGGACGCCCCTCAGCTCCCTGGTGGGCTGGCTCGAGGAGGTCGAGTCCGGTCCCGCTCGTGAGGCTCTGCGCCGGGGCAACGTCGATGTGGCGGCGGAGATGAAGACCGATGTCGACCGGTTGCTCAAGGTGTCGCGACGCTTCGAGCTCATCGGGCGCTCGCCCGAGCTGCGGCCGGTCAGGATCCAGGAGATCTTGCGCCGCTTGCAGGCGTACTTCGCCGCTCGTCTTCCGACCCTCGGCAGCCGGGTGTCGATCCGGCTCGAGGTCCCCGATGGGGCGCCCCCCGTGCTTGGAAACGAGACGCTGCTCGAGTGGGCGTTCGAGAATCTCATCAAGAACGCTCTCGACGCCCTGGCCGGTGGGCGGGGAACGCTCACCATCGCCTGGTCGGGGAGCGATCTGGGCCGTTCGGTCTACCGGGTGGTGGACACCGGGCCCGGCGTGGACGCCGCCGTACGCAAGCGCCTGTTCGACATCGGAGTGAGCACCAAGGAGCGCGGCTGGGGCGTGGGCCTCTCGCTGACACGGCGCATCGTCGAGGAGATGCACGGAGGGCGCATCGAGCTCGAGCCTTCCGAGGAGGGCCGCGGAGCCAGCTTCCGCGTCGAGCTCCCGGAGGTGGAAAACTCGGGTGCGGGCCAGCCCGCGGCCGCCGGCGCGTCGGTCCCGGCGGGGGAGGCGACGTGACTCCGGAGCTCAACCCGGAGCAGAGGGAGGCGGTCGAGTACGGGGAGGGACCCCTCCTCGTACTCGCGGGGGCCGGATCCGGGAAGACGCGCGTTCTCACGACGCGGATCGCACGCCTCATCGAGCGCGGCGTCCCGGCGTGGCGCATCCTCGCGGTGACGTTCACCAGCCGGGCGGCCGACGAGATGCGCCGGCGGATCGAGGCGCTACTGGGCGAGCCGCCGACCGGGATGTGGACCGGCACCTTCCACTCCCTCGGAGCCCGGCTGCTGCGGCGGGAGGCAGCCTGGCTGGACCGCGACGCCCATTTCACGATCTACGACGAGGACGATGCTCTCCGTGCCGTGAAGATGGCCATGGAGGAGGCGGACGTGGACCCGGATCGCTGGGCCCCGAGGGCGCTGCGGTCGCGAATCTCGGACGCCAAGAGCCAGCTCGTCGGCCCGGACGATCTGGAGCAGCGCTCGTTCGACCTGTTGGCCCGGCGAGTGATCGACGTCTATCCCGCCTACGAGGCCGTCCTGCGGCGGTGCAACGCGTTCGATTTCGACGACCTGCTGGCCCGCGCGGTCCGCCTGCTCGATGCGGAAGATGAGGTGCGCGAGCGCTACGCGGGCCGCTTCCTGCACGTCCTGGTAGACGAGTACCAGGACACCAACCACGCGCAGTACCGGATGGTCCGGGCACTGGCCGGGGTGCACCGGAACCTTTGCGTTGTGGGGGATGATGACCAGTCGATCTACGGCTGGCGGGGCGCGGATCTCCGGAACATCCTCGACTTCGAGCGTGACTTCCCCGGGGCCCACGTGGTGCGGTTGGAGCGAAACTACCGCTCCACGGACCCGATCCTCCGCGTGGCCAACGCGGTCATCGCCCGCAACACGGCCCGCAAGCCAAAGGAGCTGCGCACCGAGCGGCCGGGAGGCGAGCCAGTGGTGGTGGTTCGCACCGCGGACGAACGAGCCGAGGCCGAGTGGGCCGTGAGCGAGCTACAGAAGCTCGACTCGCGGTATCCACCCGGCGAGGTGGCCGTGCTCTACCGCACGAACGCCCAGTCGCGCCCGTTCGAGGAGGTGCTGCGGAGTGCCCGGGTTCCATACCGCATCGTGGGTGGCGTGCGCTTCTACGAGCGCCGGGAGATCCGCGACGTCCTCGCCTACCTCCAGCTGGTGGTCAATCCGGCCGACGAGGCCGCCTTCCTGCGCGCGGTGGGGTGGCCCCGGCGCGGCGTGGGGAGCGTCACGCTCGAGCGCCTGATGGCGGTTCGGGGCGAGGGCGAGACGCTCGTGGACGCCGCGACTCGCGCCTCGTCGGTGGACGTGATCCCCTCGGCCGGGGGGCGCGCTCTCGAGGAGTTCGCGGGGGCGTTGCGGGAGCTGGGTGAGATCCAGCGGGAGCGGCCCGCGATCGAGGTGGTGGAGGCGTGTCTCGAGCGCTTCGGCATCCGGGCGGCGCTGGCGGCCGAGGAGGAGGGGGAGGATCGCATCGCCAACGTGGAGGAGCTCGTGGAGGCGGTGCGCGAATTCGATTCGTCCGGGTTGGAGGAGATGCCCGAGGATGCCGGCGAGCTGGAGCTGTTCCTCCAGCACGTGGCCCTCCTGTCGGACATCGACCGCTGGGATCCCGAGCGAGGCTCGGTGTCCCTGATGACGCTCCACAACGCCAAGGGCCTGGAGTTTCCGGTCGTGTTCGTGGCCGGGCTCGAGCGGGGGCTCTTCCCCCTCTCCCGGGCCGAGGAGTCGGCCGAGGAGTACGAGGAGGAGCGGCGGCTGTTCTACGTGGGGGTGACGCGGGCCCGGGACCTCCTGTATCTGACGTACGCCGGACGTCGCTGGCGCGCGGGCTCGGGGGGAGAGGCCGAGCCGTCGCCGTTCCTGGAGGAGGTGCCCGAGGACGCCGTGGAGCGGCGCTGGGCCGGAGGTTCCGGGGGGAGCGGCTGGCGATCCGTCGGCCGCGCCGCCCGTGGCGACCCGCCGCCGGCCGCTACCTGGCGGGGAGGCCGGGAGACGGCCTCCAGCGACTTCGAGTGGCGGGCGCGCGCCGCGAGCGCGACCGGCTCGGGGGGGCCGGTGCCGGGCGGTGAGCTCCGCTACGACTTCGGCGACACGCAGGAGCCGCTTCGCCTCGAGCCCGGGGAGCGGGTCGTGCATGGCTCCTTCGGCGAGGGCACCATCCTGGACCGTTCGGGCTCGGGGCGGCGCACCAAGCTCATCATCGACTTCGACGAAGCGGGAACCCGCAAGGTGATGGCCGCTTACGCCGAGCTGCGGCCGGCCTGAGAAGGAGAGAGGCGGAGGCATGCCGGGAATCGACGATCGTGAGGTCCGCCACGTGGCGAGTCTGGCCCGCATCGAGCTGGACGAAGAGGAGGTCGCGCGGCTGGCGCGCGAGCTCGAGGGAGTCCTGTCACACATGGATCGCATCGCCGAGCTCGACCTCGATACCGACGGTCGCGGACCCGAGGGTCGGAGCCTCGCCTCCGTGCTGCGATCGGACGAGCCGAACCCCGATCCGATGGCCCTCCGTCCCGCCGACATGGCCCCCGATTGGCGCTCCGGCTTCTTCGTGGTGCCGCGCCTCTCTTCGCTGGGCGAGCGGGAAGCCCCGTGACCCCGCTCGGAAGCCTCGACGCCTGCCGCGAGGCGCTCGCCTCGGGCGAGTTGAGGCCGGAGGACCTCCTGGAGGCCGCGAAGCGGCGGAATGGGGAGCTGGACGCGGGCTCCCATCCGCTACACGCCTTCCTGAGCACGGCGGAGTCCACGGTCGGCGGCGCACGGGCGTCCGACGCGGGGGAGCCCGGCGGCCGGGCGCCCGGCGAGGGGCCGTTGTCCGGGGTGCCGGTCGCGCTCAAGGACAACCTGTGCACGCTCGGGCTGCCCACCACCTGCGGCTCCCGGGTGCTGGAGGGCTACCGGTCACCGTACGCCGCCACCGTGGTCCGCCGGCTGGAAGCGGCGGGCGCACTGGTGTTCGGGAAGACGAACCTGGACGAGTTCGCCATGGGCTCGTCCACCGAGAGCAGCGCCTTCGGACCGACGTTGAACCCGGTGGACCGGTCGCGCGTGCCTGGCGGGAGCTCGGGCGGATCGGCGGCGGCGGTGGCCGCGGGCGTCGTGCCGGTGGCGCTGGGCTCCTCCACGGGCGGTTCCGTCCGCCAGCCCGCCGCCTTCTGCGGCGTGGTGGGGATCAAGCCGACCTACGGGCGCGTGAGCCGGTACGGGCTCGTCGCCTTCGCCTCGAGCCTGGACCAGGTGGGGGTGCTGTCCCGCTCGGTAGGTGACGGGGCGCAGGTGCTGGAGGTGATCGCCGGCCACGATCCCCGGGACGCCACGTGCCAGGATCATCCCGTTCCCCGGGCCGCGGCCCTGAGCGGGGTCACGCTCGAGGGCAGGGTGCTCGGACTGCCGGAGGAGTACCTGGGGGACGGCCTGGACGACCGGGTCCGGGAGCTGATCGACGAGCTGGTCCGTGTGGCCGAGGCCGGCGGGGCCGAGATCCGGCGCGTCTCCCTCCCGTCTACGCCCCATGCCATTCCGTGCTACTACGTTCTCGCCCCGGCCGAGGCTTCCAGCAACCTGGCGCGCTACGACGGGGTCCGATACGGCCGGCGGGCGGCGAACGCGCCCGATGCGGCCACGCTGTTCGCGCGCACACGCGGAGAGGGCTTCGGCGCCGAGGTCAAGCGGCGCATCATGCTCGGCACGTACGTGCTCTCGGCCGGCTACTACGACGCCTACTACCGTCGGGCCCAGCGCTTGAGGGCCCGGATCGCCGACGAGCTGGGGCGCGTATTCGACTCGGGGGTGGACGCGCTGCTCACGCCCACGACCCCGACCCCGGCGTTCCGGCTCGGGGAACATGGGTCGGATCCGTACGCCATGTACCTGGCCGATGTCTACACGGTGTCCGCCAACCTGGCCGGGCTCCCCGCCGTCTCGATCCCGATCGGCGATGTGGAGGGCCTGCCGGTGGGCGGACAGCTCCTGTGCCCTCCGTGGGAGGAGGAGCTCATGCTGGGGTTGGCCGCCTGCCTCGAGGAGCGGCTCGCCTATCCGGGGCCCCGCCTCGACGCCGGCGGAGCCGGGAACGGCGGGTCCTCGGGGAGAGCGGCGGCGGGACAGGGCGACGCCGGGGAGCCCGGAAGGGAGGCCGTATGAGCGCGGGCTCGACGGCCTGGGAGACCGTGATCGGGGTGGAGGTGCACGTGCAGCTCCGCACCCGCACGAAGATGTTCTGCGGTTGCGAGGCCACCTACGGCGCCGAGCCCAACACGCACGTGTGCCCGGTGTGCCTGGGACTCCCCGGGGCGCTACCGGCGCCGAACGCCGAGGCGGTGCGGCTGGCGGTGCGCGCCGCGCTGGCGCTCGGCTGCCGTGTCTTCGATCGCTCCCAGTTCGTGCGCAAGAACTATTTCTACCCGGATCTTCCCAAGGGCTACCAGATCACCCAGTACGAGCATCCGCTGGCGCTGGACGGTCGCGTGTCGATGCGCGTGGACGGGGAGCTCCGGGAGGTCAGGGTGCGGCGCCTGCATCTGGAGGAGGACGCGGGCAAGTCGCTCCACGACCGATTCCCGGATTCGACGGCGGTGGACCTCAACCGGGCCGGGGTGCCCCTCATCGAGATCGTGACGGAGCCCGACCTGCGCTCGCCCGCCGAGGCGCGTGCCTACCTCTCCCGACTCAAGCAGCTCCTCGAGCACTTCGCCGCGGTCAGCGACTGCAACATGGAGGAGGGAAGCCTGCGCGTGGATGCCAACCTGTCGGTGCGGCCGGCCGGGTCGGATGCACTTAATACCAAGACTGAGGTGAAGAATCTCAACTCGTTCAGCAACGTAGAGAAAGCTCTAGCCTTCGAGCGGGATCGGCAGGTGGCGCTGCTCGAGGCCGGGGAGGAGGTCGTGCACGAGACGCGCACCTTCGACGCGGCCACGGGCCGCACGAGCGGCATGCGAGGCAAGGAAGAGGCTTTCGACTACCGCTACTTTCCGGAGCCCGACCTTCCCCTGCTCCTCGTCGCCGCCGGGGACGTCGACGAGATTCGATCGGAGCTTCCCGAGCTCCCCGGGGCGGCCGAGGAGCGCCTCGGGAAGGCCTACGGCCTCAACCTGTACGATGCCGCGCTGCTCGCGGCCTACCCCCGGCGCCTGGCGTACTTCGAGGAGGTGGTCGGCGATGGGGAGGCGGGGTTCGCGAAGCAGGCGGCCAACCTCATCATGGGTCCGCTGGCCGAGGCGCTGAACCGGCGGGAGGATGCGGCCACGGAGGCCGAGCTGCTCCGGCCTGCCGCGCTGCGCCGGGTGGTGGAGCTACGGCTCGATGGGACGCTGACATCGAACAGTGCCGACGAGCTTCTGTCGCTCCTCCTCGAGGAGGGTGGGGACCCGGACGCGCTCGTCGAGGAGCGCGGGCTCGCTCAGGTGAGCGACGAGGGGCAGCTGGCGAAGTGGGTCGAGGAGGCGTTGGCCGAGCATCCGGAGGAGGCCGAGCGCTTCCTGGCCGGCGAGGAGAAGCTGCTCGGATTCTTCATGGGGGCCGTGATGCGGCGGGCCGGCGGCGCGGCCGACCCGGGCCGCACCCGGCAGCTCCTGCGGGAGCGGCCGGAGGCCGGGGGGGACGGGAAGGGCTGAGCTTCAGCCCCCGCCCGTCCCCAGGCGGGGGGCCGCACGAGCGCGCAAGCGTCCGACGATTCGCTCGGCTACGGCCGGGGTGCTCCCGCGCGCCTGCCACAGTCCGAGCTCCCGACCGGCCAGGGGGAAGTTCCGTTCCGCCGCGGCCTGGAGGGCCGTCGCCGGGTCCGGGCCCGGATCGACCAGGAGGACCTCTCGCCGGATCTGTTTGGAGCGTCGCAGGGCGTCCTCGCCGGTCGGGTCTCGCGACGCCGCCGGGGAGTCCGAGCCCCACACCAGGTAGCCCGCCGTGTGCTCGAACGCCTGTCGGAAGTAGAAGCGGGTCTCCGACTCTTCCAGGTCCCAGCGCGAGTTGTCGATCACGGTGTCGAACAGCGCCTGCCACGGCTGGTAGTCCGCCAGCCGGATCATGCCCCGGAAGATCCGCCGGTTGGTCCGGAAGGTGAACAGCGTGCTGGCCAGGACACTGTCCAGCAGGTCGTCCACCCGGGTGTGGTCGAATTCCATCACCAGGCTCCGGGCCAGCCGCGTGTAGTCCGAGCCCACCGCGGCGTCCATGCGGTGCTCCCAGTAGGAATGACCCAGAGCGCGCGTCGACGAGGTGAGGAGCAGCATGCGGGGCACGAACGACTCGTGCGCCACCACATCCGCGGCCAGATGGCACAGGTAGCCCAGAGCGCCGGACTGGAGCGCCGGGTCGTCGCCGGCGACCTGGAGCATCTCCTCGCCCACGTGCCAGGCGTGCGGATGCCGGTCCATCGGCGCGTAGCGCTTGGCCATCGAGATGTCGGCGGCGAGGTTTCCGTACAGGAACTCGAGCGAGTGCTCGGAGAGGAGAGCGGCGAGCGAGGCAGGCAGGAGCTCGAGCGAGCGGAGCACCTCGATGCCCAGGAACACATGCGTCCCGGGCCCCCACGCGAACAGCGCGTGAGGCTGGATCACGAGGAGGAGAGCGGCCAGGAGCGTCCCGGCGGCGACCACGCGTCGGCTCACGAGGACCTCCGGAGCCTCAGGACGACCTCCGGGACGTCACGCGGATCGGCGGCCCGAGCGGCGAGAGGAGCGCTTGCGTCCGGAGCCCCGTAGCGCCCGCAGCACCGAGGCGGTCGAAAGAAAAGTCTCCTCCGCCTCCTCCTGCACGACCTCCAGGAGCCCGTTGATCTCGGCGGCCCGCTCCTCCGCCATGTCGAGGATGTCCTCGGCGGTGTCGGTGGCGCGCTCCATCAGCCGGCCGACGGACTGCACGTCGGTGCGCACGGACGCGGTCACGAACTGGATGTCGTCGGTCACGTCCTCCAGGTGGTCCAGGATCGGGGTCAGGCGCCCTTCCGTAGCCTCGAGGAGCGTGTTCACCCGGCCCACGACACCATCGAAGCGCCGCAGCGCGGGCAGGGCCCGAACGAGCACTGCCACTATGCCCAGCGTGATGAGGATCCACAACGCCAGCGCGATGATGCCGAGGATCTGCAGTAAGCCCACCGGTCCTCCCCGTGCTCTAGTGGATGCCGGCCGGCGGCCCCTCGCCGCCGGTGCGGGGCCCGAGCCCGGACTGGCCGGGTTTCTTCAACCCACGATGCCCTCGGAGGATCCACGCACGATCCCTGCCGAGGGCGTCAGGTCCTCGGGCCGTCCGTGACCAGCTCTCCCCGACCGATGAGGAGGCGCCGGATGACCGGCGGTCCGAGCACCTCGCTGATCGCCACTCCGAGCACCACCGTGGCGAAGAACAGGTCCAGCGCTTGACCCGAGCGGCTCTCGAACACGTGCTGGATCGACACGGCCATGGCGATCGAGAGTCCGCCCTGCGCGAGGAGACCGAGGCCCAGCACCGGCGTGCGGTCGGCCGCCGGCAGGACGGGGAGGGCCGAGAGACCCCCGACCAGCTTGGCGCCGGCGCGCAGCAACACGTAGGCGGCCACGCATGGGACCACCTCCCAGCCGGGCCAGCGCAGAAGGGCCCCCGACAGGAGGAGGAAGACGACGTGCACGGGCTTCTCCCACACGGAGAGCGTGTCCTGGAGGCGCCGCCGCGCCGGAGAGGCCCGAGCCACGAACAGGCCCGCCAGCGCCCCGCCGAACAACGCCGACAGGCCGAAGAACGCCTGCGTCCCCGCGGCGAGGAGACCGAGACCCATGAGGAAGAGGACGAGCTCCGGGCGGCCGGGCCGCACGCGGAGGATCGACGCCAGCAGCCAGCCGGAGAAGATCCCCAGCAGGACCGAGACGGCGAGCCAGCGCGGCAGAGACAGGGCGGTGGCCCCGGCCACCGGCGGGTGGAATCCGGCCAGCACCACGGCCACGGCCGTGATCCCGACCGCCGCATCCAGGCTTCCGGCCACCGAGAGCAGTCTCGAGAGGGATCCCTGCACCGGGGCCGAACCGAACACGATCGCGAGTCCCGTCGGGGTCGATATCGCTCCGATGGCCGCCACGCACAGGACCAGTGCGCGCGTCTGTTCGCCGCCGCCCAGGCGGCGCGCGAGGAAGAGACCGGCGCACGCGAGCAGACCGAAGGCCACGGCCGCCTGTCCGAGCGCCGCGCCGAGCTCGGCCGGCCTCACCGCGGCCATCGTCTCCGGGTCGAGCTGCATTCCGAAGGTGAGCCCGATCCAGCCGAGCCCGAGGACGATGGCGGGCGAGAAGGTGTTCAGGAGGCCCACGCCGAAGAGGCCGGCGCCGCTGGGCCCGAGCAGGAGTCCGAGCAGCAGGAACTGGGTGCCGGTCGACAGGAGGAGTCGGATCGACACCGGCGCGCGCTCGGCGCGGAACCCCCAGCGAGCCCCGAGGAGGCCCAGCAGGGCGAGGACCAGCGCCGCGAAGAGCGCTCTCACGCGCTCGTGTCGTCCAGCTCCGCCGCGAGGCCCACGGCCCGCGTGACCGGGATCGTGAACGCGATGCCCGTAGCCGGTGAGCCCATGTCCCCGCAGATCTCCGCCAGCAGCTCCAGGGCGCGATCCGTCTTCTCGGGGTCGTCGACCACGCTGAACAGCGTCCGATTACGGGGGCGAGAGCGGGAGATCAGCGTCTGGAGGCCGGCGAAGATGGGGATGTCCTGGCTCAGGAGCCGGCCCATGCCCTCGCTCTGCAGGACCGTGGCGCCCGTGATCCCGATCTCGAGGAAGGCCGCCAGGATGGCGTCCAGCTTCTCCTCCTCGTTGATGACGACGACGAGCATCTCCATACGGCCTCCGGGCGGGAAGTCGTCCGCCGTGCTCAGATATGCTCGCGCTCGAAGGCGCGGATCACGTCGACCACCTCTTCCGGCGACCGGCCGGAGCGCAGAGCGGAGCGGAAGCGCTCGTCTCGGACCAGGCGGGCGATTCGGGCCAGCAGCTTGATGTGGTCGGCGCTGCCGCCGGGCGGCGATAGGAGGAGGAAGACGATGTGCACCGTCTCGGTGCCCGGGGGCGAGCTCCCGGCCCGATCGGCCGGGGGCTCATCGCCGTGCAGCGTGAAGGCCACGCCCCGGGTCGAGATGCCCACGACCACCAGGGCGTGATCGAGCCCGACGCACAGCGCGTGCGGCACCGCGACGCCGCTGCCCAGGGCGGTGGTGTGCGCTCGCTCCCGATCGACGAGCGACCGGAGCACGGCGTCGGGATCGGAGAGCAGGCCCGCTCCGGCCGGAAGCGCCACCAGCCGCTCCAGCAGCTCCTCGGCTCCGTGGCCCTCGAGTCCGACCGCGGTCAGTTCGGTTCGAACGTAGTCCCCTAGCTTCATCGCGCCTCGCCGGCCCCTCCCCACGGTCGTCCGCTCCCTGCGGTCGGCTCAAGCATATTCGGCCCGGCGCGGGGGCGGCAAGCGGGGCGGCGCGTGTGGCGCGCCGCTGTGCCCGCGCCCCCGGGCATGTGTCGCAGTCTCGCCGCCCCCCGACCGTTGCCACTCTTTCGCGACACCGTCTACCTTGTGGCCTCCGCGGCCGCCCACCGGGGCCGCGCCGAGCGTCGGCCGGGGGTCGGCTGTTCCGGGATCGCCAGGCACGGGAGACGTCCACCACATGAGCTGCTTCCGCATCCGCGGACCGTCGCGGCTTTCCGGGACCTTCCGCCCGGTCGGGAACAAGAACGCCGCCCTCCCCATCCTGGCCGGCTGCCTCCTCACCGACGAGGAGATCGAGCTCACCAACGTCCCCGACATTCGGGACGTCCGGACCCTGTGTGATCTCCTGAGGGCGCTGGGGGCGGAGGTGGCCTGGTCCGCGGAGCACACCGTCCGCGTGCGGGCCCGGGACATCGAGGGCGGCGCGCTCGACCCCGACCTGGCCGGGGTCATCCGCGCTTCCGTCCTCCTGGCCGGACCGCTGCTGGCCCGCCGCGGCGAGGTCCGCCTCCCGCCGCCCGGTGGTGACGTGATCGGGCGGCGGCGGCTCGACACCCACTTCCTGGCCCTCGGGAGTCTCGGGGCCGCGGTCGAGGCGGGGGATGCCTACTACCTGCGGACCCCCGGGCTGCGCGGAGCGCGCATCTTCCTCGACGAGCCCTCGGTCACGGGGACGGAGAACGCCATCCTCGCGGCGGTCACGGCCCGCGGCACGACCGAGCTGCGCAACGCCGCCGCCGAGCCCCACGTCCAGGACCTGTGCCGATTCCTCGTGACGCTCGGGGCCGCGATCGACGGGATCGGAACCCAGACGCTCCGCATCGAAGGTCGGGACTCGCTGGGGGGAGGGAGCTATCGGCTGCAGCCCGATCACATCGAGGTCGGGAGCCTGCTCGGATTGGCCGCCGCCACCCGCTCCTCCCTGGTCATCGAGGGCGTGCCCCCGGACACCATGGACCCGCTCCGGGTGGGCTTCGCCAAGCTGGGTGTCACGTTCGACATGCGGGACGGGGACGTCCATATCCCGGCGGAGCAGGAGATGGAGATCCAGGCGGACCTGGGGGACCAGATCCCGAAGATCGATGACGGGCCGTGGCCCGCCTTCCCGGCGGACCTGATCAGCATCGCACTGGTGGTGGCCACGCAGTGCCGCGGCACCATCCTCATCCACGAGAAGATGTTCGAGTCGCGGATGTTCTTCGTCGACAAGCTGATCTCGATGGGCGCGCGTATCGTGCTCTGCGATCCGCACCGCGCGGTCGTGGTCGGGCCCTCCCGGCTCAGGGGCCAGGTCCTCGAGAGCCCGGACATCCGTGCCGGCATGGCCCTCCTCATCGCGGCCCTGGCCGCCGAGGGCGAGAGCGAGATCCACAACATTCGGCAGATCGAGCGCGGCTACGAGGGCATTGGCCGGAGGCTGGAAGACCTCGGCGCCGACATCGTGCGTGAGCCGGGTCCGGCCGGGGGAGGGGCGGAATGGACGGGCACGTGAGCGCGGCGGCATGGAGGACCGCATGAGCGGCGGGCCGGCGGCCGGGGACAGACTCGCCCCGGCGGAGGTCCGGACGCAGGTCCGGGGCGCGCCCGGCGCCCTGTACAGGCACGCCGCGTGGGAGTCCGCTTACCCCGGCCTGGCGTGCGGCATCACGGCGGCGGATGCGGGGGCCGACTATGGTCTCACCACGGCCGGGACGCCCTGGGCGCTGTCCGAGCGCATCGAGGGGCTCGCCGCGAGTCTCGGCTTCGAGGCGGCCGCCATGGTCCGGCAGGTCCACCGGACGAGAGTGATCGGGGTCGAGTCGCCGCCGACCGGCGGGCTCCTCCTGGCGGGCGCGGCGGATGGCATGGCGACCCACGAGCGGGGCCTCCTCCTGGTCGTCACGGCCGCCGACTGCGTCCCGGTGTACCTGCTCGACCCGGACTCGGGGACGATCGGGCTCCTGCACGCGGGCTGGAGGGGCGCGGCGGGCGGCGTCCTCGAGGCGGGCGTCGAGGCGATGCAGCGGCAGGCGGGAGTCGGGGCCGCCGGGCTCCGGGTGCATCTCGGGCCCGCCATCTGCGGAGACTGCTACGAAGTGGGACCGGAGGTGCTGGAGGCCTTCGGGCTCGAGGCGGAGGGTCCGGGGCACGTGGACATCCGGGGACAGCTCGTTCGGCGGGCCCTGTCTCTGGGCGTCCGAGCCGACGCCATCGGCGTCTCCCCATGGTGCACGCGCTGCCGCGCGGACCTATTCCATTCCCACCGGGGTAGTGAAGGGCGAGCCGGGCGCATGGCGGCGTTCCTGGGCTGGCATCCTCTTCGGCGCTGAGCGGGTTGCCCGTCGGGAGCGCGGCGCGTATCATAATGCGCCGGATGGGCCGGACATAGGAGTCCGGGCGGGAGGCCGACCGGACCGCGAGCGGTGCGATGAAGTGGGGAAGCCGTACTGGCCCCACTTTTTTGTTTGCGTCGAGGCAAGGCGTTGCGCTCAGGCACGATGACCCAGGATCTTTTTTCGGATATCGAAACATTTCTGGAGGGGATGGGGTTCGAGCCGGTCTCCCTCCAGCGCGGAGGAGGCAGGGGACGCGCGGCGCTTCGACTGCGTATCGACCGCCTCTCGGGCGGTGCGGAGGGCGAGGGCGTCACGATCGACGATTGCGCGCGCGTGAGCCGCGCGCTGGGCGAGTGGCTCGAGGGGCGGGCGGACGTGCCGGCCGACTACGAGCTCGAAGTCTCCTCACCCGGCGCCGATCGGCCTCTCGTGCGCCCGCGGGACTACGAGCGCTTCGCCGGGCGGGAGGCGCGGCTGAGAGGCTACACGCCCCTTGCCGGGCGCGGAAGGACGCTCGAGGGCCGTCTGCTCGGCCTGGCGCCGTCGGGGGACGAGCCGGCCGTCGCCCTCGAGGTGGAAGGCGACCGGCTCGAAGTGCCGCTGAGCCAGTTGGCGAGCGCGAATCTGGTCTATCACTGGGAGGAGGATCTGTAGCACGGGCGGGCCGCGCGGCGGCGGGCGCCCAACATCGGCAGGCGAGGGGACCGAAGCCAAGAGGATGTGCGGAGAGACATGAGCGACAAGATCCCGGTCGTGGAAGCCTTTCGCGTCATGGCGGCCAACAAGGCCCTGACGGAGGACGAGCTCCACGACCTCATCCGTGAGGGCATTCACGCGGCCCTGGCTCGCCGCTTCGGCGGGCCCGTGGAAGCGGAGATCGACATCACTCCGGACGGCGACATAGAGATCGTCGTGCTCAAGGAAGTGGTGGAGACGGTCGAGGATCCCGCGCGGCAGATCAGCCTCGAAGAGGCGAGGTGGGACGACCCCGATTTCCAGGTCGGGGACCTCATGGAAATTCCCGTCGCCTTCGAGGACTTCGGTCGCAACGCGGTCATGGCCGCCAAGCAGCGCATCATCCAGAGCGTGCGGGAAGGCGAGCGCGAGAAGATCCGCGAGGAGTTCAGCGACAAGCTCGGCGAGCTCGTCTCCGGCGAGGTTCAGCAGGTCCAGCGCGGCAAGATCGTCGTGATGCTGAACCGGGCGCCCGAGGCCGAAGCCATCATCCCGTGGCGCGAGCAGAACCCCCGGGAACGCTTCCGACAGGGCGAGCCGATCCGTGCCGTCCTCAAGAAGGTCGAGGAGACGCCCCGGGGTCCCAAGCTCATCCTGTCGCGGGGAGATCCCGCGTTCGTGGCCAACCTGTTCGCCCTCGAGGTGCCCGAGATCTACCAGGGCATCGTGGAGATCCGGGAGATCGTGCGCGAGGCGGGCGGGCGGACGAAGATCGCGGTCTCCTCGCGGGACGAGTCCGTGGACCCCGTGGGAGCCTGCGTGGGTCTCAAGGGCTCCCGCGTTCAGGCGGTCGTGTCCGAGCTAAGCGGCGAGCGCATCGATATCGTGCCCTGGCACCCGGATCCGGAGATCTTCGCCCGGCGTGCCCTGGCGCCGGCCCGGGTGGCCAAGGTGATCTCCGACCCGCAGCGGCACGTGATCACGGCCATCGTGGACGAGGACCAGCTCTCCATCGCGATCGGCCGAAACGGCCAGAACGTGCGTCTGGCTTCCCAGCTGATCGGTTGGCAGATTGACCTGTATTCGAGCCGGGACTGGATGGAGCGCGAGGCGGAGTCCCTCCTGTTCGGGGGGGCGCAGGAGGAGTACGAGTTCGCCGACTTCCCCCTGTCGGAGCTCGAGGGGATCTCGCCGGCGTCGCTGGCGGCACTCGAAGCCGTGGGCGTGGGCACCTTCTTCGATGTCCTCGACATGGACCGGGAGGACTTCCTCCAGGTACCCGGGATCGACGCCGAGGAGGCGGAGGGTCTCGAGCGGCTCATCGACGAGCTGACGGTGGTCGACGAGGCGTCGTCCCCGACCGGCGAGCCGACCCCCGCTGGCTCGAAGCTGCTCGGTGGCGACGCGCTCGAGGCAGTCGCCGTCGAGACCGACGAGGCGGCGGAGAAGGAGGCACCCGGCGAGAATGAGGCGGTCGCCGCGGAGAACGAGGCGCCGGCTGGCGCGGCCGAGGAGGACGCATCGGCCGTGGCCGTCTCCCCGGAGGGTGCCGAGGAGGATCCGGAGGATGAGCCGACGGAGGGGTGATCCCGGCGAGGTCCGGGCGCTCGAGACCGTGGGCCTGGCCCGCCGGGCCGGCCGGCTCGTCCTCGGCACGCGGGCGGTGCTCGAAGCATCGGCCACCGGGAAGCTGAGGGCCGTGGTCCTGGCCCGAGACGCGAGCCCCGGCGCCCGTGATCGGCTGGGCGCGGCGCTCCGCTCCGGCGGTGTGCCCGTGCTCGCCGTGAGCTCGCGCGAGCGGCTGGCGGCGGCACTCGGCAGGGAAGACCTGGTCGTCGCGGGGGTGACGGACGTGGGCTTCGCCGGACGCCTGGCGGAGCTGCTCCCGGCGGACGGTGGCGCGGAGGCGCGGAGGTCCGGGGTCCGCCGGGCATCCCGGAAGGGTCGAGAGCGAGAGCGGCACGGCGGCTCCGAGTCGGAGCGGTGCGCACCTGTGGGCGAAAGAGCGAGGCAAGGGTAGACGTTGGCCAAGTACCGTATCTACGAGGTGGCGGACGAGCTGGGGGCAGAGTCCGGTCAGCTCATCCAGATGCTGCGCGAGATGGGCGTGCCCGTGCGCAGTCATATGTCCACCATCGACGACGGGCAGGTGTCGCGGCTGCACGCCAGGCTCGAGCGCGAGCGGCGATCCGGCTCGAACTCCCCCTCGACCGAAACGGAATCGAGCGGGCGCCGTCGTCGCCGTCGCCGCCGTCGCCGCCGTCCCGAGAAGGTGGGCGCCGAGGGGGCGGCCGAGGAGGAAGCCACCGAGGAGGGCGAGGAGGAGCTCGCGGCGGAGGAAGAGGTCGTCGAGGTCGAGGAAGAGGGAGCGGCTGAGCCGGTCGCCGTCGAGGCCGAGGAGACGGCCGTCGAGGAAGCGGAGGAAGAAGAGGAAGAGATCGCCGAGGAGGAGCTCGAGGAGCCCATCGCGGAGGTCGAGGGGGCTGAAGAGCTCGCGGAGGAGGAGCTCGAGGCGGCCGCCGGCGTCGAGGGCGAAGTCGAGGAGGAGGCCGCCGAGCTCGAGGAGGCGGAGGAGGCGGCCGCCGAAGCCGCCGAACCGGCCGCCGAGGAAGAAGAGGCGGAATCCAGGAAGAAGCGCAAGCCGCGACCGGTGCGCCGCGGTCTCAGCCACCGCCATGGACCCGCGGCCTCCGCCGCTCCGGGCGGCTCGGTCAAGATCGAGGAGGGCTACGGTGGGGGACGCCGCGGTCGGCGTGGGCGGCGCAAGAAACCCCGCGTGGACCAGGACGTGGTCCAGGAGAACGTCAAGAAGACGCTCGCGGCCCTCGAGGGCGGGAGCGGAGGAGGCGGACGCCGCCGCCGCCGGGACACCGGTCCCAGCGAAGCCGAGGTCGAGCGTGAGAAGCTCCAGCAGGAGCGGGAGGCGGAGAAGACCCGCGTCCGCGTGAACGAATTCCTGACGGTCGCCGAGCTGGCGGACCTCATCGGAGCCTCGGCCCAGGCCATCATCACGTCGGCGTTCAAGAACCTGGGCCTCATGGTGACGATCAACCAGCGCCTGGACTTCGACCAGATCGAGCTCATCTGCGAGGAGTTCGGCTACGAGGCCGTGCGCGAGGAGGCGTTCGAGGCCGACCTCCCGGAGCTCGAAGAGGAAGAGGAGGAGGTCAGCGAGGAGGACCTGGAGCCCCGTGCGCCGGTGGTCACGGTCATGGGCCACGTGGACCACGGGAAGACCTCGCTGCTGGACTACATCCGCAAGGCCAACGTGGTGGCGGGCGAGTCCGGAGGGATCACGCAGCACATCGGCGCGTACCGGGTGGAGCTCGGTGACGGGCGCTCGGTCACCTTCCTGGACACTCCCGGCCACGAGGCGTTCACGGCCATGCGCGCCCGCGGCGCCGACCTCACCGACGTCGTCGTCCTGGTCGTGGCGGCCGACGACGCCGTGATGCCGCAGACCGTCGAGGCGATCAGCCACGCGCGGAACGCGGGCGTGCCGCTCGTGGTCGCGATCAACAAGGTCGACCTGCCTGCGGCCAACCCGTCCAAGGTGAAGCAGGACCTGCTCTCGCACGAGGTCGTGCTCGAGGAGTTCGGAGGCGACGTGCTGTCGGCCGAGGTGTCGGCCAAGACCGGTCAGGGTGTCGGCGACCTGCTCGACAAGGTGCTGCTCCAGTCGGAGCTCCTGGAGCTCAAGGCCGACCCCACACGGGCCGCCCGCGGCACGGTGGTCGAGGCGGAGCTGGACCGCGGCATGGGCCCGGTGGCCACGATCCTCATCCAGAACGGCGCACTTCGCGTCGGTGACGACTTCCTGTGCGGGCTCCACGCCGGCCGGGTCCGGGCGCTCCTGGACGAGCGGGGCAACAACGTCGAGGAGGCGGGTCCGGGCACGCCGGTGCGCGTGTTGGGGCTGGAAGCCGTGCCGCAGGCGGGGGACTCGCTCGTGGTCCTCGACGCCGACCGGGCGCGGGAGATCGCCACCCGGCGCCAGCAGCTGGAGCGGGAGAAGGACATCCGGCGGAGGGCCAAGGGCACCCGGCTCGAGGACATCTTCGAGCAGATCCAGACCGGCGAGCAGGCGGTCCTCAACCTCGTGATCAAGGGCGACACGGACGGCTCTGTGCAGGCCCTGTCGGACTCCCTCGAGCGGCTCAGCACCGACGAGGTCGCCGTGGAGGTCATCCACCGGGCGGTGGGCGCGATCAACGAGTCGGACGTCTTGCTGGCGACCACGTCGGACGCCACCATCCTCGGCTTCCACGTGCGGCCCGACACCAAGGCCCGCCAGGTGGCCGAGACCGAGGGCGTGGAGATCCGGACCTACGACGTCATCTACGAGGCGGTACAGGACGTGCGCGATGCGCTCGAGGGGCTCCTCGAGCCCGAGGAGCGCGAGGTCATCGTGGGTAGCGCCGAGGTCCGGCAGCTCTTCCGGGTCCCGAAGGTCGGGACCGTGGCGGGCTGCTACGTTTCGTCGGGGCAGATCCAGCGCAACCTGCCCATCCGCCTCGTCCGGGATGGCGTGGTCGTCTACGAGGGCGACATCGACAGCCTGAAGCGCTTCAAGGACGACGTTCGCGAGGTGCGGGAGGGCTACGAGTGCGGTCTGTCGATCGCCGGCTACAACGACGTCAAGGTGGGCGACGTGATCGAGTGCTATCGGGTGGAGGAGGTAGCCCGCACCCTGTCCCAGAGTGCCGCCTCGTAGGCCACCCCGTCGCCTCCGTCACCGAACGCGCTCGCCCGCATCGTGGCTGCCGTCGTAGCTGTCGGGCGGTGGGTGCTGCACCTGCCGGGATGCCGCTCTCTCAAGGAGAAGCGCAAGGTCGTCCATGGCCTGCGCGACCGGCTGCGGTCCCGATTCAGCGTCTCGGTGGCCGAGACGGACTTCCAGGACCAGTGGCAGCGCGCCGAGCTCTGCGCCGCCCTCGTGGCCTCGGACCGGCGGCTGGCCGAGTCCATCCTGTCCAGGCTGGACGACCAGGTCGGCTCCGATCCGCGCGTCCACGTCATCCAGCGGGAGACCGTCCTCTACTGAATGTCCCGGTCGGTCGAGGAAGGGCGTGAGCGGCAGGCGGCGCGTGCGGCGCGTGGGCCAGCTACTCCGGGAGGAGCTTTCGCGCCTCATCCGCCGCGAGGTCAAGGACCCCCGGGTCGGGCTGGTCACCATCACCGACGTCGACGTCACCCCGGACCTCGAGCACGCGACGGTCTACGTGCGCACCGTCGAGATCGGGCGCTCCATGGAGGATCTCCTGGAGGGGCTGCGGAGCGCCGCGGGCTACCTGCGCCACGCGCTCGGCAAGGAGCTCCACCTGAGGCGCATTCCTGAGCTGGCGTTCGAGGAGGATCGGAGTCTCGATCGTGCCCGCCGCATCGAGACCCTGCTGGACCAGGCGCTGGAGTCCGATGAGCGCGACGGCGATGGGCCATGAGCGGGGTCTCGACGGGGTGCTCCTGGTCGACAAGTCGGCCGGTCCCACCTCGCACGATATCGTCCAGATGGCCCGCCGCCGGCTGGGCGTGCGGCGCATCGGCCACGCCGGTACGCTCGATCCGTTCGCGACCGGCCTCCTCCTCCTGTGCGTCGGCGGAGCCACGCGGCTCGTCCGCTACCTGCATCTCCTCCCGAAGACGTACCGGGCCGAGCTGCGACTGGGCGAGGAGACGGCGACCCACGATCCCGAGGGAGAAGTGACGGCTAGATCCGAGGCCTGGCGGGCGATCGACCGACCGGCGCTCGAGCGTGCCGCGGCACGGGTCACGGGAGCCATCGAGCAGGTCCCTCCCGCGTTCTCCGCCGTGAAGGTGGAAGGCCGTCGGGCTTACCGGGCCGCCCGCCGGGGCGAGACCATCGAGCTCGAGCCCCGCGCCGTGTGGGTCGAGTCGCTACGAGTGACGGCGTTCGCCCCGCCCGAGGCGCAGCTCGAGGTCACCGTGGGCACGGGTACCTACGTGCGGGCGCTGGCCCGAGACCTGGGCCGTTACCTGGGATGCGGTGCCCATCTTCGATCCCTGCGGAGGACGGCGATCGGTCCGTTCGAAGTCCAGGGAGCGCTACCGGATCGGGAGCTCGGCGCCGGCAAGGATGACCTGCGCGACTCGCCGGCCTGGCTTTCGCCGCTGCGCGCGCTGGCGTGGCTGCCCTCTCGAGTCCTGGGGACCGAGGAGGCGGAGCGGGTCCGGCACGGAGGTGCGGTGGACTTCGGGGTGGTGCGGCCGGGCGTCGTCGCGGCGCCGGGATCCTCCGCCGGTGAGGCGGGAGATCGCGCGCCCACTGGCCGAGCAACGTCCGCGCCGCAGACCGGTGCCGGCGCGTCGGGGGAGCCGCCGACCCGCCACACGGGGAGCCCGGCCGATCTCCCGGTCGCACTCGTGTGGGAGGGCGAGCTCCTGGCGGTCGCAGAGGCGAAGGGCGGCCGGCTCCAGCCCCGCGTCGTGCTCGATGCCGCCTGACGCCGGAGACGCTCCGAGGGCCTCCTCCGGCGCCGCGCCTCCGGGCGGGGCCGGCGACCCGGAAGCCAGCGGGCTCCCGCCCGAGGTGCGGGGCACGGTGGTCACCGTGGGAACGTTCGACGGCGTCCACCGGGGCCACCGCGCCGTCCTCACCGAGATTGTCCGCCGCGCCGGCGCGCGGGGCCTCGCCAGCGTGCTCGTCACGTTCGACCGCCACCCGCTCACCGTCGTGCGGCCGGAGCACGCCCCGGCGCCCCTCACGACTCCGGACGAGAAGAAGGAGATCCTGGCCCAGACGGGCCTCGACTACGTGGCCTTCCTCCGCTTCACCCGGGCGCTGTCCCGCCGCTCCCCCGAAGACTTCGTGCGGGCATATCTGATCGGCCGCTTCCGCGTCCGTGAGCTCGTGATCGGATACGATCATGGTTTCGGTCGGGACCGCTCGGGAGACATCGGCACGCTGCGGAGGCTGGGAGACGATCTGGGCTTCGCGGTCGATGTCGTCGGGGAGGTGCGCACGGATGGACATCCGATCTCCTCGACCTCCATCCGGCGGGCGGTGGCCGAGGGCCGACTGGAAGACGCGGCCGAGGGCCTGGGGCGTCCCTACTCGATCCAGGCGCCGGTCGTGCACGGGCAGGGCAGGGGACGAGATCTGGGCTTCCCGACGGCCAACCTGCAGCCGCCGGGCGGCGCCAAGCTCCTGCCTCCGACCGGTATCTATGCGGTTCGTGCCAGCCTGCGGACTCAGATTCGTGAAGGGCTCGTGCACCTGGGCCCCCGGCCCACGTTTCCCGGGAGCCCGCCGTCGCTGGAGCTCTACCTGCTCGACTTCGAGGGAGACCTGTACGGGGAGCCGGTGCGGGTCGAGTTCCTGTCCAGGCTGCGAGAAGTTCTTCCGTTCACCTCGGCGGCTGAGCTCGTGCAGCAGATGCACCGGGACGTCGAGGACGCGCGGGCCTATTTCGCGGCTGTCGGAGGCTGACTCGCGCCGTGGCACGTTCTTTACAGCGCGGACGCGACAGGCTATGATGCTTGACTTCGCGGCCGACAGTTCGGCCGCCGCACGACGAAGGAATGAGAATCGCGACGCCCGTGGGGGCGAGATCGTTCGAGGGAGGACATGCCGCTGACCGCCGACAAGAAGGCCGAGATCGCCGAGAAGTTCGGCCGCCACGACAACGACCAGGGCTCTGCGGCCGTGCAGATCGCTCTGCTTACGGCCCGCATCGAGGAGCTCACCGAGCATTTCCGCGCCCATCCCAAGGACCACCACAGCCGGCGGGGGCTGCTCACGATGGTCGGGCGGCGCCGTCGGCTCCTCACCTACCTGCGCGGCAAGGACGTGGAGCGCTATCGCCAGCTGATCGACGAGCTGGGGCTACGACACTAGCCGGATTCCCGCTGCAGCCGTCGCGGGACCGGGCAGGGGGGGCCGCCGGGCGCCGCTGCGTGCGCGTCGGGCGGCCCTCGTGCTGATGGGTCCCGCACGGCGACGGTCGTCTCCTGCGGACGGCAGTGACGGCGAGACGAAAGACCGAAGGACCAAGAGGAAGACCCACGCGAGAGCCACTGGATAGAGGAACGAAAGAGATGAGTCACAGGATCGAGAAGGAGTTCTGGGGTCGGACGCTGGTGATGGAGACGGGCCGCATGGCGCGGCAGGCCGATGGGGCGGTGTACGTACAGTACGGGGAGACCGCCGTGATCGTCGCGGCGGTGGCCGAGCGCAAGCGCTCGCATCTGCCCTTCTTCCCCCTCACCGTGGAGTACCGCGAGAAGAGCTACGCCGCGGGCAAGTTCCCGGGCGGGTTCATCAAGCGCGAAGGTCGTCCCGGGGACAAGGAGACCGTCTCCGCACGCCAGATCGACCGGCCCCTCCGGCCGCTCTTCCCGGATGGCTTCCAGAACGAGACGCAGGTCGCCTGCTTCATCATCTCGGCCGACCAGGAGAACGACGCCGATGTGCTGGGCATGCTGGGCGCCTCGACGGCGCTCATGCTGTCACCCATTCCGTGGGGTGGCCCGATCGCCGGCGTGCGGGTGGGCCGGGTCGAGGGCGAGTGGGTCGTGAACCCCACCTTCCAGCAGCTCGAGTTCTCCGAGACGGATCTCGTGGTGGCCGGCACGCGCGATTCGATCGTCATGGTCGAGGGCGCCGCGGTCGAGATCTCCGAGGAGACGTTCATCGAGGCGCTCGGCGTGGCGCACGACGCGATCCGCGAGCTCATCGACCTGCAGATGGAGCTGGTCGAGATGGCCGGCGGCGCGCCCCCTGATTTCGAGTGGGAGGGGCCGGACGTCCCCGAAGGCCTCGAAGAGGCGGTGCGCGAGGCCGCCGAGGCACGGGTGCAGGAGGCCCTGAACCTCCCGAACAAGGAGGAGCGCAACCAGGCGCTGTCGGCCCTCCGCGACCAGCTCGCCGAGGACCTCTCCGGGCGCTTCCCCGAGCACGTGGACCAGGTAGGCAACGCGGTGCGCGCCCTCGAGAAGAAGCTCATGCGGCGCCAGATCGTGGAGCGCGGTGAGCGGGTGGACGGACGGTCGCTGGACCAGATCCGGTCCATCACCTGCGACGTGGGCGTGCTGCCCCGGCCGCACGGCTCGGCGCTCTTCACCCGCGGCCAGACCCAGTCGCTGGCCGTGACCACGCTGGGCACGGTGAGCGACGAGCAGCGGATCGATTCCATCGACGTGCTCGAGGAGACGTCCAAGTCGTTCATGCTGCACTACAACTTCCCGCCCTTCTCCGTGGGCGAGGTGCGGCCGTTCCGCGGTCCCGGTCGGCGCGAGATCGGCCACGGCATGCTGGCCGAGCGGGCCCTGCAGCCCCTGCTTCCGCCGTACGGCGAATTCCCGTATACGATCCGCGTGGTGTCGGACATCCTGGAGTCGAACGGCTCGAGCTCGATGGCCTCGGTGTGCGGCGGCTCGCTTTCGATGATGGACGCCGGGGTGCCGCTCAGGGCGGCGGTGGCGGGCATCGCCATGGGGCTCATCCAGCAGGACGGCAAGACGGCCGTGCTCACCGACATCCTCGGGATCGAGGACGCGCTCGGGGACATGGACTTCAAGGTGGCGGGGACCGAGCAGGGGATCACGGCGATCCAGATGGACATCAAGGTCTCCGGTCTGAACGTGGAGACGATGCGCGAGGCGCTGGAGCGCGCCCGCCAGGCGCGGCTTCACATCCTCGAGATCATGGCCCAGACGCTCCCCCGGCCGCGCGCCGAGCTCTCCAGGCACGCGCCGCGGATCATCACGATCGAGATCGATCCGGACAAGATCGGAAAGGTCATCGGTCCCAAGGGGAAGACGATCCGCGCCATCCAGGACGAGACCGGAGCCGAGATCAACATCGAGGACTCGGGCGTGGTGACGATCTCCTCGCCGGGCGGCGAGGGAGGCGACCGGGCCCGCCAGATGATCGAGGCGCTGGTGGAGGAGCCGGAGGTCGGCCGCATCTACGACGGAGTGGTCAAGAACACGACCAGCTTCGGTGCCTTCGTCGAGATCCTGCCGGGGGTCGAGGGGCTGTGCCACATCTCCGAGCTCGAGGACAAGCGTACCGAGAACACCGAGGACGTCCTCAAGAGCGGCGACCGTGTGAAGGTGAAGCTGCTCGCCGTCAACGAGAAGGGGCAGCTCAAGCTTTCCCGTAAGGCCGCCCTGGCCGCCGAGCCCGGCTGAGGAGGCCTTCGTTGCCCGGTGAGGGCGGGGGCCCGGCCCCCGCTTCCCGGCCCGCCGCACCGGCGGCAGACGCCGCGCGGCGAGGAGGCGCAGGGGGGTCGGACGCTGCCACGCCCGGCACGCCGACCACCGAGGAGCTGGCCCCGGGCGTCCTCCGCACCGTGTTCCCGGACGGATTCACCGTCCTCACGGAGCGGATGGAGGGGGTACGATCGCTGGCCGCGGGGCTGTGGATCCGGCAGGGCACCGTGCACGAGCCCGCGCCGCTACGCGGGATCTCCCACCTCCTCGAGCACATGGTGTTCAAGGGGACCGGCCGTCGAAGCGCCCGTCAGATCGCCCTCGAGATCGAGGAGGTCGGGGGCAACCTCGACGCGTACACCACGCACGAGCACACGGGCTTCACGGCCCGGGTGCCGGCCGCACACACCGAGCGCGCCCTCGACGTGCTCTGCGACATGGTCTTCTCGCCGACACTCCGCCAGCGCGACCTCGAGCCCGAGCGCGAGGTGGTGCTGGAGGAGATCGCGGGCGTCGAAGACGCTCCCGACCAGCTCGTGTTCGAGCTCCATGCTCCCTTCCTGTACGGGTCCCATCCGTACGGTGCCCCGATCCTGGGCACGCGCACCACGGCGTCGGCTCTCAGCCGGGACGACCTCCGGGCCCTGCATTCGGCAGCCTACCGGCGCTCCAACACCGTGTTCGCGGCGGCAGGGCGATTGGAGCACGAGGCGCTGCTCGAGGCCCTCGCCGGCCGCCTGGAGCCCCACCGGGAGGCGACTCCGGCCGAGGTAGTTCGGCCGGACGCGTGGGGGCGCGGCACGCGGAGGGTCGAGCGGGAGGGCGGGCAGCAGGCCCACGTGGTCGCCGCCGTTCCCGGTGTGCCGTACGGCGACCCGCTTCGCTACGCCCTCGTCCTGATCGAGACGGCGCTCGGCGAGGGAATGAGCTCACGCCTGTTCCAACGGGTGCGGGAGGAGCTCGGACTCGTCTACACGATCTACAGCTTCCACGCGTTCTATGGACGTGCGGGCCACGCCGGCGCCTACCTGGCCACGCGCCCCGAGACCGCCTCCGAGGCGCGGGAGGCGATGTTGGAGGAGCTGGGACGGCTGGCCTCGGAAGGTCTCACACCCGCCGAGCTGGCCTCGACGCGAGAGCAGCTCAAGGGCTCGGCCATGCTCTCGCTGGAGTCTCCCGCCTCGCGCATGCATCGGCTGGCAGGCACGGCCCTGTACAACGAGCCGTTCCGCACCATGGACGAGCTGGCGGCGCTGATCGACGGGATCTCGGAGGCGGACGCCGCCGAGGCGGCGGCGATGTTCGACCCGGAGCGAGCGGCTGTGCTCGAGCTCGCTCCGGCTTGAGGAACCGACCCGAGCGAACGCGGCATTCCGAAACGATACAGGAAGGAGCGGAGCCATGATCATCGGCGTCCCCAGAGAGATCAAGCCGGATGAGAACCGTGTCGCGCTGGTGCCCGCGGGCGTGGAGGCGCTGGTGCGCGGCGGCCACCGGGTCCTGGTCGAGACCTCGGCCGGGGCCGGGAGCGGATTCGCGGATGAGGCCTACGTAGGCGTAGGCGGCGAGATCGCGCCGGGGCCCGAGGCGGTGTGGGAGACGGCGGACATGGTCGTGAAGGTCAAGGAGCCGGTGGGTCCCGAGCACGCGCGGCTCCGCGAGGGACAGGTGGTGTTCACCTATTTCCACTTCGCGGCCGATCGGGAGCTCACCGAGGCCGTGATGGACAGCGGCTGCATCGCCATCGCCTACGAGACCGTGCAGCTCCCGAGCGGCGAGCTTCCCCTCCTGACGCCGATGTCGGAGGTCGCCGGCCGCATGGCGGTACAGGAGGGAGCCAAGTACCTGGAGAAGGTATCGGGCGGGCGCGGCATCCTGCTCGGCGGCGTCCCCGGCGTGCTCCCGGCCGAGGTCGTGATCCTGGGGGGCGGCGTGGTGGGCACCAACGCGGCCAAGATCGCCGCCGGCTTCGGGGCGCACGTCACGGTCCTCGACGTCGATCTGGATCGCCTGCGCTACCTCTCGGACGTGATGCCCGCCAACGTGGACCTTCTGTACTCCAATCGACACCACATACTCGAGCAGCTGGAGCGGGTAGACCTCCTGGTGGGCGGCGTGCTGCTCCCGGGGGCGAAGGCGCCCGAGCTCGTGAGGCGGGAGGACCTTGCCCGCATGCGCGAGGGGTCGGTCATCGTGGACGTGGCCGTGGACCAGGGGGGCTGCGTGGAGACGATCCACCCCACCACGCACGCCGATCCCACGTACGTGGTGGACGGAGTCGTGCACTACGCCGTGTCCAACATGCCCGGGGCCGTGCCGCGGACGTCGACCCTGGCCCTCACGAACGCAACCTTCCCGTACGCACTCACGCTGGCCTCCCGCGGCTGGCGTGAGGCGTGCTCGCAGGACGACTCGCTGGCCCGCGGTCTCAACGTGGTGGAGGGACGCTGCACGTACGCAGCGGTCGCGGAGGCCTTCGACCTGGAGTACACGCCGCCCGAGCGGGTCCTGTGACCGGCTCGCGGCGGCCGATCGCCGCCGGTTAAGACGACGTCCCCATCTCCTTTCGCCGCAACGGGAGGGCGTCTAGATTGCCCCGGTTCCCGGAGGGGGAGCCTCCACGCCCTCTCGGTCGAGCCCGTCCGGACCCGCCGCCGACCCCTCGGCGGCGGCGCGGGTCGGGCCCAGGATTAGCTTTCGTCGGGTTCTCGCATGGCCAAATGGTTTCGGAGGGGTAGCCTGCTGCCCATCAACGACATAGGCGTCGACCTGGGCACAGCCAACACGGTCGTGTACGTGAAGGGTGAGGGCATCGTCCTCAACGAGCCCTCCGTCGTCGCGATGGAGAAGGGCTCGGGCCGGATCAAGGGGATCGGGCTCGAGGCCAAGCGAATGCTGGGCCGGACCCCCACCGGGATCGAGGCCGTGCGGCCGCTCAAGGACGGTGTGATCGCAGACGTGGACGTGACGGAGATCATGCTCCGTTACTTCCTCAAGACGGTCACCTCCAACCGGTTCTTCAAGATCCGCCCGCGAGTCGTCGTCGGGGTGCCGTCCGGCATCACCGAGCTCGAGCGCCGGGCGGTGCGCTCCAGCGCCCACGCGGCCGGCGCCAAGGAAGTGTACATGGTGGCCGAGCCGATGGCCGCGGCCATCGGGGTGGGGCTCCCGGTCGAGACGCCCACCGGCAACATGGTGATCGACGTGGGTGGCGGGACGACCGAGATCGCGGTCATCGCCCTGTCCGGGTCGGTGGCCGACACCTCGATCCGGGTCGCCGGTGATGAGCTGGACGCCGCCATCGTGACTTTCCTCCGGAAGAATTACAACCTCCTCATCGGAGAGCCGACGGCCGAGGCGATCAAGATCCAGATCGGCTCGGCCTACCCCGACGGTGAGGAGCGCGAAATGATGGTCAAGGGTCGCGACCTGGTTTCGGGCATCCCCAAGACCGTGCGCGTCCACTCGGCCGAGATCCGGGAGTGCATGCAGGAGCCCATCCAGCAGATCGTAGGAGCCGTGCGGCGCGCGCTCGAGATCACTCCCCCCGAGCTGGCCTCCGACATCGTGGACCGAGGTATCACCATGACCGGCGGCGGTTCGCTGGTCCGGGGCCTGGACGTCCTGCTTCGCGAGGAGACGGGTCTGCCGATCCACGTCGACGAGGAGCCACTTACCTGCGTCGTGCGCGGTACCGGCCGGATTCTGGACGACTTCGACCGCTATCGGAACGTCCTGACCACCTGATCCGTCGGTGGCTTCCTCGGGTGTGAGCCAGTCGGGCCGGGAGAAGGTCGACCTGGCCGTGACCGTCGTCCTCGTCGTCGTCGGCAGCCTGGTCGGCCTCCTGTCACCCGCCCAACGGCTCGTTCTCACGCACGGTATCCGCGCCTCGGTGCTGGCGCCGGTCCTCCGTTTCCAGGAGGCGGTCCGGGCCCGCACGCGGCTCTCGGCGAGGCTGGCGGTCTTGGAGCAGGAGCGCGACTCGATCGCGCGCGAACTGGTGAAGGCGCGCGAGGCGGAGAGCGAGAACGCTCGCCTGGCCGCGATCCTCGCCCTGGGGCCACGGCCGGGGGATTCCCTGGTCGCCGTGCGTCTCGAGCCCGGGCGCGTGCCCGGCGGGGAGGACCAGACCTTCATGACGCGGTCCGGAACGGCCGACGGCCTGCGCGCGCCGGCCGGGGTGTTCACCGCACGTGGCCTGGTGGGCGTCGTGCGCTCATCCACCGAGCACGCCTCCCGAGGCCAGTACTGGACGCATCCGGACTTCCGCGTCAGCGTGCGGACGGCCAACGGGACGGCCAGTGGGATCATCCGACCGGGCGACGACCCGGACCAGCCCGCCATGATCCTGGAGGGCGCGCCCTACCAGACGGACATTCCGGCGGGCACGGTGCTGTACACGTCCGGACTCGGCGGACTCTACCCGCCGGGGATTCCGGTGGGCACGGTGCGCTCTGTCTCGGCGGTCGAGTCCGGCTGGGAGAAGAGCTACCGGGTGGAGCCCGCGGTCCGGCCCGAGCAGGTCGGCGTGGCGCTGGTATGGCGGAAGCCCGCCGGTCCGTGAGCGTCGAGCCGCGGGGCGCCCTCGTCCCCAGCCTCGTCATCGGAGTGTATCTGGTCGCCCACTTCCTCCTGCGTCCGCTCCTGGTGGCCCGCCCACTGGCGCCGGATCTCCTGGCCGGGGCCCTGCTGATGGCGGCCCTCCACCTCCGTCCGGGGGTGGCGGCGGGCGTCGGATTCGGAGCCGGGGTCCTGGAGGGCGCGATGGCCCTGGAGGGCATGGGGGTGCTGGGAGCGGCCTTCGCTCTCCTGGTCTACCTCGCGGCCCGGGCGCGGGAGTTGTTCTTCGCGGATTCGGACCTGTTCCTCCCGGCGTTCACCTTCGTCGGGGTGTGGGTCCTGCACATGGCCGAGCTGGTGGCCGTGGGGACGCCACTCGACTGGGTCGGCTGGCTCGTGCGCGCGCCCGTGGCGGCGGCCCTCACGACGGTGCTGGTGGTCCTGACCGAGCGGCTTGCGACCCCTCGGCCGGATTCGGTGTAGCGAGCGGCGATGCTGGCTGAGAACGAGCGGTCACTGGGCGAGAGCGAGAGGGCCGAGCGCAGTCGGACTCGGTCCCGCGGGGCGCGCGTGGCCCTGGTCCTGTCCCTCCTCATCCTGGTCGGGGCCTTCTTCCGCCTCCAGGTGCTTCATTCGAGCAGCTACGAGCTGAGATCGGAGCGCAACCGGCTACGGGCCATCACCGTGCCCGCGCCGCGCGGTACCATGTACGACCGGGATGGCCGGGTCATCGCGGAGAACGTTCCAGGTTACTCTGTGTCCCTCCTGCCCGGCCGCGAGGACACGGTGCGAGCGACCCTCGCGCGGCTCGCGCCGATCCTGGGCCTCGACGAGCGGGACCAGCGGGCCCTCATGCAGAAGTACGAGGCCCTGCCCCAGCGGCCACTCCAGGTGAGCGACGATGCGACCTTCCGACAGGTTTCGTCCATCGAGGAGCTGCGTCCGGAGTTCCGACGGGCCGTGGTCGACATGCGTCCCCGACGCCGGTACCCGGACGGCAAGGTCGTGGCGCACGTGGTCGGGTACGTGGGCGAGATCAGCGAGGCGGAGCTCGAGTCTCCGGCCTTTGCGGGCTACGACGCGGGTCGGATCGTGGGCAAGGCGGGCCTCGAGCGCGAGTACGAGGACACCCTGGGCGGGGATCCGGGCGTCCGCTACGTGGAGGTCAACGCCCTCGGGTCCATCGTTCGGGAGATGGGGCCCGGACCCGCCGTCCCACCGGTGCCGGGCCGCGACCTCACACTCGGCCTGGACATGGACCTCCAGGCCTTCGCGGATTCCACCTTCCCCGCTGGCTTCAAGGGCGCGGTGGTGGCGCTCGATCCGCACACCGGCGAGATCCTCCTGTTCTACAGCCACCCGACCTTCGACCCCAACGATTTCGTGGGCGGCGTCGACGTGGACACGTGGGAGAAGCTGCGGGACGATCCGGACAAGCCGCTTCTCAACCGGGTCACCGGCGCCGCGTATCCCCCCGGGTCGACCTACAAGCCGGTCGTAGCGGCCATCGCCATGCACCGAGGGGTCGTGGGGATCGGCGACCACATGGACATCCCGTGCCGGGGAGCGCTCCGATACGGCTCGCGAGTGTGGCAGTGCTGGAAGCCGGAGGGCCACGGCTCCCTCAGCCTGTCGGACGCGATCGAGCAGAGTTGTGACGTCTACTTCTATCAGCTCGGGATGAAGCTGGGGCTGGACGCCATGATGGAGGGGGCCAAACGCCTGGGCTTCGGTACGGCGCCGGGGATCGACCTGCCGCACGAGGTGAGCGGCTACTTCCCGCCGTCGCGCGAGTGGTACGACAAGCGCTACGGCCGGCGCGGGTGGACCGAGTCGGTGGTCCTCAACCTGGCCATCGGACAGGGGGAGGACCAGCAGCCGGTGCTGCGCCAGGCGCTCTTCTTCGCCGCCCTCGCCACCGGGCGGCGTCCCATCGTCCCGCACCTCCTCCGCAGCCCCGATCTGGAGCGCAAGCGGGTCGATTGGTCACTCGACCTCTCGGACACGCAGCGCCAGCAGCTCGTGAACGCGCTCGTCAGCGTGGTGAACAATCCCAAGGGCACGGCCTACGCGTTCCGACTCAAGCGGTGGACGCTGGCCGGGAAGACGGGCACGGCGCAGAATCCGCATGGTCCTCCGCATTCGTGGTTCGTCGGCTTCGCTCCCGCCGAGGACCCCGACATCGTCATTGCCGCGCTCGTCGAGCACGGACATCCAAACATTCACGGGACCTCTCTCGCCGTGCCCTACGCATCGGGACTCGTCCGCCACTACCTGGAGGAGATCCATCCCGCCCCGCCTGATTCCGCGGCCGCCGACTCGGTGGGAGCCGGCGGGTGACCGAGGCTCCCCGCTGGCGCGAGCAGGTCGGGGACCTCCAGCTCCTGGGCCTGGCCCTCCTCCTCAGCGTCCTCGGCCTGGCCATGATCTATTCGGCCGGGCAGGTGGACATCCCGTCGGTGGCCACCGGCATCTGGAGGCGGCAGCTGCTGTGGCTGGCCTGCGCGCTCATCGGCTTCGTCGTGATCTCGCGCATCCCGCTGCGGTGGCTGGAATGGGCGGCGCCGGGCGCGTACGTGGCTTCGCTGGGGCTGCTGGTGTTGGTCCTCGTGATCGGAACCGGACCCGGCGGCACGCGCAGCTGGATCGACCTCGGTCCGGGTCGCCTGCAGCCGGCGGAGTTCGCCAAGCTCGCGACCATCGTCATGCTGGCACGGGTGCTCTCCAACAGCGGCCGGCCGGCCGGCCGGCTGGTCGAGCTGTGGAAGCCGCTGCTCATCGTCATGCTCCCCCTCATGCTGGTCATGGCGCAGCCCGACCTCGGAAGCGGTCTCATCTTCGGCGTCATCCTGATCGCGGCGCTCTACTGGGTCGGGGTGCCGCTGGCGACCCTCTTCCTGCTGGTGAGTCCCGGCATCAGCCTCCTCCTGGGCTTCTCGGCCATCGTGTGGGGCGTGTGGATCGTGGTGCTGGCGGGTTTCCTGTATGTGCACCGCCCGTATTTGAGCGAGTCGCTCACCGTGCTCGTGGCCAACGTGGCCACCGGCGCTCTCACGCTGCCGCTGTGGTCCCATCTGGCGCCCTACCAGCGTGACCGGCTGCTGGTCTTCCTGAACCCCGACGCGGACCCACGGGGCTCCGGCTGGCACCTGGTCCAGTCCAAGGTCGCGATCGGCTCGGGCGGGATCCTGGGACAGGGCTACCTGCACGGGCCGCAGAAGCGATTGGCCTTCCTCCCCGAGCAGCACACCGACTTCATCTTCTCGGTGGTGGGCGAGGAGCTCGGCTTCATCGGGGTCGTCGTCTTTCTCGCGATCCTGGCCTGGTTCCTGAGCCGCACGCTCCGGGATGCTCACCGGGCACCGGAGGACTTCGGCGGCATCATCGTGTTCTCCCTGTTCGGCGTCTGGTTCGCGCACCTGGTCATCAACATCGGGATGACGGTCGGGCTCATGCCGATCACCGGCCTGCCGCTCCCGTTCCTGAGCTACGGGGGTAGCTTCCTCGTCTCCGTGTGGGCCGGCGTGGCCATGATCGAGCGAGTAGCGGCCGAGAGCTGACCGGCGGACCCGACCGCAGCCGAGTCGCACGGGGGTGTACCGCTTCGGTATATTCCCGCGGACCGCGACCCGGATCGAGAGGACACATGTCCTGGTTCAAGAAGCCGAAGCAGAAGATCACCGCGCAGAAGCGTGAGCTCCCGCCCGATGTGTGGGAGAAGTGCGACGGCTGCGGCGAGATCCTGTACAGCGGCCGGCTGGCCGAGAACCACCACGTGTGCCCCTCCTGCGGTCACCACTTCCGCATCGAGGCGCTCGCGTACGCCGACCTGCTGCTGGATGACGGATTCGAGGAGGAATACGACACGGAGCTGAGATCGGCCGACCCGCTCGGGTTCGTGGACTCCAAGAGCTATCGGGACCGGATCGAGTCGGCCAGCGAGGAGGTCGGCCCCGAGGACGCGATCCGAACCGGCTCGGGCCACGTGGACGAGCGGCCGGTGATGCTCGGGGCCATGGAATTCCGGTTCATCGGGGGCTCCATGGGCTCGGTGGTGGGGGAGAAGATCCGTCGCCTCGCGGGGCGAGCGCTCGACGAGGGCACGCCACTCATCCTCGTATCGGCTTCCGGGGGGGCCCGCATGCAGGAGGGGATCTACTCCCTCATGCAGATGGCCAAGAGCGCGGCGGCCCTCGAAGAGCTCTCCGAGGCGAGGCTCCCCTACCTGAGCATCCTGACCCATCCCACCACCGGCGGCGTGACGGCCAGCTACGCCATGCTCGGCGACGTGATCCTGGCCGAGCCGGGCGCCCTCGTAGGGTTCGCCGGGCCACGCGTGATCCGCGAGACCATCCGCCAGGACCTTCCGGAGGGTTTCCAGCGCTCGGAGTTCCTCCTCGAGCACGGCATGATTGACCGGATCGTGCCGCGTGGGGAGCTTCGCGACACCGTGAGCGTCCTGCTCTCGCACATGTGCTGAAGTCTCCTCTCGCCCGAACGGGGGTCGCGACCGCTCCCGGTGGCGCGCTGGAGCGTCTGCTGGCTCCGAGGCCCCTCACGGCCATGCGGTGGGGCCTGGACCGCGTGCGAGCGCTACTGGCTGCCGTGGGTCACCCTGAGGGGAGCTTCCACGCCGTGCACGTGGGAGGGACCAACGGGAAGGGTTCGGTCGCGGCTTTCGTCGAAGGCGTCTTGCGGGCCGATGGGAGGCGCACCGGCCTGTACACGTCGCCTCATCTCTTCCGGGTCGAGGAGCGCATCCGCATCGATGGTCGCCCCGCGCCCGCGGAGCTCCTCGAGTCGTGTGCGACTCGACTCCTCGAGGCGCTCCCGGGCTCGAGGGCGACCTACTTCGAGGCGATGACGGCCCTTGGCTTCCTGGCCTTCCGGGAGGCGGGCGTCGAGTGGGCCGCGGTCGAGGTGGGTCTGGGCGGACGTCTCGACGCCACGAACGTCCTGGTGCCGGAAGCCTGCGCGCTGACCAGCCTCTCCCTGGAGCACACCGAGTACCTGGGAGACACGCTGGCCACCGTCGCGGCGGAGAAGGCGGGGATCCTGAAGGCCGGCGTTCCGGTGGCGATCGGCCCCGTGCCGGAGAAGGCGGCCGTCGTGATGGCGGAGGTCGGCGCCCGGGTCGGAGCCCCGACCAGGTGGGTGGGCCGGGAGGCGAAGGTCGAAAACCTCACGGTAGGCCGGGACGGGACGAGCTTCGAATACGTCTCCGACCGGAGACCGGCGGGTCTCCGGGTGCGCGTGCCGCTCGCCGGAGTCCACCAGGCCTTCAACGCGGCCACCGCGATCCTGACACTCGATTCGCTGCCGCTCTGCCTCTCCGACGAGGTCGTGCGCTTCGGGCTGGAAGCGGTGCGCTGGCGTGGCCGCTTCGAGGTCCTGGAGCGGCCGGATGGCACGTGGATCGTGGACGTGGCCCACAATCCGGCCGCCATGGCCTCCCTCCTGGACACCCTTTGCCGGGTGCGGCCGCCCCGTCCCCGGGCCCTGCTGTTCGCCGTACTGGCGGACAAGGACTGGCGCTCGATGCTCGCGCTGGCGCGGCACGAGGGGCTACCCGTGGTGCTGACCTCGCCGCCGGGCGCGCCGCCCGAACGTCGCTGGGAGCCCGCCGCCGCGATGGAGGCGGCGTCGGACTCGGTGGTGGCAGACTTCGGGGCTGCGATGGCCAGGGCGCGTGAACTCGCCGGAGCCGGCACGGTAGTAGTGTGTGGCTCGTTCCATACGGCCGCCGAGGCCCTTCGAGCCCTGGACGCCGCCGACTAGAATCAGGAGGATGGAGATGATGCGGTACGACCCGAGGCTGGCGCAGCCGATGCGGGAAGAGCTCACGAGGATCGGCGTGGAGGAGCTCCGGACGCCGGAGGAGGTGGACGAGGTGCTGGGCTCGGAGCCGGGCACCGTCCTGGTCGTCGTCAACTCGGTGTGCGGGTGCGCCGCCCGAAACGCCCGGCCGGCCGTGACCCTGGCTTCGCGGCACGAGGTGCAGCCGGACCGCATGGTGACCGTATTCGCCGGTATGGACCTCGAGGCGACGGACCGGGCACGCCAGTATCTCACGGGCTACCGGCCCTCCTCGCCCTCGCTGGCCCTCCTCCGCGGCGGCGACCTGGTGTTCATGCTGGAGCGCCACCAGATCGAGGGCCGGGAGGCGGACGCGATCGCGGCGGACCTCACGGATGCCTTCGACCGCTGGTGCGGCGCCGTGGCCTGACCTCCGGCCGCTCCGCGCGGGGCGGCGTCACGGGAGGCCGTGCATGCAGCCGGCCGGGGCGGAGACTCCGGCCGGCTTTTGCTTGCCCGGTCCGCTGCCGCCCGCCACATTCTGCGCTCGCGTACCGCAATCGCACCCGGGATGGGCTCCCATGACCCGCATCGTCGCCCGATGGACATAGGCAGCCTCCCCGGCTTCCGGGAGTTCTATCCCGAGGACATGGCGCTGCGCCGGCACATCTTCCGTACGTGGCGGCAGGTCGCGGAGCGGTACGGCTTCGTCGAGTACGATGGTCCGCCGCTGGAGCCCCTGGAGCTCTACACGCGCAAGTCGGGCGAGGAGATCGTGGGACAGCTGTACGCGTTTACCGATCGGGGGGACCGCGAGGTCGCGCTCCGGCCCGAGATGACGCCCACCTTCGCTCGCATGGTCTCGGCCCGCGCGGGGGGGCTCCCCAAGCCGATCAAGTGGTTCTCGATCCCACAGCTGTTCCGCTACGAGCGCCCGCAGCGCGGCAGGCTCCGCGAGCATTTCCAGCTCAACCTGGACATCGTCGGTGAGTCCGACGTGATCGCGGATGCCGAGCTGGTGGCCGCCGCGATCGACATGCTTCGGGCCCTCGGACTCGGGAAGGCGGACGTGGTGGCCCGCGTCTCGGATCGCCGCCTGGTGCGCGCCGTCCTCCTCCGGTGCGGGGTGCCCGAGGCGGGGCTCACCGCCGCCTTCGAGGCGCTCGACAAGGCGGACCGGGAGCCCGAGGAGCGAGCGGCCGAGAGGCTCATCGCTGCCGGGACGGACGAGCGGGGAGCCCGGCGCGTGCTGGCACTGGGAGAGCTTTCCCTCGAGGAGATCGTGGAGGCCTACGGCGAGGCGAGCGACGTGGTGGACGCCGCCGGCCGGCTCGAGCGCTTCTTCGAATACCTGGATGCGTTCGGCCTCGGCGGGTTCGCGGAGTTCGACGCCGGGCTCGTGCGCGGGCTGGCCTACTACACGGGACTCGTGTTCGAGCTCTGGGACCGGTCGGGAGAGCTGCGGGCCATCTGCGGGGGGGGCCGCTACGACGACCTTCTGTCTGCGCTCGGGGGCGCCGATCTCCCGGCCCTGGGCTTCGGCATGGGCGACGTGGTGCTGGGGGAAATCCTCCGGGAGCGCGGACTCGTGCCGAGCCCTCCGGGGGCCGTCGAAGACTTCGTGGTGTACGTCACGGACGCCGAGCGGGACCTGGCCCTGCGGGTCGTGCAGGCTCTTCGGGCGCGGGGGCGGCGAGTCGGCTTCGACTACGGCGGCCGCAGCGTGGGACGCCAGTTCAAGGCGGCTGACCAGGCCGGCGCCGCACGGGCGCTGGTCCTGGGCCCGGAGGAGGTGGGTCGCGGCGTGGTGATGGTTCGCAGCATGGACACGGGCGGCGAGGAAGAGGTCTCCCTCTCCACCATCCTCGAGGTATAGGAGCGACATGGCGGACGAGGTCAGGCTGACGCCGCAGTCCGAGGATTTCTCGGCCTGGTACAACGGGATCGTCCAGCTCGCGGAGCTGGCCGGACACTCGCCCGTGCGCGGCTGCATGGTCATCCGGCCGTACGGGTACCGGATCTGGGAGCTCATGCAGGCCGACCTGGACGCGCGGTTCAAGCGCACCGGGCACCAGAATGCCTACTTCCCGCTCTTCCTCCCGCAATCGGCCCTGGAGCAGGAGGCCCAACACGTCGAGGGCTTCGCCCCGGAGACGGCCGTCGTGACCCGGGGTGGGGGCAAGGAGCTCGAGGAGCCCCTGGTCGTGCGGCCGACGTCGGAGGCCATCATCTGGCCCATCGTCGCGGATTGGATCCAGTCCTACCGGGACCTGCCGATGCTGCTCAACCAGTGGGCCAACGTGGTCCGGTGGGAGCTCCGGACGCGGCCCTTCCTGCGCACGACCGAGTTCCTGTGGCAGGAGGGGCACACGGCGCACGCCACGGCCGAGGAGGCCATGGAGGAGACGCGGCGCATGCTCGGCGTGTACCGTGCCTTCATGGAGGAGACTATGGCCATGCCCGTGATCACGGGGGAGAAGACGGCCAGGGAGCGCTTCGCCGGCGCCGAGCGCACCTTCGCGTGCGAGGCCCTCATGAAGGACGACCGGGCCCTCCAGGCCGGCACCAGCCACTACCTTGGACAGAACTTCGCTCGCGCCTTCGGTGTCACGTATCAGACCGAGGAGGGGGAGCACGAGTACGTGTTCAACACGTCGTGGGGCGTGTCCACCCGGCTGGTGGGGGGGCTCATCATGACCCACGGCGACGATCAGGGGCTGGTCGTGCCTCCGCGGCTGGCGCCCCACCAGGTGGTCGTGATCCCGATCTGGAAGAACGAGGATCAGCGCCGAATCGTGCTGGAAGCGGCCGAGCGGCTCCGCGGCGTCCTCTCGGGGGAGCTCAGGGTGCACGTCGATGCTCGCGACACGCTGAACCCGGGTGCCAAGTTCTACGAGTGGGAGCGCAAGGGCGTCCCGCTCAGGATCGAGATCGGTCCCCGAGACGTGAGCCAGAAGCAGGTCGTGGCGGTGCGACGGTTCACGCCCCCGGGCGCCGAGCGCAAGCGCTTTCTGGGCGAGGCCGAGGCCCTGTCGGTGATTCCGCGCCTGGTGGAGGAGATCCAGGTCGAGCTGTCGGACGCGGCCCGGGAGCGTCGGGAGGCCCACTCGGTACGGGGGCTCGAGGACTACGACGCCTTCCGGGAGCGGATGGCGGGCGAGGGCGGATTCGTGTTCGCCGGCTGGTGCGGCTCGGAGGCGTGCGAGGCGCGGACCAAGGAGGAAACGGGGGCGACGATCCGCGTGTTGCCCGACCCCGAATTCCGGTCCGACCCGGCCCCCGATCGCTGCCTCGTGTGCGGCGAGAACGCCTCCGGGGAGGCCTTGTGGGCGCGCGCGTACTGACGGGGATGGGGCCAACGCCGATCCCCCGGGAAACGGCGCGCGGACCGGGGCGGGCACCTTGAGCGACCGGATCCTGATCCTCGACTACGGGTCACAGTTCACGCGGCTCATCGCCCGCCGCATCCGCGAGCAGAGAGTCTACTGCGAGATCCACCCTCCGGATCTTCCGCTGGAGCGCGTCCGGGACTGGAACCCGGCCGGGCTGATCCTGTCGGGCGGCCCGTCGAGCGTGTACGACGAAGGCGTCCCGCAGCTGGAGGCCGGGCTGCTCGAGCTCGGCGTGCCGGTCCTCGGCATCTGCTATGGAATGGGGCTTCTGGCCCGGTGGGCGGGTGGCGAGGTGGTGGGCGGGGCACGCCGCGAGTACGGTCGGGCCGAGATGGAGGTACGGGAGGCGGACCGGCTGTTCCGGGGCTTCGAGCCCGGGGAGCGCACCACCGTGTGGATGAGCCACGGTGACCACGTCGAGGAGCCGCCGCAGGGCTTCGAGGTCCTGGCCAGCACGGAGGGACTGCCGGTCGCCGCCTTCCGGCACCTGGAGCGGGACGTGTACGGCGTGCAGTTCCATCCCGAGGTGGCGCACACGGCGCGGGGCGAGGAGATCCTCGAGAACTTCGTGTTCGGAATCTGCGGATGCGCCGGGGAGTGGACGCCCGGCAGCATCGCGACCGCGCAGGTGGAAGCGATTCGCGAGCAGGTCGGTCCCGACGCGACGGCTATCTGTGGTCTCTCGGGCGGGGTGGACTCATCGGTGGCGGCCGCCCTCGTCCACCGGGCCATAGGGGACCGGCTGACGTGCATCTTCGTCGACACCGGGCTCCTGCGGAAGAATGAGCGCGACTCGGTGCAGCGGGTCTTCGGCGAGCACCTGGGCTTTCGCCTCGAAGTCGTGGACGCGGCGCCGCTGTTCCTGGATCGTCTCCGCGGGGTCGAGGATCCCGAGGAGAAACGCATCCAGATCGGTCACACCTTCATCGACGTGTTCGAGCAGGCGGCGCGTCGACACGGCGACGCGCGCTTCCTCGTGCAGGGCACCCTGTACCCCGACGTGATCGAGTCCACGTCGGTCAGCGGGCCGTCGGCCAAGATCAAGTCGCACCACAACGTGGGCGGACTCCGACCCGACCACCCGTTCGAGCTCGTCGAGCCGCTCCGGGAGTTGTTCAAGGACGAGGTGCGGGACGTGGGACGGGAGCTCGGGCTCCCGGAGGAGATGGTGGGCCGGCATCCCTTCCCGGGCCCCGGGCTGGCCATCCGCATCCTCGGCGAGGTGACGGTGGAGCGCCTCGAGACCCTGCGCGAGGCCGATTCGATCTACCTGGAAGAGATCCGGGCGGCCGAGCTGTACGACGACATCTGGCAGGCGTTCGCCGTGCACCTGCCGGTCCGCTCTGTAGGCGTGATGGGGGACGCGCGCACGTACGAGAACGTGGTGGCGCTGCGCGCGGTCACCAGCCGGGACGGCATGACGGCGGACTGGTTCCCGATGCCGCACGAGGTCCTCGGCCGGGCCGCCTCGCGGATCATCAACGAGGTCTCGGGTGTGAACCGCGTGGTGTACGACATCTCGTCCAAGCCGCCGGCGACCATCGAGTGGGAGTGAGCATGCCCGGCTCCGTTCGGGAGGGATCGGGCGCGGGAGGTTCGTCGTGGCCGAGCTGAAGGAAGTGACCGAGTACATGGACCGGTATCTCCGCACGGCGGAGATACCCGACTACGACGGGGCCTTCAACGGCCTCCAGGTCGCCAGTCGCTCACCCGTCGAGAGGGTCGCTGCGGCGGTGGATGCCTGCCAGGCCACGATCGACGCGGCGGCGGCCGCCGGAGCCCAGCTGCTCCTGGTCCACCACGGTCTGTTCTGGGGGCGGGCGCTGCCGATCACCGGCCGGAGCTACCGCCGGCTCAGGGCGCTGTTCGACGCCGACATGGCGCTCTACTCCGCGCACCTCCCGTTGGACGTGCACCCCCGGATCGGCAACAACGTGCTGCTGGCATGGCGGCTCGATCTCCAGGTGGAGGGACGCTTCGGATCCCACCTGGGACTGGACGGCCTGGGCGTGTGGACGGCGGCGGACCTGTCCCGGGAGGCCCTGGCCGAGAAGGTGGCCGGGGTGTGCGGCACGGTGCCCCTCGTCATCCCGGGGGGGCCGGCCCACGTGCGGCGCATCGGCATCGTGACCGGTGCGGCCGCCGACCTGCTTTCAGAGGCACGGGCCGAGGGGCTCGACACCTTCCTGACCGGGGAGGGACCCCATCACAGCTACCACGACGCGGTGGAGTGGGGGCTGAACCTGATCTACGCCGGGCACTATGCCACCGAGACGTTCGGCGTGCGTGCGCTGGCCGAGCACGTGGCCGAGGAGTTCGGCCTGGAGTGGACCTTCCTGGAGCATCCCACCGGCCTCTAGCCCGGCCGGCGGTGGTCCGCCCGGCGCAGGGCGGTCCGATCGCAGGTGCGCGCTCCGCCGCCCGGCGACGTCACCGCCCATCCGTCCTCAGAAGACCGAGAACTTCAGTCCCTTGAGATAGCGTTCCGGGCGCTCGCGAATGTCCTTGGTGAGGAGGGCGATCTCCTCGCTGGCCGACTGGAGGTTCTCGGCCGCCGCCGTGACCTTGTCGTACAGGTTGGCGTCGTTCACGAGCTTGCCGAGTGAGCCGGTCCCCCGGTCTACCTTGTCCAGGATCGAGGCCAACGACTGGCTGGAGGCATCGAGACCACGGCTGGTGGTTTGCAGCCGGCCCGTGAGCGAGTCGATGCGGACCAGCGTCTCCCGGAGCTCCGGACCCGAGGTGGCGTGCGCCAGCTGCGTGGAGGTCTGGCTCAGCCCCTCGATGAGCGAGGCGAGTGTCTCCCGCTCGCGGTCCACGACCGTCCGAAGGTCGTGCATGGTCCCGGACAGGTCCTCGGCGCTGGAGTGGAGCGCGCCGATCATGCTGTCCGCCAGCAGGCGCTGCGTCCGGTTCAGGACCGATTGGGCGTCCTTGCCCAGCGAGCCGGCCATGCTGGTGAGGTCCGGGGCGGGCACCGCGGCGATCGTGTCTCCGGCCGCGAGCGGGCGGCCGGACGAGCCCGGCTCCAGCACGACCGTCTGGGTGCCCAGGAAGCCGGACGACTGGATGAGCGCCTTCGTGTCTTCCGGAAGCGAAAGGCGCGGGGTCACCTCCAGGTCCAGCAGGACCCCGGCCGAGGTGAGGCTCACCCGGTCCACCGAGCCCACGTCCACGCCCCGCAGGTACACGCGGCTTCCGGGAGTGATCTGCTGGGCGTTCGGCGTCAGCACGTGGAAACCGAAGCTGCCGCCACCGATCGCGCTCCCCGTGATCCAGATCACGCCCCAGACCAGGACGACGATCGACACGAGCACCAGGATGCCGACCTGGAACTCCGCCCGATGCTGAATCCTCAGGCCCGGGTCCCTCATGCGACCATCGTCAGGTCGGAGCGGCCGGTCAGGAAGCGTTGGACGGCCGGATTGTCGCTGTTCTTCATCTCCTCGGGCGTTCCGAGCGCCTGGATGCGGCCGTCCGAAAGCAGGGCGATCCGATCCCCGAGAAAGAAGGCCGACGCCACATCGTGCGTGACCACGACGCTGGTGAGCCCGAACTCCTCCTGGAGGCGCGCGATCAGGTCGTTGATGACTGCGGCGTTCACCGGGTCGAGTCCCGTGGTGGGCTCGTCGTAGAGCACGTACTTGCGTCGGCCAACGATCGAGCGGGCGATGGCCACGCGCTTCTGCATGCCCCCGGACAGGGCGGCGGGCAGGAGCCTGAGCACCTCGGGGCCGAGGTTCACGTGCGTGAGGCTCTCACGAATCCGCCGGTCACACTCCCGGGGCTCGGCGTCGACCACGTCCGGATCCAATCCGAGCCGGATGTTCTCCGCCACCGTGAGGGAGTCGAACAGGGCCGAGTTCTGGAACACGTAGCTGATCTTGGAGCGGATCGTGCCGATCTGGTGGGCGTCCGCCCGGGTCACCGACAGCCCGTCGACCAGCACGTCGCCCTCGTCCGGGTCGAACAGGCCGACGATGTGCTTGATGAGCACGCTCTTCCCGGTCCCGGACGGGCCCATGATCACCAGGGTCTCGCCCTGGTGGACCTCGAGGTCCACCCCGTCGAGGACCTTCTTCCCGTTCAGGGTCTTCTTCAGGTGCAGGATCTCGATCATCCGCTCCAGTCCTTCGGCGTCGCGGGCCTCATGAGACGGCCCGGTAGATGGGCGCCAGCAGCACGTCCAGTACCATGATGGCCACGATGATGGACACGACCGCGTTGGTCGTCGTCCTGCCCACGCCGGCCGCTCCCCCCTGGGCCTGGATGCCCACGTAGCAGCCGATGAAGCTGACGGCGAAGCCGAAAGCCACGGCCTTCACCAGCGACAGCACCAGCTGCGCCGAGTGGTAGATGGCCTGGGCGCCGTACACGTACTGGTGGGTCGTCATCGGCAGCAACGAGATCCCCGTAATCCAGCCGCTGAAGATGCCCGCGGCGTTGGCGAGCACCACGAGCGGGATCATGACGATGATGCCGCCGATCACCCTCGGTACGATCAATTCTAACACGGGGTCGCGGTTCAGGGTCCGGAGCGCGTCGATCTGGTCGGTGACCCGCATCGTCCCGAGCTCGGCGCCCATCCCGGCCCCCACGCGTCCGGCCAGGATGATCGCGGTGAGGACCGGGCCCAGCTCCGTGATCATCCCCGAGGTCACCCCCTCGCCCACGACCCACATGGGGAGGCTGGTGAACTGGTAGCCGGTCTGCTGGGCGAGCACGGCCCCGCTCAGGGCCGCGACCAGGAGGACCAGCGCGAGGCTGTCGACGCCGATGCGCTTGGCCTGGACGAAGCTCTCGCCCAGGTAGCGGCGCGGCCTTCCCAGTGCGCGCACCGTGGCGGCCAACAGGATGGCGCTACGGCCGGCGTGGCGGGCCACCGTGATGCCGAAGCGGCCCAACGCCCGGATCCAGGCGGGCCCCGGTGGGGAGGGCTCCTCCGGCGTGGGCCCGTCGGTTCCCGGCGCCTCTCGAGCGTCCCCGCTTTCCGGCTCGTCGCTCATCGGGCTCCGGAGGGCGTCGGCGTCCATCGGGCCCGAGAGAGCGAGTCGGCCACCTGCCGGATTCGGGTCCACACGTCCGTGAGCCGGGACGGGTCTCTTCCCAGCCGGTCGGCGAACGTAATGAGCTCGGAGTCGGATACGGCCCAGCGCCGCAGCACCAGGTGGCGGGCCGAGTCTCTGGCCAGTCCGACGGGCAGGGTGTAGTCGGAGGCCGCGAGGATCGAGTCGGCCAGGGACAGCCGCGCCATGACCTGCACGTAGGTGGACTCGGGCAGTACGCCGGATCCCTGCGGCCGCCCGATCTCGCAGGCCGTCGAGGCCAGACAGCCGGTCGCCGTGAGGAAGATTCCGAGGGCCACGGGCGTGGGCATGGGTAGCTCGATCATCGCGGGGGCCGCGATGTCGGGCCGAGCCGGACTCGCCCCGCGCACGGGACGCCTGGGCGCATGCAGTGGGTGCTCATCTCGTCGAACGCGATTCCGCTTCGAGACCGCTTCGGGCCACCACGCGCCCGACGCGCTGCGCGGCCGGAACCGAGGAGGCAATGCCGGAACAGGGAAGGAGGCTACCGGCTCGCCACGCGGGCTGTCAAGCGAATCGGCGCGGACGAGGGGCCGCGGGAGGGCCGCGAGGGAAGCGGGCCGGCCCGCCCGGGGACCGCGGCTTCCGGCCCCCCCGGGCCTGCCGATGTGACAGGGAGGGGCGCCAGGATCGCCGGGCCGTCCGCCTGACTGGCGTAACTCCCCATGTTTCGCGCCCTTTCGGCCCGGATCGTCCGTCGTGGGAGGGCATGTCTCTTGCCCCTTCCCGTGGCGCGATCTCACGGCCGACCGGCACGCTCGATGGCCCGGCCGGCGACCCGAAGCCCGGAACCGGGAGGCACACGTGGACGAGGAACGGCACGACGGACCGGAGGAGTCCCCCGAGGGCGAGGCAGCGGAGGAGGAGCGCGCCGAGGAGAGCGACGCGAAGGGCGGCCGGGGCCGCGGCACGTGGAGCGAAGCGTTCTCCGACGTGCAGCAGGTCGTGGAGGACGTGATCGAGGGCGTCCGGCAGTTCCCTCCGATGGGGGGCCGCGGACCGCGGCTCGATCTCGTCCGCGTCGCCGACCGGGGCTATCGGGTGTACATGGATCTCCCCGGCGTTCAGCGGGAGTCGGTCGATGTGAGCACGCTGGGGGACGAGCTGGTCGTCAGCGGCCAGCGCGGACGGCCGGAGCTGCCCGAGGGCTCCGAGGTGCTCCGCGCCGAGCGGGCGCACGGCCGCTTCCGTCGTTCGATCCGTCTGCCTTCCGGCGTCGACGTAGAGGGCATTCGGGCGCGGCTCGTGGAGGGCGTGCTGGAGATCGCCCTGCCGCGCAAGGGCTCGGTGGAGCCTCGCTCGGTCGAGATCGAGTGACGAGCGTGACGGCGCGGGGAGGCCGGCGGAGGACACACGGGATGCGCGCGCGGGGAGTTGAGCGATGATCTCCTTCGATCGACTGACCGTACGGGGTCGCGAGGCCCTGCAGGAGGCGAGCGAGCTGGCGCGCCGGCGCGAGAATCCCGCCATCGAGGACGCGCACCTCCTCGCCGCTCTCCTGGACCAGGCGGAAGGCGTCGTGCCCGCCATCCTCGAGCGGGCGGGGGCGCACATCGTGCCACTCCGCCGCTCCGTGGAAGCGGCGTTGGGGCGGTTGCCGGTCCAGAGCGGTGCCAGTCCGCAGGTGAGCCGGGAGCTGTCGCGCGTGCTGGACGAGGCGGACGAGACGGCGCGCGGGATGGAGGATGCGTACGTATCGACCGAGCATCTCCTGCTCGCGCTCGCCGGACGCCGGGCCAGCACCACGTCGGGCCTCCTCGAGCAAGCGGGAGTGGACGAGGAGGCGCTCCGGGCGGCGGTCGCCGACGTGCGTGGGCCGCATCGGGTGACCGACGAGGACCCGGAAGGGAAGTACCGGGCTCTCGAGCGCTACGGCATCGACCTCACCGCGCGCGCGGCGTCGGGCAAGCTCGACCCCGTCATCGGGCGGGACGCGGAGATCCGGCGCGTCATGCAGGTCCTGACTCGCCGCACCAAGAACAACCCCGTTCTGATCGGGGAGGCCGGGGTGGGCAAGACCGCGATCGTGGAGGGTCTGGCGCAGCGCATCGTGGAGGGCGACGTGCCGGAGTCGCTTCGCGAGAAGCGGCTCATCCAACTCGACATCGCCGCCATGCTGGCCGGGGCCAAGTTCCGCGGCGAGTTCGAGGAGCGCTTCAAGGCGGCGCTCAAGGAGATCACCGACTCCGGCGGCCGCTACGTCGTGTTCATCGACGAGATGCATACGATCGTCGGTGCGGGCGCTGCCGAGGGGGCCGTGGACGCGGGCAACATGCT
>CAYXHP010000137.1:0-32399 GCA_964465015.1 uncultured Gemmatimonadota bacterium
GACGCCGTCGCCTCGATGCTCTACCGGGACTACTCGAGGAAGGAGGGGGAGTGGACCCCGAACGAGAGGGGCGGACGCGAGGACCTGGAGGCCATCGACTTCCTCAGACGACTGAACACCGAGGTGTACGCCGCACACCCCGGGGTGCAGGTGGTGGCCGAGGAGTCCACCGCCTTCCCGGCCGTATCGCGACCGGTGGACGCGGGCGGGCTCGGCTTCGGCTACAAGTGGGACATGGGCTGGATGCACGACACGCTCGAGTACATGGCCCGCGACCCGTCGCACCGGCGCTACCACCACGACCAGCTCACCTTTCGCTCCGTGTACGCTTTCTCCGAGAACTTCATCCTGCCGCTCTCCCACGACGAGGTCGTGCATGGGAAACGCTCTCTCCTGGACAAGATGCCCGGGGATGCGTGGCAGAAGTTCGCCAATCTTCGCCTCCTGTACGGCTGGATGTTCGCGCAGCCCGGGAAGAAGCTCCTGTTCATGGGCTCGGAGCTGGCGCCGTGGACCGAGTGGCATCACGAGCGCAGCCTGGACTGGCACCTGCTCGAGGAGGACGCCCACGGCGGGGTCCGCCGCTGGCTGGAGACGCTCAACCGACGGTACCGGCAGCTCCCTGCGCTCCACGAGCTGGATTGCGAGCCGGGCGGGTTCGAGTGGGTCGATGGTGGCGACCGGGACAACAGCGTGGCCAGCTTCCTGAGGCACGGCCGCGCGGGGGTGCCGCCGGTGCTCGCCGTGGCGAACTTCACGCCTGTGCCCCGGGCCGAGTACCGGGTCGGCGCTCCGGCCGGGAGGTGGCGCGTCGTGGCCAACAGCGACGCGGAGGAATACGGGGGCAGCGGGGCCGGGAGCACGGGATCGTTGGGAGCGATCGAGGAGGCCCGTCACGGCCGGTCACACTCGGTCGCGCTCACGCTCCCGCCCCTCGGCATCCTCCTCCTCGTCGGGGAGTGAGGGTGGGGACGTCGGAGCGGGAGTGGGACGCATGACGCGCTACGTCTGCATCCACGGCCACTTCTACCAGCCGCCGCGCGAAAATCCGTGGCTGGAGATGGTGGAGCGTCAGCCGTCGGCGTCCCCGTTCCACGATTGGAACGAGCGCATCACGGTCGAATGCTACCGACCGAATGCCACGGCCCGGATCCTCGACGAGCAGAACCGGATCCGCCGCATCGTGGACAACTACGCCCGCATGAGCTTCAACGTCGGGCCGAGTCTGCTCGGATGGCTCGAGCGTCACGCCGCCGACGTGTACGCCGCCATGCTGGAGGCCGACGAGACCAGTCGCCGCCGCTTCTCGGGGCACGGGTCGGCCCTCGCGCAGGCCTACAACCACCTCATCATGCCGCTGGCGGACGACCGCGACCGCCGCACCCAGGTGCGCTGGGGTATCCGGGACTTCGAGAGCCGCTTCGGGCGCGGTCCCGAAGGGATGTGGCTGCCGGAGACCGCCGTGGACCTCGCCTCGCTCGAGGCCCTGGCCGCCGAGGGGATCCGGTTCACGATCCTGGCGCCGCACCAGGCCCGGCGTGTGCGCCCGCTCGCGGGCGGCCCGTGGCGGACCGTCGACGAGCGCGGCCTCGACACCGGACGGGCGTACCTGCAGCGCCTTCCGTCGGGCCGCTCCATCGCCCTCTTCTTCTACCACGGTGCGTTGGCCCGGGGGGTCGCGTTCGAGGGGCTGCTGGAGAGCGGCTCGGCTTTCGCCGACCGGCTCCTCGAGCTGTCCCGGCACGGGGAGGGGGAGGAAGCCTCCCTGGCCCACCTGGCCACGGACGGAGAGACGTACGGCCACCATCACCGCTTCGGGGAGATGGCACTGGCCGCGGCCCTGGCCCGGGTCGAGGCGGCAGCGGACGTGCGGCTCACGAACTACGGCGAGTTCCTGGAGCTCCATCCTCCGACCATGGAGGTGGAGATCGCGGAGGACACGTCGTGGAGCTGCGTCCACGGGATCGAACGATGGCGCTCGGACTGCGGCTGTCACAGCGGTGGGGAGCCGAACTGGAGCCAGGCGTGGCGCGTGCCCCTGCGCCAAGCACTCGATGGCCTCCGGGATGGGCTGCGTCCGGCGTTCGAGGCCGCGGCGCGCGAGCTCCTGGAGGACCCGTGGGAGGCTCGCGACGCTTACGTGGACGTGGTCCTGGATCGGAGCGACGAGAGCGTCGCTGCCTTCGTGGAGCGCCACGGTGCCGGTCGGTCGAGCGAGGACGAGCGCGTCCGCATCCTGCGGCTCATGGAGCTGCAACGCCATCTCCAGCTCATGTATACGAGCTGCGGATGGTTCTTCAACGACGTGGCCGGCATCGAGACTCTCCAGGTGCTGGGCTACGCCGCCCGGGCGCTCGAGCTGGCCGACGGGGCGCTGGGGAACGTGGAGAAAGTTCGCGAGCGGTTCCTCGAGGTGCTCGGGAGGGCGCGGAGCAACCGGCCCGAAGCCGGCAGCGCCGCCGATCTGTGGCGCCACGACGTGCTCCCCCGGTCCGCCGACCTCGAGGATGCCGTCGTCCACCGGGTGGTGCGTGGTCTTCTGGAGGCGCCGCCGCCGGACGGGCGGTTCTACGCCTGGAGGATCGAGACGTCGCAGGAGCGCCGTGTCCGTTCGGGGACGCTCGACATGGCGCTGGGACGGGCCCGGGTGCGGTCGGTCGTCACCCGCGAGGCCTCGGACCTGCGCTGGGGCGCCCTGAGGATCGGCGAGCTGTCCATCACGGCGGGCGTGGCGCCGGTGGAGGAGGGAAACGAGCCCGCTCTGGCCACCGAGCTCGTCGAGGATGTCGAGCGCGGGGACGCGGGGAGTGCCCTGCGGCGGCTCGAGTCCAGCTACGGACGGGCGTCCCGCTCCCTACGAACCCTGTGGCCCGAAGAGCGGCGCTGGGCGTTGCAGCGGATCGCCGGACAGGCGCTGGAAGCCACGGCGGATGCCGCGCGCCTTCTCTACGAGCGCCGGGCTCCCCTCCTGCGAGCGCTGGCGGAGTCGGGCCAGCCCGTCCCGGCGCTGTGGGAGGCGGCCGCCGCCTCTACCCTCCAGGAGGCCATCGAGGCGCTCCTAGCGGCACCGCGCCCCGATGTCGAACGCCTCGGGGAGCTCCTGGAGCGGGGCCGGACGTCGGGGGTCCGGCTCGAGGAGTCGCGGGTGCGTTCGGCGGGTCGCGCCGCACTCGAAGCCGCCTCCGACCGGTTCGCCGGGGCCCCGCTCGAATCGGGACGCCTGGAGTCGCTGGCCCGTACGCTGGAGGCCGTGCGGGCGCTGCCGTTCGAGGTCGGTGTCCGGGGGGCACAGGATTGCTGGTGGGCGGTGAGCCGATCGGTGTCGAAGGGCGAGATCCGGCCGGAGGCCACCTGGCGACGGGAGTTCGGGGAGTTGGGCCGAAAGCTCGGCTTCCGGGAGCAGGACGAGGGGGACGTCTGAGTGGCGCTCCGGGCCGCGAGCGACTCGCGTGCGGCTTCAGCTCCCGGTGGACTCTCCCGGTCCGAGGTGCGGCGCGACCACGCGGTTGATGGCATCCAGGGTGGCCGAGACCGCCGCCCGCGTGCGCTCCCCGACCCTGGCCGGAACGGCGCCCACCAGCTTGCGGCCGGGCTCATCCGCCGTCCGGACCGCGATCAGGATCACGTCGGCATCGAAAGCGTGCAGCAGCTTCACTCCCACCAGCTCCAGCCACGAATCGTCACCGAGGGCCGAGCCGGCGGCCGCCAGGGTGGCTTCGGCTGCCAGCCGGAGCTCCATGATAGGAGTGTCCAGCCCCTCCGCGTCGGCGTGATGCCGGGAGCCGGCCAGCTCGAGGCCGACCCGGATCCGGATCTTGGAGCCGGCCTCGGGGAGCCGGGCCACGTCGATCATGCGGAGCCGTGGCTCGTGGCCCGCGGACGCTTCCGCGGCGGGGGCGCCTCCGGGTCCGGGCGTCGCGTCGGACTCCAGGGGCTCGTTCGTGCTCTCCATGGCTCTCCTCGGTCTTGGGTCGGTGAGGTGGACGCGGGCGGCCCCTGCGCGTCAGGGCACCCGCACGACCACCGCACCCAGCAGGGCGATATCGTTCTGGAGCCGGGCATCTCCCGAATCGGAGAAGCTCGTGACGTAGTCACGGAGCTCCACCCGGATCTTCCACAGGCCGGGGAGCCCCACGTACGTCCCCACCAGGCCCTCGGCGACGAAGTCGCTGCGGCCCGTCGAGTCCGCCAGCAGCGGCGCGGCCGGGGCGCCGAGGACCACGGGAAGCGCCACGGCGTCCGGGTACGGCGTGAGCCGGCGTACACCCAGGCCGGCGCCCAGGAAGGGCTGGAAGACCTTTCCGAGCACCGGCAGTGGCGGACGATACACGGCGGCGAGCGTGAGGGCGAGCCAGTTGGCGTGCCCCTCGTGCGTGCCTCCGGGATCCTCGAGGGCCATCCGGGGCGACCACAGCGCCTGGCCCTCCACCCCGAGCCCGCCCGGGAGCTGGATGGACGCCGTCCCGCCGAGCGCGAAGCTGCCTCCGAGCTGGAGTGCGCCGCCGGGCAGGTCGCTCCTCCTCACGAGGTCCGTCCCGGGCTGCAGAGCGCCGATGCCGGCCGTGAGCTCCAGCTGCAGCGGCGGAGCCAGCTGGGCGTCGAGGGCGCGCGGCGCCCCGGCGGCGAGGCCACCGAGGAGGGCGATCACGACGAGCCGGGCGCATCGGCCCACACGTGCCGAGAGGGCGATCGAGTGCTCCTGCACGACGACTCCCGCGGGAGATGGAGAGCGGCCAGGGTCCGTCGAGGGCGCGATGAGTGCCCGCGTCAATGTACCGTCGACGCGCACGGGACGGAAAGCATCTCCGTGGACTACGGCGCACGGGTCCGTCGAGGCTGGCGGGTCGCGGCCGCGACCGGATAGCTTCAGCTCGGTCGGAGCGTCGCCGAGAGCAGGGGCGGGAGGCATGGCGGAAGACTGCGTGTTCTGCAAGATCGCCGATGGGGAGATCCCGGCGGATGTGGTGGCCGAGTCGGACGACTGGCTCGCGTTCAGGGATATCGACCCCAAGGCGCCGGTCCACCTCCTCGTGATCCCGCGGGAGCACGTCGCCAGCCTGGACGACCTGGAGATCGGACGTCGGGAGCTGGCCGGCGAGCTCCTGCTGGCCGCCCGGCGGGTGGCCGAACGGGAGGGCATCGGCGGCGGCTACCGGATCGTGGCCAACACCGGGGCCGACGCCGGGCAGACCGTCTTCCACCTGCACCTGCACGTGATGGGTGGCCGGGCGATGCGGTGGCCGCCGGGCTGATGACGCCGCTTCAGCCGGCATCCCGGCCAGCGGCGCCCCCTCCCGGGGAGGCGCGCGAGCCGCCGGGTGGCGACATGGACCACGCCCTCTCCCTGCTCGAGTTCCCTCGAGTGCTGGAGCTCGTCGCCGGCTTCGCCTCTAGCGACTCCGGTCGGCGGCGAGTGCGCTCGCTCCGGCCCCTCGTCTACCGGGAGGCCGCCGAAGAGGCGCTCCGGCTCACGGGCGAGATGATGCGCCTGTACGGCCGCCCGGGCGGATGGGCGCCCCCCGTCGTTCCCGATATCGAACCAGAGCTCCGGCGGCTCTCCGTCGAAGGAGCCGTCCTCGAGGGAGCCGCGCTCCACCTACTCGCGGTCCTGCTGGACTCGGCCTCCACTGCCCGCAGGGAGATCCTCGAGGAGGCTGGGCAGCTCCCCGGCCTGGCCGAGCAGGCCCGCGGGCTCCTGCTGGCGCCGGAGCTGCGTGAGCGACTGGGCTCCGCCGTGGACGAGTCGGGCGCCGTGCGTGACGGCGCCTCCCCCGAGCTAGGTCGCATCCGAGGAGAGCTGCGGGGTGCCCGGTCGGACCTCGTGGGCCGCCTCGAGCGGTTCGCGTCCGGCCTTCGCGAGCGCATCCGCGTGTCCGACGCGTCGGTCACGGTCCGCTCGGGTCGCTACTGCATCCCGGTCCGCCGGGAAGGTCGCTCCGAGGTGGGCGGGATCGTGCACGACGAGTCCTCGAGCGGACAGACCTTGTTCGTGGAGCCGCCCGTGGCCATCGAGGCCATGAACCGGATCCGCGAGCTGGAGATGGCTGAGACGCGCGAAGTCCGCCGGATCCTGACCGAGCTCACCGGCGAGGCTCGTCCCCAGGCCCGTGAGCTTCGACACAGCCTCTACATCCTGGAGGAGCTGGACGGGATCTGGGCGCGAGCGCGCTACGCCCTCTCGCACGGCGGCCAGCGCCCCGAGCTCGGCAGCCGCACCGAGCGCGGTCCCTACCGCGTGGTGGCGGGCCGCCACCCGCTCCTCCTGGCCTCGGGCGAGGAGACCGTGCCCTTCGCCCTCACGCTGGCTCCGGACGAGAGCGTGCTGCTGGTCAGCGGCCCGAACGCCGGTGGGAAGACCGTGCTCCTCAAGACCATCGGCCTCCTGTCCGCCATGGCCCAATCGGGCATCGTGCCCCCCGTGGGGCCGGAGACGCGGCTTCCCCTGTTCACGGGATTCTTCGCCATTCTCGGAGACGAGCAGTCGATCGAGGCGTCACTCTCCTCCTTCAGCGCCCAGGTGCGGATTCTGCGAACGATCCTCGAGAGGGCCGACCGGGGAAGCCTGATCCTGCTCGACGAGTTCGGGAGCCATACCGACCCGTCGGAGGGCGCCGCCCTGGCCGCGGCGAGCCTGGTGCGCCTGGCCGGGCAGGCAGGCCTCACCGTGACCACCACGCACCTGGGCGCGCTCAAGGCGCTGGCGGGCGAGGACGAGCGCATCGTGAACGCCTCGCTGGCGTTCGACTCCCAGAACCTTCGGCCCACCTACACGCTGAGACGCGATCGCCCGGGCCGAAGCTACGCGCTCGAGATCGCCGCCCGCCTGGGGGTGCCCCCCGGCGTGCTCGAAGAGGCGAGGGCGCGCATGGGGAGCGAGGAGCGGCGCATGGAGACGGTGCTCGCCGGTCTCGAAGAGCGCGAGTCGGAGCTCGGTCGGCTGGCCGCCGAGGCGAGGGAGCGCGAGGCCGCCCTCGCCGCCCGGGAGGCGGAGGTCGAGCGGCGCGAGCACCGGCTGGAGGAGCGGAGGACGGAGGGGGAGCGGGATGCGCGAGACCGCGCCGAGCGTTACCTCCTCGAGGCGAGGAGTCGCGTGGAGCGGACGATCGAGCGCCTGGAGCGCCGGGCCGGAACGGAAGGTGCGATGCTCGGAAGCGCCGCCGCCGAGGCCCGCCGGTCCGTCGAGGAGGCCGTGCGGGAGAGCCGGGAGGCGCGCCCGGAGCCGTCAGCTCCGGTGGGGCCGCCCCCGGAGATCGAGGCCGGGGACGCGGTCGAGGTTCGGTCGCTCGGCCGCGAAGGGCGTGTCCTCGAGGTGCGCGACGACCGCGTGGTGGTCGAGGCCGGCGGCATGCGCCTCTCCCTGCCGGTCCGCGAGGTAGCGCCGGCTCCGGAGACGAGCGAGGAGCGCGGGGGCCCCGCCCGCGCGTTCGGAGACCGGCGGGGTGGCGCGGCGGAGCCCGGCCGGGGCGGCGCGGGCGCGGCACCGGCGCCGGCCCTGGAGGCCCACACGGAGATCGATCTCAGGGGCCTGCGGGTGGACGAGGCCGAGAGCGAACTCCTCTCGGCTCTCGACGCGGCCGTGGTGGCGGATCTTCCGCGGCTCCGCATCATACATGGTAAGGGTACGGGAGCCCTCCGGGGGCGGGTCAGGGAGCTCCTCGCGGCGGACCGGCGCGTGATCTCCTTCCGGGGCGGCGGTGCCGAGGAGGGTGGCAGCGGGGTCACGGTGGCGAGCTTCGTGGCCGGCGAGGGAGACAGGTGAGGGACGAGGTCATCGAGGAAGTCCGGTCCCGGGCGGATCTGGTCGAGATCTGCTCGGAGCACACGAACCTGAAGCGCTCGGGGAAGACGTACCGCGGGCCGTGCCCCCTCCACGGGGGCGAGGGACCCAACTTCTCGGTCGACCCGGCGCGCGGGATCTTCAAGTGCTTCGTGTGCGGTGAGGGCGGCGACGTGTTCAGCTTCGTCATGAAGCGGCTCGGCCTCGACTTCCCCTCCGCCGTACGCCACGTGGCAGAGCGGGCCGGCGTTCCCATCCCCGAGGAGGATGAGCACCGCGAGGACCCGCACGCCGCTCTCCGGGGGGCGCTGGCGTTCGCCGCCGAGTGGTTCCGGAGTCGCCTGGTCGACCCGGAGTCCGGGAGCCGGGCGCGCGAGTACCTGCGCGGCCGCGGCTTCGAGCCCGAGACGGCGGCGACGTACGGCCTGGGGTACGCGCCCGACGACTGGCGCGCCCTGCGGGAAGCGGCCCTCGAGCGCGGGATCGAGGAGCCGGTCCTCCTCGAGGCGGGTCTCCTGGCGACGAGCGAGCGGGCCGAGGAGCCGTACGACCGCTTCCGGGACCGCATCATCTTCCCGATCGACGACCTGCGCGACCGGCCGATCGGGTTCGGAGGACGCGACCTCTCCGGTCGAGACGACGTCCCCAAGTACATCAACTCCCCCGATTCACCGGTCTTCTCCAAGGGCAGGACCCTCTACCTCCTCAACCGATCACGGCACGCCATCCGGCGACAGGAGAACGGCCTCGTGGTCGAGGGCTACATGGATGCCCTCTCCCTGCACTCGGCCGGCATCGAGAACGTGGTGGCGCCGCTGGGGACGGCACTGACGCCGGACCAGGCCGGGAAGCTGGTCCGCTACGCCCGCAAGATCTACCTCCTGTACGACAGCGACCGGGCGGGACTACGCGCCACCTTCCGGGCCGCCGACGCGCTCCTCGCGGTGGGGGCGGAGCCCATGGTCGTCACCCTGCCCGAGGGAGAGGACCCCGACTCGCTGGTCCGGCGCGAGGGACCCGGGCGCCTGCGCGAGTGCCTGGAGGATGCGGTCGACGTGCTGGAGCGCAAGCTCCAGATTCTCGAGCGGCGTGGCTACCTGGAGACGATCGACGGCAGGCGCAGGGCGGTGGACGCGCTCCTGCCCACCCTGCGCGCGGTCGAGGATCCGGCCCTGCGGGACCTGTATGTCTCCCGTGCCGCCGAGCGCACGGGGGTGCGGCGGGAGACGCTGGTCCACGAAATGGTGCGGTCGGGCCGCGAGGGGCGGGGGCCGTCCGGGCCCCGGACGGCGGGTCCCGCGCGGAGCGCCCTCGCGGCGCCGGCCCCGGCCGCCGATGGCGAGCGGGTCGCCGAGCGCCACCTGGTCCTCCTCTTCCTTCGCGACCCCACGTATGCGGCGCGGGCGCGGGCGGAGGGGCTGGAGGCCGGGCGCTTCCGCGATCCCCGGTTCCGGGCGCTTGCCGGGGCGATGCTGGACCCGCAGGCTCCTGACCGCGAGCTCGCCGAGCAGCTCGAGGGCGATGCGCTGCAGGCGGCCCGCGAGCTGGAGGCGGACACCACGGACCTCGGGCAACCCGAGGAAGTCTTCGAGCGCTCGCTCCGCCGCGTCTTGTACGGATCGCGGCTCCAGAGGCTCGAAGAGATCGACCGGGAGCTGGAGCTGGCCGAGGCCGACCAGGCCCGGGCGCTCTTGCTGGAGAAGGAGAAACTGGCCCGCGAGCTGAGGGATGCCCGGGTCCCGGTGAGCTGGGTTCGCCGGTTCGCGGGGACGCCGTGAGGCGCCCCTGCGGCGCGCGATCCGGCCGGGGCGAGCGGGCCCCACGACGACACGACGGACAGGAGAAGGGATGGGTTCGAACGAGACGGTAGAGGCCCTGCTGGGGCTCCAGGAGATCGACGCGGTCATCGAGGCGCGCGAGTCGGAGCTGGCGGCGCTGGAGCCGGAGCTGGAGGAGGCCGAGTCCAGGTTGGCGGGCATCCGGGAGCGCCTCGCTGCGCTCCGGCACGAGCTCGGGGAGGCCGAGGAGGCGTTCCGGAAGAGCCAGCGCTCCGTGCAGGCCGGACGCGCCACTCTCAAACGGCTGCGAGACCGGGCCGACGAAGTGCAGGACCTGCGCCAACACATGGCCGTACGCGCCGAACTCGAGGCGGCCCGGCGCAACCTCGAGGCGGCCGAGACCGACGCGATCGAGGACCTGCAGGACGTGGAGACGTCGCGCGAGGCGGTCGACAGCCTGGATGCCGAGCTCGGCGAAGCGACGAGTTCGTTCGACGAGCGGCTCAGCGAGGTGGAGGCCCGGCGCGAGGAGCTCCGCGAGGAGCTGGAGCGTCACCGGGGCCGCCGCGAGAGTCGCACCGACGGCATCGACGAATCGGCGCTCAAGCTGTACGAACGAGTCCGCCGCGGACGGACGGAGAGCGCGCTGGCCCCGCTCGTCGGCGGCCACTGCGGCCACTGCTTCACGGCCGTCCCGCTCCAGCGGCAGGCCGAGATCCGGACCGGCAGGATGCTGCACCGCTGCGAGGGCTGCGGCGTGATCCTCCACGCGCCCCTCGAGGCGGAGTCGATGGACGGAGAGACGCCCTGAGTCGCCGAGAGAGCCCCCCCACCGGGTGACCCGCTCCGCCGCCCGCCTGCCGCGCCTGCGACGACGGTGGCTGGCTCCCGAGCCGGTCGCTCTCGACGCGGTCCAGGCGCTCCAGAGCTCACTCGGGCTCCCCACCCCGGTGTGCGAGCTCCTGGCACGCCGGGGCCTGGCCGAGCCGGCGGCCGCCCGCGCCTTCCTCCGCCCCTCCTTCGAGGCGCTCCATCCCCCCGACCTCCTCCCCGACCTGACCGTGGCGCTACGGCGCATCGAGACGGCGATCCACGCGGGACAGGGAATCCTGGTGCACGGAGACTACGACGCGGACGGGCTCTCCTCGGCGGCGCTGCTGACCCGAGGCCTGGCCCACCTGGGGGCGCGAGTGGAGGCGTTCGTGCCGCACCGGCTGCGGGATGGGTACGATCTCGGGCCGGCGGGCGTGTCCCGCGCGCGAGAGATCGGCGCCCGCCTCATCCTGACGGCGGACTGCGGCGTGTCCGCGGTCGAGGCCGTGGCGGAAGCCAGCGAGTCGGGCGTCGATGTCGTGATCACCGACCACCACCGGCCGCCTCCCCGCCTCCCCGCGGCGGTCGCCGTCGTGAACCCCGCCCGCGCCGACTCCGGCTACCCGTTCCGCGGCCTGGCCGGCGTGGGCGTCGCCTTCAAGCTGCTGGCGGCCCTCTACGACCGGGCCGGGGCGGCGCCGGAGCACCTGAACCGTCACCTGGATCTCGTGGCCCTGGGGACGGTGGCCGACCTCGTGCCGCTCGCGGATGAGAATCGCATCCTGGTCCGGGCGGGCCTGGCCGCCATGGTCCGGACCCGGAAGGCGGGCCTGCTCGCGCTCGCACGCCGGGCGGGCGTGAGCATCGAACGAGTCTCGGCCTCCGACATCGGCTACCGCCTGGGTCCGCGACTGAACGCCGCCGGACGCGTGGGGGCGGCGGAGACAGGGCTCCGGCTCCTCCTCACGGACGACCGGGAGGAGGCCGAGCGACTGGCCGAGCGGCTGGAGCTACACAACCGGAAGCGCCGCGGCGAGGACCGTCGCGTCCTGGCCGAGGCCGAGGCGATGCTGGCCGAGCGCTTCGACGCGGACCGGGATCGCTTCGTGCTCCTGTGGGGAGAGGACTGGCACCCCGGGGTCATCGGCATCGTGGCCTCCCGCCTGGTCGAGCGCCTCCACCGGCCCGTGGTCCTCGTGAGCCTGCGCCAGGACCCCGGGCGCGGGTCGGGTCGCTCCATACCGGGCTTCCACCTGCACCGGGCTCTGGAAGGCTGCGCGGACCTCCTGGAGCGCTATGGTGGCCACCGCATGGCCGCGGGGCTCGAGGTGCGACGGGACCGCCTGGAAACGCTGGCAAGCAGGTTGGGGGAGGCCGCGCGAGAGACCCTGGCCGAAGAGGACCTCGTGCCCGAGATCCGGATCGACCTGTCGCTCCCCCTCGCGGCGGTGGACGACGAGCTCCTCGGCTGGATCGGCCGTCTGGCGCCCTTCGGTACGGAAAACCCGCGGCCGGTTCTCCACGTCCGGGGCGTCAACCTCGAGCGCCCCGCCCGCGTGGGCTCGGAGGGCGCCCATCTCAAGGGGGTCCTCTCCGACGCGGCGGGCGGACGCCTGGAGGCGATCGGATTCGGCATGGGGGACCGGCTGGGCGAGGCGACGGTCGGGCCGCTCGAGGTGGCGTTCGAGCTGTCTCGCGACCGGTATCGCGGCCGGGAGCGACTGCAGGCCCGGCTGCTGGATGTTCGCCCGCCGGACAGTCGGACGTAGGCGGCCCCCGACGGGCGTGCTGCGCATCGTGGCGGGGGAGCTGGGCGGGCGCCGGATCACGGCGCCCCGGGGCCGGGACACGCGTCCCACACGCGAGGCCGTGCGGGAGGCCTGGTTCAGCGCTCTCGGACCGGGGATCGTCGGTGCGCGCGTCCTGGACCTGTTCGCCGGCTCGGGCGCGCTCGGCATCGAGGCGCTCTCCCGCGGAGCGGCGGAGACGGTCTTCGTCGAGCGCGCGCGGGCGGCCGCGTTGGCCGTGGAGTCCAATCTCGCCGAACTCGAGCTGGGAGGACGCGGACGACTGGCGCGGCGGGACGTGGGGGCGTTCCTCGAGGAGCTACCGGTTCCCGCGGCCGGGGAGGCGCCGCCGTTCGATGTCGCGCTGGCCGATCCGCCTTACGAGAGCGCCTGGCCGGAGCGTCTGGCGCGGCTCCTCGCCGAGCGCAGATTCGCCGGCCTCCTGTGCGTCGAGCATGCTCCGGGCGCGCTGGAAGGGGAGGAGGTGGTGTGGCGGCGGGCCTACGGAGACGCCATCCTGAGCTTCCTGCGGCCGCCGGACGCGGGCCGGGATCACGATCCGCCACAGGGGAGGAGAGCGTGACGGTCCACAGGAAAGAGCACGTCGCCGTGTACCCGGGGTCGTTCGACCCGCTCACGCTCGGACACGATGATATCATCCACCGGGCCCTCAAGATCGTCGACCGGCTCCTGGTGGCGGTGGCCGAGACCTCGACCCAGGAGAAGCAGGGGCTCTTCTCCCTGGAGGAACGGGTCGAGCTCCTGTCGCGGACGTACGCCGGCGAGCCCGCCGTGGAGGTCGTCTCGTTCTCGGGCCTCCTGGTCGAGTTCGCCCGCTCGCGGGAGGCGCGGCTCATCATTCGCGGCCTGCGGGCGGTCAGCGATTTCGAATACGAGTTCCAGATGGCGCTCATGAACCGGTCGCTGTGGCCGGAGCTGGACGTGATCTTCATGGCTCCCGACAACCGATACACGTTCCTGAGCGCCTCCCTGGTGCGGGAGGTGGCGCGGCTCGGCGGTGACGTGTCGGAGTACGTGCCCCCGCTGGTGCTGGAGCGGATGGTCGAGCGCTTCGGACCCCGTGCCCGCGGGGACCGGTAGCGGACAGCCCGGAGGGCGCCGTGGAGCATGACGGCGACTTCCTGGCCCGGCTCCGCTCCCGGGCCGGCGCTCGGGCGCGCCGCGTCGGCTTTCCGGAGCCGGACGAGGACCGCACGACCGGGGCGATCCTCCGCCTGGCGGCGGAGGGGCTGGTGCGGCCGGTCCTGGTCGGTGATGCGGCTGCCGCGGCCCGGGTCCACGCCGAGCGCCCGGAGCTGGAGCGGATCGACCCCGCGGAGGCGGAGGAGCTCGTGCGGGGCGAGGGACCCCGTGGCGCCCTCACCGCTGCTGCCGCGCTGCTGGCGGCGGGGCGCCTGGACGCGGTGGTGGCCGGGGCGCGGGCGACGACCGCGGACGTGGTCCGGGCCGCGCTGAGCGAGGTGGGGCTCGCGGAGGGCCACCGGACCCTGTCGAGCTCCTTCTACATGTCCGGCGCCCGGGGGCCCGAGGCGCCCCGGGAGGTCCTCACGTTCACCGACGCCGGCGTGGTGCCCGAGCCGACATCCGAGCAGCTGGCCGACATCGCGTGGGCGGCGTGTGCGGCGCGGCCCTCGATCGTAGGCGACGAGCCACGCGTCGCCTTCCTCTCCTTCTCGACCCACCTCTCGGCTCACACGGCCGACGTCGATCGCGTCCGGAGCGCCTTCGAGCTCTTCCGGCAGCGGCACCCCGGGGTCGTCGCCGATGGTGAGCTGCAGGCGGACGCCGCCCTGGTCCCCGAGGTATGCGCCCGAAAGGCGCCCGACTCCCCGCTGGCCGGCCGCGCGAACGTCCTCGTCTTCCCGGATCTGGACGCCGGGAACATCGGCTACAAGCTGGTCGAGAGGCTGGGGGGCGCCCGGGCGCTCGGGCCGATCCTCCAGGGTCTTGCCCGGCCCATGTGTGACCTCTCGCGCGGGGCGGATGTCGAGGACATCGTCCACGTGGCCTGCATCGCCTCGCTCCTGGCCGACTGAGCCGGCGCGGCGTGCGGCGAGGGCGGAAAGGGTAGAGGCGTGCGGGCGCGCAGGTCGCTGAGTCAGAACTTCCTGGTCGACCCCAACCTGCAGCGAAAGGTCGTCGACGCCCTGGGGGCCGAGGCCGGCGATACCGTGCTCGAGGTCGGTCCTGGCCACGGGGAGCTCAGCGAGCACCTGGTGGGCCGTGTGGCACGCCTCGTCCTGGTGGAGAAGGACGACGCGCTGGCCGCCGAGCTGAAGGCGCGCTGGGGCGGACGGGGGGACGTGGCGCTGGTGCACGGGGACGCCCTCGAGATGGACCTGGCCGCGCTCGTCGAGCCGCCCTACCGGGTCCTGTCGAATGTCCCGTACGGGATCACCTCGCCCCTCCTGTTCCGTTTCCTGGCGCTGTCTCCATCCCCGGAGCGCATCGTGGTCACCGTGCAGCGCGAGGTGGGGGAGCGAATCACCGCGGAACCGGGGAGCCGCGCCTACGGAAGCCTGTCCGTCGGAGTCCAGGTCCGGGCCTCGGCCCGCATCGCGTTCGCCGTGAGCCGACGGGCGTTCCGCCCCGTGCCGGACGTGGAGTCGGTGACCGTCGTCCTGGAGCCCGACCCCGATCGACTGGCCCGGCTGCCGGCCCGCGAGCTGCGGCGGCTGACCCGGGCCGCTTTCGGGTGGCGCCGCAAGCAGATGCAGAAGATTCTCCGATCGGCGCCCGACCTCGGGCTCGGACGCGAGGAGACCGAAGCCCTGCTCCGGGAGGTGGGCGTCGATCCGAGGAGCCGCCCCGAGGAGCTGGCACCGGAACGGTTCGTGGAGCTGGCCCGCCGGCTGGGGCCCGACGGCCGCCGGGGAGGTTGAGCCGGGCGCGCGCGGCGTCTATCTTGAGCTTGTGAAGGCTTTCACAAGCATACCGACGCCCCGGTCATGAGCGATCGTACTTCCCGGCGGATCTCCGAATCGACGGTCCGGCGCCTGTCGGTCTACCTGCGCTTCCTGCGCGAGCTGGCCCGCCAGGGGCGCGAGGTGGTCTCCAGCCGTCAGCTGGCCGGCGGCTGCGGCACCACCCCGGCGCAGGTGCGCAAGGACCTGAGCCTGTTCGGCTCTTTCGGCAAGCGCGGCAGGGGCTACACCGTCGACGAGCTCCGGCACACCCTGGAGGGCATCCTGGGACTGGGCCGCCGGTGGCGCGTCGCCCTGGTGGGGGCGGGGAAGATCGGCTCGGCGCTCCTCGGGTACCAGGACCTGGCGCGACGTGGCTTCGACATCGTGGCCGCTTTCGACACCGATCCGGCCAAGGCCGGCCGCGCTATGGCCTCCGTGCCGGTCTACGCGGCGGACCGACTCTCCGAGGTCGTGTCGGACGAGCACGTGGAGATCGGGATCATCGCCACGCCTCCCGAGTCCGCGCAGGCCGTCGCCGAAACCCTGGTCTCGGCGGGCGTCGGCGCCATCCTGAACTTCGCACCGGTGGCGATCGACGTGCCCGAGCGCGTCACGGTGCGTACCATGGACGTGGCCCTGGAGATGGAGGGGCTCAGCTACGTGCTGAGCGGCGCGCACCGGGGCGCGCGCGCCTGAGCCGTCGGGCCGGAAGCCCGGCGGGAGACGAAGGGATGCGAAGCGGACGCATGGCGAGCGAGGGCGAGCGGACGAGCGGCATCGGCATCGCGAGCGAGATCGGACGATTGCGCCGGGTCATCTGCCACGGGCCCGGACCCGAGCTCACGGTGATCACGCCCGACAACCGCTCCGACTATCTGTTCGACGACATCCTCGACCTCGAGAGGGCGCGGCGCGAGCACGGCCGCTTCGTCACCCTCCTCGAGCGCTTCGCCGACGTGTACGAGGTGTTCGACCTCCTGGTCGAGGTGCTGGAGGAGCCCGCCGCCCGTGAGATGCTCCTCCAGGGCTCGGACGACGCCTTCCGGGAGCGCGCCCGGGAGGCACGCCCCGAGGAGCTGGCCCGGCTGTTCATCGAGGGCGAGGAGAGTCATGGCGGGGCGCTGGCCGAGCTGGTGAACGAGGCCGGCTACAGCCTGCCGCCGCTCCCCAACCTGTTCTTCACCCGGGACTCGGCGGTGGTGATCGGAGACCAGGTCGCGATCTCGGCCATGCGCCACGAGGTGCGCTGGACCGAGGAGATCATCATGCGGACCCTGTTCGCGCACCATCCCGTGCTCTCGGGTCGGGGTCTCCTGTACGATGGGACCCGTGAACGGCGCATGAACACCAGCATCGAGGGCGGCGACGTCCACGTGCTGCGGGAGGACCTGGTGCTGATCGGCCTCTCGGAGCGGACCAGCGCCGCCGGGATCGACGCGCTGGCCGAGCGCCTGCTGGCCACCACCGACGTGAACGACCTCCTCGTGGTCATTCTCCCACCGCACCGCACCTCGATCCACCTGGACATGATCTTCACCATGGTGGACAGGGACCTGTGCTGCGTCTTTCCGCCCTACTTCCTGGGCCCGACCCGTCTGCCGGTGCTCCACATCGGCGCCACGAGCCGGGAGACCCGCGAGCGCGAGGACCTGTTCGAGGCGCTCCGCGATGTGGGGCTCCCGCTCACGCCGATCCCGTGCGGCGGGGATCGCCGCACGATGCAGGAGCGCGAGCAGTGGGGAAGCGGATGCAACCTGTTCGCGGTCGGCCCGGGCCAGCTCCTGGCCTACGACCGCAACGAGCACACGCTGGAGGCGCTGGAGCGCGAGGGCGGGTTCCGGCTCATCCGAAGCGTCGACTTCCTCACCGGCGACCAGTGGGTCGAGGAGGATGAACGATTCGTGATCGCCTTCGAGGGCACGGAGCTGGTTCGCGGGGGCGGCGGCCCCCGTTGCATGACCATGCCGGTGCTACGGGACCCCGTGGCATGAGTCCGGGTCTGCGCTTCTCCGCTTCATCGACGCTGCTGGCCCGGGCCCTCGAGGAGCTCGAGCGCGGCCCACGCACGACCGCCGACCTCTCCCGTGCCGTGCTGGGCCTGAAGGCCGGGCCGGGCGAGGTCACGGAGCGCATCGTGCGGGAGCTCCTCTCGGGCGAGAGGCGAGTGGAGCGAGCCGGGAGCGGCCGCTGGCGTCTGGCCCGGGAAGCCGGGCTCTCCGGTCCCCTGGCCGGGCTCCACTACGTGGTCGTGGACGTGGAGACGACGGGCGCCTCGCCCGGGCGCGGCGACCGGATCACCGAGTTCGCGGCGGTGGAGGTGCGGGATGGTGAGATCACGGACGAGTTCTCCTCGCTGGTGAACCCCGGTATCCCGATCCCGTCCTGGATCTCGCGGCTCACGGGGATCACCGACGCGATGGTGGCCGATGCGCCGCGCTTCGACGAGATCGCCGGCATGGTGCGGGAGAGGCTGGAGGGGCGAGTGTTCGTGGCTCACAACGCCCCGTTCGACTGGCGCTTCGTGTGCGAGGAGATGCAGCTGGCCGCCTCGGTGCTCCCCAGCGGTCCCAGGCTGTGCACGCTGAGGCTCGCTCGCCGGGCGCTCCCCGGGCTGGCCCGCAAGGGTCTGGACTCGGTGACGGCCTACTACGGTATCGAGATCGAGGGACGCCACCGGGCCGGCGGCGACGCGGTGGCGACGGCCGGCGTGCTCCTGCGCCTCCTGGAGGAGGTGGAGCGCCAGGGCCTCACGGAGTGGATGGAGCTGCAGAGCTGGCTCTCGGGCGGGAGATGATCGACCGGAGCGAGATGGAGGGTGCGGGATGAGGATCTTCGAGCGCGACGGGTTCACGGTGGACACCGTGATAGCCGGGGGACTTCGGCTGGATGGCGGCGCCATGTTCGGCGTGGTACCCAAGCCGCTGTGGCAGAAGCGCATCCCGTCGGACGATCGCAACCGGATTCAGCTCGCCATGCGCTGCCTGCTCATCCGCGCCGGCGGGCACGTCCTTCTCGTGGACACGGGGCTCGGCAACAAGGAGGGCGACAAGTTCCGCGGCATCTACGGCGTCGAGAACGAGGGCTCTCCCACTCGGCTGGAGGACGAGCTCGGCGCGCTCGGAGTGGGACCCGACGAGATCGACATGGTCCTGTGCACGCACCTGCACTTCGATCACGCCGGCGGTGCCACGGTACGCGAGGCCGATGAGACCATCCGGCCATCCTTCCCGAACGCCACCTACCTGGTGCGACGCGGGGAGTGGGAGTTCGCCCACCGTGACAACGAGCGCATCCAGGCCAGCTACCTGGGCCACAACATGGACCCGCTCGCGGAAGCGGGAGTGGTGGAATTCCTCGACGAGGACACCGAGGTGATCCCGGGGGTGAGCATGGTCCGCACGCCCGGCCATACGCCACACCACCAATCGGTCCTCATCGAGCAAGGGGGCGAGTCGCTCCTGTACCTGGCTGACCTAGTCCCCACGAGCGCGCACGTGCCACTGCCGTGGATCATGGGATATGACGTGGAGCCGCTGGTCACCCTCGAAGCCAAGCGCGAGTGGCTCACGCGGGCGGGGCGGGAAGGATGGACCCTCGTATTCGAGCACGATCCGGAGATCGCCTGCGCGCGGGCGGTCCCGGCCGGCCGGCGGGGTGGCTGCGCGCTCGAGGACGCGGTGGCCGACCCGGTGCACGGAGCCGGGAAAGGGCGCGTCGCCACGAAAGGTTGAGGCGCACCGCGAAGGACCCGTTGGGAGGCGGCGCCGGTCCGGTGAAGAGACACTCAATGCACTTCATGTATTGTATTGGATCATAGGAGACAACACCATGAATGACAAAGAGTTGACAGCTGTCATCGTGGCGGCGGCGCGGCTGCCGACGGGACGCTTTCTCGGGACCCTCTCGCCCCTGGCCGCTCCCGAGCTCGGGGCCCGGGCCATCCGGGCGGCGGTGGACCGCTCGGGTGTCGATCCGGACGACTTCGACGAGGTGATCATGGGGAACGTGGTCCAGGCGGGAGTGGGCCAGGCCCCGGCCCGGCAGGCCGCCATCCACGGGGGCGTCCCGCCCACCGTGCCGGCCGTCACGATCAACAAGGTGTGCGGCTCGGGGCTCAAGTCGGTGATGCTCGCCGCGCAGGGCATTCGGGCCGGCGACGGCCGGGCCTACGTGGCCGGTGGCATGGAGTCGATGTCCAACGCCCCATACCTCGTGCGGGGGTACCGGGAGGGGGTCAAGTTCGGCGACCGCAAGCTGGTGGACGGCCTCATCCACGACGGCCTGTGGTGCTCCTTCGGCGCCTGCCACATGGGAGGGCACGCCGAATATACCGCCTCGAAGGCCGGGATCTCCCGCGAAGACCAGGACCGGTTCGCCCTGGCCAGCCACCGGAAGGCGATCCGCGCCATCGACGCCGGCGAGTTCGCGGCCGAGCTCGTCCCGGTGGAGGTTCCGGGCCGCAAGGGCTCGACGACCCTGGAGGTGGACGAGACTCCCCGGCGGGACACGACCTACGAGAAGCTCGCCGCGCTCCGGCCCGCGTTCCCGAGCGACGCTCCGGAGGGTATCGAGGAGCTCAGCGTGACCGCCGGAAACGCCCCCGGCCTCAACGACGGCGCCGCCGCCACCGTCGTGACGTCGCTGGCCTACGCGGAGGCGAACGGACTGGACACGCTCGCGAAGATCTCGGCATATTCGGTCGGCGCGACCGAGCCGCGGGACCTGTTCTTCGCGCCCGTGGACGCCGTGCGGCGCCTGATGGAGAAGGAAGGCACGTCGATCGACGACTACGGCCTCGTCGAGATGAACGAGGCATTCGCCGTGCAGGCGCTCGCCGACGCGCGCGAGCTCGGCATCGACATGGACCGACTCAACGTGCGGGGCGGGGCGGTGGCCCTCGGGCATCCGATTGGAGCGTCCGGGGCTCGAATCCTCACGACCCTCCTGTACGCGATGCGCGACCTGGACGTGGACAAGGGGATGGCCACCCTGTGCCTGGGTGGCGGGAACGCCGTCGCCATGAGCGTGGAGAGGACATGAGCCGAGAGATGACTGCCCGGACAGTCGCCGCGATGCCCGGAGCTCGTTCGAGGACGACCCGCCGGGCGCTGGCCGTGGCGGGATTCGCCGTCCTCACGGCCGTCGGGGCCCGGCTGTCGGTGCCGCTCGCCCCCGTGCCGTTCACCTTCCAGGTGGTGGCCGTCCTGGCCGCGGGCCTGCTACTGGGCCCGAAGCTGGGCGCAGCGAGCCAGTTGACCTACCTGGCCGCCGGCGCCGCGGGGCTGCCCGTGTTCGCGGCCGGCGGGGGACTGACGTATCTGCTGGGACCCACCGGTGGCTACCTGCTCGCGTATCCCGTGGCCGCCCTGGTCGTGGGGCTGCTGGCGCACCGTCGCGGCTTCCTGCGGCAGGGCGTCGGGCTCCTGGCCGGCCAGGCGGTGATCTACGCCGGCGGCGTGGCGTGGATGACGCCGGCCCTGGGTCCCGGACGGGCCATGGCCGTGGGGCTCGCTCCGTTCCTCGTGGTGGACCTCCTCAAGGTCGTGCTCGTGTGGCTCGCGGGCCGGCGGCTGGAGGGGCCGTTGAGCCACTTCCTGGCTTAGCGCGCCCGTCGGGCCGGCTTGGGATCGCGTGAGGGCGCTGCGGACGCCGTGACGCGGTCCCCCCGGGGCCGCGGCCGGTGAGCTGGCTGCTCGGCGCGGGCGGCCGGCTCCGGGCCGGCTGGCGGCTCCTCCTCTTCGCGCTCCTGGTCGTCGGCGGCGATCTTCTCTTCGGAGAGGTGGTGGCCGAGATCGTGCCGGGTGCGCGCAGCGGGCGGGGGCTGGTGCCGTGGGTCGGGGTGTCGGTCTCCCTCGTGGTCGTCCTCGGGGCCACCTTCCTGGTCGCGCGGCGCGTGGAGGGCGTTCCCCTCGCGGCGCTGGGTCTTCCGGCCGGAAGTGGGGCCCTGCGTGAGGCGGCGGGCGGCGTCCTGGTCGGCGCCGCGCTCATGGGGGGCGTGGTGGGCCTCCTGGCGCTCACGGGCGCCGTGACGTGGCGGCCGCAGGTCGGCGGACCCGGGGCCGGAGCCGTGGCGGGTGCCACCCTCTTCCTGGCCGTGGGCGCGCTCGAGGAGGAGCTGCTCTTCCGCGGCTATCCGTTACAGGTGCTCGCCGAGTCGGTGGGCGGCCGCGCGGCGGTGGTGATCACGGCGGTGGGCTTCGCCTGTCTACACCTGTTCAACCCCGGCCTCGGGCGGCTGGCTCTCCTCAACATCGTCCTGGCCGGCATCCTGCTCGGGACTGCCTACTGGCGCACCTACAGCCTGTGGTTCGTATCGGGGCTACACCTGGCCTGGAACTGGTGCATGGGGGTCGGGGCGGACCTCCCGGTGAGCGGGATCACGGCGCGCGTACCCGGGTTCCGATTCCTGGACACCCCGGGCTACGATGCGGCCACGCACGGTGCGACGTGGTGGTCGGGCGGCGCTTTCGGGCCCGAGGCCGGGCTCGCGGTGACGCTGGTGGCGGTGGCCGGAACCTGGTGGCTGGCCCGCACCGGCCGCCTGTGCCGGTCGGAGCGGGTGCGGCGGGCGGGCCCGCTGCCCTCCCGCCGGAGCCAGGCACGGGCCGGCGGCTCGCCGCGTACGTCCCGGATCGAGCCGTAACAGGCTGGACTCGTAACGGGGGGGGAAGGGGAAGCATGAGAGCGGAAGAGGTGTGTTCGGCGGGTGTGGTCGGCGCCGGGACGATGGGGAACGGGATCGCCCACGTGCTCGCGCTGGCCGGCATCGACACGAAGCTGGTGGACGTCGATCCGGCCGCCCTCGAGCGGGGGCTGGCGACCATCCGGCGGAACCTGGAGCGACAGGTGTCGAAGGGGACGATCGCGGAACGGGAGGCCGAGGCCGCGCTCGGTCGCATCGTCCCGGCCGCCTCGCCTGCGGAGCTGGCGGATGCCCAGATGGTGGTCGAGGCGGCCCCGGAGAAGGCGGAGCTCAAGGGCCGTATCTTCGAGCAGCTCTCGGAGGTGGTCGGTCCGGAGGCCGTGCTGGCCTCCAACACGAGCTCCATCGCCATCACCGGCCTGGCGGCCCATGCCCGGCGGCCGGAGAGGGTGGTGGGGATGCACTTCATGAACCCCGTTCCGGTGATGCGGCTCGTCGAGGTGATCCGGGGCCTGGAGACGTCCGACGAGACCACCGAGCTGGTCATGGAGCTCGCGCGGCGACTCGGGAAGACCTCGGTCGAGGTGGCCGATTATCCCGGCTTCGTCTCCAACCGCGTCCTCATGCCGATGATCAACGAGGCGGTCTTCTGCCTCATGGAGGGGGTGGCCGATGCCGAGGCCGTGGACACGGTCATGAAGCTGGGCATGAACCACCCCATGGGTCCCCTGGCCCTGGCCGACCTCATCGGGCTCGACACCTGCCTCCACATCCTGGAGGTCTTGCACGGAGAGCTGGGGGACGACAAGTACAGGCCCTGCCCGCTCCTCCGGAAGTACGTGGCGGCGGGCAGGCTGGGGAGGAAGTCGGGACGTGGATTCCACGAGTACGCCGATGGCTGAGCCCTTCGTAGGTATCGACCTGAGCGAGGAGCAGCGTCAGGTCCTGGAGCTGGCCCGCCGCTTCGCGGAGGAGGAGATCCGGCCGGGCGCCGAGCGCCGCGACCGGGAGGAGGACGTGTTCGACCGGGCCATCGTGGACCGGCTCGGGGAGCTCGGCTTCCTCGGCATGATGATCCCCGAGGAGTGGGACGGCCTCGGGCTCGGCGTCGACACCTACCTGTTCGCGCTCGAGCAGATCTCCTGGGGGGATCCCTCGGTCGCCGTCTCGATGAGCGTCCACAACTCGCTACCCACCCAGCTGGTCCTGAAGCACGGGACGGACGAACAGAAGGAGCGCTGGCTCAAGCCGATGGCCAGGGGCGAGCTCCTCGGGGCGTTCTCTCTCTCGGAGGCGAGCTCGGGCAGTGATGCCGCCAGCCTCACGACCCAGGCACGTCGCGAGGACGCAGGTTGGGTCCTGTCGGGCGAGAAGATGTGGGTCACCAACGGGGCGTCCGCCGACGTGGTGCTGCTCTTCGCCCGCACGGACACCGCCGGGGACCGCCGGGGGAGCCACGGCATCGGCGCCTTCATCGTGCCGACGGACGTTCCGGGATATCGGCCCGGCAAGAAGGAGCGCAAGATGGGGCTTCGCGGCTCCGAAACGGTGGCCCTCCATCTCGAGGACGTGCGCCTGGGCCCCGAGCACCTCCTGGGGGAGCCGGGTGAGGGCTACCGCTACGCCCTGGCCGCGCTCGAAGGGGGACGCCTCGGAATCGCCGCTCAGGCCGTGGGGATCGCGAACGCTGCGCTGGATCACGCGCTGGACTACGCGGCCGAGCGCGAGCAGTTCGGAAAGCCCCTGCGCGACTTCCAGGGCATGCAGTTCAAGCTCGCCGAGATGGGGCGTCGCGTGGAGGTCGCGCGCGGCTTGCTCTACCGTGCCGCGAGGGTCTACATGAAGGGAGACTCGCGCCGGCGTATGCTCTCGAGCATGGCCAAGCTGGAAGCGAGCGAGACGGCCATGGAGGTCACGACCCAGGCCGTGCAGGTGCTCGGGGGCTACGGGTACACGAGGGAGTACCCGGTGGAGAGGCTCTTCCGGGACGCCAAGGTCACCGAGATCTACGAGGGCACGAGCGAGGTGCATCGCATCGTCATCGCACGAGAACTCTACTCACAGCGAGGTACGGACCAGTGACGCATCCCGGCATACAGGTACCCGATCAGGTGGCCCGCGAGGGCGACCTCGCCTCCAATGAAATCTTCGAGCTGCTGGCGGAGCACGCGCACGAGCAGGTGCTGTTCACGCACGAGCCCTCGTGCGGCTATCGTGGCCTGATCGCCATTCACGACACGACGTTGGGGCCCGCGCTCGGAGGCACCCGGTTCTGGAACTACGAGTGCGACCGTGACGCGGTGGTGGACGTGCTGCGGCTGTCGCGGGGCATGACCTACAAGGCCGCCGTGGCCGGTCTCAACCTCGGTGGCGGCAAGTCCGTCATCATCGGAGACAACCGCCGGCAGGACCGCGAGATGATCATGAGGGCCCATGGCCGGGCCGTGGAGAGCATGGGAGGTCGCTACATCACGGCCGAGGACGTCGGCACGTCGGTGGAGGACATGGACTTCGTCCACATGGAGACCGACTACGTGGTCGGCATTGCGGGGCGCTCCGGTGACCCGTCGCCGGTCACGGCCTACGGGGTTTTCCGGGGCATCAAAGCGTGCGCGCAGCGCCGCTACGGCTCCGACTCCCTGAAGGGGCGCACCGTGGCCGTGCAGGGCGCCGGGCACGTGGGCTTTCACCTGGCGGAGTACCTCATCGAAGACGGGGCTCACGTGGTGATCACCGACATTGATCCGAACCGGACCGGGCGCGCCGTCGACGAGCTCGGGGCCGAGGGCGTCGAAGCGGACGGCATCTACGACGTGGACGGGGACGTGTTCGCGCCCTGCGCGCTGGGCGCCATTCTCAACGAGGAGACGATCCCGCGCCTGAACGTGGACATCGTGGCCGGGGCGGCCAACAATCAGCTCGCCGCCGAAGAGGATGACGACCGTCTCGCGGACCGCGAGATCCTCTACGCCCCCGACTACGTGATCAACGCCGGCGGGCTCATCAACGTGTATTCCGAGTTGGTGAGCTGGTCTCTGGAGCGCTCCAAGCGCAAGGCTGGAGAGATCTACTCCACGCTGCTCCAGGTCTTCGCGCTGGCCGAGGAGCGGGGGATCACGAGCGCCGAGGCGGCCGACGAGCTCGCCCAGCTCCGAATCGAGCGCGTGGCGCGGCTCCACCGTTGGCACGTTTGAGCGGCATGGACGGCGGCTCCGCCCCGGATCCCGGTTCCTCCGCCCGAGTCGGCGACGTGCTCGTGGGACCCGGCTGGCAAGACCGGACCCTGGCAGAGGTCGACCCCGAGGTCCGGGCGGCCATCCGGGACGAGACGGACCGGCAGCGCCGAGGCCTGGAGCTCATCGCGAGCGAGAACTTCTGCTCGTCGGCCGTGCTGGAGGCGATGGGCTCGCCGCTCACCAACAAGTACGCCGAGGGGCTCCCGGGGAAGCGCTACTACGGTGGCTGCGAGTACGTGGACGTGGTCGAAGAGCTGGCCCGCCGGCGAGCCTGCGACCTGTTCGGAGCCGACCACGCCAACGTGCAGCCGCATAGCGGCGCCCAGGCCAACATGGCCGCCTACGCGGCGTTCCTGTCGCCGGGCGACACGATCCTGGGGATGAACCTCACGCACGGCGGCCACCTGACGCACGGCTCGCACGTGAACTTCAGCGGCAAGATGTACGATGCGGTCGAGTACGGGGTGCGCGAGTCGGACGGCCGCCTGGATGTCGACCAGCTGGCGAGCCTGGCCCGGGAGCACCGGCCCGGCGCCATCATGGCCGGCTGGAGCGCCTATCCCCGCATCCTGCCGTTCGAGATCTTCGCCGAGATCGCCGGCGACGTGGGGGCTCGCCTCATCGTCGACATGGCCCACTTCGCGGGGCTGGTCGCCGCGGGCGTGCACCCGAGTCCCGTGCCCCACGCCGACGTGGTGACCACCACGACCCACAAGACTCTGCGGGGTCCGCGCGGCGGGATGATCCTGTGCCGGGAGGAGCACGCCAAGGCGATCGACAAGGCCGTGTTCCCCGGAACGCAGGGCGGTCCCCTGATGCACGTGATCGCCGCCAAGGCGGTGTGCTTGGCCGAGGCGCAGACCGAGGGCTTCCGCCGATACGGCGTGCAGACGGTCGCGAACGCGCGCGCGTTGGGACGGGGCCTGGAGTCGCGGGGATGGACGCTGGTCTCTGGCGGCACCGACACCCACCTGCTCCTGGTCGATCTGCGGGCCACGGAGCTCACCGGCAAGGACGCCGAGGAGCTGCTGGGCCGGGCCGAAGTCACGGTCAACAAGAACACCATCCCCGGGGAGACGCGTTCGCCGTTCGTGACCTCCGGCATCCGGATCGGAACCCCGGCCGTGACCACGCGCGGCATGGGCGAGGGCGAGATGGACACGATCGCCGGCTGGATCGACCGCGTCCTGCGTTCGGAGGGCGAGGAGGGCGAGATCGAGGCGGTGCGGGGCGAGGTCCACGAGCTCACCGAGGACTTCCCGCTCTACCGCACCACGCCCTGCGACCGGACCGCGCCCGGAGGCTGAAAGCGGGGGACTCCACCCGGGGATTCCCGGCTCCGGCCGCAGCCGGGGGCGAAGGCCCGAGTCGGCGCGAGGACGCGTCACGGACCGAAGGCGTCGGGGCCTCCCTCCTCGTCCCGGCGGGAGAGGCCGCCGGTGAGCTTCGCGAGCGTGGCTCTCGCTTCCTGGCCATCGTGGCGCGTACGTCGACCCGGGCCGAGGCGGAGGCGCTCCGCGACCGGGCCCGGCAAGTCCATCACGATGCCACACACCACGTCCTCGCCTTCCGGCCTCAGCAGGGCATGGCGTGGCTCGACGACGACGGAGAGCCGTCCGGGACGGGCGGTCGCCCGGCCCTGGGCGCGATCGAGGCCGCCGGTCTCGTGGAGGCGGCAGCGGTCGTCACGCGCTGGTATGGCGGCACGAAGCTCGGCACGGGCGGCCTGGCGCGGGCCTACGCGACCGCGGTGGCCCGCGCTCTCGCGTCCCTTCCCACGGCGCGGGTGGTGAGAGCCGCCACCTGCCGGGTCCGCTTCGAACACCCCGACACTGGGACCGTGATGCGACTCCTCGAAGCCGCCGGGGCGCGGCGCGGTAAACTGTGCTACGGCACCGGCGTGGAGCTGGACGCGCTCGTGCCGCTCGACGTCGTGGCGGAGCTGGCACGATCGCTCGTCGATGCCACATCCGGACGGGCCGACCTCGAAGTCGGGGAGGGCCGAGATCTCCTGCCGCTCGTTCCTCCGTCCGGCTCCGCGACTTGACGCTCGATTTCGGAGACTCCTACTTTTCGGCGTGTTCTCCCGCCCTCTCGGTCCACCGCGTGTGGCCCGGAGGGAGTCCCGCGCAGATCGCACGACGAACGGACGATGGACAGCAGTCAGATCCTCGCGCAGCTCAGGCGGCGGGACCCACGCTACGCCGAAGAGGCGTACCTCTTCGTGCTCGCCGCGCTGCATCGCTGCCTGGAGGAGCTGGATGAGCCGCGCCACGTCTCGGGATCGGAGCTGGCTTCGGGAGTTCGCGACCTGGCGCTGGCGCGGTTCGGTCCCATGGCCCGCACGGTCCTGCAGCACTGGGGCATCCACGCCACGCGTGACCTGGGCGAGATCGTGTTCCTGCTCGTCGAGTCGGGGATCCTGATCAAGCAGGACTCCGACTCGCGGGAGGATTTCGAGGAGCTGTTCAGCTTCGAAGAAGTGTTCGAAACGGGCTATCCCTGGGGCAGCCCTGAAGGAGAACACTTCATCTAGGGGCCGACCTGGCCCATTCTAAGCCTGCCCGGATGACGCTCGCAGGGAAGCTGTAGGATCGGGGCGGGATGGTCGGGAGGGGGTGATCGCGTGGACGAGGTGGGTAGCTTCCCGGACTGCCTGAAGTGCGAGAACGGCATCCTCCTGCCGCTCTCGGACTACGGCCGGGATGGAGCCACGATCCGCTACAAGGCGTGGGTCTGTTCCAATCCCGAGTGTGGATTCAACATCCGCATAGACAACGGCGAGATCAGCTTCGGTCGTACGGTCTCCCAGTCCTACCGCTGAGGTCCGGGCCGGGCACAGGGGTACGCTCGCGCGTGGATGAGCGGATGAGCCCGCAGCCGGCACTCGGTGCCGCCGACCTCGATCGCCGGGTGGTCTGGCTCCCGACGGCCGAGGAGATGGCCGCGCTGGACCGGGACGCCACCGCCTCCGGCGCCACCACCGAGCGGACCCTGATCGAGGTCGCGGGCCGCGAGGTGGCGCGACAGGTGGCCAGCCGCTTCCCGGACGGCCCGGTGGCGGCGCTGGTCGGGAGCGGTCACAACGGGGCCGACGCGCTCGTCGCCCTCCGCACCCTCCAGGCGTGGGGGCGTCGCGTCGCCGCCCTGCGCTGCGGAAGCGCCTTGCCCGAGCCGGACGTCTCGGCCGGCTGGAACCTGGAGGTGCGGGATCCCTCCGAGCTGGAAGCCACCTGTTGCGCCGCGTCCGTGGTGCTGGACGGCCTCCTGGGCACGGGGGTCACGGGCGCTCCGCGGCAGCCGGCCGCTTCCTTCATCGAGCGGCTCAACGCCCTCCAGGTGCCGGTCGTGGCGGTCGACGGGCCGAGCGGCGTGGACTTCACGACCGGGGCCACTGCGGGCGCCTGCGTGCGCGCCGGCCTCACCGTGTGTCTGGGCTGGCCCAAGCTCGGGTTGCTCTTCCACCCGGCCAGGGAGCGTTGCGGTCACCTGGTCTGCGTCGAGATCGGGTTTCCACCCGCCGCCGAGGGTCGCTTCGGAGCGCGCGCCATCACCGCACGGTGGGTGCGCGAGACGCTGATCCGCCGCGGCCCCGAGGCGCACAAGGGCGAGGCCGGCTACGTGGCCCTCGTGGCGGGCCAGGCCGGCATGGCCGGAGCCTCCGTCCTCGCCGCACGTGCGGCGAGCCGGGCGGGAGCCGGCATCGTGCGGGTCGTGGGGGACCCCGCCAACCGGGTGGTGGTGCAGTCGGCGGTTCCCGAGGCCCTGTTCGTGCCCTGGGACGATGCGGAGGCGGTGGACGGGGCGCTGGAGTGGGCACACGCGCTGGCGGTCGGACCGGGCCTGGGCCGCGGCCGCGAGCGGCGCCGGCTGCTGGAGCACGTGCTCGAGGTACGGGGTGAGCGGCCGGTGGTCGTGGACGCCGACGGCTTGAATGCGTTCGCGGGTGAAGAAGAGGCTCTGGCCCGGCTCGTGGAGGGAAACGGGGTACTCACTCCTCATCCCGGAGAACTGGCGCGGCTGCGGGGAATCGAGCTCGACGACGTGCTCCGCGACCGGCCGAGGGCGGCGCGGGCCGCGGCCCGGGACCTCGGCCTGCCGGTCCTCCTGAAAGGGCTCCCGTCGATCGTGGCACTCCCGGACGGTTCGATTCGCGTGAGCACCGCCGGCGGCCCGGCGGTGGCGACCGGCGGATCCGGCGATGTCCTCACGGGGATGGTGGGCGCCTACCTGGCGGCCGGCATGGCCCCGGAGAACGCGGCCGCCGCGGCTCTGCACCTGGGCGGAATGGCGGCCGACCGTTCCGTGTCGGCCGAGGGCCATCTTCCCACGGACATTCCGGCCCGACTTCCGGCGGTTCGGGCCGAAGTGGAGGCTCTGCCATCCAGAGGTCGGGGACCGATCCTCTTCTCCCTGCCGGCCTCCCGGTCCGCCGGCGCCTGACTCTCGACGTGGACACGCCGTTGGCCCCGGGGCCCGAGTTCGACCGCATCCGGGCGCTCGTCCGTGCCGCGTCGGCCATCGCCCCGGCGGCGCCCGGTGGGGGCCCCGGTGATGATGCAGCGGTGGTCGATGTGCCACCGGGCGAACGTCTGGTGGTGAGTACGGACCTCTCCATCGAGGGAGTCCACTTCGAGCGCGCCTGGCTGCGGTGGGAGACGATCGGCTACCGCGCCGTGACCGCGGCGCTGAGCGACCTGGCCGCGATGGCGGCCCGACCCCTGGGCGTCCTGCTCTCCATCGCTCTGCCGCCGGAGCTGGACACGGCCGTACTCGAGTCGATCGCGGCGGGCGCTGGACGCTCGCTGGCGGCCGCCGGGGCTCCCCTCCTGGGCGGGGACCTGTCCCGGTCCCCGGGCCCGGTGGTCCTGGACGCGGCGGTCCTGGGCTCAGCCGGTCGACCGGTGGGTCGCCGGGGCGCCGTGCCGGGCGACGAGGTGTGGGTCACGGGCGAGCTCGGGGGCGCGGCCCTTGCGGTGCGTGACTGGCAGCAGTCGCTCGAGCCCGATCCTCGGGCCCGGAGGGCGTTCGAGCGGCCGCGCGCTCGACTGGAGGAGTCCCGCTGGCTGGCCGAAGAGGTCCGGCCGAGCGCGCTGATCGACCTCTCCGACGGCCTGGCCGGGGACGCGGCCCAGCTCGCCGCCGCTTCGGGCGTCCGGGTCGACATCGACCTGGACGCGGTACCGCTGGCCGCCCCCCTCGAGGAGTACTCCGACCGCGGAGCGGCCCTGCGCCTGGCTCTCACCGGGGGGGAAGACTACGAGCTCCTGGTCACCGGAGCGCCCGGTCGGCTGGGTACGGCCCGGCGGGCCTTCGAGGACCGTCACGGCGTGCGGCTCACGCGGATCGGCCGGGTGGAGGAGGGGAGGGGCGTCGGGTGGCGCCGAGGAGGGGACGCGATCGCTCTCGCGCTGGCGGCGTTCGACCACTTCGCGGAGACGGAGTAGCGGATCGTGTCGTCCCGGAGCGATCCGGTGGGCGGAAGCGCTCCGGAGGCGGTGGAGGGCGCGGCGCGGGCGAGCCTTCCGCGCACCGTTCTTCTCGCGGCGATCGGCCTTCCCGCGACCGCGTTCTTCTCTCTCGTCTCCCTGGTGGGCGGGCTCCTCCACGCGCCCCGGGGGCTGCACGATTGGGTGCACCGGACCTGGTCGCGCCTTCTCCTCGCCCTCGCGGGCATCCGGGTGCGGGTGGAGGGCCTCGAGCACATCCACCCGGGTGCGGCTCAGGTGGTGGTGGCCAACCACCAGTCGTTGTTCGACATCCTGGCCCTGTTCGCCTCGCTCCCCGTGTCGCTCCGCTTCATAGCCAAGATCGAGCTCAGCCGCATCCCGTTGTTCGGGGGGGCGATGCGACAGGCGGGACACGTGTTCATCGACCGCTCGGACCTCCGTCAGTCGATCCGAGCCATGCGGCGGGCGGGGGAGCGGATGAAGGAGGAGGGCCTGACGCTGGGCATGTTCCCGGAGGGCACGCGCTCCAGGGACGGACGCCTGCACGCATTCAAGAAAGGGAGCTTCGTCCTCGCCATCGAGACCGGGACCCGGCTCGTGCCCGTTGCGATCCAGGGCGGGCGAGCCATCCTGCCGCCGGAGCACCACCTCCTGCGCCCGGCTCCCATGTGCATTCGGTGTGCGCCGGCGCTGGAGCTGGAGCAGCTGGAGCGAGAAGACAGGGACACGGTCCTCCGCGAGACGCGCGAGGCGATCGCGGGACTCCTCGAGGAGGGCGAGGGACGTGGCTGACGGCCCTGTCCCGGCCGGTCCCGCGCCGGGCGCCCGAGGACCGGCGGCGATCCCGATCGGGGCCAGGCGAGCATCGCCTAAGGCCTTGTCCGGCGCGCCTTCCGCACGCAGCTTGCGGTCGTGCCGGTCCCAACCGAAGCCGGAGGATCGATGCCGGTCATAGACAGTGTCAGCGCGCGAGAGATTCTGGATTCCCGCGGGAATCCAACGGTCGAGGCCGATCTCGGCCTCGCGAACGGTGCCCGGGGCAGGGCCGCCGTACCGAGCGGGGCCTCCACGGGGCGCCACGAGGCCCTCGAGCTACGGGACGGCGACCCGCGGCGTTACGGGGGCAAAGGCGTCCTGGAGGCGGTGGGAAACGTCCGCGGCGAGATCCGGGACTGGCTGCTGGGCCGCGAGCCCACTCCCCAGGCCGACCTCGATCGCGGCCTCATCGAGCTCGACGGCGAGCCCGACAAGAGCCGGCTCGGGGCCAACGCCGTGCTGTCGGTCTCCATGGCGGCGGCCCGGGCGGCCGCCGAGGCGGCGGAGATGCCGCTGTACCGCTATCTGGGCGGGCCGGAGGCCAGCCTGCTTCCGACACCCATGGTCAACGTCCTCAACGGCGGCGCGCACGCGGACAACAACATCGACATCCAGGAGTTCATGCTCGTGCCGCTGGGCTTCTCGCGCTTCTCGGAAGCCCTGAGGGCCGTCGCCGAGACCTTCCACGCCCTGCGCCGCGAGCTGGCCGGTCGCGGGCTCGGGGGTGGGGTGGGCGACGAGGGCGGGGTGGCCCCGGACCTGGAGTCGAACGAGGCGGCGCTGGAACTCCTGGTCCAGGCCATCGGGGCGGCGGGCTACGAGGCCGGCGAGGAGATCGCCCTCGCCCTCGATCCGGCCGCCACGGAGTTCTACGATGCCGAGGCGGACCGCTACCGGCTGGCGGGCGAGGGCAGCGTCCTCGAGGCGGCCGAGCTCGTGGAGCGCTATGCCGAGTGGGTCGAGCGCTACCCGATCGTCTCGATCGAGGATGGCCTGGCCGAGGACGACTGGTCGGGCTGGAAGGTCCTGGCCGACCGCCTGGGGAAGCGGGTGCAGCTCGTCGGCGACGACATCTTCGTCACCAACGTGGAACGCATCCGGCGGGGCATCGAGGAGGGCGTGGCCAACGCCGTGCTCATCAAGCTGAATCAGATCGGCACGGTCACCGAAAC
>CAYXHP010000138.1:0-55927 GCA_964465015.1 uncultured Gemmatimonadota bacterium
AGCCGGCCGCCGAGCCGGTCCCGCTTGCGGCGGCCGAAGCCTCCTCCTCGCGCGTCTCGCGGTACCACTCCACGAAGCGCCGCAGCCCCGTGGAGAGGTCGAGATCCGGTGCGAAGTCCAGCAGCTCCTTGGACTTCCGTGTCGAGGCACACGTGAGGGGCACGTCTCCGGGCTGATCGGGCATGCGCTCGATTCGCGGCTGCATCCCCATCGCGTCGGAGAGGGTGGACACCAGCTCGTCGAGGGTGGTCGGCTCGCTTCGGCCCAGATTGATGATCTCGTAGACGGGTCCCTTCTTCCGGTCTCGCTCCAGCCGAAGCATGGCGCGCTCGATCCCCTCCACCGTGTCGTCCACGTAAGTGTAGTCGCGCGCGCTCGTGCCGTCTCCGTAGAGGGGCAGCGGCTGACCATCGGACATCAGACGGGCGAACTTGTGGATGGCCAGGTCGGGGCGCTGGCGCGGCCCGAATACGGTGAAGAAGCGCAGGCAGTAGACGGACATTCCGTACAGGTCGTGATAGGTGTGGCACAGGAGCTCGGCCGCGCGCTTGGAGGCCGCGTACTGCGACACGGGCCGGTCGGCGGCCTCGCTCTCCTCGAACGGCACCTGCCGGCTCTTGCCGTACACCGAGGACGAGGAGCCGTACACGAGGGCCGGCACCTGGTAGCGGCGCATGGCCTCGAGGAGGGACAGCGTGCCCATGACGTTCACGTCGAAGCACAGCCCCGGATCCTCGATCGAGGGTCGTACGCCCGGGCGGGCCGCCAGATGGACCACGGTGTCGAAGCGGACGTCCGCCAGCAGGCCGCCCAGCAGCACCTGGTCGCGGAGGTCGCCCTCCACGAAGTGCATGCGGGGATCCTCCGCGGCCGCGCGGATGTTGGCCCGCTTGATCCGCGGGGAGTAGAAGGGGTCGAAGTTGTCGAGGCCCCATACGTGATGCCCCCGGTCCAGGAGGCGCTCGCACAGATGCGACCCGATGAAGCCGGCCGCTCCCGTGACGAGGACCTTCAGGCCTGTTTCGCCCTTTCCGTTCCCGCCGGGCTTCGATCCGTTCTCGTTCATGCCCATCGCTTCGGTCTGGAGTCGGGTAGCTGGGTCGGTGACCGCCTACGCCACGACCTCGCCGTCGGCTTCGTAGCTGTAGGAGTGGTAACGGTAGTAAGGCGCCTCGCCGGGCACCGCGTTGAGGACGGCGCCCACCACCGGGAAGTCGAAGTTGCCGACCGCCTCGAGGCGCGCCCTGGCCATGGCCTGGTCGGTCACGCCGGCCCGGATGACCATCACCACCTTGTCGGAGCGCTCGCCCAGGACCATGGCGTCGACCCCGGCCATGAGCGGCGGTCCGTCCACGACGATGACGTCGTAGGTGGCGCGGAGCTCGTTCAGGAAGTCGTCCATGCCGTGGCTGTCGAGCAGCTCGGCATCGAACCCGCGCAGGGAGCCATGTGCCACGAAGTGCAGTCCCTCCACCTCGGTCACCTGCTGCACCTCAACCGCGCTGGCCCGCTCGTGAAGCACATCGCTGAGGCCCGGTGACGAGGCCAGGTTGAACAGGCGCTCCGCGTTCCCGCGCCGGGTGTCGGCGTCCATGAGCAGCGTCCTCATCCCCGAGCTGGCGAAGGAGATGGCCAGGTTGGCCGACACCAGCGACTTGCCATCCCGTGGCGCCGGGCTAGTGACCAGGATCACGGTGGAGTGTCCGGTGCCGCCCCGGACCAGCTGCGACCGGATGGCGCGGAACGACTCCAGCACCTCCAGCGCCGCCTGACTGCCCGCGCCCGGCCCCGACTGGAGCTGCGGAATCATGCCCAGGACCGGCATGCCCAGTCGTTCGGTGATCTGCTCCGGGAACCGCACGCGGCGGTCGAGGCGGTCGAACATCAGAGCGCCCGCGATCCCGAGGCCGAGACCGGCAAGGGAGGCCATGAACAGGTAGCGGGGTCCCCGGTTCTCCGCGGGGGAGCCCGGAACCGTGGCCTGGTCGACCACCTGGATGTTCGGGAGATTGGTCTTCTCGGCCAGCTCGGCCTGCTTGAGGCGCACGAGCAGGTCGTTGTGGAGCTTCTCGGCCATGGCCATATTTCGCTGCAGCCGGCCCTGCTCGATGGTCCGCTGGGGGATCTGCCTGAGGTCCCCGGTCTGCGAGGCGAGTTGCTCCTGCGTGTTTTGCATACGCTGCTGCAGCTGGCCGATGAGCTGGCGGACGAGGTTGGGGATCGTCTGCTGCTCCATTATCTGGATCTGATCCCCGACCTGCTGCACGCCCGGGTACTTCTCCGTGTACGTGTAGAGCAGGGTCCGCTTCTTGGCCTCCTGGTTGGTCAGCTCCTGAAGCGCCTGCTTGAGCGGCGCGTCCTGGTCCACCGACGGCACCATCTGCAGCGCCAGCGCGTCCAGGTGACCGGACTGCTGCTGATTCCGGAGGATGTCCTCCAGGCGCTGCATGTCGTTCCGCGTCTGCTGCTGGCCGACCTTCTTGTCGAAGTAGGACTGGAACAGCGGGTCGGAGGTCGTGCCGCCGTCCCGGTCCGGCGCGCTCTGCGGCTCGCCCGGCAGGGTGATCGTGCGGACCTTGAAGTCCTGAAGAGCCAGCTCCGCCGAATCCAGGCGCTGAGCGGCGTAGTTGGTCTGCTGTTGCAGGATGTCGACGATCTCCCGCTGCTTCTGGCTCTTCAGCTTGGCCGCCACGTCCATGAAGTTGGCGAGGATGGCGTTGTGGATCCTGGCCGCCTGCCCCGGATCGTTCCACTCCAGGTAGGTGGTGATCAGGTTCCCCGACTGCGCGCTGACGTTCACCGACAGGCTGGCACGCAGGGTGTTGGCCGCCGCGATCGGCGAGGAGACGGTGAAGCGCGCGTCCGACCCGGGCGGAAGCTGCGCGGCCGAGGGCTGCCAGCTGAATCCGGCCCGGCGGCCGATCGGATCCCCGACGTGGCCCTTCTGGATGACGCCCTCGCCCTCCCGGGCCAGGGTGAAATCGCCGGCGCTGTCCACCTGGAGCTCGTAACTCCCGCTCACCGTCTGACTGTCAGCGGAGAAGCCGGTGAACGCGCCCGGTCCCACGTTGCCCTTCGGATCGATGCTGAGGCCCAGGTGGAGCTGCCGAACCACCGGCTCGAGCACCGCGTAGCTCTTCATGAGGTCGGCCCAGCCCTGGCCCTCGAACACGTCCTCGGCCTGGATCGGGCCCTGGGTGTCGTTGGACGGCTCGAGCCACAGGGTGCCGCGGGTCTCGTAGACCGGCTCCGCACGGGACGCCAGAAAGAGCCCCACCCCGACTCCGATCGCGGTGACCAGAAGGATCCACCACTTCCGCCGCCACAGGGCGTACAGAATCCGCTGCAGGTCCATGTCCGACGACGCGGCGCCGCCCTGGCTCCAGGCCGGTGCGGGCAGATCGTAGGCGCCGGCCCCCTCCATGACGAAGCGCGCGTCCCCGTCCGGCCGAGACGGCAAATGCCGGTCGTCGTCCCGGCCTGACTGTTGATCGACCACGAAGGATTCTCCCTGATCGCAGAAATGATCTGGCGCGGCGTGCCGTTCGATCCCGCCGAGTGACGACGTAGCTCTACACGTTCGTTCGACGTGCGCTCCAGGGAGCAAGTCCGGTGCCGTTCGCGCGAAAGCGTATGCGCGCCCCATAACCCAACGCCGATATGGACTTCCGGGGCCCCATAACCGCCCGGGTCGGAGTCCCTGCCCCCTGACCTGTGGTGGCGATTCCACACTCGGCGACGTCGAATCGCCTCGGGCCCTTCCCCTGCGCCCCCAAGTGCCGCATCTTGTCTACAGCCGGCCGCGGCGCATCCCCGGGGTGGTCCGCCGATCGTACGAAAGACGCCGCACATCCTCTCGGCCGCACAATTCAGGAGAAATTGACCGTGCCGAACGATCCCGATACCGATCTCGCCCACGAGCTGTCGGGCGAGAGCGCAGGCTCGTTGGCCGCCGAGGAGATCGGCTCGATCGACATCCTCGTGGTGGACGACGACGCCTCCATCCTCGAGAGCTGCGAGTCCGTGCTCTCGGCCGAGGGCTATGGCGTGGAGGTGGAGCGCCGGGGCGCCGACGCGATCCGGCGGCTCAAGTCGGGGAAGTACCAGATCCTGCTCGTCGACCAGCGGATGCCCGAGGTCGATGGCATGAAGGTGCTCACAGAGATGCGCTCGGTGGCGCCGGATACGCTGGCCATCATGATGACGGGCTACGCTACCACCGAGGCCAGCGTTCAGGCGCTCCAGTCGGGGGCCTGGGACTACCTGCCCAAGCCGTTCACGGCCACCCAGCTCCTGGTGATGGTGGGGAGGGCCGCCGTCCGGGTCACGCGCATGCGGTCGGTCACCGAGCGCTCGGGCAAGGACGGCCTCCTGTGGGATGGGACGGTCCGGATCCTGGGACGCTCCAGGGTGATGCGCGACGTGGTCAAGCGCGCGCTCAAGGTGGCCGGCACCGATGCCTCGGTGTTCATCACGGGAGGGAGCGGGACGGGCAAGGAGCTCATCGCCCGCTTCATCCACGAAGAGAGCCGGCGGGCGTCCAAGCCGTTCGTGGCCGTGAACTGCGCCGCCCTCCCGGGCGAGCTCCTCGAGTCCGAGATGTTCGGGCATCGGCGCGGGGCCTTCACCGGCGCCGTGCGCGACAAACCGGGCCTCCTCGAAATGGCGGACCGCGGCACGTTCTTCCTGGACGAGCTGGCAGAGATGCCGATCGAGCTGCAGCCCAAGCTCCTGCGCGTCCTCCAGGACGGGGTGGTGCGCCGGGTGGGGAGCGAGACCAAGGACGCGGTGGTGGACATTCGCTTCGTCTCGGCCACGAACCGGGATCCTGCGGACGCTCTCGAGCGGGGTCTCCTGCGCCACGACCTGTACTACCGGCTGCGGGTGGTGCCGATCGACCTCCCGCCCCTGCGGGAGCGGACCGAGGACATCCCCGTGCTGGTGCGGCACTTCGTGGACGAGTTCTGGCGGCGCCACCAGCTCGAGGGGGACGCTCCGCCCGAGGTCACCGAGCCGGCCATGGAGCAGCTCATCGCCTACGCGTGGCCGGGGAACGTGCGCGAGCTCCAGAACGTCATCGAGCAGCTGGTCGTGCTCGCGGAGCCCGATGCGCCGATCGACGTCGACGACCTCACCGTCCTGGAGGGTGGCGCCGAGATCTCGGGCACGCACCACGGGTCGGGCGATGGGGAGAACCTTCTCTCCGGCCTGGACCTGGCTCAGCCCTACCACAAGGTCAAGGATGACCTCATGGGCCGGTTCGAGCGCCAGTACCTGGCCTCGGTCATCCGGCGTGCCAACGGCAACATGTCCAAGGCGGCCCGGCAGGCCGGAATCGACCGCTCCACGCTGTACCGGCTCCTGGAGAAGCACGACCTGAACAAGGAGCACCTGGCCTCGTGAGGGAGGCCGGCGCGCCACGCGTCAGGGGGAACGCGTCCCGGGCGTACGGCGGGGCGGGGCCGGGCGGAACGGACCCGACGCGGCCTCCGGCCCTCGCGAGGAGGAGTCGGCGGGCCGGATGACGAAAGCGAACAAGGCCTCACCGCGCGGCGGCCGGTCACGCTCCGTCGAACCTCCGGCCTGGTGGACCCGGGCCGGGGGCGAGGAGACCTCCGTGCCCGAGGGGGCGCGTCCCGTGCTCGCCCGGCTGGAGGCCCTCCTGTTCGGCAAGGGCGGTGGCCATAGGGCCGAACACGCGGTGTTCGATCCATTCGACGATGTGCCGGTCGAGATCGCGTGGGAGGCGGTTCGCGCCGCCCATCGGCGGCTGGACAAGGCGGCGCAGGATTCCGGACTCTCACCGGAGGAGATCCGGTCCCTCCGGGAGCGGCTGGGCGACGCGGAGCTCGAACTGGTCGAGACCGCGCTGCACGCGGAAGTCCGGGCCCACCGGCAGCTGCTTCGGGACATCTCGCACGACATCCGCTCTCCGCTGAACTCGATCCTCTTCCTCGCCGACGGGCTCTACAGCGAGCAGAGCGGTCCCCTGACCAAGGTCCAGCGGCGGCAGATGGGGGTGGTCTACTCCGGGGCGGCGTCCCTGCTCAACCTGGTGAACGACCTCCTGGATTTCGCTCGCTCCTCCGACGGCGCCGACATCGGCCGGCCCGCCACCGTGCCGTTCTCGCTGGCCGGCGTGCTGGCGGACGTGCGGAGGCTGGTCAATCCGCTCGCCTCCCACCACTCGACGGCGCTCGGCGTCGAGCTCGATTGCGAGGGACCCTGCCACGGGGACCCGCAACTCGTGAGCCGGATTCTGATCAACCTGCTTTCGAACGCGATCGATGCCGCGGGCGACGGGGGGAAGGTCATGCTGGAAGCCAGCGAGGAGGACGGATTCCTCGAGCTGGTGGTCGAGGACGACGGGCCCGGCGTGGACCTGAACAGCGTGCGCCAGTTTCTCTCCTCGAATCCCGACACGAAGCTGACGCGCATGCTGCAGGGTCGGACTCACGGCCTCGGGCTCATCATCTGCGGCCGCCTGGTGCGCGCGGCGGGAGGGGACGTGAACGTGGACCTGGTCCCGAGCGGAGGCACCCGCTTCACGATCCGGCTGCCCTACAGGGGAGGCTAGGCCGCGGTCCTCACGCCTCCTCGCTTCGTCGAAGGTGCTCCCCGCCGTCCACCCGCACCACCTCCCCCGTCACGAAGGGCGCGCCGTCCAGGTAGAGGACCGCCTGCGCCACGTCCCCGGGCGTTCCGAGACGGCCGAGGACCGTGTGGGCGACCGCCCGGCGCCGGTCGGCCTCGGTCGAGCCCGGGGGGAGTAGCACCGGGCCGGGGGCGACCGCGTTCACGCGGATCCTCGGCGCCCAGGCCAGGGCCAGGCTGCGCGTGAGACTGACGACGGCGGCCTTGGTGGCCGCGTACGGCGCGTAGGTGGCCCAACCCTCGAAGGCCGCGACGTCGGCGATGTTCACGATCGAACCGTTCTCGGTCATGCGCTCGGCGGCCGCCCGAGAGCACAGGAACGGGGCCCGCACGTTGATCGCGAACACCCGCTCCCAGGTCTCCAGCGTCACCTCCTCCGGGCGGCCGCGCGGGAAGATGGCCGCGCTGTTCACCAGGAGATCCAGACCGCCGAGCCCTTCGGCGGCGCCGCCCACGAGCTCCGCCGCAGCCGCCGGGTCGGCCAGGTCGGCCCGCAGCGCGATCCCGGTCCCGCCCGCGGCCCGAGCCGCCTCCACCACCGCCTCGGCCCCTTCGGCCGAGGAATGGAAGTGCGCGGCCACGTCGTAACCGGAACGAACGAGAGTCTCCGCGATGACCCGGCCGACACGCACGCCGGCTCCGGTGACCAGCGCTCGGCGGCGTTCCCGGATCACCACCCGAACCGCTCCTCCCGCCAGGGATCGCCCCGCATGTGGTAGCCGTTGCGCTCCCAGAACCCGGGCTCGTCCGCGGGGAGGAACTCGATGCCGGTCACCCACTTGGCCGATTTCCAGAAGTACAGGTGCGGGACCACCAGTCGCAGAGGCCCGCCGTGCTCGGGCTCCAGTGGCTCACCGTCGTGGGAGTGGGCCAGCAGTACCTCTTCCCGCAGCAAGTCTTCGAGCGGGAGGTTTGCGCTCCACCCCTCCGTGGCGTGGACGAGGGCGTGCGAAGCGTCGATCGCCGGGCGAACGAGCGCGGCCAGCTCGCGGACGGGAATCCCCTCGAAGCGGTTGTCGAACCGGCTCCACTGGGTGACGCAATGGATGTCGCACAGGACCTCGCGCTGGGGGAGGTCCATGAGCTCCGACCAGGTCAGGGTGCGCGGCTCCTCCACCTGTCCGTCCAGCCGCACCGTCCACGCATCCGGTTCCAGACGCGGCACCGAGCCCCAGTGGAGCACGGGCCATTTGTCGGTCCGGTACTGGCCGGGGGGCAATCGTCGCTCCCGCGCGGATCCGACGTCGGGGGGACCGGTCGGTGCATCACCGCTCATGGCAGGCGTCCTCGTCGGAGGTGGAGGTCGCGTGGACATCGAGGCATCCGGCGGCGGACGCCGGCGCGCCCGCGGCTGCGGGTGGCGCCGGCCGTCAGCGAGGCCGGGAGCAGCCCGATGCGTCGAATTGCCGGTTCACCGTGTCGGCGCGCGCGGCCAGGCGCCGGTACTCCTGACGACGCGAATCGCCGCGGACGTCGGCGAACCGGAAGGCGATGGAAAGATGGACGAAGGCGTCGTCGACCGCACCGTAGCCCGTGGCGAGCTCGGCGCAGCCGATGATGCCGCGGTGGAAGTCGAGCTGGCGCTGGTGGTACTGGTCGAGGGCGGTGGCCAGGGAATCGGCCATCTGTCGATAGTTCCCGCCGGCCGAGGGGTTGGGAGTGGCGGGTGACGGAGCGCCGCCGGACTCCGCCTGCAGGGTCCCACCCGCCGGTACCGGTCGTCCGGCCTCGGGGATCGGCTCGTCGGCCGGACGACCGCCGACCGCTCCGATCAACCGGGCGGCGCCGTAGGTTCCCGCCACGACGAGGGCGAGCACGAGGAGGCGGCGGCCCCACCGTGGGCCCTCGCGGCCGTAGCCCGGCTCATCGCCGGGAATGACCAGTGGTGGGGACCGCTTCCGCGGCCCGTCGTCGCCCCGTGGGGGTAGAGAGCGAAGCCTCACCGGATGCCTACGACGAGCTCCGCGTCCAGGACCGTGAAGGCGTCCGCGCCGGGAGGGGACTGATGGCGGCCGAGCACGCGGAGCCGGAGGCCCCGCGCGAGCGGAATCCCCATGCGAACGTAGCTGTCGAAGATGTGGCCGCTCAGGCTCGCCACGTCGCTCTCCACGGATCCGGTACCGAGCGCCGCCTCGATCCGCCAGCGCGGTTCGGGCGTGATCACGAGGCCAAGATAAGCCCGGCGGTCGCGCGCTGCCCTGTGGCCATCCCGCGCGAACTCCGTTCCTCCCAGCCGACCCACGTACCCCGCCGGTCGCAGGGCCACGTGTGTTCCGAGCGGGAGCTCGAGGGTCGCGTACGCGGCCCAGTCATCCCGATCGTACCAGCGACCGAGCAGCCCTCCGACCTGGAGGTCCGCCGGATGGCCGGCGACCGAGAAGCCGACCGACTGCTGGAGACGCGCGTAGTTCTCGTCCCAGCCCAGCCGCTCCTGGCGGCGGCCCAGCTCGAGAGACGTGCGGAGTCGGCCGAGTGGGCCGTAGCTCACCGCGGCCCCCGCCAGGAACGCCTTCATGGGCTCCGCACCGCGCACCAGGATCGGAAGGCCCGGGTCGAGCGATCGATCGTAGCGGCCCCAGACCCGCACGCCGGCCACCGGCCAGGCCTCGACCTGGAGGCCGGCCAGGTGGGCCCCGGAAGTCCCTGCGTAGCGGGCCTCACCACCCACTCCCACCCGGACGACCGGCGGCATGCCCCCCGCCTGGTCGATTCGCCACTGCGCTTCCTCGCGCAAGGGCGCAGCCGAAAGAGCCCGATCGAACGCGCGCCGCGCCCGGCCCGGCTGTCCGGCTTCGCTATAGGCCCGGCCCAGGGCGAGCCATGTGAGCCAGGCATCGTCTCCAGCCGCGGTTCCGCGTGTGGTGACGGCCGTCCGGCTCCCGAGGCGCAGCGTGCCCCGGGCCGGACCGGCGCGCGCGGTGACCACCGTCTCGGAGACCTCCGTGCCGCGGAGCGCCACGGCTGCCCGTCCGTCCGGGTCCGTCACAGCGGCGGACGGATGGGCGTTTCCCGGCTCGGCGTCGAAGTGGACCGGGACGCCGGGCAGGGGTGCGTCCCCCGGGCCGGTCAGGCGGACCACGACCGAGTCGGGCCGAGAGCCCGTGCCCGAGGACACCGGCCGCAGCGCGATGTGCACGTCAGAGCTGTCGGGGCGGAGCACGGGCAAGCGCGCGATCGGTCGCCCCTCCGCCAGCACCTGTAGCCTGGTGGCATCGCCGAGCGCGTCCGCGGTCACTTCGAAGCGGGCGGTCCCGTCCTGGTCGGTCTTCTCCTTCCCGAGCTCGGATCCCTGTCCGCTGTCGGTTCGAAGGCTGACCGTCTGGTCCGGGACGGGGTTGTCCAGCGAGTCCCGGACGACCAGGCGTATCTCCCGGTGGGCGTCGCCCGGGCCCAGGAGCACGATCCGATCGGGAGCCACGTCCGCACGCGCCGCCGCGCCCGGCATGGCGAGAATGCGTATCTCGCGGCTGCCGGTGAGGCTCCCGGCGGGCGTCGCGAGGTCCAGGACGCGCTGGCCAGGCACGAGCCCGGCCGGAATCTGGAACGTCGCCCGTCCAGCGGCGTCGGTGGTGGCGCTCAGTGTGTCGATCCCGGGCGGCAGGTCCCCGGTGAGCGCGACCAGCATCCCGGCGGCCGGCCGGGTGCCTCGACGCAGGGTCACGGTGACGACCACGTCGGAGCCCACCGTGACCGCGGCCGTGGCGGGGCTCACCTCGCTCCGCAGCTGCGGCGAGCCCGGCTGGCGGCGAGAGCTCGACGCTGTGGCGCGGGAGGCGCTCGCGCCGCGGCACTGGAGAACGGCCGAGATCACGCCATCGGAAGCGCCCAGATGGCGAAAGTCCGCCATGTCCTTGAGACTGGGGCGGAAGGTGAGGCACACCCGGCCGATGATGCTCGCGATCTCAGGCTGCGTGTACGTGCTGCTGGCCAGGAGGCGGACGACATCGCTCTTCGTGAGCGGGCTTCCCTCCTCCTGCTGTGCCCGGGCCGGGGCGCCGGCGCCGAAGGCGAGGAGGAGGAAGACGATCGTGGCGGCGCCGACGGGTCGGTGGGCGCGACCGGGGGCGGAGCCGAACGCTGACTCGGGCTCCCTCGGCGCCTTCCTCATGAGCCCGAAGGGATGACGTGCAGGTCCGTCGGCGGCGAGGGCGGCAGCTTGTCGGCCCCGGTGGTCACGGTGGCCGGATCGCTCCTGGGACCTTCCAGCTTCGCCCCGTTGATCGCCGACACCCGGTAGCTGTACTGGCTGGACGGCTTCAGGCCTCCGTCGGTGAAGCTGAGCCCGTCCACTTGCCCGACCCGGTTCCCGTCCCGGTAGATCACGTAGCTCGCGATCCCGCTCTCCGGGTCGCTGGCCGCCGACCAGGTGAGCTGTACGGTGGACATGCCGGTGGCCTTCGCTTGCAGCGCCGTCGGCGCGGTGGGAGGCGAGGTGTCCGGCCCCTTCGCGGTCGTGGCGCTGGCCTCCGCGCTCCTGGGACTCTCCAGGCCGAGCAGACCCACGGCGGAGACCGCGTACGTGTACTTGGTGGCCGGCTCGAGGGCCATGTCCGCGTACAAAGTGGACCCGGTGCTGTCGATCTTGGACCCGTCGCGGTAGACGTCGTAGTGGTCGATGCCCGTGCTGCCGCCGATGGGAGGGTCCCAGGCCAGGTCGATCCGGCTGCTGCTGGCCGCCTGCGCCGTGAGGTTCTGTGGCGGCCCGGGCGGCCCGGGTTCCGTGGTGGCGGTGGCCTTATTGCTCTCCGGGCCCTCCTTGCCGTCCGCGCTCACCGCCGTCACCACGTATTCGAAGCTGGTGGCGGCCGGGAGGCCCCGGTCGGCGTAGGACGTGGACGCCGACTGGGCGACGGGGCCGCCGTTGCGGTACACGATGTAGTGGTCCGCGGCGGCGCCCGACGAGGGCGGATTCCAGGTGAGGTCGATCTCGCTGCTGCTGGCCGCCTGCGCCTTCAGGTGCTGCGGTGCGCCCGGCACGTCGGTGAGGGTGGTGGCCGAAGCCTGATTGCTCGGGCTGCTTTCCTTTCCGGCGCTGCTCACGGCGGTAACCACGTAGCTATGGGTCGTGGAAGGACTCAGTCCCTCGTCAGCGTAGGACGTGGACGTCGTCGCACCGATGTCGCTCCCGTCCCGGTAGACCTCGTAGTGGGCGGCCCCCGCGCCGGACGTCGGGGCATCCCAGGTGAGATCGATCTCGCTGCTGCTCGCCGCCTGGGCGGCCAGGTTCTTGGGAGGGCCCGGCACGTCGGTGAGGGTCGTCGCGTCGACCTTGTTGCTGGCAGGACCCTCCGATCCGATGAGGTCGACGCCGGTGACGTAGTAGTGGTACTTGGTGGCCGGCTGGAGCCTCGTGTCCTTGAAGATCGTCGTGCCGACCGGGACCGTCGCCACCAGCACGTTGTCGCGGTAGACGTTGTAGTGGCCGAGGCCTTTCGGGTGGTCGGGGGGGCTCCACGCGAGATCGATCTCGGAGGCGCTCACCGCGGAAGCGCTCAGATTCCTGGGGGCCGACGGTGCCTCCCGCTGGATCTCGTGCGCCGCGCGGGAGGCGGGGACGGGGGGCAGCCCGATCCAGAGCGCCGCGACGGCGCCGAAGCCACGTGTGACGAACCTTCTCGTGCGCCTACGACGAAGTGGCTGCGGTCGCGCGCCCGCGCGCCTCACGGCCCCACCACGTCGATCCGGATGGTGTTCGAGAGGTCGCTCTCGTTTCCCCGCTGGTCCACGGCGCTGACGGCCACGAAGTAGGTCCCCGGAGCGATGCCACGGACCGTGCAGTGCGTCGAGTCGCCCAGGTCCACCTCGGTGGCCGTGGAGCGGTCGAGCGCGGAGTCCGTCGAGTAGTAGAGGCGGTAGGAGGCCAGGTCCTCGAGCGCCGTCCCGTCGGCCGAGGTGGTCGGAGCCTTCCAGGCCACGGAGAAGGAGGCGCTCCCGCCCGGACCCATCGCGTCCGGCGCACCCGGCTTGCAGCCCACGAAGACGAGGAGCGCGAAGAGGACGGACGCGCGACGCCCCCGACCCCGACGACGCTGGACCGGGGCCTGGGCGTGGCCAGTGCTGTGGCATCGCATGCCGCCCGCCTCCTTGGCTTCCGTGTGGAAGCCAAGGGGATGCAAGCGGCGTGCACGGGACAGGTAGTGCCCGCTAGTGCATTGTAGTCAAAAGAGATATGGGGATGTCGCCGAAGATCGCCGGTCCGGGATACCGTGGCGTCGTCCCGACGCCCCTCAGCCCCGGTCGCCCTCGTCCGCCGAGGTCTTCCGGAGGTGCTCCTCGGGTGCGAAGGACTTGACGGCGACCGATTTGGCCGGGACGCCGACGTTGACGTGATAGGGGCGCACGTCACGCGTGGCCACCGCCCGGGCTCCGACCATACCCTGCGTGCCCACGTGCACGCCCGCGAGGACCATGGCGCCGTATGTGATCCGGACGTGGTCCTCCAGCACCGTTCGGGCGTTGGTCACATCGATGAGGTCGTCGATCGAGTGCGTGTGGCTGAAGATCGACGCGTAGTCCGAGATCGACACGTGGTTGCCGAGCCGAATGCCCCCGCGGTCGTCCAGGAGCACGTTTCGGTGGATCACGACGTCGTCGCCGACCTCGAGGTTGTAGCCGAAGGACACCTCGACGAAGTGAAAGCACTTGAAGTTCGCGCCCACCTTCGCGAACACGTGCGGCGCGAGGATGCGACGGAGGCGCACGCCGACGTGCACGTTGCCGCCCAGCGGAGAGCGGTCGAACATCTGCCACAGCCAGATGAGCGGCTTGCGGGCGTAGTAGCGCTCCTCGTCAATCTCGTGGTAGTACTCCGGCTCCAGCGTGACCCCACGGGGGTCGAGGGTGGCGAGGACCGCCCGGGCGGCGGGCGAGAGGGCGGTGGCGTCCGCGTCGCGGGGCAGACCCGGGAAGTACAGGTCCCGCAGGGTGTCGCGGCACAGCTCGTTGCGGTCCGTGGCGGGATCGGCGAGGCGCTCCTCGATGTCGCCCAGCCAGTCGTCGTACAGCTCGGTGGCCGCCGGCGACGGCGTCAGCGGACGGAGAGGTCGTTGGACCAAGGCTTGTGCCTCCCTTCGGGTGCTCGTCCTGCACGGGGTCGCTCGAGCACAAGGTGGCGAGTGCGGTCCTCGGCCGTCAATCCAGGGCCGCGCCGCGCTATGGGGCCGCGCCATGCCGGCGGCGGGCGGCGCGACGCTCCGCGCGCGGACGCCCCGCCCCCCACGCCGAGGCGAAACACCGGCCCCCCGGCCCTCGTCCTTCCCGTCGTGTGGACCCGACGGGGCGGAGCGGGGTGTCAAATGACCCACCCGGAACGACACGGAGGCATTCGATGAACGAGGTCCTCAGGAAGCAGATCTGGCGGAAGCTCGAGGGTCTTCCCGACGACAAGGGCTACCAGGTGCTGGATTACATCCAGTTCCTGGAGTCCGAGTACGCCGACTCACCGGCGGAGGCGAAGGGCTTCCAGCGCTTCGGCGAGATCCTGCAGGACCGCATGCGGCGTCGCCACGTGCCGGCCGCGGCGCTGCGGGAAACGATGCGCGTACTGGGAGGTGCCGACCGGGTGCTGGGAGCCTTCCGCGAGGCCGCCGGGGAGTTCCTGGCCGAGATCGAGGCCGGGCGTCCCGAGCCGGCACCACCCGAGCGCGAGGGGTCGCCGCCCCGCCGCCGCGAGGTAGTGATCGAGTGAGGAGTGGTGATCGCGTGAAGCGGCTCCCGGCTCTCCTCGGACGCGTGCCCCGGGCCCTGCGAGGGGTCCCCGGCTTCGTGCGCCTCCTGTGGCGCCTGATGCGCGACCGGCGCGTCTCCGCGTTGGACCGAACCCTGTTCGGTCTCGCGATCGCCTACCTGCTGGTCCCCTTCGACCTCGTCCCGGACTGGATTCCGGTCCTGGGGGAGATGGACGACCTGCTGCTGGTCCTCTTGGCCCTGGACCGGCTCCTGTACCGGACCGACGGGGAGCTCCTTCTCGAGCACTGGGATGGCGACCCCGCCGCTTTGGGGGCCCTGCGCGAACTGGTGGATGGCGGGACCGAGGTGTTGCCTCGCTGGGCCCGCGGACTCCTTCGGGCCGGTTGAAGACAGGGAAGGTCCGGGTCGGGTGGCGGCCACCCCCGCGGGGGTGGCCGGGGGACGCTCGTTGACGCCCCGACGAACGGCCTCTAGCTTTTTGCATGGATCCCGAGTTCCTGCACGGCGGGCCGCGCCCCGACCGGACCACGTCCGCGCCCATCCGCGCGGACGTTCGTGTCGCTGTTCGGGTCCCATCCGCCGTTCGTTCGCTTTCCCGAACAGTGGTCGGATACATAAGTCATGAAGCGGCCTGCCATTAGAGAAGCCTATACGTTCGACGATATCCTCCTCATCCCGCGCCACTCGCGCGTCCATCCCTCCGAGGCGGATCTGTCGAGCGCATTCACGCGCGGCATTCGGCTTGCCATACCCCTGGTGTCGGCGGCCATGGACACGGTGACCGAGCACCAGATGGCCATTGCCATGGCGCGCCACGGCGGAATCGGGATCATCCACAAGAACATGTCCATCGACGAGCAGTGCTCGCAGGTGGACCGGGTGAAGCGTTCCGAGAGCGGCATGATCCTGAACCCGATCACGCTCGGGCCCGCAGCTCGCCTGCGGGAGGCCACGGCGCTGATGGGCGAGTTCTCGATCAGCGGAGTGCCCGTGGTCGAGGACGATGGGACGCTCGTGGGGATCATCACCAACCGGGACCTGGTGTTCGAGACGGATCTCGAGCGACCGGTGGCGGAGGTCATGACCCGCGAGGAGCTCGTCACGGCGCCCGAGGGCACGTCGCTGGAAGCCGCCGAGGAGATCCTGCGGAGGCACAAGATCGAGAAGCTGCCGGTGGTGGACGACCGCGGAAGGCTGAGCGGACTGATCACCGTGAAGGACATCTTCAAGCGCCGGGCGTATCCCGACGCGTCGAAGGACGGTCACGGCCGACTTCGGGTCGGGGCCGCGGTGGGCGCATCCCGCCGCGATCTCGACCGGGCTCGGGCGCTGGCCGAAGCGGATTGCGACGTGGTGGTGGTCGACACGGCTCACGGCCACTCGCAGGGGGTTCTGGAAGCGGTGGACAAGATTCGTGAGGCGCTGCCGGAGATCCAGCTCGTGGCGGGAAACGTGGCCACCGAGGGCGGCGCCCGGGACCTGGCCGAGCGGGGCGTGGACGCCGTCAAGGTGGGCGTCGGCCCCGGCTCGATCTGCACGACGCGGGTCGTGACCGGCGTGGGGGTGCCGCAGGTGACGGCGGTGATGGACGCGGTCGAGGGAGTCGACGGCGCGGTGCCCGTCATCTCGGACGGTGGAGTCCGGCATTCGGGCGACATCGTGAAGGCCATAGCGGCGGGAGCCTCATCGGTCATGATGGGCTCCATGCTCGCCGGTACCGACGAGAGCCCCGGAGACGCGTTCCTCCTCGAGGGACGACGATTCAAGGTGGTGCGCGGCATGGGCTCGCTGTCGGCGATGGAGGAAGGATCGGCCGACCGGTACTTCCAGGAGGGACAGGAAGCCCGGAAGCTGGTTCCGGAAGGCGTGGAGGGGCGGGTGCCCTACAAGGGGCCCCTGGCCGACACGATCTTCCAGCTCGTGGGAGGGCTTCGGAGCGGCATGGGATACTGCGGGGTGGCGGATATCGCGCAGTTGCGGGTAGATGCCCGCTTCGTCAAGATCACGGGCGGCGGTTTGCGGGAGTCCCATCCCCACGACGTCGTCATCACGCGCGAAGCCCCCAACTACAGAGTCTGAATCGGTAGAGAGCAGGAGCGAGGGAATGGCGCCTACGCTTGTGAGCAGCCGTAAGACAGCGTTGTGGGTCGCGGGTACCGCCGTGGCCGTATCGGCCTGCGCCGGCAACCCCGCGCCCCGGATCGCTGTGGAGATGCCCCGGGCGCCCTCGGCCGGAGAGACCGTGCTGCCGGACTCGCAGCTCGCGATGATCATGTTCGCGGACTCCGCGCTGGTGGCGTCCGCGCACCGCGAGGCCCAGCAGACGGTCAACGCCATGGGGGACCGCACGCAGCGGGAGTTCCTCAAGCTGTTCGGTCCCGACCCGCTGGGACTCGCCCAGTCGCCCGCCAACGCGATCCGTTACGAGATCCCGCTGCAGACGAACCAGGCGGTCGACGACTGGATCGACTATTTCCGGTCCGAGATCCCCGACCGGTTCTCGACCTACCTGCGCAGGTCGGGCCGCTACGAGTCGATGATCCGCACCAAGCTGCGCGAGGCGGGCCTGCCGGAGGATCTGCTCTACCTGGCTCTGATCGAGAGCGGCATGAACCCCAATGCCTACAGCCGCGCCCGGGCGGTGGGGCTGTGGCAGTTCATGGCCGGGACGGCGCGAAAGTACGGGCTCGAGGTGGACTACTGGGTGGACGAGCGGCGCGACCCGGTGAAGGCCACCGACGCGGCGATCCGCTACCTGTCGGACCTGTACGACGAATTCGGGTCCTGGTACCTGGCGGCCGCCGCCTACAACGCCGGGGAGGGCCGGGTCCGGCGGGGGATCGCCCGCACCGGCTCCCACAGCTACTGGGATCTGGTCGACGCCCGGGTGCTGCACCGGCAGACGCGGAATTACGTCCCCAAGCTCATCGCCGCCGCGCTCATCGGTCATGATCCGGGGCGGTACGGATTCTCGGACATCGATCCCGACCCGAGGGTGGCCTACGACACGGTCCACGTTCCCGATGCGACGAGCTTCGATGTGATCGCGAAGGCGGCGGGCGTGTCCGAGGACGCGGTGGATGAGCTCAACCCGGAATACCGCCGCCACGTGACTCCTCCCAACCGGAAGGCGGTGGTACGGGTCCCGGCGGGTCACGCCGAGCATTTCGCCAGCGCCTACGAGGAGATCCCGGCCTCCAAGCGAGTCACCTGGCTGGTGCACAGGGTGACGAGAGGCCAGACGCTGTCCGGGATCGCGGCCCGCTACGGCACGTCGGTTCGGGCCATCCTGGCGGCCAATCGCGGCGTGAGCCCGCGGCGGCTTCAGATCGGAGAGCGGCTCGTGGTCCCGCGCGAGGGGATGAACGGTCCCGTCCACCTGGCTTCGCGAAGTCGGTCCCGCGCTCCCGTGCCTGCCGGGGGCGCGACCGTGGTGGTCCGCCGCGGTGACACGCTGTGGGCCATTGCCCGGCGCTACAACGTGAGCACGCGCCAACTGATGAGCTGGAACGGCCTCACGTCCGCCAGCATCCACCCGGGTGACCGGCTCGAGGTGAGGCGCTGATCATGGACGGACTCTGGAAGGTCGACCTGCATTCCCACACGCGCCGCTCGCCCGACGCGGCGACGACGCCGGCGGACCTCGTCGAGCGGGCCGCCGAGGCGGGCCTGGATCGTATCGCCGTGACCGACCACAACGAAATCGAGGGCGCGCTGGAGGCGCGCGCTCTGGACCCGGAGCGCGTGATCATCGGAGAGGAGATCCGCTGCGGGTGCGGGACCGAGTTCATCGGTCTCTTCCTGCGTGAGTGGATTCCGCCCGGGCTCGACGCCCGAGAAGTGGCCGAGCGCGTGGCCGGCCAGGGCGGCGTCCTGTACGCTCCGCATCCCTACGCCTACCCGCGCCGGGTGCGGCTGCGGGCCGCCACGGCCCTGGAGCTGGCCGAGGCGGTGGAGGTCATCAACGCCCGGGCGTTCGTGCCGGTCTGGAACCGCATGGCCGGCCGGGCCGCCCGCAAGCGCGGATTGCCGCGGTGCGCCGGCTCCGACTCGCACTTCCCGGGAGAGATCGGGCGCGCCTTCACCGAGATGCCCCCGTTCCGCGACGCGGCCGGCTTCCGCGTGGCGGCCGTCCAGGCCCGCCCGGTGCAGCGCGGCGTGACGGGACCCTGGATGCACTTGGCTTCGGCCGCGCTCAAGGCTGGCCGTCAGCTCCGCGGCCGGCCGGGGATGACCGGCAGCCACCCCTCGCTCGGTGTGGTGAAGGAAATCTGAGCCCCGCCCCCGCGCCTGCCGAGCCCGGTTACCGCGCCGGCCCGGCCAGCGGGTAGACCGTCGCCTTCCCCTTCCCGCCCTTCTTCTTTCCGAGAGCGTTCCGTGGATCGACCACGATCCGGGCGTGCTCGAGGACCAGATCGTAGTCCAGGTTGGCGTGGTCGGTCGTCACGATCACCACGTCGGCCCGCTCCAGCTCCTCGGGCGTGAGCGTGACCGACTCGATCGTGCGGCCGTCCAGGGAGAGCGTGGACACGTACGGGTCGTGATAGAGTACCTCCGCGCCGCGCTGCTCGAGCAGCTGCAGGATGTCGATCGCCGGACTCTCTCGGGTGTCGTCGACGTTGGGCTTGTAGGCCATGCCCAGGAGGAGGACGCGGCTCCCCTTCACCGACCTTTCGACCGCGTTCAGCGCATCCGTGACCCGCGAGACCACGTAGCGAGGCATCTCGGCGTTCATCTCGGCCGCCAGCTCGATGAAGCGGGTGCGGTATTGCAGCGTCTTCATCTTCCACGCCAGGTAGTGCGGGTCGATCGGGATGCAGTGACCGCCCAGGCCCGGGCCGGGGTGGAAGCGCATGAAGCCGTATGGCTTGCTCGCCGCGGCGTCGATCACCTCCCAGATGTCGATGCCGAGGCGGTCGGCGATGATGGCCATCTCGTTCACGAGGCCGATGTTGACGGCCCGGAAGGTGTTCTCGAGGATCTTGGCCAGCTCCCCCGCCTCGGGAGAGGAGACCTCCACCACGGTCTCGATCGCCTCGCCGTACAGGGCCGTGACCAGCTCATGGCACGCGGGGGTGAGCCCGCCCACGATCTTGGGCGTGTTGTGGAGATGCCACGTCGGATTGCCCGGGTCGACGCGCTCGGGGCTGAAGGCCAGGTAGAAGTCCTCGCCCGCGGTCAGACCGCTCTCCTCCAGCATCGGCTGCACCAGCTCGCGCGTGGTCCCCGGATACGTCGTCGACTCGAGGATGACGAGCTGACCTTCCCGCAGGCGCTCGCGTATGTGTCGGGTGACGTCGACAATGTAGGAGACGTCCGGATCCCCCGTCTTGGAGAGCGGGGTGGGGACGCAGATGATGATCGCGTCCGCCTCGTCCAGGCGGCCCAGGTCGCCGGTGACCGACAGGCGTCCCTCGTCGACCTGCATCTTCACGCGATCGGCCGCGATGTCGAGGATGTGCGAGCGGCCCTCGCGGAGGGTCTCGATGACCCGCAGGCTCACGTCGAAGCCGAGGACGGGGAAGCCGGCCTCCGCGAAATTGATGGCCACCGGGAGTCCCACGTAGCCCAGTCCCACCACGCCCACGTGGGCCTCGTGCGATCGTATGCGCCGCAGCAGCTCGGAGTGCTCGCTCATGTCCTGGTCTGTCGGAGGCTGGCGGATCGGATCATCCGGCGGTCCGGATGACCCCTGAACGTGGAAGGCGGCGCCACGTGGCGCCGCCTTCCCGGCGTCTCACGCCCTCCAGTGTCGGAAGGGCGTCGCCGCTCTGCAAGGTCGAGCCGCCGGGGCCCGACGGGGATTCGCGGCTACTCGCTTCCGTGCAACACCTTGGAAGCGTAGCCGTTGGCCGGGTCCTCGCCCGAGGCCAGCAGGCCGCCGACCCGGTTCGGGCCACGGTTGTAGGCCAGCAGGGCCAGCTGCCGGTCGGGGTACTGCCCGAGCAGGATGCTCAGGTACCGGAACCCGAGATGGAGATTCGTCTCGGGGTCGAACAGGTCGTCCTGGCTCACCCCCGGCTCCAGCCAGCGGGCCGTGCTCGGCTTGATCTGGGTGTAGCCGACCGCGCCCGCATCGCTCACCGCCCAGCGGTGGAACGACGACTCGGTCTTCACGAGGCTGAACGCCAGCCCGGGCTCGAGCCCCTCGGCGATCGAGATGTCGTAGATGCGCGACGCGAGGTCCGCGGGGATCGAGTAGTGCGCCGAAAACGATTGGATCTCCCGCAGGCGTTGGGCCTGAAGACCCCGGAGCGCCGCCTCGCCGCGGGCGGTCATCGCACCGCTGCGCAGGTGCGCCGCACTCGCGCGGGCCCGGGCCAGGGGGGTGCCCGGTAGCGCCACGAACGAGGCCAGCTCCATGCCCGTCACGAGGGCCACGGCCGCCAAACCGGCCGCACCCATCGGTGTCGTCAGTCGCGCCGCCAGGTCACGGACGCGCCACCTTGAAGCTCGTGTCGGCTGGCGGCCGACCTCTTCCCTGAGGGCCGTCAAAGACATGTATGTCGCTCCCGTCGAAGCCATCCTAACAGACGACACGCGCGATCGAAGGTCACTCTGTCTCGAAACCGGATCCACGTGCCGCGCACCCGCCGCCGGCGCAACCGGCGTGCCATCAGCGGCTTGCGAAGGACCTCCCGTTCGGGTCAGGAGGCAGAACTCCTTATCCACGTGCCGCTTCGGCCGCCGCTCTTTTCGAGCAGCCGCACGTTTTCCACACTCATTCCGCGGTCGCGGCTCTTCGCCATATCGTACAGAGCCAACAGCCCTGCCGAGACGGCACACAGTGCTTCCATCTCCACCCCGGTTCGGGCTCGGGTGGAGGCCGTGACCCGCAGCCGAATGCCGGGACGGCCCTGCGCATCCGGCTCCACGTCGTCCAGGCGCACCTCGACGGCGTCCAGGGGCAGGGGGTGGCAGAGCGGGATGAGCTCGGCGGTGCGCTTGGCGCCACCGATGGCCGCCAGGCGCGCCACCGTCAGGGCGTCGCCCTTCTCCAGCTCCTGGCCGCGGATGGCCTGGAGGGTGGAAGGGGACATGCGGAGGACGCCCTCGGCCAGGGCCCGGCGCGCGGTGACCGGCTTGGGGCCCACGTCCACCATTTGGGCCCGACCCGCACGGTCGAGATGCGTGAGTCCGCGCTCGCCGGAATCCGACTCGCCCATGGGCACTCCTCGTGCTGCCGGTAGTCGCCGTCCGGGCCGGTCTTCGGGAACCGGCGGATGTCGCTCTCGCCCCGGAAGTCCGGTGGCGAGCATGACCCATACTCCCCCGCCGAAGCGGGGTTCCCCCCTGCGGCTCGCGCGTGGCGATCGGCCCGTGAGATGGGGGCTCCCCTTCCTCAGTCTCCGGAGAACGCGCTCCCGAGCTCGATCAGCAGACCGGCCGCGATCGCCTGCGGGTTCACGTTTCCCGCCGCCTCCTCCCGGGCCCGGTCGACCATCTCCACGGCGGCCACGAGGGCGTGGGGCGGTGGCAGGCCGCGCCCGGCGACCGCGGTGGCGGCCCGCGGCTCGAAGCCCAGGTCGGCGCGGCCGAGGCTCGCCGCGAGCAGGTCCCGGAGGAGCTCGGTCATCGCAGCCAGCACGTCGTCGAACTCTCCCCGGGCTCCGCTGGGGGGGAGCGATGCCGCGAACGCCCACCGGTCCTCCAGGTTCGGTGACAGGGCGGCGGCGAGGAGGTCGGCGGCCTTGTCCCTTACCGACTCCGCGCTCTCCGACAGGAGCCCGAGGGCACGTCCGGGGGCGCCCTGCGCCCGGCGGGCGATGGCGCGGGCCCGGGCGCGGTCCAGCTCCGCCTGCTCGACCAGGAGACGCTCCACGGCCCCGGCGTCCACGGGAGCGACCCGGAGACCGAGAGTGCGCGAGCGGATGGTGGGAAGGAGACGTCCCGGGCGGCTGGAGGTGAGCAGCAGGTAGGTGTCGAGCGGCGGTTCCTCCAGCAGCTTCAGGAAGGCGTTGGCGGCCTCGGGACTGGCGGCCTGCGGCACCATGGCCTCGGCGTCCCCGACCACGAACACGCTCGCCGGACCCATGGCGGGGCGGCGGGCCGCCATGGCCTTGAGCTGCTGGACGGCGGCCAGGTAGATGCCCGTCGCTCCGTCGAAGTCCCGCACGGCCAGGGACGCGGCGCGGCGCTCGGCGATCTCCTCCAACCGCGCCTCCTCGAGCCTCTCGCGGAGCTTCTGGGGCGTGGATGCGCCCCTTGGGCGAGGGAGGGGGAAGAACCAGTGCAGGTCCGGGTGCTCCAGGCGCACCGAGAGCCGGCAGGCTCGGCACCGGCCGCAGGCGCTCCGCTCCTCGCACAGGAGGAGCTGTCCCAGCCACAGGGCCAACCGCTGCTTTCCGACCCCGGCGGGGCCGTACAGGAGGAGGGACGAGGGGAGGCGGCCACGGCGCACCGAATCCGCCAGGCGCTGCTGCAGCTCCTCGTGTCCCACAGCCGGATGAAGGCCCGCCGGACGCGGGGGGGGCATCTCAGCCACCGCTCCGACTCCGGAGCCAGCGGACCGGGTCCACGGCCCGGGGGGCACCGCTGGCCGTGGGCTGGTGGATCTGGAACTCGATGTGGGGGCCGGCGTGGCTCGAGCCGCCTCCGACCTCGCCGATCACCTGCCCTTTCTGTACATGCTGGCCCACGTGCACGCGCAGGCGCTCCAGGTACAGGTACGCTGAGTAGTAGCCGCCCCCGTGGCTCAGGATGACGGTGGGTCCCATGAGGCCCTGCGGGCCGGCGATCTCCACGCGTCCGGCCTCGACGGCGTGGACCGGGGTCCCGGCGGGGGCGCCGATCCCGATGCCGTCGCGCTCGATCGTGGTCCCGTTGCTCCGCTCCGGGCCGAAGCTGTAGACGATCTTCCCCTGGACGGGCCAGTCCAGCTTCCCGAGGTCGCCCGTGGTCAGGGTCGAAGTGCTGGAGCGCCCGGCCCGCCGCTCCGCCTCGCGCCGCGCCCGCTCCAGGTCGCCGATGAGACCCTGGACCCTCGCTTCGTCCTGGGCGAGCTGCGCCTCCTGCTCGCGGGCGCGGGAGCGCTGGGTCTTGTACATGGAGATGCGACGCCGGTACTGGCTCCACAGGCCCTGGAGGTCGGAGAGCTCGCCCTGCTTGTCCCGGCGCAGAGTCTGGAGGCTGGCGAGCTGGTCGGAGAGCTGGCCGCGCTGCGACTCGAGCTTGCTCTCCAGCGTTCCGACCTGACGCACGAGCATCCGGTCGTAGATGGTGACCAGGTGCAGGTACTTGTAGCGGTCGATGAGATCGGAGAACGAGCGTGCCGAGAGGAGGACCTGGAGGGCTCCGAGCGGACCTCGTTCGTAGACGTGCTTGAGGCGCTCCCGGAGCTCGGTCTTCCGCACGGTGAGCTCGTCGCGGGTGTGGAGCATGTCGGCGGTGGTGCGCTGGACCTGCTCTCCCGTGGCCTGGATCTGGACGTCGAGCTCGGCGGCGGCGCTCGAGGAGGATTGGATCTGCTTCTCGAGGTTGCCGAGCTCCTGGGAGGCCGTGCTGACCTCGTGGGTCAGCCGCTGCATGTCCGCGCGCAGGTGTCGCCGCTGCTCGCGGATCTGCTGGAGCCGCTGCTGGCTCTCCTCGATCTTCTTCCGAAGGAGGTCGGTGGTGTCCTGCTGGGCGCGCCCGGCCGCCGGCAGGGCGAGCAGACCCGCGACCACGAGGATTGCCGGGACGCTCCGGGCGGCTGGTCGCGTCACCGAAGCCGACTCCTCAGAGGTCGTAGAGGCCGCGGAGCTCCTTCCGCACGGCGCGCCCCGCGGCGAGCATGCCGAGCACCGCCGCGGCGGCCACGCCCCCGACGATCCACAGGTCGGGCATCCAGCTCACCGACAGCAGAGAGGCGTTCACCACGCGCCAGATCCCCCACGTGAGCACGAACGCGAGGATGCCGCCCGCCAGACCGGTCACGAGGCCCTCGAGGAGGAAGGGCCGGCGAATGTAGCTCTCGGTGGCCCCGATGGTCTGCATGATGGCGATCTCTTCGGAGCGGGCGAGGATGGCCATGCGCACGGCGGTCCCGACCAGCAGGACCGCCACCAGCGCGAAGGCGCCCCCGAGGACCAGGGAGGCGACGCCCGCGATCCGGCGGAGCGAGAAGATGCGCTGCACCCAATCCCGGCCGTAGCGCACGTCGTCCACGAAATCGTAGCTCCGGAGTCGCTCGGCCACCCGGCGGACGGCCTCCGGCTTCCGGTAGCCCGGGGCGAGGGACACCTCGAGCGAGGCAGGCAGCGGATTCACCTCCAGGTTGGAGAACACATCCGAGAACTCGGTGAGCTCCTGTGAGGCGTCGTGAAGCGCCTCCACCTTGGAGATGTAGCGGACCGAGGACACCTCCGGGAAGCTCCCGACCTCCCGTTTGACCACGTCGATCCGGTTCTGGCTGGTGCCGTCACGGAGGTAGGCGACGACCTGCACCTGCTCCTCCACGTGGGAGAGCGCAAGCTCGATGTTGTACGCGGTGAGGCCGAAGAGCCCGAGAATGAACAGGCCGAGGCCGATCGACGTGACCGACAGGACGCCGAGCAGGGGAGCCCGCCGCAGGCTCGCCAGGGCTTCGCGCAGCGCCCTCATCCGGCGTCCCCCGCGGCCGATGTCTCGGCCGGTGGTGCGTCGGAGGAGGGCTCACCGGGAGACGGTCCGCCGGACGGCCCGGGGGGCGGAGCCGTCTCCTCGGCGGCAGAGTCGTACACCAGACGACCGTGCTCGAGCTCGAGCACACGGACGTTGCGGTGCCGGTGCAGGAGCTCGGCGTCGTGCGTCGCGAACAGGACGGCCATCCCCAGGTCGTTGATGCGGCGGAGGAGGTCGAACACGCCGTCCGCCGCCCGCCGGTCGAGGTTTCCGGTCGGCTCGTCCGCCAGGAGGACCAGCGGGTCGGTGGCCAGGGCGCGCGCGATCGCCACTCGCTGGCGCTCGCCACCCGACAGCTCGGAGGGATGGGAGCGCGCCTTGGCCGCCAGCCCCACGTGGCCCAGGAGCTGCTGGACCTTCTGCCGCGTCTTCCGGGGCGACGTCCCGGTGGCCTGGAGCACGAAGGCCACGTTCTCGGCGGCCGTGAGGCGCTCCAGGAGCCGGAAATCCTGGAAGACGTAGCCCACCCGGCGCCGGAGCTGCGGCACGTCCCTGCGACGGATCGAGTCCGAGCTGAACCGACTCACCCTGACGCGGCCCTCGGTAGGGACGGTGTGCATGTGGATGAGCTGCAGGACCGTCGTCTTCCCGGCGCCCGAAGGGCCGGTCAGGAAGGCGAACTCGCCTTTCCGAAGGTGGAAGGTGACCTCGTCGAGGGCGGCGCCCGTACGCGGGTAGCGCTTGGTGACGGCCTCGAAGCGGATCACGCGGCCGCCGTCCGCCGGACCCCGCAGAAGCGCACGCACATCCGGACGGCCTCGATCATCGAGGAGGGATCCGCGAGCCCGCGGCCCGCGATGTCGAAGGCGGTGCCGTGGTCGGGCGAGGTGCGCGGGAAGGGGAGACCCGCCGTGATGTTCACGCCGCGCTCCAGCGCCACGGTCTTGAGGACCGCGAGTCCCACGTCGTGGTACGGGACCACCACGGCGTCCGCCCGGCCATCCAGGCAGCGGCGGAACACCGTGTCGGCGGGATGGGGGCCATCCACCACGGCCTCGCCCTCCGCCGCCAGCCGCTCCATGGCCGGACGCAGTACGCGCGCCTCCTCGTCTCCCATCAGCCCTCCCTCCGAGGCGTGCGGATTGACTCCCGCGAACGCGAGCCGCGGCCGATCGATGCCCCACCAGTCCCGTAAGGCCCGCACCGCGATCCGGCTTCGCGTCACGACCAGATCCGGATCGAGTCGACGCGGGACCTCCGCCAGCGGGATGTGCCCGGTGAGGAAGGCCATGCGCAGCGGGCCACCTAGCGGCGTCTCCTCGGCCGCCATGATCATCGTGACCTCCGGGACGCCCGCCAGGTCGCGAAGGAACTCCGTGTGGCCCGGGTAGGGGAAGCCGGCGGCCGCCAGGGCCGCCTTCGAGAGCGGCGCCGTGACCACTCCGTCGACGCGGCCCTCGAGCGCCAGACCGGCGGCCCGTCGCACCGCCTCTCCGGCGGCCCGTCCGGCGGCCCGTTCGAGGTCGGGGGCATCGGGTTCCCAGCGGCCGACGGCTTCCAGGGTCACTCCGCCACCGGCCGCGGTGAGCTCCTCCACGTCCACGAGACCGGCCGGGCCCACGAGCACCCAGTCGGCGACCCCGGCCAGGGACGGGTGGCGGAGCGCGACGGCCGTCACCTCGGGCCCTATGCCGCGCGGGTCGCCCAGGGTGATGGCCACCGAGGGTCGCCCGGGCACGCTCACGGCTCCCGTCCCATTCCCGTCGGCCTCCCGCCCCGGCACGCTCCTTCCGCGGGCTACAGGTAGATCTTGACGTACATCCGCTGCCGCAGCTGCGCCACGTACTTCTCGAACTGCTTCTGGCGCACCAGCGAATCGCGGATCTGGTCCCGTACGTCCTCGTAGCGGTACGGTCCGGCCGGCTTGAAGTCGGTCACGTCGAGAACCACGAACTCCGTGAGGTCGAACGCACCGGTCACCCGGAAGGGACCCACCACCTGACCACTCCTCGGCTGGCCCAGAGCCGTGGCGTAGGCCTGCCCGAACCGGCTCCCCACGTCCGAGAGGGTCACGTCCTCGAAGTGGGTCTCCTGGTCCCGGATCCCGTACTCCCGGCCGAGGCGGGCCGGATCGGCACCGGCCTCGAGGCTGTCGGCGACCGTCTGGGCCCGCTTCCGCGCGTCCTGGATGTCGGCGCTGTCGATCCGGGGCCGGACCAGGATCTGGCTGATCTCGCGCTCGCCGCCGCGGACGTTCTGGACCTTGATGATGTGGAATCCGAACCGCGTCTCCACGGGTCCCATGACCTGGCCCGGCGGGGCGCCCCAGGCCACGTCGGCGAACGCCGGCACCACGTCCGACTGCCGGATCCAGCCCATGTCGCCGCCCTGGCTCCGCGTCCCGGGGTCGTCCGAGTAGCGGCGCGCCGCGACGGCGAAGTCGGTCCCGGATCGGATCTCGTCGAGGGCCTTCTGGGCCGTCCTGAACGCGCTGTCGGCCGCCGCCGAATCCGGGTGCGGCACGAGGGTGATGCGGTCGAACGAGACGGACGCTGGTCGCTTCGCCGTGCTCGCGTTGGTCTCGAAGTAGGCGTGGACCTCCGAGTCGCTCACCGCCGCCGGCGGCAGACCACCCTCGCTGACCAGCTTCTGTCGGAAGCGGGAGAGCAGGAGCTCCTGGTGCGCCTGCGCCTGCAGCATCTGTCGGTACTGGAACATGTTCTGCCCGGTCTGCTCGACCGCCTGCCGGAACGCCTCGTCCGACTGGAAGCCGGAGCGGATGCGATCGAACTGGGACTGGACGGCCTGCTGCACCTGGTCGTCGGTGACCGTCACGCCCTCCTGGATGGCCCGCTGCACGAGCAACAGGCGGTCGACCATGTTGTTCAGGGTCGAGCGGATCAGCGAATCGCGGGCGACGGGGTCGTCGGGGATCTTCAGCCCCTGCTGGCGCATCCGGTAGATCTGCTCCTGCACCTCGGAGAGGAGGATGGCCGAATCGCCGGCCACCGCGGCCAACCGGTCGACGACCTCGATCGAGTCGCCCGTGCCGGCGCGTCCCAGCTCCGGCTCCGGCTCGGCGGGCGTGGGCGACAGGGGAGCGCGCGATGCGGGGATCGTGTCCTCGGGCGGCACGGTATCGGCCGGCGGCGTGGTATCCGCGCGCGTGGGGACGCCGGACGGCACGGGCGGTGCCGTGTCGGCCGGGGTCGGCTGCTGGGCGGCCGCCGCCCCCGGCCGGCCCAGGGCGAGGAGCGCCGCGGCGAGGGCCAGGACGAGCCCGCGGACCGGGTGCACGGACCTCGCGGCCGCCGCGGCGCCGCGCGCGGTGCTCCGTGCTCGCGCGGGCGGCCCACCCGCGCTTTCGGTGACGGTCTGGCTCATCCTCGTACGGCTCCCTGGCTGGTGGACTCGTCGAACGGCGGGGCGCCTCGGGCGCTCGCACGCCTCACCCCGGATCCCGCGGAAATACCCGTCCCGCGCCGGGCCGATCCGGGGCGCGGTCACCGTCCGGCCGGCGCACCGGCTTCCTCCGTGCGTGCCAGCACCGAGAGCGCGTCGATCAGGGTGGCCAGGATGGGCTCGACGCCCGCGTTGTCGAGCACCAAGGATAGCGGCTGCGTGCGGCGGACTTCAACGGCCAGCTGGCGATCCAGGAAGGCGTCCCGGAGGAGTGCCATGCGCGGCACGGCCTCGGGGCGAAAGTTGATGCGCGCCGCCTTCTCCCCTACGCGGATCCAGTCCGCGTCCAGCGTCTGGCCCAGGACCCGGAGCTCCACCGTGGCCAGGAGCCGGGCGGCGGCGTCGGGCACGGGCCCGAAGCGGTCGCGGAGCTCGTCGCGCAGCTCCTGGACCGCCTCCCGCGACGCCAGTCGGGAGATGCGCCGGTACAGGTGCATCTTCTGCTCCGTGTCCAGGATGTACTCGTCGGGCAGGAAGGCCTCGCCCTCGACCGAGACCTGGGTCGGCTCGGAGGGCCCGGCGCCGTCCTCGCCCTTCAGGCGCGCCACCGTGCGCTCCAGGAGCCGCCGGTAGGTCTCGAAGCCCACCGCCCGAGCGAAGCCGGACTGCTCGGCTCCCAGAAGGTTGCCGGCCCCGCGCAGCTCCAGGTCCTTGAGGGCGATGAGATGGCCGGCGCCCAACTCGGTGTGATGCTCGAGGATCCTGAGGCGCTGCTCCGCCTCCGGGGTCACATCGTCGGGCACGAGCAGGTAGCAATAGGCGCGGTGGTAGGACCGCCCGACTCGGCCGCGGAGCTGGTAGAGCTGGGCGAGACCGAAGCGCTCGGCCCGGTGGACGATCATCGTGTTGGCGCTGGGCACGTCGAGGCCGTTCTCGATGATGGAGGTGCACACGAGGATGTCGATCTCCCCGTGGACGAGCCCGGACATCGTCTCTTCGAGCTCCTCTCCCTTCATCTGCCCGTGCGCGACGGCCACGCGCGCGTCCGGCACCAGGCGCGCGACCCGCTGTCGCACCGCCTCGATGGTCTGCACCCGGTCGTGGACGAAGAAGACCTGCCCGCCGCGGTCCAGCTCCCGGCGCATCGCGTCCTGGAGAACCGCATCGCTCCACCGGAGGACGTGCGTGATGATCGGCATCCGGTCTCGCGGCGCCGTCTCGATGATGGACATGTCGCGAAGGCCGCCCAGGGCCAGCTGCATGGTGCGCGGGATCGGCGTCGCCGTGAGCGTGAGGACCTCCACCGAGCGCTTGAGCGCCTTGAGACGCTCCTTCTGCCGGACACCGAAGCGCTGCTCCTCGTCCACGATCACGAGGCCCAGGTCCCGGAAGCGGACGTCGTCGGACAGGAGACGATGGGTGCCGATCACGATGTCCAGCGTCCCGGCGGCGAGGTCCCCGAGCACCCGGTCCTGCTCGCCGCGGGACTGGAACCGTGACAGCTGCTCGATGTGGACCGGGAAGCCGGCCAGTCGCTGCCCGAAGGTGGAGAGGTGCTGTTCGACCAGCACGGTGGTGGGCGCGAGGACGGCCACCTGCTTGCCGTCCTGCACGGACTTGAAGGCGGCTCGCATGGCCACCTCCGTCTTCCCGTAGCCGACGTCTCCGCAGATGAGCCGGTCCATGGGGCGCGGCTCCTCCATGTCCTTTCGGACATCCTCCCACGCGGCCAGCTGGTCGGGCGTCTCCTCGTACAGGAACGCCGACTCCATCTCTCGCTGCCACCGCGTCTCGCGGGAGAAAGTGTGTCCCTGGGCGAGCTGACGGTGCGCGTAGAGCTCGAGGAGCTCGGCGGCTTGCTCCTGGATGGAGTCGACCGTGCGCTCCTTGAGCTTCTTCCAGCGCTTCCCCCCGATCTTGTGGACCGCCGGGGGCTCGGACGGCTGGCCGTCTTCCCCGGGGGCGCTCCAGCGCTCGATGAGGTCCAGCCGGTAGTGCGGGACGCGGAGGAACTCTCCGTCGGCGTACTCGATCTTCAGGGTCTCGATCGCCTCCCCCCCGACCTCGACGCGCTCGAGGCCGCGGTAGCGCCCGATCCCGTGGTCCAGGTGGACCACGTAGTCGCCCGGCTGCAGGGAGGCGACCGATTCCAGCGTGGCGGCGCCCTGAAAGCGACCCGTGCGGCGCCGTCGGCGCGCGCGCCGGAAGATCTCGTGGTCCGTGAGGACGACGAGGGGCCGGGGTCCGGGGACCCGGAACCCGCCGCTGAGCGACCCCAGCGTGAGCCCCGCCGCGGACACCAGATCGGGTTCGGCGCGCTCGGTGAGAATCTCCTCGAGGCGCTCCAGCTGACCCTCGTTGTCGCACAGGATCCGGACCCGATCGCCGCGGTCGATCGCGTGCTTCACGACCTCTACGAGCCGGCCCATGTCGCGGTCGATGGCGGGCGGTCCGGCGAGCCCCAGGTCCAGCCACGGCAGCCCGGCGGCCGAGTCGGCGGCCTGCAGACGGGCCAGGGACGCCAGGCGCGCCTCGGACTCCTCGGGCGGGACGACGAGCTCCTCGGTGGTCAGGCTCGCGCCGGACCGGAGGCGAGCCGCGGCCGTGTCGCTCCAGAGCTCCGCCCGCCGCTCGCGGCCGCGGCTCGCGTCCATCTCCAGGAGGATCGTGCCCTCGGGCAGGAGCTCGAGGAGCGATCGCCGTCGATCGTCGGACCCGCTCGCCGCCGCCGGGGCCCGGAGGTCGACGGGCAGTACCTCCACCGACTCGAGGATCTCCGAGGTCCGCTGGGTGAAGGGATCGAAGCGGCGCACCGAGGCGACCCGGTCGCTCCACAGCTCGAGCCGCACCGGCCCGTCGGTGCTGAGCGGGTACAGGTCGACGATCCCACCGCGCACCGCGTACTCCCCCAGCTCGGCCACCGTGTGCACGCGTTCGAAGCCCATGCGCTCGAGGCGCTCCGAGAGGCGCTCCAGGCGCCACTCGTCCCCGGTCCCGAGCCGCAGCTCCAGCGGACCCGTCCCCGGAAGCGGCGAGCGTTCGACCAGCGCACGCGCGGTGGTCACGAGCAGGCGCGCCTGGCCGGCGAGAAGGGAGGCCAGCGCCTCGACGCGCTGACCGGTGATCTCCACGTGCGGGTCGACGTCCTCGTAGGGGAGCGCCTCGCGCTGTGGAAAGTAGTCCGCCGGGAGGGAAGGGCTCAGGCTCTCGAGGTCGGCGACCAGCTCCTCGGCCTCCGAGGGAGTGTCGGCCACGAGGACGACGGGACCACCTTCCACGCCAGCCAGACACGCGGCCACGGCTGGCGCCGCCGCACCGGGAAGGGGGCCCACGCGCGTAGGCTGGCCGGGTCGGGGCAGGGCCTCCTGGAGATGCCGCTGCTGCAGAAGCTGACGAAAGCTGTCGAGTATCAAGGACCCCGTGGATGCGACCTGGCTCAGGCGGACCCGTGCTTCCCCGGACCGACTCGGTCCGGACACGGGGAGGTGTACCGTGCCCGTCCGGTGGGGTTCCGGTGCGAGAGCGCCGCTGGCGGGCACACGCTCCGTAGGGGCGGGTATGCTCGGACCGGCCGCCAGGAGACACGGTCCGAAACGCACAGCGGAGAGATCTCAGCATGCGCGAAGCCCGTCCGCGGGATCGAAGGAAGATCTTCGGCGCCCGGCTCCCGGCCGTCCCGCTCGCCGTACTCACGCTCGTGACGTACGGGACGCGCGTCCACGCCCAGGCGGAGACGGAACCCTCGGCCGCCGCCTCCACCTCCGCGATCAGGGCGGATGAGCTGCGCAGGTTCGTCGGGGTCCTCGCCGACGACTCGATGCGCGGCCGGGACACGCCCAGTCCCGGCCTCACGGCCTCGGCTCGCTGGGTGGCCCGGCAGTTCCGGTCTTTCGGTCTGAGGCCGGGGCTGGGCGATGGGTACCTGCAGTACTATCCCGTCACCGTCATCGAGCCCGGACGCCCGGAGGCGCAGAGCCTCGTCCTGGAGGGTCCCGATGGGCGGCATGAGCTCCGGTCCGGGACGGACTTCGTCGCCGCGCCGACCGGGACGGGGCTGATCGGCTCCGGCCCCCTGCGCCGCTTCGACCCGGACTCGGCGGGCGCGCCGCCCTCCGGCTCCGTGCTCCTGGTCGCGGCCGAGCCCTCCACCATGCCGGGCGTGTTCGCGGCGATCCGCAAGATTCTGCGCCAGGGCGGCGCGGCCGGGGCGGTCATCGTGGTCGACGCTCCCGACTCGTACTTCACCGGGCTGCAGCGCTTCTTCGGATCGCGCCGCGTGTCGATCGGTCGTCCGGACCTGCCGGGGGAGCCGGTGGTCCTCGCGGCCGCCTCCGCCCTGCCCGAGGGGCTCCGCGGTCCGCTGCTCGCGTCCGAGACGCTACCGTACGGCTGGACGGCGCGGATCCAGACCGACGGCACGGTACGCGCGGATAGCGCCATGAACGTCATCGGATGGCTCCCGGGCTCGGATCCCGATCTGCGGAGCCAGTACGTCCTGTTCACCGCACACATGGATCATGTCGGTGTGGGACCGGCGGTGGACGGCGACTCCATCTACAACGGCGCCGACGACGATGCGTCGGGCACGGCGGCGGTAGTGGAGCTGGCCCGGGCGTACGCGAAGGACTCGCAGCGTCCGCGTCGCTCCGTGGTGTTCATGGCCCTCAGCGGAGAAGAGAAGGGACGCCTGGGCTCGACGTGGTACGTGAACCACCCGGTCTTCCCCCTCGACCGCACGGTCGCCGATTTCGACATCTCCATGATCGGGCGGAACTGGAAGGACACCGTGGTGGCGATCGGCAAGAAGGAGTCGAGCCTCGGAGCGGACGTGGACAGCGTGGTCGCGCGCCACGGCGAGCTGGGTATGGCCGTGATCCCGAATCCCTGGCCACGCCAGGAGCTCTACACGCGCTCGGACCACTACACGTTCGCGCGCAAAGGCATCCCGATCCTCTACTTCTTCAGCGGGCTGCACGAGGACTACCACCAGCCGTCGGACGAGGCCGACCGGCTGGAGTACGGCAAGATGGCCCGCATCGGCCGCCTCATCTACTTCCTGGGGCGGCGCGTGGCGAACCGGGACGGGGTCCCGCGCTGGGATCCGGACGCGTACCGCCGGGTGGTGGGAGGGGCCGGTCCGCCGTAATTTTCAGTTCCCGCGTCCGACGGTCTCCCGGGTCGCGACGGACGTATGGCCGGCCCGGATTCTCGACCCCCTCACCTGTCCCAGATCGCGAGCGTGATGGCAAGGTCAAAATCGAGGACGAAGAAGGCGACGCAGGCGAAGTCCAGCCGGAACGGTGCGTCCGGCGAATCCGTCTCCACGGCCCCCGTGCTGGTCGTCGACGACGAGGAGACGATCGTCGAGGCCCTGGCTGCGGTCCTCTCGTCAGAGGGATACGAGGTCGACACGGCCCCTAGCGGCGAGGCCGCATGGGAGCGGCTCGGGGAGCGGACCTACGGCCTGGTGATCGTGGACCTCATGCTGCCGGACATGGATGGTCTCGAGCTCGTGCGCCGGATTCGCGACGAGCAGCTCGGTAGCGAGGTGATCATCATCACCGGCGAGGCCTCGGTGGACTCGGCGGTGGAAGCGATGCGGCGCGGAGCCTACGACTACCTGACCAAGCCGCTCGAGACCGATCGGCTCAAGGCGCTGGTTCCCAAGGCGCTGGAGAAGTACGACTTCCGCGAGCAGAAGGCCGCCCTGGAGCGGAAGGTGGCCAATCTCACGCGCTACGCTGAGCTCATCGGGCAGTCGGAGGAGATGAAGGAGGTCTACAAGACCATCGAGGCCGTCGCTCCCACCGACGCGAGCGTCCTCATCTACGGGGAATCCGGGACCGGGAAGGAGCTGGTGGCCCGCGCTCTCCACACCAAGTCGGCCCGGGCCGAGGGACCGTTCGTGGCCGTGAACTGCGCGGCCTTCCCCAAGGACATCCTGGAGAACGAGTTGTTCGGGCACGAGAAGGGTGCCTTCACCGGGAGCCTCAAGGAGAAGGCCGGCTGCTTCGAGCTGGCGGACGGCGGGACCCTCTTTCTGGATGAAGTGGCCGAGATGGGTCCCGACACCCAGGTGAAGCTCCTGCGGGCCATCGAGTCGCGGCGGTTCCGGCGTCTGGGCGGGCGCGAGGAGATCCAGGTGGACATCCGGGTGCTGGCGGCCACCAACCGCGACGTGCACGAGGCGCTGGACGCGGGGGACTTTCGGGAAGACCTCTACTACCGGCTGGCGGTGGTCGAAATGGCCCTGCCGCCGTTGCGCGAGCGCAGTGGCGACATCTTGCTGCTGGCGCAAGAGTTCCTCAGACAGGACGCGGCGGAGCACGGCAAGGAGGTGTCGGGCTTCTCCGAGGAGGCCCTCCGGTTTCTGCGGGCCTACGAGTGGCCCGGGAACGTGCGCGAGCTGAAGAACGCGGTGGAGCGGGCGGTCATCATGACGGGCGAGGGCGAGATCACGCTCACCAACCTGCGACCCCGGTCGGCCGATCGGCGGGGCCCGACGGAGGTCCGCATCCCGGTCGGGCTCTCGCTCGAAAAGGCACAGTCCAGGGTCATCCTGGACACGTTCGCCTCCACGGGGGGCGACAGGGAGAGGACGGCGGCCATCCTGGGGCTGTCCGAGGCCGAGCTGGGGGACCGGCTCATCGACCTCCTGGGCCCGAAGGAGGAGACGATCGCTTGAGGAGCCCCCGCCACGGTCGACGGCCGGGGTCGGCCCGGCGCCGGCGCGGTGGGAGGCATGCGCTGTGCACGACCCGGGACCGGTGGGTCCCGGCGTGACCATCCGATACGAGACCAGGTGAAGCCATGTCCGAAGAGAACGAAGTCCCGATCGTCGTGGTCAAGAAGAGCAGCGGCGTCACCGGATTCCTCCTGGGCCTGCTGTGTGGCGCCGCGGCCGGGATCTTGTTCGCGCCGCGCTCCGGCGAGGAGACCCAGAGGGAGCTGCGCGAGGGCGCGCTGCGACTGCGGTCGGACGCCGAGGGCAGGCTCGAGGGCCTGCGGGAGGATCTCGCGGGCATCTACGAGCGAGCCCGCGAGGACGTGACCGAGCGGGTGGACCTGGCCCGCGAGGAGATCCGGCACCGCCGCCGCCAGGCCGAGGAGGCTGTTCGGGCCGGCAGGAGCGTGGCCCGCGGAGCCCGCGAGGACCTGGAGCGGCGGGTCGAGGAATCCAAGCGCGCCTACCGTGACACGATCAAGTCGCGGGAGCACGCGGCGGGGACCCCAGAGGAGGACGGCGGGGCCGCGGAGGACGCGTCCGGGGACGAGGCCTGAGGACGCCCAGGCAGGCGCCACCCGCGGGCTGATCCGGCGGCTCCAGGGTGCGCTGGGTCGGCGAGCTCCGTGAGTTCGTCGCGTACGTCTACGAGAAGGCGGGGGACGACAACATCTTCTTCCTCGCCTCGGGGATGACGTTCAGCCTCGTCCTGGCCGCACTACCCTTCCTGCTCCTCCTTCTCGCCGTGGCGGGGCTCGTGCTCGCCCCCCACTTCGAGCAGCCGCAGGGCGTCGTGCTGGCTCGCCTGTGGCAGCTCCTGCCGGTTGGCAGCGCGTCGATCCAGAACTACCTGGCCGGTCAGCTGCACGACGTGGAGGCGAGCGCGGGCTCGGTGGGGCTGGTGAGCGCCGCGCTGTTCGTGTGGTTCTCGACGCGGCTGTTCGGGGCGCTGCGCACGGTGCTGGCCGAGGTCTTCGACCTGGGCGAGGGGCCGGGCGTCATCCGCGGCAAGTGGGTGGACGTGCAGCTGGTGCTCGTGAGCACGGTGCTCCTCACCCTCAACATGGCGATCAGCGCCGTCCTGAGCGGCCTCGGTCAGCAGCTGCTCACCCACATGGGACTGGAGGCCGGCCCGACCACCCGGCTGGCCGGCTTCGCCACCGCCTTCCTTTTCATCTACGTCATGTTCCTTCTGATCTTCAAGTTCGTGTCCCTGAACAGGGTACGGTGGCGAACGGCGGCGCTCGCGGCCCTGTTCGCCTCCGTCTCCTTCGAGCTTCTCAAGGTCGGCTTCGGCTGGTACGTGACGAACTTCGCCGACTACTCCTCCATCTTCTTCGCGTTCTCGGTCCTCGTGGTGATCGTGCTCGCCACCTACTATGGCTCGGTGCTCTTCATCCTGGGCGGGGAAGTGGCCCAGGTGTACGAGCTCCGCCGCACCCTGCGACGGCAGCGGCAGATCTTCCACCGCGGCTGACGGCCGGACCCCGGACGCGCGTCGGGCCGCACGCGCCCCGCCTTTCGCGTGGCGATGGCGCCCTCCGTCGCATAGATTTCGCCTTTCATGTCCCGTCCAACCGCCGATCGACCTCCGGAGGTCGTGTGACCGAAACGGAAGACGGCCGGCGTATCGTTGCGCGCAACCGCAAGGCCCGGCACGAGTACGATGTCCTCGACACCCACGAGGCGGGTCTCGTGCTGATGGGATCGGAAGTGAAGTCCCTGCGGGAGGGCAAGGCGAGCTTCACCGACGCGTTCGCGCGGGTGGAGGGGGGCGAGGCATGGCTGTACAACCTGCACATCACTCCCTACGAGTCGGCCAGCCTGGATGCCCCCGACCCCAAGCGAACGCGGAAGCTCCTCCTGCACGCGCACGAGATCGAGCGCCTGGCCCAGGCCACTCAGGAGAAGGGGCTCACGCTCGTGCCGCTGGACCTGTACTTCCGGCGCGGTCACGCCAAGGTCACCCTCGCGGTGGCCCGGGGGAAGAAGCGACACGACCGACGCGAGGACCTGAAGCGGGAAGCGATGCGCAGGGAGGCCGAGCGAGCCATGGAGCGACACGGTGGGTGAGGCGACGGGAGGACGTGGACGGGGGTCCGGGGCACTCGCGGCGGCGGGCCGGGTGACTGTACGGGCGTCGGGCAAGCGAAGGAGGTGGTCGCCCGTGTCGGTCGTGGTGGGGTCTGTGCTGCTCCTCGGCGCGGCCGGCACGCCGGCACGGGCGCAGGCGAGCGGAGCGGCGCGAGCGCCGACCGGCGCGGAGTCCGCGGTCCGCGGAGCCCGCGGCTATCCGGTCGTGGCGGCGAGTCGGCTCCCCGGCGAGGTGATCCAGGACGTGTCGGTGGATGGAGACCGCCTGCGCGCGACCGTGTCGGGCCACGCCCTCGAGCTCCGGGCCGGAAGCCCCTTCTACCGGGATGGAGACCGGGTGGAGCAGCTGGTGAACCCGCCCTTCCGGGAGGGGGGGAGCTTCTGGGTCCCGGCGGAGCTGCTCGACGTCCTGGAGGCGGGGGCGGCGGAAAGGTCCGTCGCGGCGGGTGCTCCCTCCAGCGGCGATGCCGGGTCCCCGGTGGCGTCGAGCGGCCCGGGTCCGGTGCGACGCGCGCCCCACCCGGGCCCCTTCCGGGTGGTGATCGACCCCGGCCACGGGGGAAAGGACCCCGGCGCCCGGGGGCCGCGCGGCACCACGGAGAAGAACGTGGCGCTGGCCGTGGCCAAGAGGGTGGCCGCCAAGCTCCGCTCGGTGCCGGGCATCGAGCCCAGCCTCACGCGAACCAAGGACGTCTTCATCACCCTTTCGGGCCGGCCGAAGATCGCGGTGGAGCGCCACGCCGATCTCTTCCTGTCGATCCACTGCAATTCCGAGAGTGGAAGCGCGGCCCGCGGCTTCGAGACCTACTTCCTTTCCCCCTCGCGGACCGAGGAGTCCCGGCGGGTGGCCATCCGCGAGAACAGCGCGGTCCAGTACGAGGATCCGAAAGACCGCCCCAACCTGGACGACATCAATTACATTCTGGTGGCCAATCGGCAGAACCTGAACGTGCGCGAGTCGAGCTTTTTCGCGGGGGAGATCCAGAACGCGATGCGGGACGAGGTCACCACGCCCGACCGCGGCGTGAAGCAGGCCGGACTGTACGTGCTCATGGGGGCCAGCGGGAGCATGCCGGCCGTGCTGGCCGAGATCGGGTTCATCTCCAACCCGGTAGAGGAGCGGTTCCTGAGGAGCTCGAAGGGGCAGGACGAGATCGCCACGGCCCTGGCCGACGCGGTGGCCGAATACGCCAGCGACTACAATCAGCGCCTCGCCGCCAGCGGCACCACCGCGGCGGGTGGTCGTTGACGACAACTGTAGACGATTTGCGGACGGGCGGCGCCGGGGCGTCCCGGGACGCCGGCGCCGCTCCTCCGGTCCGCCACCTGGCCGCGGTCCTCTCCAACCGGAAGGTGGCGGACGACACCTGGTGGCTCGAGCTCGAGAGCCCCGCGATCGCGGCGGCCAGCCGGCCGGGGCAGTTTCTCATGATCGGGTTCGGAATCGAGAACTCGGCCCCTCCCTTCCTCCCGCGTCCCTTCAGCGTAGGCTGGCGTTCGGAGGACGGCCGGGTGGGCCTCCTGGTGCGGGCGTTCGGCGCCGGTACCGTGCGCCTGTCCGGTCTCCGGCCGGGCGACACCGCGCTCCTTCTGGGGCCGCTCGGCCGCCCCTTCGACCCGGGCACGGACCGGCCGATCCTGTGCGTCGGCGGGGGCGTGGGGCTCGCCCCCTTCCTTTTCCTTGCCGGTGCGGCGCGGGCCAGCGGGCGCAGAGTGACGCTCCTGTACGGGGAGCGCTCGGGGGCCCGCGTGTTCGATCCCGCGCTCCTGGAGCGCCTGGCTGCCGGTCCCGCCGAGGTGTGGACCGAGGACGGCGCCGTGGGGCACCGGGGCCTGGTGCTGGAGGGAATCGACCTCTCGAATGATCCCGTGCTCCTGGGATGCGGGCCGTCGCTCATGCTCCGGGCCCTGGCCCGGCTGGCGGCCGAGCAGGGCGTGGACCTCCAGGTGTCGGTGGAGGAGCACATGGGCTGCGGGGTCGGGACCTGCCAGGGCTGCGTCGTGCCGGCCGCCGAAGGCGGGTGGCGGAAGGCGTGCACCGACGGGCCCGTGTTTCACGCAGCGGAGCTGGCCTGGAGCCCGTGAGCGACCGAGGAGCGCCAGGGGAGGCCGGCCGCGGGGCGGCCGGGAGCCGGCGATCGCGATCCGGCGCGGATGCCCTCCGCCAGACCCTGTTCGGGGTCGAGTTCCAGAGCCCGGTGCTCCTCGCCTCGGGCACGTGCGGCTATGGGCGCGAGTACGACGGCCTCATCCCGCTCGACGAGCTGGGCGGCCTGGTGACCAAGGCGGTCAGCGTGGAGCCGCGGGCCGGCAACCCGCCGCACCGGATCGCCGAGACCCCCGCCGGGATGATCAACGCGATCGGCCTCCACAACGTGGGTCTCGACCGCTTCATCTCCGAGAAGCTGCCGTGGCTCCGTGACCATCTGGGCCGGGCCCGCGTGTTCGTGAACGTGGTGGGGCGAACCGTGGACGACTACGCCGAGGTGGTTTGTCGCCTGGACGGCGAGGAGGGCTTCCTGGGCTACGAGATCAACGTTTCGTGCCCCAACGTGAAGGGCGGCACGATGTTCGGGACCGACGAGGCGGCTCTGGCCGAGCTGGTGGGCCGCCTGCGCGGGGTGACCGACCGCCCGATCGTCGTGAAACTCACGCCCAACGTCCCCGACATCGGCGTGTTCGCGCGCTTGTGCGAGGAGGAAGGGGCGGACGGGCTCAGCACGATCAACACGTTCCCCGGCATGCTCATCGACGTCGACCGGCGCCGGCCCGTGATCGGGAACGTGAGCGGAGGAGTGAGCGGTCCGGCCATCCTCCCCATGGGAGTCTACCTGACCTGGAGGGCCGCGCGCGCCTCGTCCCTGCCGATCATGGGGATCGGAGGGATCCGGACGGCCCGCGACGCGCTCCAGTACATCCTCGCCGGCGCCAGCCTGGTCCAGGTGGGGACGGCCCTGTTCGTGGATCCGGCGTCGGCCGAGGGGGTGCACCGCGGCCTGGCCGATTACCTGGAGCGGCACGCGATCCCGGAGCTCTCCGAGCTGGTCGGGGCGTTGGAGCTCCCGGCGCCGCCGGCGCACGGCGAGGAGGCGGCCGGGTGAGCGCCCGCCCCGAGGTCATCGTGGCCCTGGACGTCCCCGACGAGGCCGCCGCGCTGGAGCTGGCCGGACGACTGCCCGGCGACACGTGGGTGAAGGTGGGCCTGGAGCTGTTCACCGCCGCGGGTCCGGGCGTGGTCGAGCGGCTGGCCGATCGGGGTCACCCCGTCTTCCTCGATCTCAAGCTGCACGACATCCCCAACACGGCCGCCGGGGCCGTACGCTCGGCGGCCCGCCTCGGCGCGCGCCTCCTCACCGTCCACGCCGCCGGCGGGCGGGCCATGCTCGAGGCGGCGGCTGCGGCGGTGATCGCTTCGGCCGGGTCGCGAGCATCGGCCACCGTGCGGCCCTCGGCCGGACCGGGAGAGCCTGCGGCGAGGGGGGGGGCGGCCGCACACGGCCCCCTGCGGCTCCTGGCCGTCACCGTCCTGACCTCCCTGGACGACGCGGCGCTGGCCGAAGTGATGGGCCCCGGCGCCCGGGCCGAGGAGGCGGTGGGTCGGCTGGCCGCGCTGGCCCTCGGGTCCGGGATCGACGGCGCCGTGGCCTCGGTGTCGGAGTGCCGAGCCGTGAAGGCCTTGTGCGGCGAGGAGTTCCTTGTCGCGACCCCCGGCATCCGGCTGGCGGGAGGCGACGTCCACGACCAGAAGCGCGTGGCCACCCCTGCCGAGGCCCGCGCCGCCGGCTCCGATTTCCTGGTGGTGGGTCGGGCGATCACGGCGGCCGCCGACCCGGCCGCCGCCCTCGACCGGGTTCGCTCCGAGGTCGCGGCCCGGCCATAGGCGCATCGCGGTCCGCCGCTGCAGCTCACCGCCTCGACGCCCGGTCCTTCTCCCGCCACCGCTTCATCGCCAGCGCGTACAGCGCGACGTTCCCGACCACGACGGCCGCCCCGAGCGCCACGTGCACGTGCGCCCAGCCGGCCGGATACAGCACCCCGCGCAGATAGTGGTCCAGGAAGCCGCCCGAGTAACCGGCCTGGCCGGCGGCCCGACGGAGCCGCTGCTCGAACGGCGTGAGCGGGCACACCCAGCCCACGAACTCGATGGCGGCCCCGTACAGGGCGCACGGAACGTGGATCCAGGCCACCCGCGGTCGGCGAAGGACGAGGAGGCCGCCGAGCGCCACGAACAGGGCGAAGGCGGCGTGGATCAGGAGGACCAGGTCGGCGAGCGCGCGGGCGAGCATCGGGGATGGAATCTTGCCCGCGGTCCGGCCCGCGGCCAGCATCGTCCTGCGAGGAGCCCGGACGCGAGGGGAAGCGGTCGCGGCGGAGACGGGCCGGCGGCGCGGGCAGGGGACGGAGCGGACGCGGCGCGAGGCGGGCCGGGGAGAGTGAGCGCGCGGAGGTGGAACGGTGAAGGCGATTCGGATCACGGAGCCTGGCGGACCGGAGGTACTGAGGCTGCAGGAGGTCGCCGACCCCGAGCCGGGTCCGGACGACGTCCTGGTGGACGTGCGCGCGACGGCCATCAACCGCGCCGACCTCCTGCAGCGCGAGGGCCGCTATCCCGTGCCACCCGGTGCCCCGCAGGACATCCCGGGTCTTGAGATGGCGGGCGTGATCTCGCAGGTCGGGGAGCGGGTCCCGGGGGTGTCGGAGGGCGACCGGGTGATGGCGCTGCTCGGCGGCGGCGGGTACGCGGAGCGGGCCGTAGTGCCCGGCGGGATGATCCTGCCGATACCCGAAGACCTCTCGTTCGTGGAGGCGGCGGCCGTGCCCGAGGTGTTCTTCACGGCCTACGACGCGCTCTTCCGCCAGGCGGGACTGTCGATGGGCGAGACCGTGCTCGTGCACGCGGCCGGCGGGGGCGTGGGGACGGCCGCCCTCCAGCTGGCCCGCGCCGGCGGCGCCGCCATGATCTGCGGGACGGCCTCGGCCGCGAAGCTCGAGGGGATCGAACGGGCCGGCCTGCCGCTCGACGTGCCGATCGACTACGCGGAGAACTCGTTCGAGGAGGTGGTGCGGGAGCGGACGGGCGGACGCGGCGTGCACGTGATCCTGGACATGGTGGGCGGGGACTACCTGGGGCCCGACCTCCGGAGCCTGACCACGCTCGGCCGGCTGGTGCTGGTGGGGCTCCTCCGCGGCCGCACCGCCGAGGCGGACCTGGGCCGGATCCTGACCGGGAGGCTGCGGGTGTTCGGGACGGTCCTGCGGGCCCGGAGTGCGGCGGAGAAGCTCGCCCTCACCGCGGAGTTCCGGGAGCGTCTCCTGCCCCTGTTCGAGCAGGGGAGGCTACGGCCGATCGTGGACCGCACCTACCCCCTCGCCGCGGCCGCCGAGGCCCACCGGACGATGGGATCCAGCGTCAACCTGGGAAAGATCGTGCTGGACGTCGGCGAGGCCTGACGCCGTAGAGATCTAGCCGTCGGCGTGCACCGTCTCGTGCTCGTCGATCGCTTCGGGCTCGAAGTGCGGCTCGAGCGCCTCGGCCTCCTCACCGAGCCCGACGATCCCCTCCTCCCACCAGGCGAAGCGGCCGTCCATGATCTTCTGGGCCAGCGCGTACTTCTGCTCGTCGTCGTTGTCATCGAGTGCCCGGAAGAGCGCCTCGACGCGGCGGTGCGAGTTGCGGCAGAACATGTCCGTCAGCTCGCGCGCCCGATCCGCGTGCGGGTGGTTGGTGCGCGCCATCATCTGGGCCCGGGCCACCGCCGCCGACTGGGCGAAGAGCTCCACCCCGATGTCGACGGCCCGGAACAGGATCCCCTGCCTGTACTGCAGCTTCGCCCCGTAGCGCAGCATCTTGTGGAACAGCTTGCGGGCCAGCTTGCGCGAGGAGCGGTCGCAGAAGCGCAGGTGTGGCGCCAGGTCGCCGTAGCGACCGTAGCGGGGCCAGCGGCCCCAGCCCAGCCAGCGGGTGGGATACCATCCGGCGTAGAAGGTCGCGACCTTCGGGAACCTGGCCAGCTTCTGTCCGAAGGTGAGATCTCCCTCCACCAGCTCGCCGGCCACCTCCAGGTGCTTGTCCACCGCCTCCCGGGCGATGAACAGGCGGAGGATCTCGCTGGAGCCCTCGAAGATCCGGTTGATCCGGAAGTCCCGGAGCATGCGCTCGACGGGGATCCCCGGCTCGCCGCGCGAGCGGAGCGAATCGGCCGTCTCGTAGCCGCGGCCGCCCCGGATCTGGACGGTGTCGTCCAGGAGCTTCCAGCCGATCTCCGTGTTGAACAGCTTGGACGCCGCGGCTTCGAGCCGGATGTCGAAGGTCTTGCGGTCGGTCATGATCCCCGTGAGCTCCGCCACCGCCTGCATGGCGAAGCCCTCGGCCGCGATGTCGGCCAGCATGTGGGCCACGGCCTCGTGCTTCCCGATCGGGACCCCCCACTGGATGCGCTCGGCGCACCACTTCCGGCAGATCTCGAGCGCCGCCTGCACCGTGCCGACCGCGGCGGCGGGGATCGTGAGACGCCCCGTGTTCAGCGTCACCAGCGCCAGCTTGAGCCCTCGGCCCTCCTTCCACAGGAGGTTCTCCTTCGGGACCCGCACGTCCTTGAATCGGATGACGCCGTTCTCGAGCGCCTTGAGCCCCATGAAGTGGAGCCGCTGGCTCACCTCGACCCCGGGCCAGTCCGCGTCGACGATGAAGGCGGAGATCTTCCCCGTGTCGGGATGCCGGGCCATGACGACGTACAGCTCGGCCACCGTGCCGTTGGTGGTCCACAGTTTCTCGCCGTTGAGGATGAAGGCCTCGCCGTCCTCGGTGCGGACCGCACTGGTCTCGAGTCCGGCGGGGTCCGAGCCCACCTGGGGCTCGGTGAGCGCGAACGCCGAGATGGCCCCCTTCGCCAGGCGCGGCAGGTACTTCTTCTTCTGCTGCTCGGTGCCGAAGATCTTGAGCGGCTGCGGCACGCCGATGGACTGGTGGGCCGACAGGAGCGCGACGAGGTTGCCATCCTGGCTCCCGACCACCGACATGATGGCCCCGTACTCGCTCTGATTGAAGCCCTGACCCCCGTACTCTTGCGGGATCTTGAGGCCGAACGCCCCCATCTCGCGCAACCGGTCTACCACGTGGTCCGGGATCTTCCCCTCGTGGTCGATCCGATCGGAGTCCACCTCGTCTCGGAGGAAGGCCCGCATCCGGTCCATGTAGTCCCGGGCACGGGCGCCGATGAAGTCGCCCGGCTCGGGGTAGGGATCGATGCGGTCGAACCTGTAGTTCCCGAGATAGAGGTCGCGCATGAAGGTCGCGCCCTCCCAGCGCGACTCGCGCGCGCTCTCGGCCACCCGGCGGGCTTCCTTCTCGCTCACGGGGCCGGTCGACCCGGCCTGCGACTCGTTGGTGGACATCGCTCGCTCTCGACCTCGGAAGGATCAGCGGCGGGGTCGTGGCGCTCCACGCCCGCGACGGGGCGCGGCGCGGCGGCCGCCGCGTGGTGTTCGAACGCTGTGACGAATATACCGTGCCGGACGCGGGTTCCAAACCCGTGGCTCGCCGTGGGCCCGGCCCGCTGTCATCGACCGCCGTAGATTCCGGCGCGCGCGATCCGGCCGTTCGGGCCCACGAGCCACCCCGCATCGGGCGCCGCGAACGCGACGCTCCAGGAGGCGGCCGTGTCCAGGGACGTCCAGCTCCGGCCCGCGTCGGTGGAGTAGCTCGCCCCGCCGGGACCGACGGCCACAAGGGTGGGCGTCGGTGCGCCGGGCACCCAGGCCACCCCGAACACCGGACCGGCGAAGGTGGGCGAGCCGCCCCGCGTCCACGTGGCGCCGCCGTCGTCCGAGAGGGCCACCCGAGCGGGCTCAAAGGCGCCGGGGGCCGAACCCCGGGACCCGTCCGCCGTGCCACGCCGGGCCCCACCGGCGTCGACGGAGCCTCCGCGCGCGGCGGCCACGCCCGACGTGTCCGGACGGGCGAGGCGCGCCAGGTCCCCGCCCACGGCCACCCCGTGCCGGGCATCCCGGAACGCCACCGCCATGACCCCCGCCTGGGGACCGGAGGGGAGCGGCGTGCCCGCCGAGGCCCACGACCGACCTCCATCCGTGCTTCGGAGCACCCGGGCCGCGGCGTGCACGGCTCCGGTCCCGATCCACGCCCGCCCGTCCGGGCCGAGCGTCAGGCAGTCACCGCTGGCCGCGAAGCCGCCCTCGCCGGGTCGCGCCGCGGGGGCGCCCTCGCCGGACGCCGGCTTCCACCGCACCCCGTCCGAGGTCGTGAGGAGCGGGAAGCGGCCGCCCACGCCGTCGCTGAAAGCGAGACCGTGTCGAGAGTCCCAGAAGTCGAGGCAGTCGTAAAATGCCGCGGAATCCTCGCTCGCGAACTGGAGGGACCAGCTCCGACCCCCGTCCACGGTCCGGTAGATGCGGGAGCGATCGCCCGGCCCGGAGCTGAGGAGGACGGCCGTGTCGGGACCGGCGGCCCACACGTCCCGGAACTCGAGGCCCTCCGCCCCGGGCACGGTGCCCACGCGCCAGTGGATCCCGCCGTCGCGGGTCACCGCCCAGGTGGCATCGTGCCCGGCCACCCACACCACGGAGTCGTCGGCGGCGTGCACGGCCTGGAGCAACGCCTCCGTGCGGACCGGCTGCGCCGACAGCATCGGGTGCGGACGGGGTGCGCTCGATCCGCCCCTCGCACAGGCCGCGCCGACGGCCGCCAGGGCCAGGAGGAGGGGCGCCGGGAGGAGCCGCTCTCCCGGCCGGATCACTCGGTTCGGACGAACTCCACGTCCCCCTGCTCGAGCACCGGCCATCCCCCGTCCTCCACGTTGACGGAAACCCGCACCGCCGGGCGTCCGTCGATCTCCGTCGCCGCGTAGTGGATCACCAGGAAGCGGCAGTGGAGGCCGCCGCTTCCGACCTCCTCGTGCTCGACCGCCGCGCGCCCGGCGCGCCTCGAAAGCTCTCCCCAGGGGAGGGCACGGAGCGCGAACAGGCGGGAGCGCGCGAGCTCCAGGGCGCCGTCCCGGTCCAATGGAAGCTCCTCAGCTCCCGCCGTCGGGCTCGTCTCCCCGAGGCTCGGCCAGGCCGACCTCGACCAGGACCCGTCGGGCCCGCCGCAGGTCCTCGGGTCGGACCATGACGCGCGCCGGGTTGGGTGAGAAGGTCAACCCGGCGTAGGCCCCGCCGGCGTCGTCGATCGCCACGGCGGCGGGAATCCCGGCGTCTCGAAGGTAGCCGTGCGCCATCTCCGCCTCGTAGCGCTGACCGAACGTGGCGACGACCGCTGCGCATCCGTGCATCACCGTCCCCCCTGATGGGCCGAGGTGCATTGTCAAGTTGCCGGCGTCCGCCGGGACGGGCAACGCCGCCGCCGGCGTCTCCGGTCCTTGCCATGAAGCCGTGCGGGACCGAACCTGAGGGCGTGCCGGGCGGATCCACGTCTCGTCCCGGGGAGGTCATGACGTCGCCCAATCCCGAGCCGAAGTCCCCGCGGGGGACTCCGGGGGAGCCCGAGGAGGCCCCCGCGGATCTTCCCGCCGCCGTCGAGCGGTGCCTGGTCGATCTGGCCGTGGCCCTCGGACGCTTCTCCATGTACCCGCCCGGTCATCCGGCGCTCGGCCCTGCGGCCGATGAAGTGCTGGACTCCCTGCGCGCTCTCCTCAGGGAACGGGGCACCCTGGAGGTGCGTGGCCGGCGCGACCGGGTAAGGGTCGGCGGCGCGGAGAGCGATCCCTCCCGTCCACACCTCCGGGCCCTCGCCGAGCGCCTCCACGACCACCAGCTGGCCCGCGTGACCTTCCTGGCCGGCCTCGAGGAGGCCGAGCTCGCCTCCTTCCTGAGCGTCATGGCGGTCGACCCCAGTCGCGGAGGCGAGCCGCTGGGATTGCGGGGCGAGGAGGTGCGCTCCTGGCCACACGTACGGCTGGAGCCGCAGCGGTACGATCCCCTGCGCCTGGACGAGCGGGGGGAGGCCCCCGCGGATGAGGCCCTGCGTTCCGGAGACGCCGGAGAGGCCGAAGGCGGGGCCGGGACCCGGAGCGGCGTCCTGGAGGCTCCGGTTCTGGCCGAGGCCCCGCTCGGCTCCCGGATCGGTCCGGTCGATCTGGCCTCCGAGAGTCCGACCGAAGCCGCTCGACGGCTCGAGGCGGGGCTGGGCGCCGAGGACGCCGACCGCGTCGTCGCCTTCCAGATCATGCGGATGGCCGAGCGGCTGGCCGCGGCGCAAGGCGGCGACTCGGATCGGGTGCGCGAGCGCATGTCGGGCATGATCCTGTGCCTCCAGCCCGACACCCTCGCCTACCTGCTGCGGTTCGGGGAAGAGGGCGGAAGGGACGAGGACCTCCTCGTCACGGCGTCCGAGGGGCTGGAGACGGAAGCTGCGCTGCGGCTGGTACGGGCGGCGGCCGAGCGCCGGGGAGAGGGGATCGAGAGCTGGCTCCTCCGCCTGGTGAGCAAGCTGGCCATGTACGCGGGGCCCCGGACCCGGCCGCCCCCGGAGTCCGCCGGGGAGTCGGCGGAGAAGCCGAAGCGTGCGGAGGACGTCAACGCGCTCATCGACCGGATCGTCGCCGACTGGAACCTCGAGGATCCGCGCCCGTCCCTCTACCGAAGGACGCTCCGCCGCATTACGCGCACTCCGCCCGCGCCGGCCGGGCGGCCCATCCGTCCGCTCGCGGTCGAGCCGGAGCGCTATGTCCAGATGGGCCTGGAGATGGACGAGCTCGCGCGGGACGTTCGCGCTGCCGCGGACACCCTGGTCGAGACGCGTCGGGTGCCGGAGCTGGTCCACATGGTCGACTCCGCGCCGCGACCGAGCCGCGCGGCCGAGGCGCTCTGGGACCGGCTCGCCGTCCCGGAGACGGTCGAGGGCCTGCTGAACGAGCCCAATCCGGACTTCGATCTGCTCAAGCGAATCGTCCTCAGGGCCGGGGCCGTGGTGGCCGGTCCCCTCCTGGACGCCCTGTCGGACTCCAACGCCGGCTCGCGAGCCTACTGGCACAACGTGTTCGCCCTCCTGGTGGAGATCGGGGAGCCGGTGGCCGACCTGGTCCCGCCCCGGCTCGAGGACGAGCGCTGGTTCGTGCGTCGGAATCTCCTGGCGTTGCTCTACGAGCTGCCGCGTCGGCCGGGGAGCTTCACGGCCCTGCCGTACCTGGACGACCCGGAGCCGCGCGTGCGCGCCGACGCCCTCCGGCTGGCGCTCGAGGAGCCGGAGGGCCGACACGCGGCGTTGGTTGCCGGACTCCGGGACGACAACGAGCGCGTGGTGGGCCTGGCCCTGTCGGCAGCCACCGAGGCGCTGCCGGCGGACCTCGAGCCGCTGGTGGCGCGACGGGCCGAGGACCGGACGCTGGCCCCGGCGCTTCGGGCCCGCGCGGTGCGCATCCTGGGCGGCCTCGGGACGCGCACCGCGTTGCAGACGCTGCTTTCGGTGGTGTGGGTGCGTCGCTGGCTGTTCTGGCGCCGGATCGCCGATCCGTCGAGTCCGGTCCTCGCGGCGCTGGAGGCCCTGGCCACCCGGTGGCCGGGGGACCCGGACGCTCGGGCGGCCGTGGAGGCCGCGCGCGCGAGCGATGACGGGAGGGTCCGGGAAGCGGCGGCCGGCCGAGTGGCCGGGGAGCCGGAGTCCGATGGCCGCGGGGTGGGAGAAGTGAAGGGCGGCGAAGAGGCCCCACGGGAGCCGGGGGCTCGCGGCGCGGCGGCGGACCCGGGCGACGAGGGCGGCCCGTGAGCGAGACCGTGGTGATCGAGTTCCTGACCTCCCTGGGCCAGGCGCTATCCTCGATGAGGCTCTACTCCCCGGGCCACCCGGCGCGCACCGAGGCCGTGGAACGGGTGCACATAGCGCTCCTCGAGACGCTGGCCACGGCGGGCGACCCGGGACTGCGACTCACTTTCCTCGGAGACGACGTCGTGCTCGGCGACCGGCGGCTGCGCGACCTGGGGCGCTGGAGCTGGGGCTCCCAGCTCGCGGCGGTGGGCGTCGAGCGGCTGGAGGTGGTCCGGGGGGTGCCCGCGGCCGAGGTGGAGAGCTTCCTGACCGAGGCCGTACGGAGGCTCGAGGCGGCGCCGGTCCGACCCGCCGCCGCTTCCGAAGTCGCGGGGGGCGGAGAGGCCGCGTTCCCGAGCGTTCGGCTCCCGCATCTTCGATTCGGGCGCGTTGCCGAGTCGGCGCACGAGCCCGAGAGCCGCTCGTTCGATGGAGAGCTGCAGCGCGTCGGTGCGCTGCTCGAGTCGGCCCGGGTGGACGGCACCGTGGAGGCCACCGTGGCGGCGGCGGTAGTCCAGGCGGTGGGGGCGGCGGTCCAGCAGAGCCGGAACCTCTTGCGGCTCCTCGTGCCGCTCAAGGAGATCGACCAGTACAGCACCATCCACTCGATGAACGTGTCGGTGCTGTCGATCGGACTGGCCGAGCGCTTCGGATACGGCCGCGAAGACGTGCACTCGGTGGGACAGGCGGCGCTCCTGCACGATGTGGGAAAGAGCCTGGTCCCCGAGGAGATCCTCAACAAGCCGGGCTCGCTCACCCCGGCGGAGTGGGGGATCGTCAAGCGCCATCCGGCGGACGGAGCCCGCATCCTGTTCCGGTCGCTCGACGGACTGGGCGTGGCGGCCGTGGTCGCTTACGAGCACCACATGACGTGGGACGGCGGCGGCTACCCGGAGCGGCGCTTCGCGCGGGCCATTCACCCCGCCACGCGGCTGGTCCAGGTGTGCGACGTGTACGACGCTCTACGAACCCGCCGCCCCTTCCGGGGCCCCTGGAGCGAGGAGCGGATCGTGGCCCACCTCCGCGCCGGCGCCGGCGAGGCGTTCAGCCCGGATACGGTCGACCTCTTCCTCGGCATGCTGGAGAGCCTGGAGGACGGATCGGTGGCCGGGAGTTCGCCCACCTCCGGCTGAGCCTCAGGTGGGCCTCTACCTGCCGGCCACGGTCCTGGCCGTGCAGAAGAAGCGCATGTTGCGAGCCCTCAGCGCAGGTAGGCCTCGGCGATCCCCTCCAGCGCCGCGGCGAGCTGGTGCACGGACGCGAGGTCGACCCACTCCTCCGCGGCGTGAGCGCCCGCTCCCCGGGGTCCGAGCACGATGACGTCGGTTCCGGCCTGGGCGAGCAGGGCCGCGTCCATCCAGTAGCTTTCGCCGACGATCGGCGGCGACTGGTCGAGCAGCGTCATCATGACCTGCCGGGTCACCGCGGCCAGCGGCCCACCGGTATCGCCCTCGAACGGAGGCCGCCACAGCTGCAGCTCGCAGGTGGCCTCGAACTCCGGGTCCTCCCCGGCGAGCGCCTCCAGGATGCCCTGGATCTCCCCCAGCACCGCCTCCGGGGTCTCTCCCGGCACCGTGCGTCGCTCGACCAGCAGGCGGCACCGGTCTGCGTAGGTGCTGGGGCCCGTCCCCCCGCGGATCGTCGCGGCGTGGAGGGACGGTGGGCCCACCAGAGGATGACCCGGCCGTGCCCGGAGCTCGCGCTCGAGCGAGTCCAGCCAGGTGAGGACGCGCCCCATGCGGAGATTGGCGTCCACGCCCTCCTCGAACCGGCTTCCGTGCGCGGCCCTTCCGATCGTCTCCACCTCGATCCACGCGAAACCCTTGTGGGCCGCGCAGGCGCGGAGCTCCGTGGGCTCGGTGACGATCGCGCCGTCGGGACGGAAACGGCGCAGGACCTCCTGCATGCCCTGGCTCTCGACCTCCTCGTCGGCCACGAACATCAGGTGGAGGTCTCCGCCCAGCGAGCGTCCCTGCTCGACCAGGGAGCGCGCGGCAGCCAGGCATGCCGCCAGTCCCCCCTTCATGTCGTACGCCCCGCGCCCGTACAGGCGCCCGTTCTCGACCCTGGCGCCGAACGGGTCCTCCATCCCCTCGACTCCCACCGTGTCGAGGTGGGCGTACAGCGCCAGCGAGCGACCGCCGCCGGGGCCGCGCAGGGTCCCGACCACGCTCGGCCGGCCGCGGCGGCCCTCGAGCACCTCCACCTCCAGGTCGAGCGCCTGAAGGCAGGCCACGACTCGTGAGGCGAGCTTGCCCTCCCCCGGACCGCCGAAGGCCGGGTTGATCGAGTCGGTGGCGACGAGGTCGCGCAGGAGCCTCGTCGTCCACTCCCGGTCGACGGGCGTCACGGCGCGGGTCGGGCGCTCACCGCGCGCACCTCGTATGGCATGGTGCATACGTACGTATGAACATGGTGATGTCCTGTCAAGAAAGGGGTTACGTCGGACATCGTCACATGGTTGCCAGCGCTCGCTTCCCGTCCTCGCTCAGCAGCACCCAGAACGTGTAGACCGAGAGCACCGTGCCGAACGGGACGTGGAAGAGCTCGAAGGCGGCGACGACCAGCAGGAGGACCCGCGCCCAGGAACGTCCGCGCAACAGGCCGAAGCCACCCACGATGCCGGGGAGCGAGACCGCGATGAGGAAGCCCGCTCCGATCGTGGCCAGGGCGGAGCTGAACACCATCGATCCGAGGTCCCGCGACAGGAGTCCGCCGCCCAGGACCACGACGAAGACGAAAGCGGCCGCGAGGAGCCCGAAGGCCCCGAGTACGATCTGCAGCACGGCGACGGCGGTGATGTGGTTCTTCATGACCCCTCCCCGGTCAACGGTTCCCGGTCGAGCTCGCCGGTCCTCCGAGACCGCTGTCCACCGCCTCGAAGGTCCCGCGGGCGCGCAGCTCCCGCAGGCCGGAGCCCTGCGGGCCCTGCCATATCACATCGAAGCGACCGCAGACGCCGTCCTCCCCGACGGCATCCAGGCTGAGAATGCCCGAGCGCGGTACCAGGTTCCGCCCCGCGAGCGCGGCGGCGTCGAAGACGTACAGGGTGCCGGTGGCCGTTCGGGTGGCGCTCGAATCGGCGGCGGCCACCGCCAGGTCGCCCGTCTTCGGCAGGCCCTGCAGTCCCGGGACCTCGAAGCGCATCTGCCAGCGCCCCAGCTGCGGCTCGGTCAGGGTGATCTGGAGCGCGTGGCCGCCGCTGGCCCGGTCCACCAGCGAGAAGAACGCCTCGCCATCGAGGCGGATCTCCAGGTCTCCGGTGGTCTCGCCCTCCGTGCGTCCGGTGACCGAGGCCGCCTCGGCGCAGGAGGGTGCGCCGCGCGCCGGGCCGTCGTGCCCCGCTCCCGGCTCCGTGGCGGCGCGGGCGGTGGGGACCGTGACGAGCACCGCGGCGAGGAAAGGCGGAAGCCAGCCTCGCGAGACGGCGCTCCGGGCGAGCGGTGACGGGTTCACGGGCGGCTCGAGGGCTTCATGATGGACTTCCAAGCTCGCTCCCCGGGTCCGCCTCGTCAAAGTCACGGTTCGGTCCGAACCGACCCGCGGTGTGGCAGGCCGATCCTCTCGGCCCGCGTCGGGGTATCCCGCCGCATGGGAGACGAAGGACGGACCAGCCCCACGGGTCCCACCGTGGCCGAGGAGATCGCCGCCTGGCTCACCCACGGTGCGGGCTTCGTGGCCAGCGTCGTGGCCGGCGGCGCCCTCGTGTGGGCGGCGGCCTCCCGGACAGGACGCGTGTCACCGCTCGGCATCGCCGCGGTGGCCGTGTACGCGGTGAGCCTGAGTCTGCTGTACGCTGCCTCGACCGCCTACCACGCCGCCCGGCACCCGCGCTGGAAACGGTGTCTCCAGCTACTGGACCACTGCGCCATCTTCCTTCTGATCGCCGGCACGTACACGCCTGTGGCCGTCCTCGGGCTCGGGCTCGGCCGGGCCGCGTGGCTCCTCGCTCTCGTGTGGGCGATGGCCGTGCTCGGAATCATCGTCAAGCTCGGCTGGATGGGCCGCTTCCCCGTCCTCGCGCCCCTCTTCTACCTGGCTATGGGCTGGACCGGCGTGTTCGCCATGCGGCCGCTGGTGGCCACCGTGGGGACGGGCGTGGTGGAATGGCTGGTGGCGGGGGGCGTGGTGTACACGCTGGGTGTGGCGTTCTACGCCTGGAAGAGGCTCCCCTTCAACCACACCGTGTGGCACCTGTTCGTCCTGTGCGGGAGCGTGTGCCACTTCGTGGCCATCGCGCTGGTGGTGGGGGCGCGCGCCTGATCCCGAGCCGCCGCGCCGTGGCCCCTCAATACCGGTCCAGGTCCTCCCCGATCACGATGCCGCCGCGGTAACCGGCCTTCCGGATCACGTCGATCGATTCCCGCTCCACGGTCCGGCGGTAGATCACGTGGGTGAGGATGAGGAGCTTGGGCTGCGCTTTCGCCGCCAGCCGGCCGAGCTCCCGGTCGGAGGTGTGGAAGGCCCTCATGTAGGCGGGCCAGTCCGATCCGCCCGGCCGGCGCTCCGGGGCCACCCGCGAGGCCGCGTACACCTCGTGCACCAGCACGTCGACGCCGGTGGCCTCCCGCTCCACTTCGGGGCTGGGACGCGTGTCACCCGAGATCACCACCGAGCGGTCCGGAGTGTCGATCCGGTAGCCCAGGGCCACCTTCCAGCTCCCATGCTCGACCCGGAAGGCGGTGATCTTCACCCCGCCGCTGTCGTACACGACGCCGCCCCGCGTCTCGTGCACGTCCACCTTCCAGCCGTCCGGCGTCTCGTGCTCGAGCCCCTCCGTCCGGATCCGGATGTCCTCGGCGTAGGCCTGGGCCAGCTGGTCGGTCATGGCCCGGAGGCCGGGAGGGCCGTACGCCTGGAGTGCGTGGCGGCGGCCCATGACCCACGAGGTGAAGATGAGGTCCGGATACCCGAGCGTGTGGTCCGTGTGGAGGTGGGTGATGAACAGCGCCGTCGGTCCGTCGATCGGGAGGTGGGCCGCCGCCATCTGACGCTCGACGCCCGGACCGGCGTCGAACAGGTAGGTGCGCTCGCCGACCACGACGGCCGTTGCGGGACCGTGGTGGTCGGGGTCGGGTCGGGGCATGCCGGTACCGAGGAGGACGACGACCGTGCTGTCGGGCAATGCGCCGGCGGCGGACCGAAGTGCTCGGGCCGGGTCGGCGTGGCGGAGCGCGGCGGCCCGCGGGCCGGCGACGACACCGGAGCGAGTCACGCCTGGAGCGACGGGGGCGCCTTCGGCCGATGCGGGCGTCGGCAGGCCGGCCACGTGGAGGAGGAACAGCGCGGCGAGGGCTCCCATGGCGGTACCTCCGGCGTCGGAGCGGGTTCACGGCCTGCCCGGTCGGAGCCCGACGATAGCCCGCGCCGAGCTCCGGCGCACGGCGGCCGGTTGTCGCGCGCGGCGCGGCGGGCTTAGATGGAGCGCTAGCGGGAACGGGCGCACGGACCGCGATGTGCTCCTCCCGCCGACCCCGACCTGGAGGTGCAGGTGATCAGGGACACATCCCGGCCCGCCCGTGGCACGCTCGTTCCGGCACTTCTCGCCGGGATGCTCCTCGCTGTGGGCGCCGTGCCGGCCGGGGCCCAGTCGCGCCCGGCCCCGACGGTCGACCCGGCGGCCACCGTGCGGGGAGGACGGCCGCTGCCCGGGCCGCTGTACGAGCGGCCCGAGTTCACGCGCGCGGTGCGGGCGGGCACCCGGACCCGAAGCGGGCGTCCCGGCCCCTCCTACTGGGTACAGCACGCCCGCTACCGGATCGAGGCGCGCCTGGACACGGCATCGGGACGGCTCGTGGGCCGGGAGGACGTCACATATCTGAACCAGTCGCCCGACACGCTGAGTCGCGTGGCCGTCTACCTGCGTCAGAACGTCTTCGCGCCGGGGAGCCCGCGCCGGAGTGCGGTTCCGATCACCGGAGGAGTGAGCCTGGACCGGGTCGTGGCGCGCGGCCGGACTCTGACCGCCGTGCCGCCGGAGAATCGCGCCATGCCGATCACCGAGGGCCCCCCCGGTCCGCCGGCCCCGGGCCGCTACGCGGTACACGGCACGGTCCTGTGGATCAGCCTGATGCGCCCTCTCCTCCCGGGGGACAGCCTTTCCCTGGCATTCCGGTGGTCGTATGCGCCCGCGCCCGCACCGTCGGATGGCCGAGAGGGCCGGGACCGCGGCGTGTGGTTCCTGGGCTACTGGTATCCGCAGATGGCCGTCTACGACGACGTCGACGGGTGGGTGACCGACCCGTACCTGGACGGGGCGGAGTTCTACATGGACCCGGCCGACTACGATGTGCGCGTCACGGTCCCGCGCGGGTGGGTCGTCGGGGCCACCGGCACCCTGGAGAACCCGGGGCAAGTCCTCTCCGCTCGCACGAGGGCGCGATTGGCGGAGGCTCGCCGCACCGGGCGGGTGGTGCACGTGGTCTCGGCGGCCGAGCGCGGCTCGCCGGACGCCTTCGCGCCCGGCACCGGAGACCTCACGTGGCACTTCACGGCCGCGGATGTGCGCGACTTCGCCTGGGGAACGAGCCGTGACTACGTGTGGGACGCCTCCCGGGCGCTGGTGGGCGGGAGCGCGGCGGCCGAGCGCGTGGCGGCGGCACGGCGGTCGGGCCGCGACCCCGGGTCCGCCGCCGGCGCAAAGGAGGGAGCATCGCGCGCCGCCACCACGACCGGCGGCGGGGAAGCGGAGTCCCCGTCCGCGCCGCCCGACACCGTGCTCATCGAGAGCTTCTACCGGCCCACGGAGGCCGCTGCGGCCTGGGCGACGGGTGCCGCACGCTTCACCCGGGACGCGGTCGAACGCCTGTCCGACTACCTGTGGCCGTATCCGTGGCCGGTGATGACCTCGATGGAGGGCGTGCTCGACTCGGGCGGCATGGAGTACCCGATGATGACGCTCATGCAGCCGTGGGCCGACACACTGTCGCTGGCCGGTGACCTCATGCACGAGACCGGGCATATGTGGTTCCCCATGCAGGTGGGCTCCGACGAGACGCGCCACCCGTGGATGGACGAGGGCCTCA